>JBARBF010000094.1:0-76651 GCA_049792755.1 Bacteroidales bacterium | reverse complement strand
TAGATCGGAAGTTGTTAAATAAACAAAGTATTAAAAAAGGTTAGAAAAATGAAGAACAAAGTTTTAATGGGATTAGCCGCTATCGCAATGGTTGCTTTCCTTTCTAGTTGTGGAAAAGTTCCACAGGCAAAAGTTGATGCTACTAATGCAGCAATCACAGCTGCACAGACTGCTGAAGCAGCTGTTTATGTACCTGCTGAACTATCAGCTGTACAGGATTCAATGAAAGCTATTAATGCTGCAATTGAAGTTCAGAAATCAAAATTATTCAAGAAATTTGGCCCTATTGAACTTAAATTGGACGCAACTTTAGCCGCAGCAAATAAAGCTGCAACTGATGCTGTAGCCAAAAAAGAAGAAGTTAAGAAAGAAGTTGAAACATCACTGGCAGCTGTAAAAGCCGTTATTGAAGAAAACAAAACTCTTATTACCAAAGCTCCAAAAGGTAAAGAAGGCGCAGCTGTACTGGAGCAGATTAAAACCGAAATGACTACCATCGATGCAACTGTAGCTGAAGCTCAGGGTTTGTACGATAAAGGTTCTTACATGGATGCTCTTAATAAAGTTAAAGCTGCAAATCAAAGTGCAACTGGTATTAATACCGAACTTAAAGATGCTATTGCAAAGGTACACGGAAAAGGAAAACCAGCAATGGCACCTGCAGCTAAACCAATGGCTAAACCAATGGCTAAACCAATGGCTAAACCAGCAGCTAAGCCAGCAGCTAAACCAGCCGCAGCACCAAAGAAAAAATAATTAGTAAGTATTGACTTATTTATATAAATTCCCCGGGAAATTCCCGGGGTTTTTTTTAAAGTCGTTACAGGTTTACATGAGAAAGGTTTGGAGAGATGTGCTGATTTTTTCTGCTATAGCAGTTTCTATTCCATTAGTAATCTTGTTATTGATCCATTTTACTCCTAAGCCACCTTCCGATAAAATGGAGTATGCCAGGGAAATTCTTTCCAAGGCAGGAACAAATAGGGCAGATACGTATTCTAAAAAGCTCTTTTCCGAGGCAAAGAGCTTCTATGATTCTGCAATGGTAAACTGGCAGAAAGAAAACAAAAGATTCATTTTTTTCAGACATTATGATAAGGTTATAATGTTTGCTGAATTATCAGCTAAAAAAGCAAGCCAGGCTATTGATAATTCAATAAGCAGCTCATCAAACCTTAAAATAAAACTGAAGCAAAAAATAGAGTCTTTGAATGATCTCGTCTTTCAGATTGACGAACTCTTTACCACTTATCCCTTGACGTCGGAAATGCGTAACCGTATTTCAAAAGGAAAACTATTACTAAATGAAGCAGAAATAGTTTATAATAAAGGCCAATATCTCCAGGCTAGCAGGAAAATTACTGATTCTGAGTATCTTCTTACAGAATCGTACGAAAATGCATCTGCAAATCTTAAAAACTATTTCAAATCATATTCGCTCTGGAAAAAATGGGTTGATAAGGCTTTAAATGAATCCAAAAAAAATCGTGATTATTCGATAATTATTGATAAATTTTCAAGAAAATGCCTGATTTATCTTGAAGGCGTCAGAAAATATGAGTTTGAAGCCGAATTAGGAAGAAACTGGGTTGGAGATAAAAGAGTGAGAGGAGATTTTGCTACTCCTGAAGGAATGTACAAGATTGCCCAAAAGTTTGATAGCAGGAAAACTAAATACTATAAAGCTTTGTTACTTGATTATCCGAATGAAGAAGATAAAGAAAAATTCAAATCCGAGATTGAACATGGATCACTTCCGGCAACAGCTAAAATTGGCGGAATGATTGAAATCCATGGAAACGGAGGAAAGGGGATTGACTGGACCGAGGGGTGTATAGCTCTTACTGACCAGGAAATCGATGTTGTATTCAAGATTGTAAAAGTCGGTACTCCGGTTACAATCGTTGGATCAATGGTCGAACTGAAAGATGTTGTGGACAAATAAATTATCTGATATGGAAGACGAGGAGATAATAAATGACGGAAAAGAGTCTGATTACGGAAAATCAGCTCCTGATTCGAATCTGAATAATAATAAAATTCTTAACGAGACAAATAATGAGGATTTACAAAAAAATCTCAGAAAAAAACCGCTCCTGATTATTTTGCGTTCACTGTTAATAATCATTTCTGCAATTCTGATAACTCTTGCGCTCCTGCTTTTTATCCTTTATGTTGTTCCTGCTCTGAAAGAACTTTCACCTCAAAAGAAATCATTGATCACCAGACATCAGGAATTAAAGAAAGATCCTTTATATAAAAAGCAGATTGGTCTTCTGGCTAAAGATGTACAACACCTGACATTAAAATTTAATGCCTTTACTTCCGGCCAATCGTATATTGTTATTAATACAATCGAAAACAAATTCTACCTCTATACTAATAAAAAACTTGTAAGAGAAGGATTCTGCAGTTCCGGAAGTTATACCATGCTTCAAACAGCAGGAAATAAAAAGTGGATTTTCAAAACACCTAAAGGAAAATACTGGATTCATGGAAAAACAACTAACCCTGTCTGGAAACGACCCGACTGGTCTTTCGTGGAAGAGGGCTCACCTATACCACCTGCAAATGATTTTTCACGATATGAATATGGAGTATTAGGAGATTATGCATTGGCTCTGGGAGACGGATACATGATACATGGCACCATTTACAAACGTTTTCTCGGTATGCCTGTAACTCATGGCTGCGTCAGGTTGAATGATGACGATCTTAAAGTGATCTATAATACACTTAATATTGGTTCGAAAGTATATATTTTCTGATCTGATAAACAAAATGGAAACTGAAAAGAAGAATAAACGACATTTTGGAAAAATAACTTTCTTAGCACTGATCTGTATTCTATTGATCTTCATTTTCTATTATTCTGTAATGTCAATGATCAGTCCAAACAGGAAAATGGAAGAGATAAATAAGGAATTCGGTGTTAAGGTTACAGATAGAAACAGCGTTGACCAGCAAATACTAAAGGACTCAGCTTATCTTATGCTTTTTAAAGAAAAAGCTTTTCTTCAATCAAGGATAGTAATGGCAGAATCAGATTCAATATACCTTACAATTAATCTGGCAGACAGCACTGCTAATATTGAAATATGCGGTGTGGTCGTGCATAAGTCAAAAATGAGAAGTGTTAAAACCAGCAAGATTCTGCTGAAGGGCAATGAAAATGCGGTACTTTCTATGCTCGCAACTCCTTTTACAATATCACATGCCTTCGCTACAATTAAGAAGGAACCGGTGATGATCAAAATGGCTCCTAAAGATACATCAGAATACAAACCGGATATAATGCCCGATACATCTATTACTGAACCGGTTAACTACATTCTTGAAATGAACGGGGGAATCAGGATCTATGTATATCAGGAAGAAAATGTGAAATTCAATGACAGATTGAGCCGGATAAGATTCGATCTCAATGATCGTCTCAGAGATACATGGAGTGCACTAAAAAAAATAGCCGTGTTTAAAGTTCCTGAATATCATCCATTTATAAAAATCAGACTGCCACGGACCGATGCAAAGATAATTTACAGGGCAATTCCAAAAAATGGACAGATAGCAGTTTTCAGCTAGCAAATCGTACACTATATTAGTTTCTGTTAAAAGATTATAGTTTATCTTTATACTGCTAACTATTAAACTCAGAGGTTATGAAGAAAATGGCAGTTTCATTTATTAAGTTTACCGGATTATTGTTTATCAGTCTCTTATTATTTAGTATTCGGGCATCTGCCCAGGATGTTTCAAAAACAAGTAAATCGCTTCCCGAAGATGTGAATAAAATAGTAACTGCTTCATGCACTCCTTGTCATACAGACCAGGGTGGATTAATGTCCAGAACTAAATTGAATTTTACAGAGTGGGTTAATTATTCACAGGAAAAGCAGAAGGAAAAAGCTGCCAAAATGTATTCAGAACTTAATAAAGGAGCTATGCCTCCAAAAGGTGCAAGAGAAAAAAGACCGGAAACAATCCCTTCCATAGAACAAATAGAGATTATTAAAAAATGGTCCGAATCTTTTCCTGCTGAGACTAAATAGCGATTTCCTGAAGGTTGCTTTATAACTTAGAAAGAAGATATGGGACGATTTACTGGCGTCATCGGGATCATAATTATTCTGGGTCTCGCTTTTTTATGGTCGAACAACAGGAAAAAAATTAATTACCGTCTTGTAATTACCGGTTTGCTGTTACAAATAGCTCTGGCAATTTTTATTCTCAAGGTTCCGATCGGACAGGAGATCTTTTTCTGGTTAGGCAAAGCTATAAATAAGCTTCTTGACTTCTCTAAAGCGGGTGGACTTTTTGTTTTTGGTGATCTTACAAAAATAACACAGATACTGCCTGAAGGTATTGTTAAAAGCGGCGTTTTTTTATTTATTTTGCTTCCTACAATCATCTTTGTATGTGTACTCGTTGCTATTGCATATCATATAGGTCTGATGCAAAGGGTAATAGCAGTAATTGCACGTTTTGTTCATTGGGCTATGCGAGTAAGCGGAAGCGAAGCTTTATCGAATGTTGCCAGCGCTTTTGTAGGTCAGGTTGAAGCTCAGATAATGATACGGCCTTATCTTTCCGGAATGACAATGTCGGAACTTCTGGCTTCGATGACAGGAAGTATGGCATGTATAGCCGGTGGAGTAATGGCAGTCTATATATCTATGGGCGTACCGGCTTCCTATCTTCTTGCTGCAAGTCTGATGGCTGCACCGGGAGCACTGGTTATAGCGAAAATTGTCTTTCCTGAGACTGAAGAATCGGAAACAAAGGGAACCGTGAAACTTGAAGTGAAAAAAGAGCATTCTAATATCATGGATGCTATTTCCCATGGAGCCAGTGATGGTATGAAGATTTCCATTAATGTGATTGCAATGCTCATAGGTGTTATCGCCCTGATTGCCTTAATAGATGCTTTACTGGGCTATTTCGGGCATTTTCTTTCGTGGACCGGTCTCTCACTAAATGCTTTGGGACTGAATGTGGATAACCTTCGTCTGAAGGATGTTGTCGGAGCCTTCTTCAGTCTTTTTGCGGTAGTTATGGGAGTTCCTCCATCCGAATCACTGCACGTTGGATCCTTAATGGGAACAAAAATGGTCATAAACGAATTTGTAGCTTATTCTGACCTCACTCCAATGATTCATCAGGGCCTTCTAAGCGCAAAATCAGTTGTGATTGCAAGTTTTGCTCTTTGCGGATTTGCGAATTTCAGTTCAATAGCTATTCAGCTTGGAGGTATCGGAGTTCTGGTACCTAATCGAAAAGCTGATCTTGCAAAGCTGGGCTTTAAGGCTATGCTTTGCGGCACTATGGCTTCATATATTTCAGCTTCTCTTGCTGGGATACTTTTATAGAAACATTCGCCGTAGGCGATAAGGTATTGTAGAAGAAGAATCGTAAAAAAATTATCTTACTGCGTAGCGGTTAGACAATAAATTTCTGGAATTCTTGGGAAATGTTTAACCTCTACGAGGTATAATAAATGTTCTGAACCAATCTTGGCTACAATAGTTTAAGCCCTACGGGCTATTGTTATATTAGAAATGATTGCTATCGGCGATCCCTGGTAGGACACCTTGCAAAGCCACGACAAACCCTGTCGGGTTTTGTTTATTATTCAGAAATGTTATTTACTTGATAATTAATGAATCAAGTCCCTCACTCGAGGGGGAGGGCCTGCCTCGACTTGTCGGTGGGTTTGGGGAGAGGTATCCAGGTATTAAAAGGGATTGCCTTCGGCGATCCCTGGCAGGGCACCTTGCAAAGCCACAACAAACCCTGTCGGGTTTTGTTTATTTTCCCTCAGTTCCATCAGAAAGTAAACTTTCTTAGGAACCTCGGTAAAATAAACAACCCCGCTGACGCGGGGTTTGTTGTGGCTTTGCGGAGAGAGGGGGATTCGAACCCCCGGTCCGCCGGAAGGCGAACAACGGTTTTCGAGACCGCCGCATTCGACCACTCTGCCATCTCTCCTAGTTATAATCAAGGATTTCAAAAGTAGTAAATATTTGGCTTCTTATCATCCTTTGAAAGAATAAGGCGCTCTTTCGAACATTCAATCTGTAATTTAGTATGGTTAAATTGTTAATTTTCTTTTGATTCCAGATTTGAATAACCTTATTTTGTAATCAGATAGGTACAGATTAATTAACCATTAAGTTTCTAATTATGAAAAAATCTTTTAAAATGTTATTAATATGCGGATTTATTGGAATAGCAATGGCAGGCTGTAAACCCAAACCGGCAGTTCAAGCAGATAAAAGCAATCCGTTTTTTTCCGCATATAACACTCAGTTTGAGGTTCCTCCATTTGATAAGATTATGGCAAAACATTATATGCCTGCTTTTATAAAAGGAATGGCTGACGGCAGGGAAGAAATTAAAAATCTTTCCGACAGCAAAAGCATACCTACATTTCAGAATACTATCGAAGTACTGGATAAGTCAGGAGAAATCCTTAACAAAGTCTCTTTCGTGTTTTTCTCACTGGCATCTGCAAATACAAATGATTCGATTCAAAAGATCGAAGTTGAAGTCTCTCCTTTGCTTTCTGCGTACCATGATGAAATCCTGCTTGATTCAGCGCTTTTCACCAGGATAAAATATTTGTATGACAGAAGAGAAAAATTATCACTTGACTCTGAACAGGAATTTCTGCTTGAAAACCTGTATAAAAATTTCGTACGTAACGGGGCTCTTCTAAAAGGCGCAGACAGAGACACCCTTAAAAAGCTGAATGAAAAAATATCGGTACTTTCTGTGAAATTCAGTCAGAATGTCCTGGCAGAGACTAATAAATTCAGATTAGTTATTGATAATGAAGCTGATTTAAAAGGTCTGCCTCAGAATGTAATAAATGGAGCGGCCAGCCTTGCAAAAAAAGATAGTCTTGAGGGTAAATGGGTATTTACAACACAAAAACCAAGTATGCTCCCTTTTCTGGCTTATGATGAGAATCATAGTTTGCGTAAGAAAATATACGATGCCTACCTGACAAGAGGAAATCATAATGATAATCTTGATAACAAAAAAGTTCTTGAGAATCTGGTTGCTCTGCGGGCAAAAAAAGCAAAGCTTCTCGGTTTTAAAACGCACGCTGATCTGAGTCTGGACAACAGAATGGCTAAAACTCCTGCAAATGTTTACGCTCTGCTCAATCAGGTCTGGACACCTGCATTAAAAGTTGCCGGAGAAGAACTTAAGGAGATGCAAAAAATCGCTGACAGGGAAGGAGCAGGATACAAAATTGAACCTTCTGACTGGTGGTACTTCGCCGAGAAATTGCGTAAAGAAAAATATAACCTGGATGATAATGAGCTAAGGCCTTATTTTAAACTCGATAATGTAAGAGAAGGAGCATTCTCAGTTGCAAACAGGTTATACGGTATTACATTTACTCCTGTTAGCGGTATACCACTTCCACATCCCGATGCAAAGGCATTTGAGGTTAAGGAAGCTGACGGAAAACCTCTTGGAGTTCTTTATATGGATTTTTTCACCAGGGCAAGTAAAGTTCAGGGAGCATGGTGTGGTGAATACCGCGATCATAAATGGCTCGATGGAAAGGAGATCAACCCTGTTGTGACGATTGTGTGTAACTTCAATAATCCTGCCAATGACGTTCCATCGTTGCTCAGTATCGATGATGTACGAACTCTATTCCATGAATTCGGACATGGCCTTCAAGCTCTCTTTTCTATAAATAAGTACAGCACAACAAACACTGCACAGGATATTGTTGAGCTTCCTTCCCAGATAATGGAGCATTGGGCAACCGAGCCGGAGGTATTGAAAATGTATGCTAAAAATTACAAAACTGGTGAAATAATACCTGACAATCTGATAACTAAAATTAAAAACAGCAGATTTTTTAACACCGGGTTTGATAATGTTGAACTTATTGCAGCTTCTCTTCTCGATATGGACTATCATACACTTGAAGCTCCCGTAAATATTGATATTGAGCAGTTCGAAAAAGATCATCTTCAGAAGATGGGTCTCATAAAAGAAATAGAACCACGATACAGAAGTACCTATTTTCTGCATATTGCCAGTGACGGATATGATGCAGGATATTATTGCTATACCTGGGCAGCCGTATTGGACAATGATGCGTTCGCAGCCTTTAAGGAAAAAGGTATTTTTGACAAAACAACTGCTGAATCGTTCCGTAAAAACATCCTTGCTCCAATGGGAATAACAGATGCAGAACAAAGCTTCATCAACTTCAGAGGGAGGAAACCTGTAATTGAGCCACTGCTTAAAAACAGAGGACTTATGAACTAAAATGCACTTGTGATCTCTGCTAGACTTACACCCAGGACTTTGCGTGCCACTTTGTCAAGTTCCTGAACATCGCCTTTTAAATGCAGGGTATACTGGATATGACTGAGACTTTCTCCCGGTTTAAGATCAGCAGCCGGTGAGGAGGTCTCAAGTTCGTAAAAAGGGCCCATCTGGGAGCCGTCTTCAAGAGGCCCGTCATTATATGAATTAAGGGCATCTCCGGAAAAAGGATCTTCCTGAATCTTCCAGGAAGAGTTAACGTAATCTTTTTTGTCTTCCGGCAATCTGCAAATGAGAAGGGTCAGAATCTTGTTATCTGAATCATAACTTCCCATAACACCTGTAGCTCTAAGTGGAGGTATGCCTATTTTCCCACGGCTTTTCCCATCGGCTTTAAAAAAGATATGATTACCTGAAACCCTCAACCGGTCCCCGGATATCTTGCCAAAGTAATTGTCATTGACTTTCGGACCAATTAGTTTCTCTTCTCCTGGTTTTACAGGTATTGCAATAATAATAGCAGGAGAGGGGTTAAACATACCAAGCATCCAGATTGATAAAAGACCTGTTTCCTTCTTCCATGCAACCTCTCCTTTATTAATTAATTTATTATCAGAACGATAAGCGACACTATTAATACCTTTCAGATCTACAGAAATTAGTTTTTCTATCTCTTTTTCAGATAGCAGAGTGACATCCCGTTCAATCCGGAATTTTAAAAATGTACCGCTGTAGTTTTCAGTAGTTATATCATTCCCGAACAGGGCTGATGAATCAGTTGATGATATGAGCTGAAAGGGAGTAGTATCCAGGAACGCAGGCGTTTGCCAGTTGTCATAAACAAAAGATTTGCCTTTGCTGAAGAAAATGGAAAACTGCCCGCCCTCTGGTCCAAGCCATAACCGTTCCTCTCCTCCAAAAGCATTAATATGAGGTGCTGATTTACCTGAAGCTATCAGGGTCCTGTTGATCCATCCAAAGCTAAAACCCTGATCACCTTCGGCTGTACTTGTCATTACCCTTGCCTGCCATGAAGGTACAAGGGTGATAGCTGAATTACCGTTTCTGAGTTCCACAATAGTTGTATGTTTTTTAAGGAAATCCCTGTTAAATTCGTACTGTTTTGTACTGTCTGTGATCATAGTTTTCTCTTTTAAATTATTGTTTTTAACCTGATTATTGCCCATGCATGCTACCAGACTGACATAAGCTAGAAGAATAATTTTTATCGGGCTCATCTTTCTGTTTTTTAGTCGTTAGGGTTTATAAGAATTCCCGGGAGTCATGTTTTTCCCGGGAAATTTATATCTTCTCCAAAAAGGGAATGCCGTGAGTGATGTAAATCTTACAAGGTATTTCATTGGTTTTAATCCCATGGCGTAGTGCATTGCCCTGTATAGAAGAGCTGCAGTCAGTACCATTCCTCCAATGCCTGTTAAACAGGAAACAATTTTCCACCACCAGATATCTGGTTGAATATTTAAAGTATTTACAATCAGAATTATAAATTGAGTATTAATAATTGTAAATATAATCCAAAAAACAACGGCCATCCCATGTGCCGCTTCAATAGCTTTCACGGGACAATGGTTCAGACATCTCATACAGCTTTCACATGTTAGTTTCCAATAGGGCCGGTTTTGTACATATTTTATTGAAGATGTGGGGCACTCTTTGATGCATAGACCACAATTGTTGCACTTATAATTAGCAATAAAAGTCTTTGAAAGGAAAAACCTTCCTCCTATGTAATATCCTAGTGCTAATGGACTTATCAAAAGATCGACTGGTAAACTGAATAGTCCGCGATACACCTTTTGACCGCTGAAGATTTTATCAGCAAATTTTCTGACAATCTTTTCACACCTTATAAAAATAGATTCAATCACTTTTTCCCTGAGACCCGGGTGAAGCGGAATCCAGTTTGACGGAAGGTCAACAGGTCTGAATCCTATACATTTATAGCCTTTTAACCAAAGCATAAATGCTGGCAGCAATAGGGCCATACCACTTAACCCCGGCATAAAGAGTTTATATAGTTTCATACCAGCACGGGTATTAAGAAGAAAAACCTCTTTGCATAGGCCACCGGGAAATCCGGCAATGAATCTAAGCATCAACGGGGCTGCGTTAAAACCATGTGTCGGGAATGCAAAACCGATAAGTGAATATTCAGCAGCGGACGGCATTACTATATTTTCAAGTCTGTCAATCTGCTGAACCAATGTTTTTAAGCCTCTCTTATTAGCTTCATCTGCAATCCATTCTGAAGAAACACGTGCATTTCCTGTTCCGGATATGTAATAGATATATAGTGACTTCCAATTATCCATCTATTTACAGGTTTATCAGAGATAATTGTTCCTGGATCTCATAATAGTTACTAAGATATTGATAATCGTTCTATTTTTGCAAATATCATGTAATTATGGTAAAGAAGAGTCTTTGTGGTTCAACTGCCGATGAGATACTTGATCTTATAGAGCCTTTGGGGTACAGTCGTGCCCATGCTGTTTCAATCTCAAATAGTATATATAAAAAGGCTGTTTCTGATATTAATAATTTTGAAAAAATTCCCATCAGACTAAGAGAGAAGCTTTTAAATATTGCAATTGATGGTATTTTTTTCCCTCAGGCTTCTGCAGTTTCAACAGATAAATCTGTTAAATATTTGTTCAGTACTGAAAGCGGAAAGGAGTTTGAGACGGTTTATATACCCGATAAAAAGAGAAATACTGTCTGTGTGTCAACACAATCGGGTTGTAAAATGGGATGTTCGTTCTGTTTTACAGGCAGGTACGGTTTCCGGGGTAATCTTACGGCCGGTGAAATTGTGAACCAAATAATAGCTCTCCCACAGGCAGACAGAGTAACGCATGTAGTTTTTATGGGTATGGGTGAACCGATGGATAACCTTGGAAATGTTCTGAAAGCCTGCAGGATAATTACAGCTGAATGGGGTCTTGCTCTCAGTGCAAGGAATGTAACAATTTCAACGGTAGGTATTATGCCAGGAGTTGATCAGTTTCTTAAGAGATCAGATTGCAATCTGACATTAAGTCTTTTTTCTCCTTTCAGTGAGGAGCGAAAGAAGATGATCCCCGTGGAGAATAAGTACCCTGTGCAGGAGATAATTAATATGATGAAGAATTTCCCTGTTAAAAAAAAGAGAAGGCTAAGCCTGGCATATGTTATGATAAAAGATTTGAATGATACTGATTACCATCTGACAGAACTTAAATCCATGCTCAAAGGTTCAGAGATAAGGATTAATTTACTTTCTTATCATTCTGGTCTTAATGATCAATATTGTTCATCTTCAGGTGAAAGGATGTACTTATTCAAACATAACCTTATCATTTCCGGTATTTCAGCTTCAATAAGAAAATCGCGTGGGGAAGATATTTCAGCTGCATGTGGCTTACTGGCAGCAGGCTTAAAACAGTAAATACAGATCTCAGACTTGTCTCTGCAAATAAACCTATCATTATTTCTCGTTAATCAATTGCAACATATATTCATCCATGTATCCATCGGATGTCTGTATCCAATCTTTTTTGATTCCTGTCCGGACAAATCCCTGCATTTTAAACATATCGATGCTTTCAATGTTATTTGCCAGTATGTTACAATATAACTGGTGGAGCTGAAGTGTTTTAAAACAGTATTTTATCAAACATGTCAGGGACATTGAAGCATATCCTTTTCTTCTGTAGTTTTCATTGGCAATTAGTATTCCTATTCCAGCTCTTTTGTTAAAAGGATCAAACTCAAAAAGATCTATAGTCCCAATGGTTTGTTTATCTTCAATATGGTCAATCATAAGTCTTAACTGACCAGTTTCAAAAATATTTTTATGAGAATTCTCAATATATCGCTTGAGAGTAAATCTTGAAAATGGAGAAATGGTATTACTTAAGATCCAGTAAGTGTCGTTATTTTCCCACTCGTATAGAAGCTCCAGATCTTCAGGCTCCAAAGCCCGGAGCTTGATTTTTTTGTACTTCATGGGTTGTTTTCCAGATAACTATTGAGTTAACAATAAGTAAAGATTCCTTATAAAAGCATCTTCATAACCTGCTTTCTTAATTGCTAACAGCGCTTCTTTTGCTTTTGAAAGTGAGGTATATTCCCCGCAATAATATTTATATAGCCCGTCAACGGATTTTATTTCATTAACCCCTTCAACACCACTGAAGAACCGGCCAATATCCAGAGGATTCTTCACAGCTATTAATTGTATGGTAAAAACTCCCTTATCAATTTTATCAAAAATTGCCTTTTTTGCTTCGTCTGATAAGTTAACTTTTGATTCATTATCAAGTTCATACTGATCCAGTACATATGCATTGCCAAATCCCTTTTCTCTGGCATATTCCAGGTATTTCAAAGCATCAGGTTTATTGTAAAAGACTCCAAGTGTATACATTGATATTGTGTCCTTTTTAATATTTCTGATAAACAGCAGGTCATCTTTGGTCAGAGGAGAAAAGTAATTCTGGCTCAGATATTTGCTGGTCTTTATGAGGACAATGCTGTATTTCATTGAGAATGACTGCCTGAGGTGCTCAGGAGTATATGGTTCCTGTTGAATAACAACACCTGTTTTAGGATCGATGATACCGAATGTTACCCGTCTGTTATACTTTCTTCCTTCAGGATTATCGGAACCGTCGGGATTATAATTTACCGCAACAAAATCTGATTTTCCGTATGCTTTCTTCACAAATCTTGATGGAGAGGTTCCTGAAGTCGACAGATAATCTATTACAGCCTGAGCTCTATTATCAGCTAATTTTTGGTTATATTTTTTAGTGCCTCTGGAATCTGTATAACCTGCCACTTCTACTTTTAACTCCGGATAACCGATAAGAATTGACTTAAGACTTTCCAGACCTGATTTAGCCTGATTATCAAGAGTATAACTATCGAATTCAAATAATACATTTTTTATTGAAAGGAATTCACCACCAAACACCTTATCAGGTACAAGTGACGAATTGACGGAAATATAATTGGCTGTATAATATAAAGGAATGCTTAAATTAATAGTGTCTGTCTTATATCCGGTTTGACTTACATAGAGTCTATAATCACCTGGTTTAACTTCAAATTTAAACGAGGCTGAATCGTTAACTGTAATATTTTTAACTGCATTTGCCTTCTTGATGTCAGTCAACCAAATTTGTATTTGTTTTGGATCAACGGCCATTCCGTCCTGGAGTGTAATTGTTCCTTTGGCAATTGTTATCTTTTCTGCAGGGTCCTCGGCAACAATGGAGAATATGTTCCGCGATTTTGTCTTTTCGTCATATAAGCTGGTAATGAATCCGGGTTTATTGTTATTAAGTACAAAGAAAGTGTTTTCCAGTATATCATTAAATGCATAGGGCATACCAACAGGTTTTGACCAAGTGCCATTTTTCTTCACTGATCTGAATACGTCATATCCACCCATGCTTGTATGACCGACTGAGCTGAAGATCAATGCGCCGGTCTCCGGATCAAAGAAAGGGGTATCTTCGTTATATGGAGTGTTGATTATATTTCCGCAATTTACCGGCTCGCCCCACTTACCTGCAGCATTCTTTTCCGAATACCAGATATCAAGTCCTCCTTCTCCGCCAGGTTTATTGCTTGAAAAGTACATAGTCTTGCCATCAGGTGTAATAAAACCATGCGATTGCCAGTAGATGGAATTAATTGGTTTTCCAACACTTTTTATTTTAGTCCAGGTAGAATCTTTTCGCTGGCTGTAATAGAGGTTTCCGTCACCGCCATCGTCCATATAAATTATTAATAATTTTCCATCTCCTGTAATAGAGTTTGAATAGAATCTGTCAAAACCTCCAAGTTGTTTGGTGATATCTGTCGGTATTTTCCATGTACCTGATTTATAAGAGCACAGTATGCGTGTTTTTCCATTTTCTTTTTGAGTGAAAATAAATACGGAATCATTTTTTGCCAGAACGGGATTGCACGCTCCCGGATATTCAATGAGCCAGGGTATGAAAAGTTCAGTATCGATGGTCAATGGTTTCTTTTTCATTTCAATTGCATACTTACAATCTCTTATCTGATTGTCAATATATTCATCCCTGAAGACTTTTGTTCCGCTTAGTCTTTTCTTTGCATCAGTGTAAAGCAATATGGCTTTTTTAAGGCTGTCGTTCTGATGATATGCTACAGCGAGGTAAAGGTATGTATCCAGAGGCGCTTTTTCTCCGTATTCCAGGTATTCCTTGTCATTGGTCACAATATTCAATGAGGCTTTTGACAGAAGCTTCAGTGCATCGGCTTTCTTCCCGTCAAGGTTTAAATAGCAGATTCCAAGCTTTGCAGAAAGGTTCGAGTTATTAGGATAAATCTTAAGAAGTGACTCATAAAGTTCAGAAGCCTTTTCATAATTCTGATCATAATAGTAATAAATATCAGCTTCCTGAACGGCTTTTATAAATCCCTTTTTAGAAAGCACTTGTGCAGATATCGGGAGGAAGAATAAAAGAAGCAGAGAAAGGATGGCCGCCTTTCTAAATACATTTTTCATTATTTTGATACTTTCTTGATAAAGATTTCTTCAGGGTAACCTTTCCTTATCAACTCAAGTTTTAATGAGTAAGCTTCGTCCCTTGTTGGAAATCTACCTGTTGTATACCGGTAAAACTTATCGATATCATTGTACATCACTTTCATATCAGTAATGTATTTGAAATAGGTTACATCAACGGGATTATGAAGAGCCATAACCTGAACAGTATAATAGAGCACATCAGAGTCTTTAATATTAATATCTCCTACGTCACTTACATTCAGGTTCTTTATAAGCATACTGGTATCAATATAAGCAACAGACGGAATGAGGGAAAGATCAATCCTGGAATATACTACCGCAGGCAGGTTAATCTTCTTTACAGAAGTATCTCTTTCCAGTGAGACATCTATATTTAAAACCAGATTTGGATTGTCCTGCACAATTGAGGTATCAATTGTTTGTGTTAAGTATCCGAAACCTTTATAGAATATTCTGAATTGTCCGGGGGCTACGGCAAAGCTATACAGTCCAGTATACTTATTGGGATAACCGACATCCAGAGTATCCCCTGATGCCTTATTAATAAGATGGATGGAATAATTTTCATCAAAAGTAACAACTGTATCTTTCAGACTGAATTTGCCTTTTATTTCGAATAACTGGTTAACATCTGTTTTTCCAAGGCCAAGGTAAAATATTTCTTTCTTTTTGTAGTCAGTTGTCATAGAATAATAGGCATTTAATCCGTTATTTACCGGTTGAAAAAACCTATCATCGTCAGTTGAATTTATTGGGTATCCGATGTTGACAGGTGTTTTCCACGCCGTTCCTGTTTTCTGACTTTTGAAAATATCAAATCCACCCATTGAACTATGTCCTTCGGAACTAAAATATAACACTGAATCATTCTGTGTTATAAACGGAGTATCCTCGTTAAAAGGCGTATTTATTGCAGCTCCGAGATTTACAGCCGGTCCCCAGTCACCTGAAGCATCTTTTTCTGAAACATAAATATCGAGGTTTCCCTGTCCCCCGTCCCGGTTACTTGTAAAATATAATTTTTTACCGTCAGCTGAAATACAGGCATGAGATTCGTAAAATTTGGTATTAATATTCTTATTGAGCTTTTTAATTGGTGTCCAGGCACCATTCACAAAGTTTGACGAATATATATTGCCGTCATAATTATCAGTTTTATACAGGAACAGTTCTGTGCCATCGCTGTTAAGAGAACATGATGAACAGTCTTCTCCTGCATTGAGCTGTGCAGTTATTTCGATAGATGTCTGCCATTTTCCTCTTTCCTTTTTTGAAAAGAAAATGGCATTGACAATACCTCTTCGTTCAGTATAAACTATTGTATTCCCGTCATAGCTGACGGCAGGATTATCATTTATTGCTCCCTGATTGAAGTCACTTCCCAAACTTTTTTTGCTAAAGACCACAGGATTCTCTTTATATTGAATTGCATTCCTGCAGGCCTGAATCTGCTGATCAATATACTCAGAGTTTTTCATTCCTCCTTTGGATTTTGTTTCCCTTGCCAGCTTACTGAATGTTTGAAGAGTACTGAGAGCTTTTTCAAACTGATTATTAATCAGATAAGCTTTAGCCAGAGAAAAATATGCGTCGAGAGGAGCTTTGTGCTCTTTAAATGTCAGTGTTTTTGAATCATAACTGGCATTTTTAACAGCGTCCTCAAGGTATAGAATTGATTTTTCTTTTTCACCCGGAATGTTCAGGTAGCAGTTTCCAATTTTATACTTAATATTAAAATTGTTAGTAGTATCAAGCAGAAGGTAAAGCTGATTTGCCAATTCATATTCTTCAAAAAGGTAATATGACTCTGCCTTTGCAAATATTTTTTTCATTTCGCCCACAGATTGTGCTGAAACAGCCACCGGAAAGACAGCCAGAGTCAATAGCTGTAATAAAATACTTATGATCTTTATTCTGAATTTTACCATTAAAACAAATATAGTAATTATTCTACATGTTTAAACTAGTGAAATGGCAATATTTATTTGAAGGTGATCTTATAAATATCTTCCTTACCGTATCCTCCAGTATCCTTATATTTCGAATAATAACCTGATTTACCATCTCCAACAGGCATAAAGAAAATATCATCGTCGGGAGTGTTAATCGGATATCCAAGGTTTTTTGGTTTGCTCCAGAGACCATTTGATTGCAGATCGGATCTGAACAAATCGTACCCTCCCATGTTTTCATGCCCCTGTGAACTAAAAAAGAGGGTTTTCCCATTATTTATAAGGAATGGTCTGTCCTCATTAAATGGTGTATTAATTTCCGGACCAAGGTTTACGGCAGGCCCCCAGTCACCATTTACTTTATGAGAGATATAAATATCGAGGCCGCCAAAACCACCGGGCCTATCGGAAGCGAAGATGAGCTGATTCCCGTCTTCAGATAAAAAAGCATGTGATTCCCAATATTTTGTATTAATATTTTTGTTTAGTTTAACTGTCTTGCTCCAACTGTTTCCATCATATGAACTTACATAAATATCACTATTAACATGATCATCTTTAGAAAGGAATAATAATTTACCGTCGGCAGAAAGGCATGAAATATAAAAATCTCCATCAGATTGAAGTTCAGGAGTTATATTGACGGGGGCAGTCCATTTACCATTTACCAGTTTCGAAAACATAACTGCATCATAGAATTTGAGGGAGACCATATATGCAAAAGATTTTCCATCGGCAGAAATCAAGGGGTTGAAGTTTGATTTTTCATCATTAAAGAGTTCACCCATATTTTCTTCAGAATATGCTACAGGTTTGGCTATCAGGTCTTTCGCCATATCACAAGCTGCTATTTCGTTTTTAACGAAATCAATGTTCTCCCGATCGTCTGGAAGAAGAGTTGCCAAGTATTTTGTGAAAGTCTCTTTTGCTTTGTCAAACTTGTAATTTATCCGGTAAGCTTTTCCAAGTTCAAACAATGCATTATATGGTGCAGCTATCTGAGTCAGAGTGCCTTCTTTATGCTGAGCTGACATATTTTTTGAAGCGTTTTCAAGATACTCAACAGAAAGATTTTTTTTCCCGGGAATATTCAGGTAACAAACACCTATACAATAAGCCAGGTTCGCATTATCCGGCTGCTTTTCATAGAGCTGCAAATAATATGTGAGTGCATCAGAGTAAGCTTCATTCATAAGAAAATATTCAGCTTCAAGGAATGAATTCTGAAGATCTTTATTCTCTTGTGCGTAAACAGGAATGATTAAAACAAAAGTAAAAAACAGACATACTGCTCTTTTGCTCATAGACAGAGATTTTGGTAAACAAATTTATTAAAAAAATAGCAAAAGAATTGTTAATCACATATTATTTTAAGAAAGAGGCTGTCTCAAAAGGTACTTTTGGCTTTGTTTTCCTTTGTTTTACTTTTATTTATACTATGTGATCCTTTGTGGTTCAATACTTTATCTTTTACCACGAAGGGACACCAAGGGTTTCACGAAGGTCACAAAGGACTCTTGATACAATCTCTTTCTCTATTTCTGTTCTTTCTGATTCCTTTTTCTCCTCCACAAAATCAGGATTAAAGCTGTAAGTCCGGCTCCAAGCAGAACCCATAAAATCCACAGATTATTTTTCCCCCGGTGTGCTATATATGATTTAATACTATCAGCAGAGATATCTTTTGCGGATATAAGGTTTGCAATACTATTAGAAACGGATTCTTCAGGGTATTTCCCTTTATTGGCGAAGAGGTATATTAAAAGATCCTGTGGGGTTTTGATTCCCTCTTTTTTCAGATCGATTGATTTAAGAGTTGTGGCCAGGGGTTCCTGTGAATGTGCTATCAGATCATTGAGGTACTGTTCAACGTCAGTACCTGGTAATGAACTAATCATCACCATTATTTCTGAGATTTGTTTCTGAGTAAGTCCATGCTTAACAGCTTCATCATAAAATGCCTGCAGCCATTTCTCTTTTGTATTAATGTTTCTCTTATCGACAGCAGTCACGGTTTGACGAATAAGGTCACCAGCAGGAGAGTTTTCACTGAACGCCAGGATTTTATTTCTCAATACTGCTATGTATGGATCTGTTTCCGCCAATATTGCAGCTGCAATCCTGTTCAGATCTTCAGGAGTTATTTTTCCGCCTGTTTTTGCACTGACATATGTTTGCAAATCGGTCCAGGTCTTAAGATTCAATTTATAAATATCAAGGTCAGTAAGCAGTTTTTTCAAATCACCATCGGTGTGTCTTGCCAATAAATCTACGGCGGCCTGTGTAAGTATATTATCCATAACAGCCACTTTAAGAGCCAGTTTATCCACCTCTTCGGATTTGATACTTTTTTTACCGGCCTCTTCTTTCAGATATGAGATATAATCATCGACTTTTCCGAATTCCTTGTTTTCTATATTTGATTCCGTAATGACCGCTAAAAGACTGTCTTTTGCTCTGTTCTTAATCATAGCCGTGAGTGATGCAATTTGTTTTTGTGCTATGACTCTGTTATATTCCGGACTAACCAGCGGTTGATTTATGATCTTTTTTTCTCTCGTGATTAAAACCTCAGTTTTAGTAGTATTGTTAAACCTGTCGGTCAGTTTAAAGACAACTCTGTTCTTTCCGTTACTGGGCGCCATCTTATAGTTAAAGGTCGAATCGAGTATTGTAAAGTGTTCAACAGAAACTAAAGCATCTCCTACCCAGTGTTCAACTGTAAGGAAAGATTTTGGTTCGACCTTCAATGGAAAAAGGATTGAATCACCCTTAGTAACAGAAATGGTTTTATTTGTTTTAACAGTTAATTCTGCAACAAAATCTGTTTTTGGAAGTATTGTTCCGGGTACAACAAAACTGTCGGACGGATTCGAAAGAGGCAAATCAATTTTTCTGACGACTTTTTCACCTCCGTCACCCTCATAAGTGATCTGATAATCTCCTTGTGGAAGCTGGAACTCGTATTCACCTGTTTTAGGATTCGAATAGACAATTATTGTCTGGTTTGAATTTTTAATATTCATAGCGCTTATTTTCACGCTATCATTCATACTATTGATCAGGTCCGCTACTTTTACCATTCCTCTAACAAAGAATTTTCTGGGATGATCATTGGAAAAAATCTCGATGCGGTAAATATCCTGCTTGCCATAACCACCGGGAAGTTCTTTTGCCATATATCCTTCATATCCCTGATGAAGAGGTTTAAAGAAGACATCATCGTCGGTCGTGTTAAGCGGATAGCCTACATTCAGGGGCACCGACCATTCACCGTTATCAAGAAGCGTTGAATAGAAAATATCATAACCGCCCATGTTAAAATGCCCCCTTGAGCTAAAAAACAGGGTTTTGTCATCATCGCTCAAAAAAGGAGATTCTTCATTATAAGGTGTGTTTATTACCGGTCCGAGATTTAGTGCCGGTCCCCAATCACCAGTGCTGTCACGATTTGAAACGTATATATCAAGTCCTCCGTATGTTCCCTTTCTATTGCTTGTGAAGTAAAGTTTTTTATTATCGTGGGAAATAGTTGCGTGTGATTCCCAATATTTTGTATTGATGTTTTCGTTGAGTTTGACAATAGGAGACCATGTTCCGTTTTCAAACCGGGTTGTATAAATTATTCCGTCATAATCAGCCGAACTGTACAGGTACAGATCTTTCCCGTCTTTCGAGATAGAAGTCGGGAAAAGATCGCGGTCAACTTTCAACAACTCATTCATATTCTTTGGAGTTGTCCATTGCCCGTTTATTTTTGTAGAATACAGAAGTGCATCATAAAATGCCTGACTTCTGGAAAATACAAGGAGATCTTCATTATCAGATACGACGGGGTTAAAATCATTATTGCTGCTGTTTATAATATTTCCAAGGTTTTTTTCTCTGATATATAGTGGCATTTTCATCAATTCCTTGGCATTCCAGCACGATTGTATCTGGAGCTTAACAACCGTTGTATCATAAACTTCAGGGTTGAGATTCTTTTTAAAGAGTTCGTAAGTTTTAAGAGCATTATCAATCTGGTTATTTATCCGGTAAGCATTTGCGAGATAGTACAGAGCGTCATATGGTGCTCCCGTTTCATTGAATTTTCCCTCTTTGTAATTTGGATCAATATTCTTGACAGCATCCTCAAGATAACTAACAGCTTTAACTTTTTCTCCGGGTATGTTTATATAACACTGTCCTATCCTGTATTTGAAATTTGCATTATTCGGGTAACTTTTTAAAAGCTGCTGATACAAGGGTAAAGCATCCTGGTAAGCTTCGAATAAGATCCAGCTTTCAGCATCGTAAAAATTATCTCTCAATTCTCCTTTAGACTGAGATAATAAATCAGCATTTATAAATGCAGCCAGAAGCCACGTTAAGAGAACAAACCTTTTCATCATGATACAATTAAGTCTAAATGGAATGTAGTCACATAAAACATTTGCGAATAATTTAAGCCTAAGTTTCTGTTTTTAGAATGGAGGAAATCAATCTGTTATTTCTCTACTCAAAGGTACTAATATAGGACAAATATTAGAAAAAAGGGCTATTTATAATAGTCCTTTTTTCAAAATCCTCCCTTTTTTTTCAAAATCGGTATACGAGAAGATTAAAATCACAATCAATATCTGAGACTAAACAACAAATAAGTCTGGATCGGGAGAATAGTTTTCAAGAATCTGTTTCACCTTATGAAGGAATTTTCCCGCCAGCACGCCGTCAATAACTCTGTGGTCGTAACTTAATGAAAGTATCATAATCTGTCTGATAGCTATCATATCACCTTCCGGGGTTTCAATAACTACCGGGGTTTTTCTTACCACACCCGTACCGAGAATAGCTGCCTGTGGCTGATTAATAATAGGTGTCCCGGCTAGATTGTTATAACTCCCGAAATTTGTGATAGTAAAAGTACCTCCTGTAATTTCGTCAGGTTTTAATTTATTAATCCTGGCTCTTTCAGCCAGATCGTTGACTGCTTTTGCTAGACCGGTAATACTTTTTTCGTTTGCGTTTTTTATAACAGGTACGATCAGATTGCCATCAGGGAGTGCAGTTGCCATTCCTATATTTATATTTTTCTTTTTGATAATATTTTCACCCTCAACTGATACATTGACCATAGGAAACTCATACAGTGCTTTTGCAACAGCATCAATAAAAAGAGGAGTGAGAGTGAGCTTTTGTCCTTCGGCAGCCAAAAACTTTTCCTTGTTTGTATTTCTCCAGGCAACAAGACGAGTTACATCAGCATCAATAAAGGATGTGACATGGGGGGATGTTCTTTTCGATAAAACCATGTGTTCTGCAATAATCTTCCGGACCCTGTCCATCGGAATTATTTCATCTCCCGTTGACCGTGAAGCTGATATAGTTTGTTTCTTTGCGGTCTTAACCACATCATCATCTTTCACAGTTTCTGCAACTTCTGCAGCTTCTGCAGCTTTTATGACCTCTACCGCTTCAACAGATTTTTCTGCATTCCTCTCTTCAAGAATTTTCAATATATCATCTTTTGTTATCCGGCCATCCATCCCGGTTCCTGTTGTTTTATCAAGATCAGAATAACTTATCCCTTCGCGGGAAGCAATATTCCTCACAAGAGGTGAAATGAATTTTCCGGATGGAGTCCGGCTTTTCATTTCATGTGAAGAAACTTCTATTTCAGTTTTTTCCTGTTTTGCAGACAAAATGGTCTGACGGACTCTTTCAACTTCTTTATCAATTTTCTTAAGATCCTCTTTAGTTGGAGTAGTATTATTTTCTATAACTCCCAGTAAGTCACCAATTCTGGCAATTGAACCCTCTCTGGCAATTATAGAGATCAGAGTACCTGCAGCTGGTGCCGGAACTTCAGAATCCACTTTATCAGTTGCCACTTCAACCAACGGGTCATCCTCCATTACTGGTGAACCTTCAGTAACAAGCCATTTATTTATTGTTGCTTCTATTACTCCTTCTCCCATTGCAGGTAATGTGACATTCAATCTGGCCATGTTTTTTTCGTTTCAGGTGGTTCTTGTTTATCCTTTTACTTATCCTGTACGGAATTATTTTTCCGCTTAATGTTGCTTTGAGTCTGACTTTGTGAGTCTTTGTGGTATAATGACTTAACTATATTATTAATTTATTTCTAACATACTAAACAACCGTGCAGGCGAAATGTTTCAGATATCATTTGTATGTTGAAACAATTATTCCGTATATTCTTTTTTATTTTTTAAAAATCAGTCGCAGGAAGCGATTTAAAAGAGCTATTCCCTCTTTAAAACAGACAGCTGTTAATATAAAAAATCGTAAGGATACATAATTTCCCTCCTTTGACCGTTTCATAACATAAATACGCATTGCTTTATAAAAGTGGAGTATGTCTTTAAAGTTATTCCTTGGCGTGCTTTTGCCTTTGAAATGAACTAATTGTATCTCAGGGTAATAGTAATTTTTATAACCAGTCCGGAGAAGTCTGTAACTCAAATCTATATCTTCTCCGTACATAAAATAATCTTCATCCAGCAATCCTGATTTATTAAGTGCCTCCAGGCGAATAAACATAAATGCACCTGAAATTACTTCAGTCAATGAAGTCTGACGATTATCAATTTGAGGAAGATAATATCTGCTGAAAAACCTGGATTTGGGAAATAAAAATGAAAAGCCAAAAGATTTAAAGAATGCAGTTGCCAGGGTCGGCAAGGCTCTTTTCGATTCTGGCAGAAACCTTCCCTCTCCGTTTATCATCCTGATTCCCAATGCTCCTGCGTCGGGGTGGTTATTCATGAAATCAATACATTTAGAGAAAGTACCGTTTTCGACTATAGTATCAGGATTCAGAAGCAATATATATCGTCCCGCTGACTTTCTAATTGCCTGATTATTTGCAACAGAAAATCCGGAATTTACTTTATTAATAATAAGTTTAACATCCGGGAATTCATTCTCTATCATTTCGACTGAACCGTCTTCTGAATTGTTGTCAACAACAAATATTTCATAGTCAATCTTCCCGGATTCAACCATTACTGAACGCAGACATTGTCTAAGAAAATCACATACATTGAAGCTGACAATAATTACAGATAGTTCCATCCTGTAGTTATTTGTCTGTCAATTCATCGCTTATAACCGCGGAAAGTCTTCTTACTCCCTCTTCAATTTCTTCTTTATTTGAGAAGGAGAAGTTTATTCGCATAGTATTATGTCCTGAATTATTACAGAAGAATGAGGATCCGGCAACAAAGGCAACATTCTTAGCCAATGCTTTCTTGAATATTTCATCAGAATCAAGGTGGGCCGGGAGAGTAACAAAAAGGAACAGGCCGCCCTGAGGTTCCGTCCATGTGACACCTTCAGGCATATATTTACTGAAGCAGGATATCATCTGAGTACGTCTTTCACGATAAAGATTGATTGTTTTTTCCAGGTTTTTCTCAAGTAAACCTTTCTGAATGTAACGGGCAATGATTTTTTGTACAAAGGAAGATGTACATAGATCGGCAGTCTGCTTAGCCATAACCAGTTTATCTAATATTTCCGGGTGACCTATAACCCATCCAACCCTGAATCCCGGTGCGAATATTTTTGAAAAAGTACACAATGTAATGACCCTGCCGGTCGTATCTAGTTCATACATTAGCTTCTGAGGTTCCCCTTCAAAACGAACCTCTCTGTATGGGCTGTCTTCAACTATAAGAAGGTTGTGTTTTTCAGCAATATCAATTATTTTAATCCTCCTGTAATTGGGAATTGTAATACCTGAAGGATTTTGGAAATCGGGTATAAGATAGATAAACTTAATTTTTCGTCCGAGCTCTTTAAGAATTATGATAGTTTCTTCAAGTTCATCGGGTTTCATACCCTCATTATCGAGGGTAATGCCTTTCAGTTTTGCTCCATAAAATGTAAAGGCATTTATTCCTCCAAGATAGGAAGGAAGACCGCAAATAACATAATCACCCGGATCGAGAAATACCTTGGCAATCAGATCAAGAGCCTGTTGGGAGGCTGAAGTAATTATAAGATTATCCATACTTATTTTCAAACCCTGTCTGTTATGTCTCTCCACAAGCATTTTTCTAAGGAGAGGATCTCCTTCAGTTGTTCCGTATTGAAGGCTATCCGGTCCGTCTTTCCCGAGTATTTCATCTGCAATTTCCTTAAGATCATTAACAGGAAATGTTTCAGGCGCCGGAAGTCCGCCTGCAAAAGATATCATTCCAGGTTTCTGCATATGTTTAAGGATCTCTCTGATGGAAGATCGCTTCATACTTTTGCCGGAATTTGACAGGAATTGATTAACTGATGTTATCATTGCTGGTATGGATTTCTGTTATTAATCGCCCTTCCCAATGTAATCTCATCTGTGTATTCCAGATCGTCTCCGATGGCAATACCTCTCGCCAGTGTTGTTATGCGGACATTATATTTATTCATTCTTTTATACAGGTAATAGTTTGTTGTGTCGCCTTCTATTGTGGTGCTCAATGCAAGAATTATCTCACTCACACTTCCGCCTTTCACTTTTTCTTCAAGGTTATCAATTTTCAAATCAGAAGGTCCTATACCATCAATAGGGGAAATAATCCCTCCGAGAACATGGTATAATCCCATAAACTGCCTTGTGTTCTCAATCGCCATAACATCCTGTATGTTTTCCACCACACAGATTACAGATCTCTCTCTCTTTTCATCGTTGCAGATATTACATATCTCAGTATCTGAAATGTTGTTGCAGATTCTGCAGTAATGTATCTCATTATGAAGCCGTAATATGCTCTCACCGAATTTCCTTACCTCTTCGGAATCTCTTCTTAAGAGATTCATTACCAGCCTGAAAGCTGTTTTTCTTCCCACTCCTGGAAGAGAAGCAAATTCATTAACGGCATTTTCGAGGAGCCTGGAAGGAAATTCGGTAAAACTCATGATTAATTACTTTGGAACAAAATTAGTCCAATTTTCTGTTGTTATTAATCAGAGAGGGAATTTTTTGTCTTCCATTCTTTTTGTTATTCTTGTAGCCTAATTGATTCTGACATGCCACCTTTCCTGATCCTTGGAATTTTTCTGTTATATACTTTGGTATTATTCTCTGTCACCTGGTTTACGGCACGTAAAGCCGACAACCAGTCATTTTTTATTGGGAACAAGATATCTCCCTGGTTTGTAGTTGCATATGGAATGATAGGTGCATCACTTTCAGGAGTAACATTCATGTCAGTCCCCGGATGGGTAAAAGATACACAGTTCAGTTATATGGTTGTGGTATTAGGATACCTTTTTGGTTATTTTGTTATAGCGCTTGTTTTGCTTCCTTTATACTACAGGTTAAAACTAACCTCTATATATTCATATCTGGAACACCGGTTTGGATTCTGGTCGTATAAAACCGGTGCAGGATTTTTTATATTGTCACGAACACTTGGCGCCTCATTACGTATGTTCCTGGTAATAAATGTCCTGCAAATTTTTGTCTTCGATGCATGGCATGTTCCGTTCTGGGTTAATGTTATAATATTTATTACACTTATAGTTCTTTATACTTTAAAAGGAGGAATCAGAACAATAATCTGGACCGATACTCTGCAGACAACCTTTATGCTGCTGGCAGTTATTCTGTCTGTAATTTATATAGGCAAGAATCTGCATGTGCCTGTATTTAAACTGGTTTCCATTGTAAAAGAGAGTCCGGTCTCGAAAATATTTATAACTGACTGGCAGCATCCGAGATTTTTTCTGAAACAGTTTTTCAGCGGAATCTTTATCACGATTGTTATGACCGGACTTGACCAGGAAATGATGCAGAAGAATCTCAGTTGCAGGAACATAAAGGAGGCACAAAAGAATATGTTCACATTCAGCGGGATTCTCGTTGTGGTAAATCTGCTTTTCTTATTTCTTGGAGCCCTTCTCCTTATCTTTGTTCAAAAAAATGGTCTGAATGTAACTTCAAGCGATGATATTTTCCCTACGGTCGCAATTGGTTACCTTGGACCGGTGGCAGGAGTGGTATTTCTTATAGGCATAATTTCTGCAGCATTTCCAAGTGCAGACGGGGCATTGACATCATTAACAACTTCTGTCAGCATCGATTTTTTAGGCCTCGAAAGCAGAACAGGTATCTCTGAAAAGTCAAAAACAAGGATCAGGTACACAGTACATTTGTCAATTGCTCTTGTTTTTTTCGTAAGTGTCCTTATATTCAGCACTTTGAATGATAAAGCGGTGATAGATAAGCTCTTTACAATTGCAGGTTATACCTATGGCCCGTTGCTTGGACTATATTCCTTCGGGCTGTTTACAAAAAGAATAGTTAACGATAAGATTACTCCGGTTATTGCTATTTTTTCACCGGTCGCCTGTTACTTCCTCAGTAAATATTCAGTAGTATTGTTTAACGGGTATAAATTCGGATTTGAATTATTACTGTTGAATGGATTGCTGACATTTACCGGATTGTTTATTTTCAGCAGCAGGAATCTGAAATCCAACTAAGTTATAATTAATCATTGATTTTCGTTTTGGCTCCCATTCCACTCATATGAGGCAGGGGGATTCTCTCCGAACTATATCAGTTAATGATTTTACCCTGCTGTTTATTACGTACGGTACCGGTATTGGTCTTTGATTTATTAGAACCATTTGTATCATTGGTATCAGTATCTCCATTATCTTCAGGCTCTTCCTTAACCTCTTTCTTAAGTATTACATTTATTTTTTTGTATGGAATGTTCCAGACAATATAATAGCTCAAACCCGTTGTGATGGTTTTTGTACCATCGCCAAAACCCGGAAAATAAACCGGTCTGAGATCTTTTCCGGTACTTGTATGGAGCAACATTCTCATGCTTACTGACCATCCTAAACTGAAATGATTGAAAATTTCTGCTCTCACACCTGGAATAACTTCAACAAAATGCCCCCAGTTTGTCTTTTGAGCAACAGAAGAAGATGTTGTGCCCCAGTAATCTTCTTTCTCAAGGGATGGAGTTTCAGAAATAAAACGGCTTAACCCATATCTCAATCCGACACCTGCCCAATATTTACCTTTCGATTTGTCAGGTTTCAGGATATTAAAATCCATGCCTATCCGGACAAAACTTCCATGATTGAGATATGTGTAATTATATTGTGAATACTTGAAATTGAGATATCCGGCGGCAAGCACTGCTGAATGCTTTTCATCGAGATCGACAGAAACATACCCCTCTTCATTCAAAATATTTTTATCTGAATAATAAATGGCCGGACCTGACACTTCCAGACCAACCTTTACTTTAAGAGGTATGGGTATAGTGTCCTGTGCCTGAACGTTAATAAGAGTCCAATTCAGGAAAAACATGATACTAGTAGAATATACGAATGTTCTCCACATTTAAATTTGTAATAGTTTTGTTACTGACATAAATTTTCTTAATAGCGTGATAGCCAGGTTTATTTAGAGCTGTGTCAAGCTGATGATAATAAGTATAACCACACTCTTTTGAAATAAGATGAGGGTAACTGGTATACCGGAATTCAATTGTATCGGCGACTCCGTTAATAATAATGACAAAAGAGCAGCTGTCTTTCGAGGCATTCAATGGTATCAGAGCTGGTTGAACATTGGCTGTATTATTGTAAATCAATGAGTCATTGTTTAATCCGAAGAGGGTAAGACTATCGGGAGCTGTGAGCTTTGTGTTACTGTAAAATGATGCTTTCAGATAGGATTCTGTTTCCTCGAAACACGATCCCGCCGTACATGAAAGAAGGAATAAAACAATACCAGACAGGATGATACAATAGCTTCCGGGGAAAAATTTTCTCATTACTTGTTTGAAAGCCTCAAAATTACAAAAATAAGTGCGTCATATGCAAATAAAGACTTTAAATGCTATAATATAC
The DNA here is from genome assembly GCA_049792755.1 of Bacteroidales bacterium. Classification (GTDB taxonomy): domain Bacteria; phylum Bacteroidota; class Bacteroidia; order Bacteroidales; family VadinHA17; genus LD21. The sequence goes on along the minus strand of JBARBF010000094.1, from coordinate 47,956 downwards.
CAGTGACAATACAGCTTTTGCAGAACTGTATCTATGACTTAAAAGCTTAAAACTTGGGCAGATTCTTAAGTACTCCGTTTATGCCGTTTTTGATTCTAAGCAACATATTCATTTCTTTTTCTCCGTTGAAATATATTTCCTGAATAATATCCTTATATTCTTTAAAGAGATAATTCCTTTTCAGTTTAAGTGTAGGGGATAGTTCTCCGGTCTGTGGAGTCCATTCTTCAGTCACCATGCGGAACCTTTTAATCTGTTCAAATTCACCCAGCGATTTATTTACCTCCTTTACCTCTTTATTTAATCTGTCAATTACTTCGTCCAATTCAATCAGCTCCTTATTGTCCCTGAACTGGATTTTGTGTATTGAGCACCAGTCATGCAGGAAAGTAAAATTCGGCGAAAGCAAGGCACTTGCAAATTTCTGGTTCTCACCAATCACCATAGCCTGCTCAATAAAGAATGACTCTTTTAATTTATTTTCAATTGTCTGTGGAGCTATGTATTTGCCGGCGCTTAGTTTAAACATCTCTTTTTTTCTGTCGGTTATCCGAAGAAACTTGCCTTCTTCAAGTACGCCTATATCTCCTGTATGAAGCCATCCATCATGGTCTATCATTTCAGCTGTAAGTTCAGGCGCTTTATAGTAGCCCATCATAACATTTACCCCTTTGCACAGAATTTCACCATCATCTGCTATTTTTACTTCAACACCTTCAATAACCGGCCCGCAAGTTCCAAATCCTATTTCGTCTATCCTTAATGGATTTACTGAAATTACAGGCGATGTCTCCGTAAGCCCGTAACCCTGAATGACAGGAATCCCGGCTGCCCAGAATATTCTTTCAAGCCGCGACTGAAGGGCGGCACCTCCGGAAACCAGTACCTGCAATTCTCCTCCGAGAGCTTCGTGCCATTTGTTGAAAATGAGCTTTCGGGCGATTTTAAGCCTGAATTTATAAAATTGCGAATTGCCTTTTAACCGGAATTTCAATCCAAGGTCGACGGCCCAGAAGAATATTTTCTTTTTAATCCAGGGGAGGTTACGTCCTTTTCCAATTATATTATCATAGATTTTTTCAAGCAGCCTGGGAACAGTATTGAAAATATGTGGTTTAATCTCTTTTACTGTTTCTGATACTGTACCCATGTTCTCAACATAATATATACTTATCCCTTTATACTGAAAGTGATAGTTTACCATCCTTTCATAAACATGACACAGAGGTAGGAAACTGATAGCTCTGTGCCCATATCCAAGATGATGGGCTTTTGAAGTCGTAATGGCATTTTTAACAAGATTATTATGGGAAAGCATAACGCCTTTCGAATTTCCGGTGGTACCTGATGTATAAATGATTGTTACAAGATCTTCAGGTCTAATACTCTCTTTTATCCTCTCAAGTTCATCGTGGAATTTGCCGGCATTTTGTTTGCCAGCTTCCACAATTTCATCAAAAGATTTTACTCCTTCAACAGGGTCAAATGAATAAATGTCTTTCAGACTGTGAATTTTATTTAAAATCGGATTTACTTTATTATATATTGTTTTGTTGCCAAGTATAATCAATTTGACATCAGAGTGTTCAAGTATATATTCATACTCATCGGTCCCGATTGTCGGATAGATAGGTACATGAATTAGTCCGGTCTGGGCGAGACCCATATCAATAAAATTCCATTCGGGTTTGTTTCCGCTAATAGTAGCAACTTTGTCTCCTTTTTTATAACCTAATGAAAGCAGACCATAGCTGACCCAGTTCACGTATTTACTCACTTCTTCAGTAGAATAGGTTATCCATTCCCTGTCTTTTTTCCCGCCGTACATATCATTACGCGGATATTTTTCCAGATTCCACTGAATTATATCAAAGGTCCTTTTAACTTCCATCATAAGTACGATTTAATAAGGAAGCAAGTCTAACGATTTTTTTCGAACAAATAATAATGGGAATGTACACTAATAATATGAATAAATACAAACACCAGATAGTCAATGCATTAAAAAAATGAGTATTAAGATATATTTCGAATTGAAGAAGGCGACGGTCCAGTATATCGACTAAATAAAGTAATTAAGCTAATTATTATTGCTGGTTTTATCCGGAAAAGTTAAAGCGGATATGGAAGGGGAGGTCCCTCTCTTCTTTCGGGATGTCCTTCTTGTCAATCTCAGTTATTTTTCAGGAATTCAGCTGCTTTTTGGATAGCGTTCTGAATCCCCTCAGGATTCTTACCTCCGGCTATTGCCAGAAAGGGTTGTCCGCCTCCGCTTCCGTTAATTTCTCCTGAAATCTCCCTGATTATGCTGACAGCGCTGATGTTTCGCTCCATGACAAGGTCGTCAGTTACCGTAACCAGCAGATTAGCTTTCCCCCCGTTTTCTGATCCGATAACCATCACAGTATTGTCAGAAGCGATTCTTAACTGATAAGCTATATTCTTAAGTACATCTGTTGTATCGGTCTCCACCTTTCCTGAGACAAATTTTATATTATTTATAATGACAGTCTTGTCAATAAGTTCTTTGAGCCGTATTGTAGCTGACTGTATGCGGAATTTTTCAACGCTCTTCTTAAGCGAATTATTTTCTGATAGAAGTTTCTCGACACTTTCAATAATGTTTCCGGTGCTATTGAGGCGTGAGGAAATTTCCTCAACTGTCTTTAGTTTATCATTTATATATTCTTCAGCTTTCAAGGCAGTTACAGCTTCAATTCTTCTTATTCCTGCCGCTATAGCTCCTTCGGATACAATTTTAACAATGCCGATGTTTCCGGTAGCTTCGACGTGAGTTCCACCGCAGAGTTCTATCGATTCACCAAATTCAACAACTCTTACGCTATCGCCATATTTTTCACCAAAAAGAGCTAGTGCACCCATTGATTTTGCCTTATCCATCGAAACTCCTTCAGTTATCCTGCCGACATAATTATCCCTGATCATCTTATTTACCAGCTCTTCCACCCTTGATAATTCTTCTCTGGTCATCTTGCTGAAATGACTGAAGTCAAAACGAAGACGATCGGAAGACACCAGAGAGCCTTTTTGTTCCACATGTTTTCCAAGAACAGCGCGTAACGCAAAATGAATCAGGTGAGTAGCTGTATGATTATTTGCAGTCATCAAACGTTTTTCATGATCGACTGAAGCTTTGAAAACTGAAGTAATATCAGCAGGCAATTTATTGGTAATATGTACTATCAGATTATTCTCTTTAATGGTGTCAGTTATAGATACCTTATCTTTTCCAGACGATAAAAACCCGCTGTCTCCAGTCTGACCACCGGCTTCAGCATAGAAGGGAGTTTTATTAAATACAAGCTGAAAACGTTCTTTCCCTTTTACTTTGATACCGCGGTATTTTGTTATAAACACATCATCTTCGGTTTTCCTGTAACCGGTAAATTCCGTTTCATCAATTTCTCTCAGAACTGTCCAGTCAGCAGCCTCAACTGAGGCATCTTCACGGGAACGATTCTTCTGGTTCTTCATCTCTTCTTCAAAGCTTTTCATGTCGAGATGCATATTATTTTCTTTCAGAATAAGCTGTGTGAGATCGACCGGGAATCCAAAGGTATCATACATTTCAAAAGCAACTTTTCCAGGCAGGACATTTTTATTCTCATTTCTCAGATCACCGATCCTCTTTTCAATCATTTTCAACCCTTTGCCAAGAGTTTTAAGAAAAGCAGTTTCTTCCTCAAAAATTATTTTCGCAATCTGCTCTTTACCTGTTTGAAGTTCAGGATACTGATTACCCATTGTAGCAGCAAGGGCCGGAACCAATCGAAACATAAAAGGTTCTTCAATGCCCAGGTTATTGTAACCATATCTGACAGCACGCCTGAGTATTCTTCTTATAACATAACCTGCTTTGTTATTTGAAGGAAGCTGGCCATCAGCAATAGAGAAAGAAACGGCTCTCAGATGATCGGCAACAACCCTGAGAGCAATATCCCATTTTTCGTTAACACCATATGCCTTACCTGTAATTGAAGATATTTCCCTGATGACATCCTGAAAAATATCAGTCTCATAATTCGATTTTTTACCCTGGACGATCATACAGAGCCTTTCGAATCCCATGCCTGTATCGACATGCTGCGAAGGAAGTTGTTCGAGAACTCCATCAGCGCGGCGGTTATATTGGATAAAGACAAGGTTCCATATTTCAATCACCTGAGGATGACCTTTATTAACCAGATCTTTCCCTGGAATCTTCTTCCTTTCTTCATCATCCCGTATATCGACATGTATTTCAGAACACGGGCCGCATGGACCGGTTTCTCCCATCTCCCAGAAGTTATCCTTTTTTGTTCCCTCAATAATCCTTCCTTCAGGATTTGAAAAACATTTTTTCCAGCAGGCTAAAGCCTCAATATCTTTTGGTACATTGTCTTCAGGACTCCCTTCAAATATTGTTGCATATATCCTGTCCTGTGGGATCCCGAGCCTTTTTACCAGCAACTCCCAACCCCATTCTATCGCTTCTTTTTTAAAATAGTCGCCAAACGACCAGTTGCCAAGCATTTCAAACATTGTATGGTGATAAGTATCGTTCCCAACCTCTTCAAGATCATTATGTTTTCCGGATACTCTTAAGCATTTCTGTGAGTTTGCAACTCTTCTGTTTACCGGTTGCTTGTTCCCGAGAAATATGTCTTTGAACTGGTTCATCCCTGCATTTGTAAACATTAGCGTTGGGTCATTTTTAACCACCATTGGCGCTGAAGGCACGATAATATGTCCTTTGGACTCGAAAAATTTAAAAAACAACTGCCTCAGTTCCTGTGAATTCATGTTATTTAGGTTTTTGTCAAAAACGAATTAAGGTTCAACAATCATTTTGAAAAAATGTAACATTTTAAATATGATATACGTTAAATACCTATCAGAGTGTTAAATATTCACTATAAAAATTAGCTTGTAAAATTAGTTTATTTGATTTAGATTTGTCATATTGCAAAATAAAATTTAAAAAACCTCTTGCCTTTTGTTACGAACCCGGAAATACGTTCTTGATTTATCAGATCTGCAATATAAGCAGGTAAGGTGGCACTGGAAGAAAAAGCTTTTGCATATTATTCTGTGGTTTGCAGGCTCAGTTATTGCAGCAACCATCTATGGCACTTTCATTGAAAACACGATTGGTTCTCCAAAAGAAAAATTGCTCAGTCAGCAGATTGAAAATCTTAAACTTCAATATTCACTTATCGGAAGAGAGCTCGATAATTCAATTTCAGTTCTTAACGGTTTAAGGCTATCCGATGACAGACGTTACCGGCCGATACTTGACATGGACAGTGTCCCTGAATCATACCGGAAAGCGGGATTTGGAGGAGTTGACAGATACAGAGATCTTAAAGGATATATGAACTCAGATCTTCTTATTGAATACAAATCAAAAATTGATGAGATAAAAGTCAGGGCAACCGTACAGAAGGAATCCTTTAATTCAATTACTGAAATGTCGTCCGAATGGAAACGAGAGATGGATCATTTTCCGGGAATAAGTCCGGTGAGTGTAAATTTCAGACTTGGTGACGGATACAAGTGGAGAACAATTCACCCGGTATTGGGAACTCCGCGAATGCATAACGGACAGGATTTTGAAGTTCCTTATGGTACGGAGGTATATGCTACCGGCGATGGTTCAGTTATTGAATCGGGATGGAACTCGGGGGGATTCGGAAACTGTATTGTTATCGATCATGGCTATGGTCTTCAGACAGTGTATGGTCATCTTAGTGATATAAAAGTTACCTCAGGTCAGAATGTTAAACGAGGTGACCTTATAGGAATAAGCGGGAGCAGCGGTCTCTCTTCAGGTCCTCACCTGCATTATCAGGTTGAGCAATTTGGAGCACATAAAAATCCTGTTAATTTCTTTAATAACGATGTAAGTGTCGAGGAATATAAAGACATGATCCAGGCATTTGAATCGAAGTCAATACTCAGATAGTTTTTCCCTCCTTTCATTTTCAGCCATCTTAATATCCGGATAGGATAGCAGTTTCTTATTTTTTAGAATTGATTATCTTTGCAAATTATGGCACCGACAAAATATAAGTTTGATCCGGATTCTCTGAGTTTCGACAAAGTACGACTTGGTATAAAAGCTATGTTTCTCAGGTTCCTTGCATATTTTATAGGGTCACTTGTAATTGCTTTAATTTACTGGGTCATTTATGCCTCCTTTTTCGATTCTCCAAAAGAAAAAGCCCTTAAACGTGAGGTTGAGCAGATGACTATTCAGTATGACCTTATACACAGGGAGATGGCAAATGTTGAAAGTGTACTGGAAGATCTTCAGAAAACCGATGACAATCTGTACAGAAGCATTTTTGATGCCGAACCGATCCCTTCTACCCTGAGGGAGGGAGGAATCGGAGGTGTCAACAGGTATGAGGCTCTCGAAGGTTATAATAATTCCAACCTGGTTATTGAAACTGCAACCAGGCTCGACAAGATCCGGAAAAAGGTTGTTGTCCAGTCAAAATCTTTTGAGAATCTTGTTAAGCTGGCAGAAAATAAAGAAGATATGCTCAGATCAGTTCCGGCAATTATTCCGATTTCCAATAAAGATCTGACAAGGACTGCTTCAGGGTTCGGTTGGAGAATTCATCCCTTCTACAAGATCAGTAAGTTTCATTACGGTATGGATTTCACAGCTCCCCTCGGAACCGACGTTTATGCCACCGGAAATGGAACCGTTGTTGATATATCATCATCACAAAGAGGACTTGGTAAACATATAATTATTAATCATGGTTTCGGATATATTAGTATTTATGCACATCTGAGCAATTTCAATGTAAGAGTAGGCCAGAAGGTCCAGAGGGGAGATATCATAGGTTTTGTGGGAAGTACCGGAATGTCGGTCGCCAACCATCTTCATTATGAAATCAAGCTGAATGGGGTGAATGTCGATCCGGTAAATTATTATTTCGAAGATCTCAGTGCGGCAGAATACGAAAAAATGATAGAGATTGCATCTAAAACCGGTCAGTCGTTTGATTAGGATTTTTTTTGCACAATAACGATTTGGGATATCTACCTTGTTACTTATGTCAGATAATAAGATATATAGCATATGAAATCTCATATAAATAAATGGTATGCCTTATAAAGAAAAAAAAATTGAAAAACTCTACTATTCAATAGGGGAAGCAGCTGAAATGCTGGAAATCCCGGTTTCTACTGTACGTTTCTGGGAAAATGAGTTCGATGTTCTCAAACCCATGAAAAACAAAAAAGGCAACAGACTTTTTACGCCGGCTGACATAAAAAACCTGAAGATTATCCACCATCTTGTAAAAGAGGAGGGTATGACTCTTTCCGGAGCCAAAAAGAGACTATCAGAAAAATGGGTTGAAACAGATTATAAATATGAGATAAACGAATCGCTTCAGAAAATAAAATCGCTGCTTCTCGACATCAGAGATAATATGTAAAGTGGCTCTGTGGCCTCTTCCCCTCTTACCACCTTCTCCCGGGAGAGAAGGGGGTGAAGCTGAAATGTGAATGATTTAAGTCCCTCACTCTTGGGTGAGTGATTTAGGGAGGCAAAAAAAGAACTTTCACAGAGAATCACAGAGGATTGACTTCGTTGAGGGCTTCGACGTTCGCAGAGTAATGAGAAAAACGCCATGAAACTAAAAGATCTTTGTTCATATCTCGATTCAGAAGTCCCATTGTCATTTCAGGAAGAATATGATAATTCAGGACTGCAGATCGGCTCACCGGAAAGAGAGATTTATTCAGCCATTGCTTCAGTTGATGTTACAGAGGAGGTCATAGATGAAGCTATTGCCAAAAAATGTGATGTTTTGATTTCACATCATCCACTCATTTTCCATCCGGTCAAAAGCCTGACTGTTAAGACATATACTGAACGGATTATATATAAAGCTGTAAAGAATGATATTGCGGTATATACTGCTCATACTAACCTCGATATACTCGGTAATGGTGTCAGCAGAAAGATGGCAGAAAAGATTGGTCTGGAAGAAATTAAAGTATTATCACCATCCGGGAACAGATTATTAAAACTAGTTACCTACATTCCGGAATCTCATCTGGAAGAAGTGAGAAACGCGCTTTTTGAGGCAGGAGCAGGCGTTATTGGAAATTACGATCGATGTGGATTCATAACTTCCGGAACCGGTAGTTTCAGAGGGAATGAACTGACAAAACCCTTCAGAGGTGAAAAGGGAAAGATCCATTTTGAAAATGAGATCCGCTTTGAAACTATACTTTTGTCTCATGTTAAAGACCATGTACTGGAGGCTCTTCTGGTCTCTCATCCTTATGAAGAGGTGGCTTATGATCTTTACTTGCTTGAAAACAAAAATACTGAGGTAGGATTAGGATGTGTCGGTAAATTTCATGATCCGGTTTCGGAAAATGATTTTCTGAAACTTGTTTCCAGGCTTTTTGAAGCTGAAGGTGTCAGGTATTCAAAACTGACGGGAAGACCGGTAAAAAAACTGGCACTTTGCGGGGGATCGGGTGCATCTCTGATCAACCTGGCCATCAACTCCGGGGCCGATGCATTTTTAACTGCTGATATTAAATATCATGATTTTTTCAGTTCAGAGAATAAAATACTGCTTGTGGATGCCGGACATTTTGAAACTGAAAAATTCTCAGCAGAAATTTTAAAAGACCTAATTAATAAAAAATTCCCTAAATTTGCAGTCCGGTTTTCAGAAATAAATACGAATCCGATAAATTATTTTAAAGATGGAAAAAGCAAAATCACATGAGTCTGAAATTTCAGTTGAGGAAAGATTAAGAGCATTATATAGTTTACAATTAGTTGATTCAGAAATAGATAAAATTAAGACACTTAGAGGGGAATTACCTCTGGAAGTACAGGATCTGGAAGATGAGATAGCAGGACTTGAGACAAGATTAGGGAATCTTAAAGACGAAGTAGGAAACCTTGAAAAATCGGTTTTAAAGAAGATAAATGAGATTACCGATGCTGAAGCCCTGATAAAAAAATATGAAGAGCAGCAAAAAAACGTCCGTAATAACAGGGAATTTGATTCGCTTTCCAAGGAAATTGAATATCAAAATCTTGAAATTGAACTGTTCAATAAGAAAATAAAAGAGTTCAATTTTCTGATTGAAGAAAAGAAATTGGTTATTGCCGATTCGGAGGCTACTTTTGCCGACCGCAAGTCAGATCTTGAAAACAAAAAATCTGAACTTGATGAAATCATTTCAGATACTCAGAAAGAGGAAGAGGGTCTTTATAAAAAATCTGAAAAAGTTGAGGCAATCATTGAAGAAAGATTACTTACTGCTTATAAAAGGATACGATCAAATGCCAGAAATGGCCTTGCCGTTGTACCGGTTCAGAGGGATGCCTGCGGTGGTTGTTTTAATCAGATACCTCCTCAGAGGCAACTTGATATTAAATCGAGAAAGAAGATAATCGTATGTGAATATTGCGGACGAATTCTGGTTGACGATGAGATAATAAAAGAAGGTCACCTGTAGAAGACCCTATATAATAAAGAAAGCTGACGCCATATGGGTCAGCTTTTTTGGTGATAATATCTACACAGATCTTTCTCTGCATTGCAACCCCCTCGTCCTTCGGGCACTCCCCCGGGGGGAAGGAAAATTTACTTATAATTGCAATTCCACTAAATGGACGGATTAAATCGCCCCTATGGGGGAGATGCCGTGAAGCGGCAGATGGGTCTACATTCCTGAAAAACTCCTACCTTTACATTATAATTCTCAATGTTAGATCATGACCACAGCTGAATTTAAAAAAATGGTGAGTGAAGGAATTCCTTCAGAACTTCCTCCGTTAAAATCCTATGATCAGAGTATTAATCACGCTCCAAAGAGAAAAGATATATTGAATAACGCAGAAAAGAGGCTCGCAATCAAGAATGCCCTGAGATATTTCCCTGAAAGATTTCACCTTATTCTGGCAAAGGAATTTGCCGGGGAACTGGCAAATTATGGAAGAATATATATGTACCGGTTCAGACCCGGTTATGAGATTAAAGCCCGCCATATTAATGATTTTCCCCACCAGTCCTCAGGAGCGGCAGCTATAATGCTGATGATCTCCAATAATCTCGATATTACTGTTGCTCAGCATCCTCACGAACTTATAACATATGGTGGTAACGGAGCTGTATTTCAGAACTGGGCCCAGTATCTGTTAACGATGAAATATCTTTCGGAGATGAGTGATGAACAGACACTTGTGATCTATTCCGGACATCCTCTCGGTCTTTTTCCTTCGCCGAAAGATGCTCCAAGAGTAGTGGTAACAAACGGAATGGTAATCCCGAATTATTCTTCCCAGGATCACTGGGAAAAATTTAATGCATTAGGAGTTTCACAATATGGTCAGATGACCGCCGGTTCATATATGTATATCGGACCTCAGGGTATTGTTCATGGTACAACGATTACAATTCTTAATGCAGCCAGGATAATCGATAATAAACTAAATTCCCGAATGAGCAAACTATTTGTATCTTCCGGTCTTGGTGGAATGTCAGGGGCTCAACCTAAGGCAGCAGGTATTGCCGGCATAATTTCGGTGGTTGCCGAGGTGAATCCGAAGGCTCTGAAAACCAGGTATTCCCAGGGTTGGGTCGATGAGGTTTTTTTGGATTTGAATAAACTTGTTAAACGGGTCAGGGAAGCAACTTCAGCTAAAATTATTATTTCATTAGCGTACGAAGGTAATATAGTTGACCTTTGGGAAAAATTTGCAGATGAGAACATTTTTGTGGATCTGGGTTCTGACCAGACTTCTCTTCATAATCCATGGTCAGGTGGCTATTACCCTGCAGGATTAAGTTTTGAAGAATCAAACAGCATGATGTCTGAAAATCCCGGGAAGTTTAAGGATGCTGTCAGAAAATCATTAAGGAGGCAGGTGGAAGCGATAAACAGGCATACTGCCAGAGGGACATATTTTTTTGATTATGGCAACGCATTCCTGCTGGAGGCTTCAAGAGCAGGCGGAGATGTTCTTAAACCCAATGGTGAATTCAGATATCCGTCTTATGTCCAGGATATTATGGGGCCTATGTGTTTCGACTACGGATTTGGACCGTTCAGATGGGTTTGCTGTTCAAATGAACCTTATGACCTTGAAGTGACTGACAAAATTGCCATTGAGACACTCGGGAAATTAATAAAAAAATCGCCCTTGGAGATAAAGCAACAGATGACTGACAATATTAACTGGATTAAGGGAGCAGGCAAAAACAATCTGGTAGTTGGTTCTCAGGCCCGCATTCTCTATGCTGATGCTGAAGGCAGAATGGAAATTGCATCAGCATTCAATAATGCGATATCAAAAGGTGAAATAACAGCGCCGGTCATAATAGGGAGAGATCATCACGATGTATCGGGAACCGATTCGCCTTTCAGAGAGACTTCAAATATTTATGACGGTTCCAAATTTACAGCCGATATGGCTGTTCAGAATGTAATCGGTGATTCCTTCCGTGGTGCCACATGGGTATCGTTGCACAATGGAGGAGGAGTAGGTTGGGGTGAAGTTATAAATGGCGGGTTTGGTTTATTTCTTGATGGTACTCCGGAAACTGAAAATAAACTCAGGATGATGCTGCATTGGGATGTCAACAATGGAATTGCCCGTCGTGGCTGGGCACGGAACAGTGAAGCATTATTCACTTTGAAAAGAGAAATGGAAAGAACTCCGGAATTAAAGGTTACAATACCATATATTGCAGATGACAAACTAATTGATAATGCTTTTCATAAGGATAAAAATTTTGATAAATGATCAGGTAAAGTTCTTTATTTTGTAATAAGAACAACTGCCAGTGCGGCAATTCCCTCTTCTCTGCCGGTAAATCCGAGTCTTTCTGTTGTTGTGGCTTTGACTGCTATATCATAAGGCTGTATTTCAACAATTGCTGATATAGCCTTTTTCATATCCTCAATAAATGGAGATATTTTAGGTTTCTCCAGGCATATTGTAGTATCTATATTATTGACACTGTATCCTTTTTGACTGATCAGGTCAAACGTGTTCTTAAGTAATATTTTGCTGTCGATATTTTTATAGTTGATATCATTATCCGGAAAATAATATCCAATATCCTTTAATCCGGCAGCACCAAGAAGCGCATCACAAATTGCATGCAGGAGAACGTCACCGTCGGAGTGAGCCACACAACCTTTTTCAGAAGGTATTTTCACACCTCCAAGCCATAATTCCAGTCCTGTTTTAAGTTGGTGAAAATCAATTCCCTGCCCAATTCTGATGCTCATCCCTTCGATCTGTTGGCATTTCTGAGAGAATTGAAATCCCAGGCGAGTGAAAACCGCAGAGTATGAGCCAGAGGATTATTCTGTGCAACCGGCATGAGGTATGAGAAATCAAGTGTAAATGCTTTTAGTCTGAATCCTGCCCCTGCAGTAAAATATTTCCGGTTGCCCTTGGTTGGATCTTCATAAAAATAGCCGCCCCTGAGAGAAAACTGATTATTATACCAATATTCAAGTCCGAAAGAATAGGTTATTTCATGCAATTCTTCCTTTAATCCTCCGGGGGCATCATAAAATGATTGAAATATTGCAACCGGTACAGAAACATTCGGATTTTTACCTTTAATGATGCTGTCAGGATTTGTGCTGCTATAAATTGGAGGCGTCGGAACAAGAAGTTTATTAAGATCTATTGATGCCGTTATTTTATTATAGTTGTCAAGGTTAACTGTGGCAGATGTTCCAAGTCTCATATTCATCGGAATAAAATCAGCTGTCTGAGCTGATGAATAACTCATTTTAGCTCCGATATTCGAGAAATTAAGTCCAAATCCAAGTTGTCCGTCTTTATTCAGAATGCTGATTTTCTTCTGGTAATATCCGGAAATGTCCGCTGCAAATGATGTTCCGGGTTTAGTAGCAACCCCACCGGAGTAAGTTCCTCCTGTCAGGTTGGAGTAAATGAATCTGAAAGCGATTCCTCCTGAAAGATGTTCAGTAAACATTCTTGAATATCCTGCATCGAGAGCAAATTCATTAGGATTAAAGTTACGTTGCAGATTTCCAAATTCATCGGTAAACGGCACATCACCCAGTGAAGAATACAAAAGACTTGCTGATAAAACCTGTTTGGAGTCGATTCTTTTATAACCTGCAAGATATGCGATATTAATATCAGGAACAAGATTTCTGAGCCAGGGAGAATAAGATATACCTATTCCGCCATTTCCATCGATAAAAGCAAATTTTGCAGGATTCCAATGCTGGCTGTAAACATCAGGTGATGTTGCAACACCTGCATCTCCCATACCTCCGGCTCTCGAATCGGGAGCAATCATAAGGAATGGGACAACAGTCTGTATAGCGTTAAGTGTTCCCGAACTCTGCTGAGAAAATAGTAATGTTGTTCCCGAAAGGGCTATAAGGAATGATAGTGCTGCAGCTCTCTTTTTATTCATAATGATTTTTAACATTTTACGAATTTACAAATATAAAACTATTTTTCTACCTTAATATTGTGTAATTATCACAAAATGATCATTCGGCCGGAGACCCTCGCCATCTCTCCCTTTCCGGTAATAACAGTAACCGAATATGGATACATCCCCCTTCCGACTTTTCTTCCTCCCTCGTCATTCCCGTCCCAGACCAGAGGCGGCAGAGTATAACCGGTCGGCTCTGCTTTTGCCTTTATGATTTTAATTATTCTTCCATCAATAGTATAGATATTAACTGTAACATCCAACTCATTGTCGGGTCTGTTATGCTCCAGACTGATATTTGTCTGGCTGGTGAATGGATTAGGATAGTTAAGAAGGTTCCTGATCACGAACTTTCCACCTGTTACCACCTGAAAAGAAATCGTTTTCTCCGAAGAGTTATTAAAGTTATCCCAGGCTTTTAACGTAAGCGTATGACTGCCCTCACTCAAACCTGTGAGATTATATTTAATCTTACCTTTCATATAATTATCAAAATCATCTTCAAAATAACTGTTAAGGACAAAAGAATTGTTAGATTCATTATCAAGGTATGCGGTTAAATCGTGTCCTATCCCTGATCCAGTGGTATTAATGCCCCCCTGATCATACAAAACTGCCAGGAGAATCGGATTACTGTCAGTTAATCCACCGTTTTTGAAGAGGGTGTCGTTCATATATAATTTAATATCCGGACCTTCATTATCGGTAACAAGAGTTTTATAGAATCCTCCAACAACTATATTGTCGAAACTCCCGTTCATATCTTTACTGCCGTCGTCAGCATAATAGCTGATTTTTCCTGTGCCGAATGAATAATCAATATCCCTTGGAACTATAAAAGTAAATTTAAATCTGCCGTTTTTAGCTATTGTTTTACCACTGAAAAGAATATTGTTTCTAAGGTCGAAAGTCATACTCACCCCGCCGTCGTTAGCAAGAGTTTTTATTTTACTGGGTTTATCATATACAAGTGGCGAAACTACTCCGTTGAAAGTATTCAATCTGTTCCCGAGAGGATCTTCAATATGTCCGGAAATAGTAATAAGAGAAAGTGCTTTCAGACTGTCAATCTTGTCATAAACAGATACATTATTAACAGAGTCTGTAATAACTTTACCATAATACGGATAGGCAAGTTTTAAAGCAGGATCTCCAAGCAGGGTAAAATTTCTTTTATTCGGACCTGATCCTGAGTTGTTTTTTGCTATCTTAATAATGTCACCCAGACACAGAGGATTGCCTGATTCGTCACGGTTGAAAGCACAGCTGAGTATATTCCTGTTAAGATCATAATTTGGTGCAGAATATACAACTCTTGTAGTAGACATTAAAGCTATGCCACCTCCATTTTTATTCAGAAGCACCAATTCCCCACCAGAAGTTTTTCCGGTCATCTGCTTGGTTGCCAAATTAATGTCAATGTTATCGAAACGGCTGAATTCACAAGTAGCAGTAATGAAAAGCGGGAGTTTACCACCATTATTCCAGGAATTAATATCTTCAGTTGTAACCACCCTTTCTGCTGCCAGACCACTTTCGTTCCCGTGTCCCGTGTAATTGAAAATAAGACATCCTGAATTAATGCGATCGGTGATAGCTCTGTTCACTTCCGGATAGGACTGCCCATTCACAGTGGTTGTCTGTGGGAAAGCATCAAGATATATTTTGTCAATATTATAAGCGGGAACACTGTCATCAAGAACTGTTGCAAGGCCCTCAGCATCAATCATATGAGTATTTCCGTCCTCGTCATCGGCTGTAAGACATATCACATTTTTCCAATCACCCATATTTACAGGATCGAGGTATCTATTAATCTTTGAAAGGACTATGCCTGCCTGTATAGTATCAGAAACCGGCAGACGACCGATTCCAATATCCAGTGTACCATCCGCTTCTCCATCCCCGTCATTTAACAAACCATAGAAATCATCAGATGTAAAAGATGAAACAATAATATTAGAATTCTGAGACTGATAAGTGGGAATGAAATTGGGATTGTTAGGTGGTGGTGTTTTATTTTCATAAGAACCATCCCCTAAGAGCAGCAGGTATTTCAAAGGATGAGTGCTGGCTAACTGCTTTGTATACTTCATTCTCAGAAAATTTCTTATAGCCACAATATCAGGTATACCACCTGAAAACTCATTATATATCTGTTCAGTAGTTACAATCTGGGAAATCAGGCCATCGTGTTTCAGATGAATATCTGCCAGTTTTTCAGCATAAGCTTTGAATAACGGGTGAGTAATAATAATCATATCGGCAGATGACGATGCATGGAGATCCTGATTCGGAACTGCAGACGGTTTAATCAGAGGCACGATAGCATTGTCTGTCGTAAAAGCGATAAATGTCTTAAGTGTATCCGTTGCACTTTTAAAGCTGATATTAGTTCCGTCGCTGGTATATTGAATCTGCTTAACATTCAATGGATCAGTAATATCCCAGATTATAGCATTACTATTGGTACTCCTGATTGTAAACCCCGTTATTCTGCCCGGAGCCATGGACTTTGAATCAATATACTGCATCTCTGAACCGGAAAATGAATTTGATCTTCTTCCCTGAAGTGTTATCCAGTCAAGCCATCCATGAGATCCTGTTTCACCATTATTATAAAATGTCAGGTCATATTCCGGAGATGATGAGGAGGGTTGAAATGAACCTGCCGAATCAGTTATCTGGGCATATGTTCCGGTATAATCATAAAGATTGACTCCATCTACCTGAATGCTTTTTTCAAGCAAATTTCCATCATATAATCTGAATATAGTAGGGACAGATGCCCTTGCGGCAACCCTGATATTATATTTTATATTTTCGGAAGTTAAAAGTTCTGTGAAACCAGGGTTGAGATGAATTGTTGAAATCTCTTGAAACCACTCTCTTCCGGATTGAATAAGGTTAACCATATCCTGTTCGTGAATAAATAAAGCATCCGATGCAGAAGAATAGTAATCAGCAGGCTGGTCAGGTTCTATGGAAGCTACAACCTTTTTACCCGGAGCCGGTCCGGAAGTCAGAAAATAGAATGCTGTGTCGGAATAATTGTGATGAAGATAATCATATGAATTTGTACTTTCATTATAAATCCATCTGCCTGTACCTTTTGCGAAGAAAAGGAGATAATCTCCCTCATTGAAAATGCCGTCACTTCCGGTATAAGTAAGAATTGACAGCTCTTTCAGATCGTCGGGTTTCGGCGCATCATTATAATATGATAACTGGCCGGAGTTGTTGCCAAAAATCCTTGGATTGGACGGGTTTTCCAAACCGAGCTGTTTTAGCTTTGAATAATCGATCCTGTAAATTCCGTCAGAAGTTACAGCAATCTTGAACCATAAACCTTCTGAGAGTTTGGAAGTCGAAGAATAACTATCTTTGGAATTCTGAGCACATATGTTGACAGATAACAGCAACAGGGATATCAATATTTGAAAAATGCTTTTCATTGTTGTGACAAAGATAGAAATGTGCTTCTTGTTTGCTAGTTTATTTTGTTTTTTTTATGTTTCGGATAAGATAATAATAACGAAATCATTACGTTGATATTGCAGTAATTTTTAATATGTTTTTGCGCCCTGGAATTCTAGTTTTATTCATTTTCCTTGTATCTGTTTCCTGTTTTGGTCAGGAGACAGATCCCGGACCGGGTTATCAGATGATGATGATGAATAATCCTTCACTTGCCGGTAGCAGTGGTGACGGGGTTTTGAGATTGTCATATCTTAACTTTTATCCGGGTAACAATTATAACCTCCATTCTGTTTATTTTTCGTATGATTCATATTTTTCGTCGTTGCACGGGGGAGCAGGGTTATATCTCTCAGATGATTATCTGGGTGGCATTATTAACGATATCAGGGGAGGATTCTCATATGCATATTTTTTGCAGGCCGGTAAGGATCTATTTATAAACGGTGGACTTTCAGGGTCAGTTTACCACCGGGGATATAACTTTAGCAATGCAATTTTACCTGATCAGATTGATCCGCTCGGAGGAGTTTCAATTCCTTCCTCAGAAATTTTGACATCATCAGGGAAAACAGTATTTGATATCGGAGCAGGATTTCTTGTTACTTCCGGAAAATTTTCCGGAGGATTCTCGATAAATCACCTTGCTGAACCTGATATGTCTTCCTCAGGCAATTCCGTAGAAAGATTAAAAAGAAAACTTCTCATCCATTTGTCAGAGGATTTCACTCTTAGCAAATCGCAAAATATAAATATCCAGCCTCTTACATTTTTAGAAATACAAGGGGGATTCATAAATGGAGGGGCAGGTGCAGCGATGGAAAGTAAATATCTGGCAATTAATGCTGTAGTTTTAGGTGACAGTGGAAAAAACCTGGATATTCAAACAGGGTTCTCATTCAATGCAGGAAGAATCACTGGTTTTTACAATTATCGGTTTAATGTTGTTACAGGGAATAAATTATTGCCATTTTCGCTTCTGCATCAAACAGGACTGGCATTTAGTTTAAATAATGTTGAAAAAAGAAATACAATCAAAACAATAAATTTCCCTAAATTGTAGTTATATTTGGTGAGTAAAAAAATAGTTTAGTAAAAATTGTTATATTTGGATATTCTTAAAAGCCATAAAACTAAAGGAGTTATGTATAAATTCAGAGCCTTACCGGTTGTTTTAATTGCTGTCTTGCTTTTAACATCCTGTATATTTAAGAAAAAGGGGAAAGATGAAGTTTCAACTTCTACAGGATGGAGGTATAATGACCCAGACAATGGCGGATTTGAAGTTACTCTTGGAGCTGACCAGAAAACAGGTCCTGGTCTGGTTCTGATAGAGGGAGGCCGTTTTACAATGGGACAGGTTGCACAGGATGTAATGTTTGATTGGAACAACAAACCAAGAACAGTTACGGTATCTTCATTTTATATGGATGAAACTGAGGTTAAGAATGTTGACTACCGGGAATACCTTTTCTGGCTGCGGAGGGTTTATAAAGATTATCCTGAAGTGTATAGAAGAGCATTGCCTGATACGTTAGTCTGGAGAACACCGATGGGATTTAATGATCCATATGTTCAGTATTATTTCCGGCACCCCTCTTATAATAATTATCCGGTCGTAGGTGTCAGCTGGGTAAAGGCAAATGATTTTTGTCTTTGGAGAACAGACAGGGTAAATGAACAATTGCTTATTGATGAAGGAGAACTTAACCCCGATCCGAACCAGTCAAATGAAAAGAACTTTAACACCGAAGCATATCTGGCAGGTCAGTATGAAGGTGTTGTAAATCAGTTACGCCCAAGTCTGAATCCCAATCAGACAGAACGCCGGACAAACTTTGAAGATGGTGTGCTTCTTCCCAGTTACAGGCTTCCTACTGAAGCTGAATGGGAATTTGCTGCTTATGCTCTCAGAGGCAATACTTTTGAAGAGAGAATTTATGAAAGAAGAATTTATCCGTGGGATGGGCATAATGTAAGAAATTCATCAAAAAAGAACAGAGGTCAGATGATGGCAAACTTTGTTCGGGGAAGAGGCGACCTTATGGGTGTGGCAGGAAGTCTGAACGACAATGGGAGTATTACTGTTGATGTAAAATCATATTGGCCAAATGATTACGGACTTTACTGTATGGCCGGCAATGTCAATGAATGGGTACAGGATGTATATCGTCCCATGACATCTGAAGATGTTGATGGTTTTAATCCTTTCAGAGGGAATGTCTTTACTGATCTTAAACGCGACGCAAATGGTTCGGTTGTAACTAAAGATAAACTCGGACGTTTAATTATCGATACCGTAAAGGATGCTGATGTGGCAAACAGATATAATTATCAGAAGGGCGATTACAGAAACTACAGGGACGGCGATCTTCAGTCAGCTATACCTAACGGAGGAGGCGATGATTATAAAACTGAAGATGGGAAAAAAGGATCTCTTAGAATGTATTCACAGGATACTAACCCGAGTGCCAATGATTTTGTAACACTTATTAATGATAATGCTCGCGTATATAAAGGCGGATCGTGGAGAGACAGAGCCTATTGGCTTAATCCATCCACCAGAAGATTCCTCGATCAGGAAAGCAGTCGCGACGATATCGGTTTCAGGTGTGCTATGATCAGAGTTGGAAGTCCTTCCGGTTTATAGAATATGTTTCTCTGAAAATATTAGGGGGTGTTGAAAAAGGACTTTTTCAACACCCCCATTTTTTTACGAAAATGAAAACTGAACTGCTATTTAACCTTTTTAAAGAATCAACTGGTATATCAACTGATTCCCGTACAGTTGGAAAAGGTCAGCTTTTTTTTGCATTATGGGGTGATCATTATAACGGAAATAAATTTGCTTCTGAAGCTCTGGTCCGTGGAGCTTCGTGTGCAGTTATAGATGATCCTCTGTATGAAACAGATAACACTATACTTGTTGATGACTGTCTGTTTGAACTGCAGGCGCTGGCCTCACACTACAGGAAACAGTTGAATGTTCCCGTACTTGCCATAACCGGGACAAATGGTAAAACAACAACGAAAGAGTTGCTAGCCGTCATACTTTCCAGAAAGTTAAAGGTCCATTTTACAAAGGGAAACCTGAATAATCACATTGGAGTTCCTCTAACTATTCTGTCTGCTCCATCCGACACTGAAATGTTGATCATAGAAATGGGAGCGAGTCATATTGGTGAAATCAGAACTTTATGTCTTGTTGCAAAACCTGATTATGGAATAATTACAAACATTGGCAATGCACATATTGAAGGATTTGGATCTTCAGATGGTGTTGCAAAAGCTAAAACAGAACTATATGAACATCTTCGTAAGGTGAACGGGATTGCGCTGTATAACGACAAAGATCCTCTGCTCACTGAAAAAATTTTCAGGTTTATTAACAGGGCCGTTCCCTTTTCTGACCCTACGGGGATTGATCTTTTGGTTGATCCGATGCCATCTGATCTTAATCTGAAAATATCAATTAAATACCTTCATCATACCTATAATATAACCACCAACCTCTTTGGCAGCTATAATCTTGAAAATGTCAGAGCAGCCGTGGCTACAGGTCTGTTCCTCGGTGTTGAGATTAACGATATTGTTGAGGCTGTTGAAAAGTATCAGCCTGCCAATAACAGATCACAGATTAAGACCACAAAAATCAATACTCTTATTTGCGACTCTTATAACGCCAATCCTACAAGTATGGGTTTGGCACTTGACTCTTTTTCGGCAATAAAAGCTGACCATAAAGCTGTTGTCCTCGGAGATATGCTTGAACTTGGAGATAAGAGCGAAGAAGAACATCTAAAAGTATTGAATTTGCTTCAGTCAGCCGTAACCGAAAAGGTCCTTCTTGTTGGTCCTGTATTCCACAAAATGTCTTTGAAATCAGGCTTTAAAGCATTTCAAAATGTAGATAAATTGATAGAATTCCTTAAAAGTGAGCCATTAAAAGGATACACAATACTTATTAAAGGTTCTAGAGGAATCAGACTTGAGAAGATTTACGATCTTCTGTAAATGTCATTTTAATTCAATTTCAGCTCCGGTAAACTTTATGTTGATTAACAAGACTTCAGGCCTGCTTCCCGATCTGACTCTTGGTCCCCACAAGCCATATCCCGATGAGACAATAAAACTGGTATTTCTTTTTTTCAGGTAGCCGTAGCTCAATTCATAAATCATCCGGGTTACATAATTAAGGGGCCACATCTGGCCGTTATGCGTATGTCCGGAGAGCTGCAGATCAATGCCATATTTTGCAGTTTCATCAAGATGGAATGGCTGATGGTCAAGCAGAATAACTGGCTTTGCAGTATCTGCCTGTTTCATTAGTTCACCCAAAGGCAACCTTTCTTTACGGTAAAAACGGTATGAATCCCTGTCGATCCTTCCAATGAGTTGAATTCCACCTTCAAGAGTTACCATTTCATCTTTTAATATTCTTATACCTTTACTCTCAATATAAGGAATAGTACGACTTGCACCACCAATAAATTCGTGGTTACCGGTAATTGCATAAAGACCATCTGCACATTTTGGCCAGGTAAAGTATTGCAGAAGATCGCCTCTTAAAACCGGACCAATTTCGCCATCGACAATATCTCCAAGCAGTAAAACAAGATCTGGTTTCATATCTTTTATCATGCCTGACATTTTTTTCAGACTTCTCTTTCTTATAATGCTTCCGAGATGAATGTCCGACACTGCTGCTATACGCAGTGTTTTAACCTGTCCTGCCGGTTTATTTATAGTGATGTTATATTCTCTCGTGACCGGTATTATTGCATTTATAAATCCCCCGATTATCAGCAAAGAAGATGCAGAGGCTATGATTATAAATGACCATTTTCTGAACAATAAAATGTTATCACCTCTGATAATACCGGGGATTCTCAGTATCAGCAAAATGATATCAGACAGAAGAAAAAACAAAAAACCGTATAGCATGAAAGCCAGCCAGAACCCTCCCACAATATTCAGAATATCTGTTATAACAGAGGAATGTTTTGATTCAAGAATCTTTGCTACAATAAATAGTACCGCAAGAAAAAAAAATGTAATTGAATAGAGAAACCTGTTTTTTTGAAGACCCGGGAGTGCTTTATATCCTTTATAAAACAGATAAATATTTACAAGTGAGTAAATTGTGAGTACTATGGAAAAAAATACAATCATCTGATATTTTTTCATTTTAGTCAGTTTTACGGTGTAAGGCTCTTATAAGTTTTATTGCCCTTAACATAAAACTCAAAAACTATACTCTTGTTCAATACACAATCTTCATTCTGGTTGATTTCTAATTTCCTTACGATTTTTCTTTTTTCTCTCAGTTCATCCAGCGCTTTGTAATAATCCATGTGAGCTTTCCATACGGCCCTGACACTTTTAAAACTGCCTTGCATGAGAAAATAAATTGCTGCCAGTCCGTCCAGTATTCTTCTGATAAACAATATTGTATGTAATTTATTGTCCGGCAGATTTTTATAAAGGAGAAAAAGGCTGTTTCTGAAGTTAAGATATGTTTTTACCGGGGAGTTATATGAAAGTGTTCCACCTCCGATATGATAAATCACCGAATCAGGCAGGAAGCATACGCGATATCCGGCTTTTTGAAAACGCCAGCACAAATCGATTTCTTCCATATGAGCAAAAAAATCAGCATCGAAGCCACCGCACTTTTTCCATGCTTCACTCTTTACTACCATGCAAGCTCCGCTTGACCAGAATACGTTAATCTGCGAATCATATTGTCCGGAATCTTTTTCAACTCTGTTTATGATTCGTCCACGGCAGAATGGATAACCGTATTTATCGATAAAACATCCTGCCGCACCGGCGTGTTCAAAATGATCTTTCTGATAATATGAAAGTATTTTTGGCTGACAAGATGCCACATCGGGATTGCTATCCATAAAGCTTACAAGCGGTTGGAGCCAGTTTTTTGTAACTTCAATATCTGAATTCAACAATACATAGTATTTGGCATCTACCTGATTTAAAGCATGGTTATATCCACCGGCAAATCCATAGTTTTTGTCCAGCTTTATAAGTTTTACATCTTTGAAGTTTTCGGCAACCCATTCTGATGACCCGTCTGTAGAACCGTTATCCGCTACACAAACTAATGTTTCGTTGTCAACTGAATATTTAACAGCTGCACCAAGGAACATCTTCAGGAAACCAATGCCATTCCAGTTTAATATTACAACTGCTGTCTTAGTCATTTTCAATCGGTTTTTTGTGCTTCCAGCGGCGATGGCTCCAGATCCAGTACTCAGGTTTTTCTTTGATGATATCTTCCAGTCTTCTTACGTGCTTTTCTGTTATTACTTCTTCAGAGATTCCTGCTGTGTGGTCATAAAGAAGTTCGAAATTAAGATTATAATAACCTCGCTTTACTTTCTGAACATGGAAGAAGACCATAGCCATATCGTATTTTGATGCGATTTTCCCTGCTCCTGTATATACAGCAGTCTCCTGATTTAAGAAAGTTGTCCAGTACTTAATATCTCCTTTTGAAGGTATCTGATCAGTGATGAAAACTGAAACAGTATTTATGTCATTCTTTCTGTAGTTTATAATTTCTCTTATTACCTGAGATGTGGGGGTAAGAACTATGCCGTATTCGGATCTATGATTATTTATAAACCTGTTGAAATATTTGTTTTGTAATGGTTTATAGATTATTATAGTCTTATATTTCAGATAAAACGGTAACAAAGTGGGCCATTCCCAGTTGTTATAATGACCGAGAACAGCAATTATGTCCCTTTTCTCCTCTCTGAGTTTATCGATTATTTCAAGATTGCTGTATGTAAACCGTTTCTTCTGATTGGCCCTGGTCATATGAGTCGATTTGAAGGTCTCAATAAGAAGATCTGACAGGTGTCTGTAGAATTTCTTTTCTATGATCTTACGTTCCTTATCAGTTTTTTCAGGAAATGAATTTTTAAGATTTGTTGCAACAACATTCCTGCGATATGAAACAACATAATAAAGTACCAGGTAGAGAAAGTCAGAAAAAATATATAATAACGGTAACGGTAAGAGGGTTATAATCCAGTTTATTGCGTAAAAGAGGTAGTATCCGATAGCTGCCATTCCAAAAAAGCTTTAATTTTTCATAAATTTACTTACAATTTCCAGGAATTCAGGAAATACATTACTATTAGCAGCAATAAATTCTTTTCCTGTAAGACCCTTTTCATTGCCTGAAAAATCGCTCACTTTACCTCCGGCTTCCCTCACCAACAACATCCCTGCCGCAATATCCCACTCGTGAAGGCCATATTCATAGAATGCTTCGAATCTGCCACAGGAAACATAAGCAAGATCAATTGCTGCCGAACCAAGCCGTCTGATTCCATGTGTATGATTACAGAGATGGGAAAGACATTTCATATATGAATCAAGCAGGTTGAAATCACTGTAGGGAAATCCTGTAGCTATAAGACTGTCAGCCAGATTAACAGCCTTCGATACATGAATTTTCTCACCATTCAGCCATGCCCCTCCGCCTTTCCAGGCTGTAAACGATTCATTCCCACTTACTTCATAAACAATCCCTGCAATAACTTCATCATGCTCCTTTAATCCGATACTGATAGCATAAGGATGAAACCCATGCAGGAAATTGGTCGTGCCATCGAGAGGATCAATTACCCAGCAATATTTCAGACCGATTTTTTTTGATGTTCCTTCTTCAGTAATAAACCCGGCTTCAGGAAGCAAAAGACTCAATTTTTCGACAAGCATTTTTTCAGAGCCTTTGTCAACATAACTGACAAAATCGTTCAAACCTTTTTTTTCTGTTCTGTTGATATCAAATCCCTTGGATTCATTAAGAATAAAGGCGCTGGTTTCAGTGGCAGCTTTTTCAAGTTCAGAGCAAATATATTTAAGATCGGTCATGGTTTATTCAATTATTTCGATACTCATTCTTCCAGAGGCAGATATCTTATCCAGCCTGACTTTTTTTATCTGTCCGGCAAGTCCGGATTCCCATGGATGTTCCACCCTTATATAATTGGATGTAAATCCAGTTATTAATCCTTCACTCCGGGTACTTTCAAATAAAACATTTGTTATCTGACCCAGATTCAGTTTATTAAATATAAGGTTTTTCTTTTGAGAAAGTGCAATAAGACTTTTACTCCTCTTTTCTTTATCCTTGAATTGTACTTTTCCGGCCAGATGTTCAGCAACTGTATTGGGTCTTTCTGAAAATGTGAAAACATGAAGGTAGGAGAGAGGAATATTTTCAAGGAATGAATATGTATCCTCAAAATCAGATTCCGATTCTCCGGGGAAACCGACTATTATATCAGCGCCTATGGCTGCAAGAGGTATCATCTCCAGTACCATTTTTATTCTGGAAGCGAATATATCCCTTGCATATCTTCTTCTCATAAGCCCCAGGATTTTATTGCATCCGCTCTGCAGAGGTATATGGAAATGAGGGAGTATCTTTTTATTTTTTACTGTCAGCTCAATAAGTTCATCAGTCAACAGGTTTGGTTCAATCGAAGATAATCTGAACCTCTCAATACCAGGAACCTTAATCAGCTCTTTAAGAAGAATAATAAATGAATCGCCGGTCGATTTACCAAAATCACCTATATTGACACCTGTTATGACAATCTCCTTGACACCTTTCCCGGCAATCTGCTCTGCTTCACGGATTATTGTCGGAATTTCCGGATTCCGGCTTCGTCCTCGTGCCAGAGGGATAGTGCAATATGAACACCCGTAATCACATCCATCCTGAACCTTGAGGAATGACCGTGTTCTGTCGCCCAGCGAAAATGATGAGTTATAGTTATTGGTTGAATCGGGATTGCAGGAATGAATTTCTGTTTTTTGTTTCTTATTAAAACCGGTTAAATAATCTGAGATTTCGAACTTCTCATTAGTGCCAAGAACGAGATCTACGCCAGGTATGGAAGATATCTCATAGGGATTTAGCTGTGCATAGCATCCTACTACTGCAATAAATGCCCCGGGTGAAAGACTTATGAATTTTTTTATTGCCTGTCTGCATTTTTTGTCAGCTGTATCAGTGACCGAACAGGTATTGATTATGTAAATATCGGCTTTTGAGTTTGAAGGAACTCTTTCAAATTTCTCCGCAGGAAATGATCTTGAAATCGTTGATGTCTCAGCAAAATTGAGCTTGCAGCCAAGTGTATGGAAAGCTATTTTTTTCTTATCTGAATCCATTTTTTTAATGCCACAAAGGCTCCAAGATATAAAGGTTCACAGCAATTTACTGGCCAGTTCTGCAAGGAAGCTCCTTTCTCCTTTGACCAGATTTACATGAGCAAAAATCTCCTGATCCTTCATTTTATCAGACAGATAACTTAACCCGTTTGATGCTGTATCGAGATATGGAGAATCTATTTGCTCAATATCACCGGTAAAGACCATCTTGGTTCCTTCTCCGGCCCTGGTAATAATTGTTTTTATCTCGTGGGGTGTGAGATTCTGTGCTTCGTCAACTATGAAGAAAATACTAGAGAGACTTCTTCCTCTTATATATGCAAGGGGTGTTATTACAAGTTTATCCTCTTTCATCATATCATTGATACGCAGAAATTCAGGACTCTGGTGACTGAACTTATGTTTGATAACAGTAAGATTATCATAGAGAGGTTGCATGTACGGATCCATTTTTTCTTTTACATCTCCCGGCAGAAATCCTAAATCGCGATTTGCAAGCGGAACGATAGGTCGGGCGAGGAATATCTGTTTATACCTCTTATGTTGCTGCAAAGCGGCTGCCAGAGCAAGAAGTGTTTTTCCGGTTCCTGCTTTGCCTGTTAACGATACAAGCTGAATATCAGGATTTGACAGAGCTTCGATGGCGAATGTCTGTTCCGCATTTCTCGGGTCAATACCATACGTCGTTTGTTTGATTACCCTGCTGAGTGTTTTATTAACAGGGTTATAATGGGCAAGAGCGCTTGACCCGTTATTTTTCATGATAAAAAACTGATGACCGGTAAGATTTGGCTCCAGATTGAATTCTGCTGAACTGACACCTTCCGGAATCTCATAAAGCTTACTTATAGATCCCTGGTTGACACCTTCGAGTATCCTTATCCCTTTGTAGAGATCATCAATGTTGGCCACCTTATCGTTTTCGTAGTCCTGGGCAATTATCCCAAGAGATTTTGCCTTCATCCTGAGATTAATATCTTTAGTAATCAGCACTACCGTTTTATCTTTGTTGGCGCTGCAGACATACTCCGCAATTGCTAGAATTCTGTGATCTGCTGTCCTTTCAGGAAAGGACTGATTTACCTTTTCCGAGAAGTCTTTGCCAGTTTCAATGTGCATATTTCCCAGGTTTTCTCCCAGCGGAATATTGGCAGTAAGAAGCATATCGCCTGAAAGCTTGTCAAGCTCACGGGTAAACTCACGCGCATGAAAGTTTATCAAATCGTTTCCCCTTTTAAATTTATCGAGCTCCTCCAGAACAACAATAGGAATAATAATATCATTCTCCTCAAAATTGTAAATACATTTATAATCGTGAAGTAAAACGTTGGTATCTATAATAAAAAGTTTCTTATTGTGTTTCCTGCTCATT
This sequence comes from Bacteroidales bacterium, assembly GCA_049792755.1. GTDB lineage: Bacteria > Bacteroidota > Bacteroidia > Bacteroidales > VadinHA17 > LD21. The sequence continues at coordinate 20,398 of JBARBF010000094.1, read as the reverse complement.
GTTAATGATTTAGTATCAATGGTTTACATATTAATATGCTGGCATTATTCTACCAGCAAAAATAACTATTTTAAGGTAGAAATTGTAATGTAACTGTTAAGTTTGTTATTTTGTTGAATTAAGTGACTGAATATTTGAGTGCCCATATCACTTAAAATTATTGTATTACAACCGTAAACTAACAACGCGAAACACGAAAAGTTAAACTTAATGACCTACACTCAAACCATCGAGTTTCTGTTCAGTCAGCTTCCTGCTTATCACAGAATCGGGAAAGCAGCATATAAAAGCAACCTGGAAAATACAATTATTCTTGACAATTATTTCAATAAACCGCACCTAAAGTACCCTGCAATTCATGTTGCCGGAACTAATGGTAAAGGGTCTGTTACACACATGATTGCTTCTGTATTGCAGGAAGCAGGTTATAAAACCGGCTTATATACTTCTCCACATCTTAAAGATTTCAGGGAAAGGATAAAAGTAAATGGCGAGATGATAACAGAGAATGAAGTAACAACATTTGTTGAAAAACATAAGCATATTATTGAGTCTGTGAAACCTTCATTTTTTGAAATGACCGTAGCTATGGCTTTTAATTACTTTGCTGAATGCAGTGTTGATGTTGCGGTTATCGAAGTTGGTTTGGGAGGAAGACTGGATTCAACAAATATAATTAACCCGGTTTTATCGATAATTACGAATATCGGTCATGATCACTCTGATCTGCTTGGGGACACGATTGAGAAGATAGCTTTTGAAAAATCAGGAATAATAAAAAAAAATGTACCGGTTTTAGTTAGCGAAACACAACCTGAAACAAAAAGTATTTTTATTAATAAAGCGAAAGAACTTGATTCCAAGATCGTATTTGCAGATAAATTTTATTTATGCGATCTCGGACAAGATGAATCTCTGAGCAGTGAAAGAAGATATTTGATGACTGAGTTATCCACCAAACATGAGATAAATGGAAAATCATTTCTCGGAGGGGATTACCAGTCAAAAAATCTTCAGGCGGTTTTCACGGCTTTTAAGCTATTAAAAAAAGATTTTGAGGTTTCCGAAAGTAACATAACTGAAGGTATCAGGAAGGTAATTATAAATACAGGTCTTCAAGGACGATGGCAGGTATTAAATACAACTCCTTTAACAATTTGTGATACAGGGCATAACAAAGAAGGCTTAGAATATGTTATGAAACAGATACAAAGGATTCCAAAATCCTCTCTGCATATAATACTGGGTTTTGTTAATGATAAAGATCTGGGATTGGTATTACCTCTTTTCCCTACAGACGCGCTCTATTACTTTACAAAAGCTTCGGTTTCACGGGCGCTTAATGAATCACTTCTTAAATCGGAAGCTGCTAAATACGGACTAACCGGACAAAGCTTTTCTGATGTTGCAACTGCTCTTGATTATGCCAGACATAATGCGAAAGAATCAGATCTTATTTTTATTGGAGGAAGCACTTTTATAGTAGCTGAAGTTATTTAGTAAATGTATATCGCTTTTATAATTAAATTTGTGAATATTCAATCTTCTTGCACATGAAAAAAATTATTGTCTTTATTCTCTGGTTTTTTTCCATCATAACTATATCTGGTCAGACGGAAAGAAGGATTACCATTCTCCATACCAATGATCTTCATTCTCGTCTTATGGGTTATGCTCCTGAATCTGAATATTCTCCACTGACAGTAAATGATGATAAAACAGTTGGCGGATTTGCAAGAATAGCATCGATAATAAAAGCGGAAAAGGAAAATAACAAAGGTATAACTCTTGTACTTGATGCAGGTGATTTTATGATGGGAACTCTTTTTCCAAGCATTGAAAAAAAATCAGGATTCCAGCTGCGGTTAATGAAATCAATGGATTATGATGTCACTTGTCTGGGGAACCATGAATTTGATTTCGGACCCGAATGGCTTGCAACTGTCATCAACGAATCTGTTAGTAAAGGCGCAATTCCTTCGCTTCTCATTGGTAATGCGAAGTTTGACAAGAAAGATATCAGAGATGATGCTCTTGAAAAACTTTATTCTGACAATATTATCAGCAGGAAATTAGTCCTGATTAAGGACGGGATTAAATTCGGCTTTTTTTCAATTCTTGGGAAGGATGCTGTTAAAGATGCTCCCCGTGCGGCTCCGGTAACCTTTGAAAAACAGAGTTCTTTTGCCAAGAAAATGGTGAGGGAGCTTCATTCAGAAAAATGTGACATAATTATTTGTCTTTCACATTCGGGAGTGACAAAAGAAAAGAATGGGGAATGGGGTGGAGAAGATGTTGAACTGGCCAGAAAAGTTAAGGGAATAGATATTATAATCGGTGGCCATACACATACTAAACTGGACCAGCCAATAGTAGTAAATGGAATTCCCATAGTTCAGGCAGGTGAATTCGGGCAATTTGTGGGTTGTCTGAAATTGTCATATTCGTCTGAAAAACTGAAGGTTGAAAATTACAAACTTATTCCTGTTGATGATAATGTTGCAGGAGATGAGCATATAAATAGTCTTATTCAGGAACAGAAAGAAAAGATCAACCTTGAAATACTGAAGCCTCTCGGGATGGATTACAATAAGCCGGTTGTTGAATCAACTTTTATGCTCGAAGGGAATGATGTTGGCGATTATGTAAACAGCAATATCGGACCTCTTATTGCCGATGCTATACAATATTACGTAAATGTTCACAATACAAAAGGAACGGATATCAGTATGGTTGCTGCCGGAATGATATTCGATAAAATATTACCCGGGATACAGACCGCACCTGATATTTTCAGAGTAATGCCTCTGGGATCAGGCAATGATGAAATCCCGGGCTATGCACTTTCAAGGCTTTATGTAACAGGCAGGGAGTTGAAGAGCATTCTTGAAATACTACAGGTTGCTGCCAGATCGAAACCTGAGGATTATTGTTATTATTCTGGTCTGAAAGTGGATTATGATCCCGGAGCAGGTTTATTTAAGAAAATTAAAAAGATTGAAATTGTACATAAAAATGGGAGTACTGTAAATGTTGATTTTTCCAGGAAAAACAAATCTCTCTATTCAATAACTGCCGATTCATATATGCTTGAGTTCATCGACATCATCAAAAAAATGAGCTTTGGTCTGATTAATGTAGTTCCAAAAGATGAATCAGGAACTAAAATAAAGGATATGAAAAGCGCTGTCATCGACATGGATGAAAGCCGTGATGGAGTACAGGAGGGAAAGGAATGGATTGCACTTATAGAATTTCTCGGCGCCATGAAAGATACAAAAGGTAATGGAATACCGGTTATTGATCAGAAATATGCTGTACCGGTTAAGTGTTTCTTTACTTTAAAAACAAATAAATCTAATTAGATTTCAGAATCACAGATTTTATAGCCAGGAAAGGTGTTCATCTATTTGTTCAAAGTTAACCATTGCTATTGAAGCGGAGCTGATAAAATTATGCTGAAGAACCCATAGAACAGCTTCTTTATAACTTGGCTCAATACCTGTCGATGGAGAATATTTTCCTCCGGAACAGGTTTTCATGGCTATTACTCCAATTCCCTTTCTCCCTGCTTCGGCAAGTATTGAAACAAGCTTATTCTGGTCCCATTCGGAATAACTGCCAGTTAATGAATGAACAAAAGAACCTTTATGATTGAAAGGAACCATTACCACATCATAAAAACCTGCAGAATTATTTCTTTCAGGAAGGTTCATGAAGTCGTTATGAGTTGAGAAGCCGTGTGCCTTAATGACTCCGGATGTTTTCGCATCTGCAAAAAACTTCATCGTTTCCTGATGAAAAAGAAGGTTCTCATCAATTGCTTCATGATACAACAATACATCAATATAATCGGTATTCAGAGCCTGCATACTGGCTTCAAGCTTTTGCGAAAGAACATCACGGATTTCTGCCGCACCTTTCCTTCCTTTCCCTTTTAACTGCAGTTCATTTTCTTCAAGTCTGATCTTAGACTGAATAATAACATTTGCCCTATTTCCTGCAACAGCCCTGCCAACCAGCTTCTCATTATTACCATTACCATATGCACGTCCCGTATCGATAAAGTTAATCCCTTTTGACAGAGCATATTTTATTAAAGATTCATCATTTGTTCTTGGAGCTCCAAAACAAATCGGACTGACCATTATTCCCGTTTTTCCAATGGATCTCAATTCAGGTCGGGGAGAAAGGAGCCCGGTAATATTTTTAGATACCAGACTGACTCCAGCGAATGCCGTTAATGTTTTTGTAAAGAATTCTTTACGACTTATTTGCTTTTCACCCATTGGCAGCAGGGATAATGAATCACGAATTAAAGAAATATTTTTATAAGTTTACGGATTAATGTTATATTAATGGGAACAAGCATTTTTTTCTGGATTGGATTCCATGTTTTCATATTCGTAATGCTTGCACTTGACCTGGGTGTTTTTCATAAACGTACACATGTTATACCCGTAAAGGAAGCAATAATTTGGAGTTGTATATGGATAACACTTGCTCTGTTATTTGATTTATTTATCTATCTGGATAAAGATTTCGGCCATATTAAAGCTCTTGAATTCCTTACCGGGTATTTAATTGAATATTCACTCAGTGTTGACAATATTTTTGTCTTTATACTTATCTTCTCTTATTTTGCAGTTGATGAACAATATCAGCATAAGATTTTATTTTGGGGGATACTTGGAGCACTGATAATGAGAGGATTATTTATTTTTACCGGAGTGTCCCTTATTAACCGGTTCCATTGGGTTATTATCATTTTTGGCGGGTTTCTGGTTTTTACCGGTATAAGAATGTTGATTCAGAAAGATGCGATAGTTGATCCGGAGAAAAATGCTGTCGTAAAATTTTTCAGACGATTTCTTCCAGTAACTGAATCTTTGCAAGGAGACAAATTAATTATTACACAGAACCGAAAGTTATATGCCACACCTTTATTCCTGGTTCTTCTTATAATTGAATCATCGGACCTGATATTTGCTGTAGACAGCATCCCTGCTGTACTTGCAATTAGTAAAAGCACTTTCATTGTATATACATCCAACATTTTTGCAATCCTTGGTTTACGGTCGCTTTATTTTGCTATAACCGGAATTATAGGATACTTCCGTTTTCTGAAAGTGGGTCTTGCATTTGTTCTTACCTTTGTCGGGTTGAAAATGCTTGCCTCATTTTCCCATTTTGAGATACCGATAGCCATTTCCCTGGCAATAATTGTTTCAATTCTTATGGTTTCTATTCTTGCCTCAGTTTTCATTAAAAGAGGTGAAGATTAAGATCGCTGGAATTAAAGGCGCCAGCCTTACGGCCCCTGTCGGGACTTTTATTTATCATCATAATCAGTGGCATATGAATTGGTTTCATATATTGTAATAATGATAACAATACCTCTTAACATTTTCAAGCCGTTTGAAGATATATTACAACATAAAAACCGGCCACATTCGTAACCGGTTTTTGTGCTGAGGTGGTTGATCCCGCTTCGTCAGGACAGACCCTTCCGACTTTTAGTCGGGATACACTGAATGAGTGTTAATCAGATTCACTATACGTTCTCTGTTTTTCCATATCGAAAACCCCGTTTAAAACGGGGTTTAAATTAAGTGGGGGTTGATCCCGCTTTGGCGGGACCAACCCTCCCGGCTTTTAGTCGGGATGCACTGAACCAGGATTAATCAAATTCACTAAACGTTCCCTGTTTTTCCATTTTTTAAGTTGGGTCTCTCTTTCCATTGCATCTTTTTTATTGTCAAATACTTCTTCATAAACAAGAATCCAAGGTTTTCCGGTATTAGAGAAGCCTTTAGAATTTCTATTATGTTTAAGAATACGTTCTTGAACATTGGAAGAATATCCAATGTAATATTTGTCAATTTTGTCAGAGTAAATAATATAGACAGAGTACATAATCGAAAACCCCGTTTAAAACAGGGTTTAAATTAAGTGGGGGTTGACGGGTTCGAACCGCCGACCCTCTGCTTGTAAGGCAGATGCTCTGAACCAGCTGAGCTAAACCCCCAATAAATTCTTCAATCAATGAACAGTCAACCCTCCCGACTTTCAGTCGGGATGCTCTGAACCAGCTGAGCTAAACCCCCTGAAAAGAGAGTGCAAATATAGATTACATTTTCATTTCTGCAAAAGAATATTAAAATTAATCTAAGGGATCTTTTTAAAAGGACAGGTTTCTTTAACGAAATCAACACCTGATTACTTACCGGAGAAATCAGGATTTGTCAGATAATTCAGAGTGTTTAGACGAATAATATGCAGTTCAGTCAAAAAAGTAGCTGACATCATATAAATTATAATGGTATCATGCAACTTACCTGCCGACTTTTAGTGTCATCTTCCAAAGATTATTAGGTAAGCTTTGGTTGATTTAATAAGTCTTGTTAATATGTTGAAAACACTTTATAATTAGTGTGATACAAGTGAATAAAAAATGATTACATTCGCTTTTGTAAGAAACTGATTAACTAAACCAGTGACTTTAAGGGGAAGCTATAACCTGATGAGTCGTATCTGTTTGATATATAGAACAATACATTTGATTAAGAAATAATTGAACCTGATTATATGGAAAGTAAAAATCCAATTTGCAAGTTGTTTTCATCAAATTTACCTCTTCTAAATCCTGTTTTAATCCGAAATAGAAAGAAAGGTGGCATTTTAAATCTGGCGCCTGTTGTGAAGAGGATAGGAATATTATTGTTAGTTCTAATTAGCTTCAATTCTTTTGTTAATGCTGCTACCTTTACTATTTCTGTAAATACTAACTGGAGTGCAATAGCAGGAGGTCCTCCGTTAGCAACTGACAATATAATAATAACCAATGGTGCAATTCTGACTGTTGATGTAGCTAATGCAGTATGTGCCAGCGTTCAAATAGGAATAGGAAGCGGAAATGGAGTACTGGTTTTTAATGCCGGTTCCCAATTAACTGTTGGTGGAGCTGTAACACTTGGAAATGGGGCGATAACAGGAACACTTACTATGACTTTAGGTGGTACATTAATTTGTAATTCGCTTATATTAACCGGAGGAGCGTTTAATCAGGGAATAGGTACAATTCAATTAAATGCAACAAATACTTTACCTGGAACAATCTTTCTTACTTTTTATAACTTAATAATAAATTCAGGGACTACAACACTTGGAAGAAATATTGCAGTATCAAATATTTTAACAGTCAAAGCCGGAGCAACTGTTGACATTTCAACATTTACTTTGACGCCATCAGCTGTTACTATGGAAATAGGCTCTACTGGAGCATTAATTACAGGAACCGGTTCATTGGCTTTAGCAGGGAATGTTACAGTGAATTCAACGGCCGGAAGCAGTGGAGCAACAATTTCTGCTCCTGTTGCTTTAGGTGCTGTTCGAACTTTCACAGTGGCAGATGATGGTTCCACTGCCATAGACTTAACTATAAGCGGGATTATAAGTGGAGCTGGTGGAGTAACAAAAGCCGGAGTTGGAACAATGGCTTTATCTGCTGCAAATTCCTATGCCGGCGCAGTAACAATTAGTGCAGGAATTTTAAGTGCAAATACTTTAGCAAATGCAGCAACTAATAGTTCACTTGGAAATGGGAATACTACTCCGGCTATATCAATAGCAGGTGCCGGAACATTGCAGTATACGGGAACCGGACATTCAACAAGTCGCGCAATAACCCTGACGGGTACTAATGCCACTATAGATGCATCCGGAACAGGAACAATGACCCTAAGTGGCAACGTTGGAGGTGCTACATTTAACCTGAACATTACTGGTACCGGAAACGGGGTAGAGAGTGGCATTATAGGAACAACAACAGGGAAAGTGACTAAGAATGGAACAGGATACTGGACACTTTCAGGAGTAAACACTTTTAGTGGTGCCGTTACAATAAATTCTGGAATATTAAGTGTAAATACTTTAGCAAATGCAGCAACCAATAGTCCACTTGGAAATGGGAATACTACTCCGGCTATTTCAATAGCAGGTGCCGGAACATTGCAATATACGGGAACCGGACATTCCTCCAGTCGAGCCATAACCCTCACCGGTAGCGGCGCAACTATAGATGCATCCGGAACCGGAACAATGACCCTGAGTGGAAATGTCGGCGGTAATACATTTAATCTGAAACTTACCGGTTCCGGTGCAGGGGTGGAGAGCGGAGTTATAGGAACAACTTCCGGTAATGTTACCAAGAATGGAACCGGAGCCTGGACTCTGTCAAATACAAATACATTTACCGGAGGAGTTACATTGAATGCTGGTAATCTGAATATTAACCAGACTCAGGCCCTTGGAACGGTAGCCGGCACCTTTGCAATTAACGGTGGTACAATTGACAATACTACAGCTGCGGCAATTACTACTCTTAACTATCCTTTGACCTGGAACGGAGACTTCACCTTCACTGGTACCAGAAATCTTAACCTGGGAACCGGCGCCGTTACAATAGGTGCCGACAGGCAGGTGACCGTAGCAGCTAATACCCTTACTGTGGGTGGCGTAATTTCTGCAGCAGCTTTTAATTTAACCAAAGCAGGGACAGGTACTTTGACATTGGGGACAAATACGGTTACATTGAAGGGTTTAAATATAAGTGCAGGTACTTTTACTGCCCCATCAACCACACTTAATTTAGCAGGAGATTTTAGCAACAGTGGTACTTTTACACATAATGGCGGAACAGTTAATTTTAATGGAAGTGTGGTTCAGGCAATAGGCGGTTCTGCAGCCACTGCTTTTAATAATCTTATACTGAATAATGCAGCCGGTTTTACTCTATCAGGTGGAGTAACGATAGGTAATACTATGACTATGACACTGGGTAATATAGCAACTGGTGCCAATACTCTTTTATTATCAAATACCACTTCAGCTGCTTTAGTTCATGCTGCTGGCGGTGGTACAATAGTCGGTACTTTTCAGAGAGCTATCGGTTCAACTGCAACTCAATATCTTTTTCCGGTTGGTACATCAACAAGCTATAATCCACTGAAGATTACTTTTTCTAATTTGACCACTGGCACTCTGGCAGTTCTGTTTCAACCTAATGACATTGGCACTGCAGGACTACCTTTAACCGGAGTATATGATCGTCAGACAGAAGGTTACTGGACTATGACTGCTATTGCACCAATGGCGACAACCAACTATGATGTTAATCTTAATTATACCGGTTTTTCAGGGGTCGATGCCAATTCAAGGATTATTAAGAGAACCAATGGTGGAAACCTTTTTCTCGATGGTACACACGGAACTGTTATAAGTCCTGAAATAACCCGGACAGGATTAAATGGAATTTCGACCGGCACGACTGATCTCGCTATCGGGAAAGCGAATGCTGTTATAACAACCCAGCCTTTCCCTTATTCAGGTTGTAATGCTACATTCAGTGTTGTGGTGAGCGGACAAGCTCCCCTAAGTTACCAATGGCAGGAGAATAATGGGGGAGGATTCGTAAACATAACAAACGGAGGTGTTTATAGCGGCGCAACCTCCAGTTCCGTTACAATTACGGGAGCAACGGTACTTATGAATGGTTTTCAGTACCGTTGCATTATTACCGATGGATTTCTTTATTCAGTTACCAGTAACAGTGCGACACTCACTGTAAATCCGCCACCAGTTGTTACTCTGGGCTATAGTTATTCACGGGATATTATATTAAATGCCGCATCCGGATCATCAGACCTTACTGATTTTCCGGCATTGATAAGTATAACCTTACCTGAACTTAAGACTATACCTAATCTGGGGCATGTATCAAATGCAAACGGATATGATATTATCTTTACCGATCAGAGTGGCAATAAGCTCGATCATCAGATTGAATCTTATGATGGGTTAGCCGGGCAATTTATCGGATGGGTAAGAATTCCAATATTATCTCATACAGCTTCCACAACTATTAAAATGTTGTATGGCAACTCCTCAGTTTCTGTAAACCCATCATTAAAATCTGTATGGGCAAGCAACTATAAAGGAGTATGGCACCTTAACGGAACTGATTATACCGATGCAACTTCAACCGGAAATAACGGAACCGAGAACGCAACTTCAAATGTTGCCGGAAGAATTGCAGGAGGAAGATCATTTAATGGGAGTACATCATATATTAGTGTGACGACTTCCGGTTTTGTCCCCAATAATAATAACCAGACCATAAGCATCTGGGCAAACTATTCAACAGTACCTGCCGGAAGCCAGAATCTGATTTCATTCCAGAACACGGTGGCAGGTTCCGCTATTCAGCTGGGTTTCCGTGGTGGCGATGCTGTTGCATGGAAATGGGGGGGAACTCTGCTTGCCGATGCAGGTGCTGCACCTTCGGCAAATGTCTGGCATTTTTATGTTTATACCTTTGATGGAACAACCAGCCGCATCTATGTTGATGGAGTTGAAAAGAACAATTCCATTATTGCACCTCAGACAGCTTTGCCATCAGAAGGCAATATTGGCCGGTATAATAATGGCGAATATGTGGCTGCATCACTTGATGAACCACGGTTTTCCATGAGTCCAAAATCGGCGGATTGGATACTTACAGAATATAATAATCAGAATAATCCGGGAGCTTTTACGACTGTAGGAGCTGAAAATGCTAATAATGAACTGGCATCTGTGGGAGTATGCGCTACTACCTATACACTTGATCAGGGCACACCTACAGGAGGAACCTATAGCGGGCCTGGGGTAACCGGTACTAATTTCAATGCTTCTGTAGCAGGGGTCGGAACAAAAACAATTAACTATTCATATACAAACGGAGGCGGTTGTACAAACAGCGCTAATGAAAATATTATTGTTACAGCAGTTCCAACACCACCTGTTGCTTCAAATCAGGTGTGTTGTATTTCAAATATTGTGGACTTAGTTGCTGCTGGTACCAACCTGAGATGGTATACCGATCCGGCATTAACTGTTCTTGCCGGAACAGGAACACCGTTTGCTACCGGAAGAACTGCAGCTGGGGTTTATACCTATTATGTTACACAAACCCTTAATGGTTGCGAAAGTACAGCTACTACAGTTACCCTGACTGTGTTCAGTGGTATTACAATTGACGCACAGCCACAGCCAGTATCGATATGCGCAAGTGGAAATGCCATTTTTACAGTGGCAACTTCCGGTTTTAATCTGAGCTACCAGTGGCAGGAAAATGGGAGTAATATTTCAAATGGTGGTATATATAGCGGTGCTACAACAGCCACATTAACACTTACATCTCCGGGAGTCGGTCAGGATGGTAATGCTTACAGATGCGTTATATCGAGCACATGTGGCGCTTTACCGGTAAACAGTAATGCTGCTCTTCTAACCTTTAAACCACTTCCTTCACCTACAATATCCGGGAGTATCAGTACCTGCCCTTTTGAAACGGGGGTAACATACTCCACTCCGCTTGTATCGGGCAATATTTACGCCTGGGTAGTCACAGGTGGAACCATAAGTGGTTCCTCAACCGGAAATAGTGTTGTTATTAACTGGGGAGGATTAGGTACCGGAACATTAACGGTTACAGAATCTGTTAATCTTAGTTGTTCGACAACAACTCCACCTTATAATGTCACAATTACAGATGTAACCCCTCCTGTAATAAGCGGCTGTCCGGGCGATATAAATGTCAATAACGGAACTGGTGTCTGCTCTGCAACAGTATCATGGACTGAACCAACAGCAACAGATGACTGTGTTGGTGCGATGACTTATACTACCCGAAATCATGCACCCGGGGATGTTTTCCCGGTAGGTACGACTATGGTGACATACACATTCACTGATTTAGCATCCAATACATCTACCTGTAGTTTCAACGTTACAGTTTCAGATAATACTGCTCCTGTAATTTCAGGTTGTCCGGCAAATATAAATGTCAACAATGTACCCGGTGCTTGCGCTACTGTTGCATTCTGGACAGAGCCAACTGCTGTTGATAACTGTACACCTGCCGGGTCCATTATCTGGACTAAATCTCATCTTCCGGGTGATTTATTCCCTGTAGGAACGACTACAGTTACTTATACTGCAAAAGACGCTGCAAATAATGTATCGACATGTAGCTTCACAGTAACGGTAAATGACAATCAACCACCTACTGCTTTGTGCAAGAATATATCGGTTTATCTTGACGGCCTGGGTAATGCAACCATTACCCCGGCTCAGGTGGATAACGGATCTACAGACAATTGTGGTATTTCGTCCATGTCGGTTGTCCCAAATACCTTTAATACTTCAAACATTGGTACCAACACAGTTACATTGACAGTTAACGACGTAAATGGAAACAACTCAACGTGCACATCTACTGTGACTATTATAGGAACCATTCCTCCTACTGCTTATTATTCTTATCAGACAGGTAATTGGGATCAGGCTAGTACCTGGACATTCGATCCGGGAGGTACTACAGGTCCAGGATCTACTGTTCCCGGTAATAATGATAAAGTAGTCATTCTTACAGGACGTACCGTTACACTTCCTTCTAATGTCACTTCTCAGAACCTGGATATTACAATAAACAGCGGAGGTATTCTTGATCAGTCAACCTTCGCATTCACTGATGCTGCAGGATTAGCCGCACTAAGAGGTGGTGGCGTTCTTAAACTTTCATCTCCCGCTTTTCCGATAACAGTTATAAATACATTTGTTACAAGTGATGCTGGTACCACTGAGTATAATAACAACGGATTAATGTCTGCCACACAGTCAGTCTATTATAACCTTACTATACGAACTGCAGGTACTGTTACTCAGGTAAATAATATCACACTTGGAGGGAACCTTGATGTAAAACTGGGAACATTCAGGATAAATGATGCTACTGCCAGAAGATTATCACTGATTATAAATGGTGATGTCACTGTTGATAATGGAGGTCTAATTGGTATTGGTACAGGGATTACAAATACTGTTACTACGCCGGTTACTGGAATTAATGGCTCTACAGGAGGATTCCTGAATTATTATGAGCTTCAATCTCACAGGGTTCAGGTCCAGGGAAATTTTACGAACAACGGTATTGTTAAGTTTTCAAATCTTAACAATCCTGTTTATGATCAATTCCCTTCTAATGGATTTGCAACTGTGTATTTTCAGGGCTCAAATGACAAATTATTAAACTGCAACGGGCAGACTGACTTTTACAACTTAATAGTTGATAAAGGAACGGATCAGACATATAAACTAACGATTTATTCAGCCGGTTATAATAAATTCAGGTTATTCGGAGCTAATACATCAAATGGAGATAATGCAGCTCCTGCAACAACTGCTGACCCAAATCTTAAAAAAGCTTTGTGGATAAAGAATGGTACACTTGTTCTTCAGGGATTGCTGGTTATACCATCTTTGTCAGAAGGAGCAACAGCAGGACCGCCCTCAAGTGACTTTACTATACCATCAAAAGGTTCTCTGTTACTTGATGGCGCTGGTGTAATTGTTCTATCTACTGCTGATGATTTCACGGAAGTAAATGCAGCTTATGGTATTGCAGGAGGATCGAATATCGCTTACGGAATTAACGCATCAGGAGGCAATAGTGGCATATCGATACTTGGCAAACTTCAGTTGAATAATGGTTATTTATCTACTCGTGAATCGACAGGGTTAAATTACTGGAGTTATGCATCCGGGCAATTTATCTTGAATGGAGGAACTATCGATACGAAGCAATTCCATAACCCTGAAGGTGGAGCAGTTGGCCTTGTTTCTTATATACAGAACGGAGGAAATGTTATTCTCAGGGGTCGCTTCAAGGATGCAATAAACTATGTTAATCCTGCTGATCTTGCGAATCCGGTTATAAATACGGCAAGAGCAGTAAATGGAATAGACGCTTCAGCTGGAATCGGAACATTCAGTATAAGCAGCAATGCGGCAAATGCTTTTGCAATGGCAGGAGGAACCCTCTCTGTTTATGATGTTTGCAATACGACCGCAACGCCTCTTGCTTTTTATGTAAATTGCCCCGTCTCCAATATCAATGTTACAGGAGGAACTGTTCAGATTATACCAACAGCTGGTTCGGTTCTCGCTGATGCAAATTATTTAATCAATAGTACAGCCTCTATTTATAATCTTATCTTAAACAGGGTGAGTGGTGTAACATCGGTACAGCTCAATACAAACCCCTTGGTTATAAAAAATGATCTGACACTTACTTCGGGTGTTTTTGTTGCAAATAATCAGGATGTTACTGTAGGAGGTAACTATTCAATTGCCTCAGGAACCACATATACAACGGGAACAAATGCTACAATTTTTAATGGAGGAAGTACTCAGACTTTTACAGTTAACCTCGCAGCACCGCTCTCATTATATAAACTAACGATAGACAAACCTGCAGGAATAACATTAAACTTAGCTGGTTCTCAAACTATACTCAATGTTACAAATAATTTCAGGTTAGTACTTGGGACAGCCAATGATAATGGTAAAACAATTAATGTCGCCGGTAATGTCTTTAACTCGGGAATTCATACCGGGTCAGGTTTAGGAAAAATTTCACTGAACGGAACATTACCACAAACCATCGACGGAAACGGTATTTTCCGGAATCTTGAACTCAATAATACAAATGCTGCTCAGGCTCCTGTTTCTCTTATTGCAAATATGACTATTAACGGATTACTAACTTTTTCGCAGGATAAGCTTTTTAACATTAATACAAATAATCTAACACTCAATTCATCAGCATTAATTGTAAATAGCAGTGCACTAAGATATATTCAGACTGCCGGAAATTCAGGGGATGGCGGAGTTACCAGAGTTTTTTCATCAGTGACGCCTTTTGTTTTCCCCGTAGGAGCTCCTACCTTAATTCCTGTGAGAGCCGTCAAATACACTCCAGCCACAATTGGATTCACTTCAGATCCAACAACATATGGATCAATTACTGTTATACCTGTTGGTTATGAACATCCTTCCGTTACCACAAACGGTCAAAGCCTGACCTATTTCTGGCGTGTTAAATCATCGGGTTTTGTAGGTATTGCAGCAAATTCAGTAACTCATACGTTTATTTATGATCAGACTGATGTGGTTGGTACAGAAGGAAATTACATTCCTTCACTTTGGGACCGGACAAATCTTACTTGGAACAGCGGACTTGCTACTGACCTTAACACAGTTACAAATACTATATCAGACTGGTCATCACCTACCGACAGCAGAGGTTTTCTCGATGCTGATTATACTGCAGGAGATGCCGCTTTTGGAACTCCTCGTAAATTCTATAGCATTGCAAATTCCGCATGGAATATAAACACAACCTGGTCATATACTTCAGGCGGCGCAGCAGTACCTGCCGGTGCAGTTGAAGGCACTAATTTCCCGGGACCAAATAGCATTGTGATAATTGAAAATAACCACACCGTTAATCTGACGGCAAACCAGAGATGTGCAAGCTTACAGATTAAGGCCGGTTCTGTGCTTGATATCTACACATGGAGTGGCAGTACGTTTAGTATGGTACAAAACAGTCCCGGAGGAAATGGCTTATTCAGACTTACTACAACTGTTACATCAGATTGGCAGCATCCTAAGTTTTTTACATTTCCTTCTGGCGATTTTTCAGATTTTAATGCAAACGGAGGAACGACTGAATTTTATGACATTGACGGAAGAAGCGGGATATTATATATTTTGCCCAATGGAGTTTCTTCCTATGGTAACCTGATTCTTACGGCATTTAATGGAGACAATTTAATACTGCCAAACATTAGTTCAGTCACTATAAATGGTGATTTGACTTGTTCCGGGAATAGTAATCTGGCCTGGATCTGCATGAGTTGGAGCACAGGTCATAATGGTTTTATTGTTGATAATTATGACCCGATTGTCGAAAAGACAGTTCATGTAAAAGGCAATTTATTTGTGAATGCCGGTACACTTGAATTTATGGATGAATATTTACCTCAACATCTGGTTGTGGATGGTAATGTTAACGTCGGGCCAAATGGTTGGATTGACTGTAATACTCCAGGTGGAAATGCTCCTGGGGGACCACCTCAGGCTAATACCCTTGCGATTGGTGGAAGTTTAATTAATAATTCACTTGCATTGCTGGGTCAGCCGGGAATTAGATTCAATAGTAGTGGTTACTATTGCGATGTTACATTCCAGGGATCAACTAATGCCACAATATCGGGTACAAGTCCGTCTACCATTTTTAACAAAGTAATAGTAAACAAAGGAAGTTCGCAGGCAACAACACTTACACTAAGCGTTGGAGGTACCTTAACTACTCTTACAGACAACTGGCTCACATTGCAAAATGGCACATTTATTCATAATCGGCCCGGATCTGACTTTAATATTACAACAGGTAGTCCTTTTACAATACCTGCTACAGCCGGACTTACAATTACCAATGCAAATAATGTTCATATTGCTAACGCCAATTCAAACACAAATGATTTATTCCTGAGTGGAAAACTTACAGTTATAAATGGAAACGTTTATGTCGGACCAAATCCATCGACAGGTTTCTCGAATGATATTGAGTATTCATCCAGTGGAGCTTCATCAATTGATATTCAGGGTGGAAATCTGGTTGTAAATGGTCAGATTCGCCGAAATCCGTTAAATGCAGGTGGCGTTTTAAAATATTCTCAGAGTGGAGGTACGGTAACCATTAATGGGCAAGCTTCTAATGGTACAAATGCCAAACTCGAGGTACTGAACGGAGGCAGCGACTTTACAATGTCTAATGGTACTCTGACAATTGTCAGGGGCAATGGAGCATCAACAACACCATCTTCCGCTTTCGGAGATTTATACATAAGACCTCAGACCGGTTCGATCACAGGTGGAACAATTATTTTCTCTCAGGGGGGGCTTAACACTGAAAACTATTTCCTCGATGCAAATATACCTTTAAATAATCTTTCCATTACGGGAGCAGCAGGTCAGCCTGCTGTAGTAAGACTACTTGTCAGCCCTCTGGTGCTTAATGGTGATATGACCATCAATGCCAATAGTGTCCTGAATGCAAATAATATTAATATAACTTTTAACGGTAATTTAATAAATACCCCGGGCGTGGGAGGATATATTTATGGTACAAATCTTACCACATTCAGTGGGCCGGGTGCGCAGACTATTACCGGAGCCACTGATTTTTACGATCTGGTTGTAAATTCGGGTACTTCACTTACTATAAGTAACCCATCAACTATAAACCGTAATCTCACACTGAGCCATGGTAATTTCACACTTGGTGCAAACGCCGTTTCGGTAAAGGGTGATTTTCAAAACGATGCCGGCTATCTTGATACTGATGCTGTCGGTAATGGTATTATTTTGAATGGATCGACTCTTCAACATATTACTGGTATTGGTTATTATTCAAGATTAACATTAAACAATTCTTCAGGAGCCGGGATCGAAAATGATATAACACTGAATGAAGATCTGACGATGACATCGGGAATACTTGATATTAAGAAGAACCTGGTTTCGCTTAGTGTGAACAGTATTGTTCAGGGAGGACCATTCAGCGCTGCAAAAATGATCACCTCCGATGGAGTTTTCAGTAATGTTGGTCTTAGGAAGTTCTTCAATCCTGGTGCAACAACATTTGATTATCCAATAGGGACAGGGGGTAAATATACACCGGCCAAACTTATTATAACAGCTAGTAACTCAGTTGGTTATGTTCGTATTAATAATATTAACAGCAGACACCCTGCAATTCTGGATCCTGCAAATGCACTTGATTATTATTGGGAAGTTCAAAGTTCAGGGATTACCGGATTTTCTGGCAATTTAATTCTTAATTATCTGCAGGAAGATGTGGTAGGGGATGAATCAAATTATCTGGCTGCAAGGCTGATGGTGCCCGGAACCAGTTGGGATTTAACTCCCGGTGTCGATATTGCTTTAAATAAAATAACCACCAACTATGTTGGGTCTAATAACCTTAGTGGCGAATATACAGCTGGTGCTGCATCGGCATTCTTTGGTAATGTGCCGATTTTTACCAGTATTGCTGATGGTAACTGGACTAATCCTGCGATCTGGACTCAAACTGGTGGAGATCCTTATGTATTAACCGGGGGTCCGAATGGTTTTATTGTAAATATTAACACAGTAGTTACATTAAATGCAAATAATTGTTCTGCTTATCGTACAACTATAAATAATGAACTAAAAGTTGTTTCCCCATATTATGGACATAATATTGGTACTGTAGATGGTAGTGGAACCTTATATCTTGAAAGTGGTTCTTTCCCTGCAGGCGTATTTACTGCATTTTTGGGTTGTTCAAATAATTCTACTGTGGAATATGGAGGTTCAGGTACCTATACTATTATTGCAGACCTGTATGATAATATATCAAAGTTGGTTTTTTCTGGAACAGGTGTTCGCGTTTTACCCGATAAAGATCTTACAATTTGTAATCAGTTGAAAATTGACGGACCAACCCTAGATAATAGCGTTTATAATCATAAGCTTATTATTCAGGGTACAATGGAACGCTATAATACTGGTGCCTTTAGGAGTGGAAGCGGTGCAGGTGCCACAGTTTCTTTTGCAGGCTCTGTACCTCAAACTGTTGGAGGTATATTGGGTGATTTTACTGGAACAAATGCCTTTAGTAATTTTGAAATTAGTAATGCATCTGGTCTTCGTGTAAACGATGCAGGTGCTATTGAAGTCATTAATAATTTATTGCTGACAAGCGGGCTGATAAATACCGGATCCGGCAGATCATTAACAATTACAAATTCTGCAATCAATTGTGTGATACCTTCCGGTGGAAGCATAAATTCGTTTGTTGACGGTCCGCTAATAAAGAGTATTAGTCAGTACGACAATTTCCTATTCCCAATTGGTGTTTACAAATCAGGACCAGGAAATATTCTTGGAAATAATCTCAATATCTCTTCTACTCAGACTGGTCCTTTACTATGGTCAGCTGAATATAAAAACCCGAATGGTACTTCAGATAATGTTACTTCACCTCTTTTAGGAGTGAGTGCGCAGGAGTATTATACCATAAAAGCTACTGCCGGAAGCCAGAATATTTTAAACATTAACTGGACACCGACGAGTGATGTTAATCCACTCATTACAAGTGGCATATCTAATATCAGGTTAGCTAACTATAATACGGGGACTAGTAAATGGGTCGAAATAGCAACGACCTCTTCAGGCAATAATTCAAATGGAACAGCTACTTCAACCGGACTAGTTACGTCTACAGGATCGGATGATTATACTTTGGGTTCCATTGCAGATTTAAAACCCAGAGCCAAGCTTGCACCTGTTGGGCCGGTTTGTGGTGCAGCAGGGATCCCGGTAACATTCACTTCCCCGCTTGGTATTCCGTTTAATTATACTCTTAGTTATACAATAAACGGAGTTGCACAGGTTCCGGTAACAATACTACCGGCAATGATCCCTTATACTTTACCAACTCCCGTACCAGGTATTTATAAACTTACAGATTTTACTTATAATAGTGGCGCTTCGATTGGCGTGGTTGATGCAAGTTCAATTTCAGTATTTGCTGTTCCTACAACATCAGTTGCCGGTCTGGATCAGACCAAGTGCGGCATAACTACAGCAAATCTCGCCGGAAATGTTCCGCTGGTAGGTACCGGATTGTGGAGTATTGTTAGTGGTGCTGGTGGAACATTAATTACTCCGGCAAGTCCGACAAGTCAGTTTATTGGTTTGAATGGTATTTCATATACGTTAAGATGGACAATTTCCAACGGAACATGTATTTCAACAGATGATGTTGTAATTAATTTTACTATTTTACCGGCTGCCCCTGCAGCTTCCCCAACTCAGAACTTTTGTGGACCTGCTACTATAGCTGGTCTTGTTGCCACTCCTCCCACAGGTTGTACTGTGGATTGGTATAGTGCAGCATCGGGAGGTGTACTGCTACCGGGAGGAACAGCTCTTGTTAATGGCACAACTTATTATGCAGAATCAAACGGAGGATGTGTCAGTTTGACACGGACTCCTGTTACGGTTACAATTAATCCTATTCCTTTACCAGGTTTAATTGGTTCAAATTTAGTATGTATAGGTTCAACTGGTAATGTTTATTCTACAGAACCTGGTAAATCCAATTATATTTGGTCAGTAGTGGGAGGGTTCATATCTGCCGGTGGGCTTAGTACAGATAATACGGCAACCGTTACATGGACTACCAACGGTCCTCAGTCTATTAGCGTAAATTATCAGGACATAGGAGGGTGTACTGCAATTGCGCCGACGATATATAATGTTACAGTAACACCTTTACCATCACCGACGTTTACCGCAGCCCCGACACCAGTATGTGCTAACTCCACAGGGAAAGTCTATACCACACAGTTAGGCATGAGTGCTTACGTATGGACAGTCACCGGCGGGGCCATCACAG
>JBARBF010000093.1:0-2132 GCA_049792755.1 Bacteroidales bacterium | reverse complement strand
TCAAATAATGAAGGGTCTCTTAACAAAAACAGACCCACTTTTAATAGTTTATAATCCATCTATGGTAAAAGAAACTCGCAAAACCAATATGATGATGATATTATGAATATGTTTTTAGAGTAGACTCTTCAAGACAAAGAAAGTAATATTAAGGCCAAACTATTTTCTTCCCAAACCCCAACCTGTTATCAGTCATCTTAATCATGGTAATTTTTACAATCCATAGATGAGTATCCATTAATGCAGCAGGTGGAAATCTTTTAAGATAAGCCCTCCTGGCTTTTGACAATATCTCACCATCGGGTTCTGAAACTATTCCCTGAAACTGAATTCCACGTATCTTACCGATAACAATTGTCTCAAGAACGACCGAACCAGCTACCACCGGATTTTTTATAAACTCTTCCCCGTGACGGGTATCAGTGCCGGTGGTGAATACAAGAGCATTTTCTTCTTCAAGATATACATAAAAACAGTTTGCACACCAGGGTTCATTTTCAACCGCAGTGGCTATTGTGAGAACATGGTGTCTCCTGAAAAACTTTATGATTCTGGCATCAATCATTTCTAATCCATCTGAACCCATTGCTTTCTAATCCTGCCAGATCAATAATGCGATCAACCACCGTCATAACAAGATCATCGATTGTTTCAGGTTTACTGTAGAATGAGGGTGTTGCCGGACAAATAACCGCGCCTGCCAGAGTAAGTATTTTCATATTATTAATATGTATCAGGCTGTACGGAGTTTCACGCGGCACAATGATCAGTTTTCTTCTTTCCTTCAGCATCACATCGGCTGTGCGCGCAATCAGATCATCTGAGGTTCCGTTAGCGATACGTCCGGTTGTACCCATCGACGCCGGACAGATAATCATTGTGTCGTACTGAGAGGATCCTGAAGCGAACGGAGCATAATATATCTTATTATTATATTCCTTCGCAGTTCCTTCATCATGAAATTCCGACCCGATTTCTGAAGCCCAGATCTCCTTGCCGGTATCTGAAAAAATAACGGCAATCTCCTTTACCGGATCCTGTAACCTGTGTAGTTTGTCCAGCAGTTTATATGCATATATTGAACCGCTTGCGCCGGTTATGGCTAACACTATCCTTCGGTTTTTATTTTCTGAATATTTCATTCTTTTTAAGCAAGTTTACAAAGATAGATAATTCCTCCAAACTTAATCAGACTAGTTTGGTGAGATTGCTTCGTCTCCCGATTTCATCGGGATCCTCGCAATGACCCTGGATTTTTCTTAATTCCGTTTAGCTCCCAACCACAAATTATCTTACTTGCAGGGTCATTGCGAGTCCCGTGCAGCGGGACGCGGCAATCCTAAAGTCTCAACCACCGAATCAGCTCAGGGTCTTTGCGAGTCCCGTGCAGCGGGACGTGGTAATCCTACTGAACATCCAGAAACAAACTTAAGTCATTCCATTTCGGATTCATCCCATTTATCAAGTCAATCTTTTTATTCCTTGACCTCGATTTAATCTGTTTCTCCCTTTTTATCGCTTCCCCAATCGTTTCTAAACTTTCATAATAGACGAGTTTATATATATTATACCTGGCAGAGAAACTATTTAAATGTTTTATCGATTTATGCTGAAGTATACGTTCCTTTAAATCGCTTGCAACTCCGGTATAAAGAACAGAATTATTGTTATTCGTCATTATTCAGACAACACCTTTTATCCAAATTAAATTTTCGGCAACCTCTCCGTCAGAATACCAATTCCCTTAGAAGCTTTCTCCATTATCACCTCCACCTTCCTGTTTACCGGAACGATAACTTCCTTTGGATCAATGAGCCAGAGAGATGCTTTCGCCGGTGCATAATTAATCAAGCCTGCTGCCGGGTAGACATTCAGTGAGGAACCTACAACTACGAAAATATCAGCACTGCCGGTAATGTTTGCAGCCTCATCCATCATCGGGACCTCTTCCCCAAACCAAACAATATGCGGCCGGAGCTGACTCCCTTTTTCACAACAGTCACCCGGGTTAATATCCTTATAACCAATCTCATAAATTAGTGATGGATCAACACTGCTCCTTGCCTTTGTCAGTTCACCATGCAGATGCAGTATCTTTGTGCTGCCTGCTCTTTCATGAAGATCATCAATGT
>JBARBF010000092.1:0-2283 GCA_049792755.1 Bacteroidales bacterium | reverse complement strand
ATACGTGTACAAAATATTCATTATCCGAATCTGCATCTTTAATGAATCCGAATCCTTTTGATACGTTGAAAAATTTCACTGTTCCTTTGTTCATTTTATTCTGTTTTTAAATTAATGGCGCAAGATACGTATTTAATTTGAAATAATCTATAGTATTTTATAATATTCTGATATTTAAATGATTTATAGGGTATGTAGTAAAAGTCAAATTATAATGGTTCTTTCCTTTGTGTCACTAGGTGTTGTACTTCGTGATCCTTTGTGGTTCAATGATTTAAATTTTACCACAAAGGGTCACAATCCCGAGTTCCCGGGATCTCAAAGGTACACAAAGCACTTTTTCAACAGCTCCAGATCCGAAGTCCTGTTATCCCGGCTTCCGTCTTCAAACTTCTGTCTGAAATATGACTGATGCAGATAATTTGCAATATTTTTAATGACGCCTTAAAAATAGTTTTACTTTTATTGTCTTATTTATTAATAGTGTGTCATAATGAAAAGATCAATTTGTTACTGGATGATATTTTCGTCAGCATTTGCAAATATTATCGGACAGGTCAATCCTCAAACTATCGCAGAAAAATCTGATTTCAAATCAACTTCAAATTATAACGACGTTAGAACATTCATTGATCAGCTGAGAAAATCCTCACATAACATCAGGATTGAAACATTGGCCACAACAACTGAAGGGAGGGAAGTGCCTCTTTTAATTATTGGAAATCCGTTACCTGTGTCTCCAAAGGATCTAATTAACAACAAGAGGATTGTGGTGTACATTCAGGCCGATATTCATGCAGGTGAAGTGGAAGGTAAAGAGGCTACTCTGATGTATGTTAGAGATTTACTAAAAGAGAAAAATCCTGAGATCCTTAGAAATGTTGTATTGCTCGTCTGTCCGTTGTTTAATCCTGACGGTAATGAAAAGATCAATCCTCTTAACAGGACTTATCAGAATGGTCCTGTGAATGGAGTCGGAGTAAGATATAATGGCCAGTTTCTGGATCTGAATCGCGATGCGATGAAAGCTGAATCACCTGAAGTGCGAGGAGTCCTGAGCAATGTTTTTAATAAATGGGATCCTGCTGTATTTATGGATTGCCATACAACCGACGGATCCTATCATGTCGAACCGACAACATTTACATGGATGGTTAATCCCGACGGTGATAATTCTCTGATCGCTTATATGCGCGAAAAAATGATGCCTGAAATGTCCAGGACCCTGGCAGAAAAATACAAGATAGAGAACTGTTTCTATGGTGAGTTCTTTGATATGATGAATCCTGAAAAAGGATGGGTACTTGATGCTTCAGAACCTCGTTATATCGTTAACTATTTTGGCATCAGGAACAGATTGGGTATTCTTAATGAAAATTATGTTTATGCTGATTTCAAATCGCGTGTAATGGGATGCTATTATCTGATACATTCTTTAATGGAATACACCTCCAATCATAAATCCGAAATTGAAAGCATGATTAATAGCGCTGATAAAAGAACACTTACCCGCGGAGAAAATCCAGCGGTTTCTGACTCTTTTGCAATTGAGTATAAGGTCAGACCTGTTTCTGACAAAGTTACTATCAGGACATATGAAGCGGAACTTATTAGTGAGACCAGCGGAAGGAAGAGTTACAGGAGAACTGAGAGGCAGAAGGATGTTACCGTACCATATTATATTGATTATTATCCAACGAAAAATGTCAGATTTCCCTTTGCATACCTTCTCACAACAAGCGATCCGTCGATTACTGATCTCCTGAAGAGGCACGGGATTAAGCTTGAAAAACTGTCATCAGATTCTAAACTTGAAGTTCAACAATTTGAAATCACTGACCTAAAAGGAGCTGTACGACTTAACCAGGGACATTATACAAATACCATTAATGGGAAATTTATAAGTACTCCCGTTGATTTCCCGGCTGGTACTATTGTAGTCAGAACTGCCCAGCCGCTAGGAAACCTGGCTGCATATTTGCTTGAACCACAGTCTAATGATGGATTAGTGTTCTGGAATTTCTTTGACCGCTGCCTGGTACCTCAGTGGGGGATAGGGTACAATCCATATCCGGTGTACAAAGTATTAGATCGGATCGATCTGAAAACGTCGGAATTTAAATAAAGAACAGGAGAAGTGAAGAGGGGGTGATAGATCACCCCTCTTTGCGAAGCCTACCCTTTATACACATCTTTTTCGCGAAATTGACTTATGTTATAAATAGCTCTGAAAGAGCTAAATATATGAATTATAACAAGATTGGAGATTCCTCGATTCGCTCG
>JBARBF010000091.1:0-7563 GCA_049792755.1 Bacteroidales bacterium | reverse complement strand
ACTCACTATCGGGAATAGAAAGGGAGATTTTCCGGGAATGATAAATGACCGGACATTCAGAATTGTCTGGGTAAATACTAAAAATGGAATTGGAATTGAACCTGCTAAACAGGCAGAGACTATTCAGTACACAGGGAAAGAAATTAAAATCAGAAAATGAGTTTGTCCGTGCTTTATTTTTGAGATGCTTTTAATATCTACATTTAAAGAACGATTTTGATGAAATATTATACAAATTGAAATAGTATAAATAAAAAAATATTACATTTATATCTTTAAGTAATCGCGAAAGTTACCGTGTAAGTAAGTATTAAATTATTAAATTATGAAAAAGATTGTCGTAGCAGGTGCAGGAGGTTTTATTGGAGGGCACCTTGTAGAGGAGCTGATTAAAAAAGGCCACATTGTCAGAGCGGTTGATCTGAAACCATTTAATGAATGGTATCAGGTTTCGGATGATGCTGATAACCTTGTACTGGATTTGCGTCTGAGAGATAACTGTTATCAGGCAGTAAACGGTTATAATGAAATTTATAACCTTGCCGCGGATATGGGCGGTATGGGTTTTATTGAAAATAACAAGGCAGCCTGCATGATCAGCGTTCTTATTAATACACACCTACTTATTGCCTCAAAGGACTGTGGTTTAGACAGGTTTTTTTATGCGTCTTCTGCATGTGTGTATAATGCTGAAAAGCAAACCGATCCGCATAATCCGGGGCTCAAAGAATCCGATGCTTATCCCGCACTGGCAGAGGATGGATACGGATGGGAAAAATTATTCAGTGAGCGTATGTGCCGTCATTTCAGTGAGGATTTTGGTATTATAACAAGAATTGCCAGGTTCCATAATGTCTATGGTCCGTTCGGAACCTTTGACGGTGGCCGTGAAAAAGCGCCTGCAGCTATTTGCCGTAAAGCAATTGAAGCAGGTATCACCGGGAAAAAAGAGATAGTGATCTGGGGCGATGGTGTTCAGACCAGGAGCTTTATGTACATTGATGACTGTATTAAAGGAATACAGGACATTATGTACAGCAATATTGAAGAACCACTGAATCTTGGAAGCAGAGAG
Source organism: Bacteroidales bacterium (assembly GCA_049792755.1). GTDB lineage: Bacteria > Bacteroidota > Bacteroidia > Bacteroidales > VadinHA17 > LD21. The sequence goes on along the minus strand of JBARBF010000091.1, from coordinate 6,488 downwards.
ATGGTTTCAATAAACCAGCTGGTTGATATAGTTGAGGATATAGCCGGATATAAACTTAACAGAATATACGATCTTAAAGCTCCAAAAGGTGTCAGGGGACGCAATTCGGAGAATACTCTGATAAGAAAATATCTTGGTTGGGAACCATCTGTTCCTCTGAGGATCGGGCTTAAAAAAACATATGACTGGATAAGTGAACAGGTAGTTGAAGAAAGCAGAAGAAATAAAGGGGCCAACAGGTTCAATAAATAAAGTATTTCATCCGATGAAACGCAAAAAAGTTCTGGTTAGCGGATGTTATGACCTGCTTCACGGCGGACATATTGCCTTTTTCAAAACGGCTGCAACTTTTGGTGATCTTTATGTGAGTATAGGAAGAGACGATAACCTGTTCCTTCTAAAAGGGAAGAAGCCGGTTTTTTCAGAAGAGGAAAGGCTATTCATAGTTAAGTCAATAAGATATGTTTCTGATGCTTTTCTGGCTGCAGGAACAGGAATGCTCGATTTTGAACCGGATTTGGTCAGAATAAAACCTGATGTTTTTGTTGTAAACAGCGATGGTCATTCTCCGGAGAAAGAATGTTTGTGCAAAAAACTTGGCATAAAGTATACAGTACTTGACAGGATCCCTGAACCCGGTTTACCCGCACGATCTAGTTCAGCCACAAAAAGGGATATGAGGTTCCCATACAGGCTATGCCTGGCAGGTGGTTGGATCGACCAGCCCTGGGTCTCAAAAATACATCCGGGGTCCGTAGTTGTAGCTCAGATCTGGCCCACAACGGATTTTAACAACAGATCGGGACTTGCTACCAGTTCCCGTGATTTTGGCATAAAAATATGGGGCGACAGATATCCTAAAGGGGATCCTGTGGATAACGCAAAGATTTTATTTGGTGCCGAGAACCCTCCGGGAACCCAGTATGTAGCCGGTTCCCAGGACCACCTGGGATTACTCATGCCCGGAGTAAACAGGCTTCATTACAACGGTGGTTACTGGCCTGATTATATTCAATCATCTATTGATAAAGAAATCTGTGACTGGCTTACCCGGGTCATTCATCTCGTGCCTCTCAAACCGCGCCCTTACGGGTACGATCCTCTAAAAGAAATGCACCTGGAGAAACATTTTATCAGAGATCTGGGCGAAGCCGGTGACAGATGCTGGGAAAGCATTATTAGAAAGGATATTATCGGCTTAGGTAAATCGTTATCTGATACACTGGTTTCGTGGAAGAAAATATTACCACTTACGGTACCTGACGATATTATGAATGAAATGGAGACAATTTATTTCCCTGAATATGCTGGTGCTATCACTTCAGGTTGCGGTGGCGGCTACGTAATTGTTGCATCTGAAAACGATGTCCCGGGAGAAGTCAGAATAAAGGTGAGGTATTAAACTGATCTTTTTTTGACTATTTTTAAATATTAATTTGAATTAAGGAAATCGGATGGTAAATATTAGACAATCTGATATTGCTGGGGAGCTCAATATTTCACGAGTTACAGTTTCCAAGGCGTTGCGCGATCATCCTGATATTTCCAGGTCAATGAAGAAAAAGATTATCGAGACTGCAGCCAAAATGGGGTATGTCCCAAACCTGATTGCACGTCAGTTAAATTCGCGACGGACATTTACAATAGGGATTGTAGTACCTGACCTCGAAAACAGTTTCTTTTCATATATTGTTGACACTATGATAGATTATGCTACAGAACATAATTATTATGTCATAGTTACGGTTTCTCGTGAGAAGGAAAGCATCGAAAAAAAGAATATTGAAAACCTTATAGGCATGAGGGTTGATGGTCTGCTGGTTTGTCTTTCACAGGAAACAACAGACAGACAGGTGTTTACTACAGTCAGCAAAATGAATATTCCATTAGTGTTCTTTGACAGGGCTTATGAAAATATGAAATTTTCAAGGGTTGTATTTAATGATAAACCAGGAGCTATAAATTCCTTAAACCGGATTATTCTGGAAGGTTACACTAAAATAGCCAGTTTCTCAGGGTACTCAAAAATCAATATCGGAAAACAACGACTGGAAGGTTTTATCGATACCCTTGAAAAACATAAAATCCCTGTTCGGAAAGAGTGGATTATCGAGGGTGGTTTTGAACTGAAAGATGGTTACGAATCTTTTAAGAAATTAAACAGAACAGGTAACCTGCCTGAAGTTGTTTTTGCAGTAAATGACAGGGTTGCTCTTGGAGCCTATAAAGCTGCGAAAGAAGCAGGATTAAGTATACCTGAAGACATAGGAATATTTGGTTATGGATTTAGTGAAATTACGGATTTCTTTGATCCACAATTAACAGTTATTAATCAGGATCCCAGAAAAATGGGATATGAAGCCTGTAAACTGCTGATAAATGAAATTGAGAAGAAAATAAAAAGTGGCGGGAATAAAGTTTATATAGAGGAGGAGTTCCTTTGGAGAAAATCAGTTAAACGTAACTAATCTATTAGGTTTTTAAGTTATGAAAGGCCTCAGAAATAAGACAAAGGACAAAAGTAAAAAGATAAAAGTAAGTAGAGAAAGACCTTTGTGAACCTTAGTGTTAACCTTCGTGTCCCTTTGTGGTAAAAGTTAAAACATTATATTAAAGAAATTAAATCGTCGATAATGAAAACTAGTCTTATGAAACAAATTTTCACATCAGTTTTTTTTGCTCTGGTTTTGACATTTTCTGTTTCAGCACAGCAGCAGAAACCTGCTGTTTCTGAAGGTCCTTTCAAACCTACCGATGAATCGCTTAAACAGTATCAATACCCGGAATGGTTTCGTGATGCCAAGTTTGGCATCTGGGCACACTGGGGTCCACAGGCCGTACCTCGACAGGGCGACTGGTATGCAAGGAGGATGTATGAGGAAAAAGATCCTGCATATAAGTACCACCTCGAACATTACGGACACCCTTCAGAGTTTGGTTACAAGGATATAATACCACTCTGGAAAGCTGATAAATGGGACCCTGACAAGCTTATGGAACTCTACAAAAAAGCCGGGGCAAAATACTTTGTCAGTATGGGTTCTCATCATGACAATTTCTTTCTTTGGAATTCAAAGCTTAATAGATGGAACGCAGCTAATATGGGTCCTAAAAAGGATGTTGTGGGCTTATGGCAGCAGGCTGCAAAAAAACAAGGTTTGAAATTCGGGGTCTCGGAACATCTCGGTGCCAGTTTTACATGGTTCCAGGCTGCACATGGCTCTGATAAAGGAGGCCCGAAAGCCGGTTTACCTTACGATGGTGCAAACCTTAATTACCAGGACCTCTATCATGCAAATGCAGAACCCGAAGATAAAGACTGGCTGACTAAAAACCCGGCTTTTCAGCTTGAATGGTACAGAAGTATTAAAGAACTGGTTGATAACTACCAGCCTGATCTGCTTTATTCCGACAGTCAAATGCCATTTGAAAATGTTGGTCGTACGTTGATTTCTCATTTTTATAATCAGGATATAACTAAAAACAATGGGAAACTTGAGGCTGTTTATACATGCAAACAACTATCCGGCGGAATGTGGGTTGAGGATCTTGAACGTGGTGTAAAAGATACTGTAAGCCAGTACCCATGGCAGACAGATACGTCAATCGGAGACTGGTACTATCGTACGGGTCAGAAATATAAAACATCTACAGAAGTTATTCAGATGCTCGTTGATATTGTAAGTAAGAATGGTAATCTTTTGCTTAACGTAGTTCAGACACCTGAAGGAGACCTTGAACCCGATATGCTGAAGATCCTGGATGAAATAGGGATTTGGACAGCAGCAAATGGTGAAGGAATTTATGGATCGCGTCCCTGGAAAATATATGGGGAGAAACCTGCAGATAAACCAGCTAAAAAACTTGGAAGATTCGACGAAAACTATGGTTATAGCTCAAAGGATATCCGGTTTACAACAAAAGGCAATACACTCTATGCATTCTGTCTGGGTAAACCGGAAGAGAATATAATGATCAAGTCTCTTGCAAAAACTTCAAAACCATCAAATAATGCAATTGCTTCGGTTTCAATGGTTGGCAGTAAGGAAAAGATCAATTGGAAGCAGACTTCAGAAGGGCTGATAATAAATGAACCGGCAAAAATGCCTGCATGGCAGGTAACAGGGTTTAAAATTGAATTTAAGAGATAAGATTTATTGATTTTCTTACCCAGTTATCTGTTCTCTGTTCTCTGTTCTCTGATCTCTGATCTCTGATCTCTGAAACCAGAGCCCTCATCCTCCTTTAAGCCTCTTGATCTCATTAAAGTGGTCCATTGTGAGTTTTTCCCTGGCTTCACGTGAAGTTTTACGATAGGCTTCAAACTCATCTTTAAGCTCCTGTAACTCTTTTTTTATATTAAAAACGGTCGATAAATTTCGTTTAAAAACAAGAAATCCTGTTAACAGGAGTGTAATTAATCCGGCCAAAATTGTCCACATGATCTTATTGTAGGTTATCTTGTTTATTTCAAGTCCAACTACATTTATGCTGTTTTTTGTTCTTATTATTTCCTCTAACCTTTTTTTTGTTGATTCCATATTAGTCCTTAATGAATCAATAGTCAGAGAAAGAAATGATTTAGTTTTGTTTAACATTATTATTTTGCTGTTAATCTCAGAAAGAGTATCTGATACATTCCTCTTGATTTTCTGAAACATATCCTCCCTGATTGCCCTGTAGTCTTCATATATCCTGGTATGTTCTTCGATATATTTCAGTTGCTCCTGTAAGGAGTTTTTTATGAGCACATCCGGCAAAGTAACCTGCCCGGTTACTTTCATAACTGCAATTATCACAGCAGTTAAGATAAAAAGGCATCTTATTTGCATCTGTTTCATAATTTTCAGTAGGTTAAGTAATAATGGAATTGACTCTAAATTAATAAACGCACAGTTGATGGTAAAATTATATAATAAAAAAAAGTAAATTTATAATCTTAAATATTTAGAAGTATTACCCTTACAAGAAAGACGATAGGCAATATTCATTTTAAACACCAAAAAAATGGAAAACCATAACAACAGGCGCAGTTTCATAAAAAAAGCCGCTTTAGGAGGATTTATTGCGGTAAGCATACCCGAAATACTCTCAGCATCAATGATGCCCTCAGAAATAAAAAGGAAATCATTAATAAAGGACAATATCATTCTATTCCAGGGGGACTCAATCACAGATGCGGGAAGGAACAGAGATGATAACTCATTTAACAATCCGGGAGCGCTTGGATCGGGTTATGCAATGCTGACCGGCGCTGAACTTCTTGAGAAATACTCTTCACTTAATCTGAAAATAATCAATAGAGGAGTATCCGGAAATAAAGTTTTCCAACTGGCTGAAAGGTGGGATAAAGATTGCCTCGATATTAAACCGGATATACTAAGTATCCTTATCGGCGTAAATGATATCTGGCATAAACTGGAAGGAAATTATAATGGTACAATTGAGATCTACAAAAATGATTATATAGCACTTCTGGATAGAACAAAGAAAGCTCTACCGGATGTGAAAATAATTATCTGTGAACCATTTGCCGTGCCAGGGATAAAAGCTGTAGATGATAAGTGGTATCCTGAATTCTATGGTTATCAAAAGGCGGCAATGGAGGTTGCTGCTCAGTTTAAAGCAACCTTTATTCCTTATCAGAGAATTTATAATGAAGCAATTACACGGGCACCTGGTGTTTACTGGACAGGAGACGGTGTTCATCCTACGCTGGCCGGAGCTGAGCTGATGGCCCGGGCATGGGTTGAAGCAGTAAAAGCTTAGTCGATGGCTTACCCATTCATGGTATCAAATCAGTCCCTGGTTTATTAACCTTTTGTCTTTTTACTTTTATCTATTATCTTATTTTTGTATAAGTTTTCGGCATGATTCTTGCACATTATATTGCTTAAAGCGTTGAAGTTTTAACAAATGAAGCATATTGGAACCTGGACCTGTTTATTTCTGCTAATTTTATGTAATTCAGTTAGTTATTCTCAAAAAATCGCTACCGGTATCTTCAGCGGTGTGAACTTCTCAGATATCCGTGGCCAGGATTTTGGAGGTAAATGGGAATCTAAACCCGGTCCCGTACAGGGTTTCCAAATTGGTTATTCATTTGGCAAATGTATTGGTATCCAGACTGGAATAAACTTCTCAACTGTTTATTACCAGCATAAAACTTTTTATTATCCAGATGTATTTTTTGAACCTTCATTCAGTAATTACTATATCAGCCCGGTTTATTATAACCAGACAGTTGAAAACATGGATTTCAGCTTCCTTCGCATACCACTTCTTTTCACTGTTTCCATACCCTCTGCGATTCTGTTTAATATGAAGGCCGGAGTTTTTTTTTCATTTATGCAGGATCATAGTCTAAGCAACAATTATTACTCTTACTCTGAACCGGATATTACAAAGAAAAATGATTTTGGATATATGTTTTCTTCAGGGATATCTTATCCATTAAGTGATAAATTTAAAGCTGCTTTTAACGTCAG
>JBARBF010000090.1:0-14992 GCA_049792755.1 Bacteroidales bacterium | reverse complement strand
GTCACGATGAAACTGTCTTGACGGTACCAAGTCCGGGTGATGGGTGTGAATTTTGGGTCATGATGAAATAGTCTAGGTAGTGAGCAAAAACAAGGACCAGCGCGTCGGCCGGCAGCCCTATTGACTTTGTCTTGGTAGCAGTAACTGTCAAGGTGCTACAAAATTAAATAAGTTGAAATGAGTTTAATCGCATAGACTTTTGGGACTGATTAAGAAGCTGTCCGGGCTGCCGAAGCCAATTAATTAAACCGTCCGAGTTATGGTTAGTTTTTTTTATTAGTCATGGATTTTGGTCACCTTTATTGTGTGATAAGCCATATAAACTTACCATTCCCATTTACTTTGATTTTGTTATTGTAGCACTCGGCGTCCAAAATACGCAAAACTCGTTAATATGACTGTAATCCCAAATCCGATTAGCAATGCTAATGAGTAAAAATGCCAATCACTATTTGTTTGATTTTTCAACATTAAAGTCCAGATTACAAATAATGGTGCATAGGTTAATCCAGTTATCAAACCAGGTTGGTAGTTACGCGTGGCAAGAGACCAAATTCCATGCCCAACAGCATTCCAAAAACAGATGGACGACCATAATGCAACCCAAAAGAATGCCCAAGATGCTCCCATTAAGTTTGCTACTCCAACAGCAGTTGCTAGACTCAGAAGTAGTGGGTTCAAAACCCAAAATCCTCTGTCGGCAAAGATACCAACTAATCGAGGGGGTGGCAATTTCTTTGTAAACCCAGTCCAATATTCTTCGTGCATGTGTACTAAATAAAGCACTACAAAACCAAAATAGAACCATTTAGCAGACATTTAATTTCCTCCTTTAATTTTTTATAATTATGTACTTCCTGTGTAATTTTTATTTATGTCGCATCCTGACGATAATACATTATCAAATTTATAACATTTAGGGATTTAGCTTTCCCTGTCATGGTTAGTAGTCGAGTCTGTTGTCTATCTTGCAGATAAGCTGCCTATTAACCATAACGGCCCGGCGGTTTAATTAGGTGACGTCAGCGTCGCGGTGCCTCTTTTTTTGCCAGTCCCGGTAGGTGGACGATAAGTATTGGGTCATGATAAATTGTCTTGACGGTACCAAGTCCGGGTGATGGCTGTGAGTTTTGGGTCACGATGAAATAGTCTAGGTGGCGAGCAAAAAACAAGGCACCAGCGCGCAGGCCGGCAGCCCTATTGACTTTGTCTCGGCAGCAGGATCTGTCCGGGTGCAACATAATTTGATAAGTTGAAATGAATTTGATCGCATAGACTTAAGGGGCTGATCGAGAAATAGTCCGGGTTGCAAAAGGCAATTAATTAAACCGTCCGTGTTATGGTGCGTTATGTTGTTTTTTTGTAAGTCCATCCAAATTCTTTCTCAAATTCACGTCTATAGAATGTATCAATCTGTTTTGGTGTTCTTCTTATATATTCTTCAGCAATCATTCTTTTATTAATGTTAAGTCCTTTCAGATATGAAATCGCTTCTTCCAAAGTAGGAGCTAAATTTTCAGTTTCCTTAAATTTTGGAGGAAGCTTTGTCCATATTGCAGCATCTAATTTTAAAATAATTAACCAATCATGAATTGTTCTTTCATGTTCGCTTGAATATTCTTCGTCAACAGTAATTGAACCAATAGAATCAGCAATTTTTTTTAATGATTTAGTTTCTCTAATACATAATGATTGTTTTGCTTCAGTTAAATCCTCGGTTGCCATTAATGCCCATAATGATCTAATTGGTTTTGTATTAGGGGTAATAGCGAGAGTTAATCTACCATTAATTGATTGTCTAGTATATTCAATACTAAGTAATGGGCCATCATAAAACCATTCTCTATGAATCATTAAGTTCTCAGGGTTCCATATTAATGAACCCCATCCAATACAAGCAATTTTCATTTAATTCTAAATTTTAACGTACGAGTTGTTTATAATTTGAAGGGTATATTGTAAAACGAAAAAGGTTAGAAACCTTAACAGTACCAAAATCTTCTATTTCTTCAGCTATTAAGCATTTTATGGGTACAGAGGTCGATAGTAGAACAGTGTTAAATTTTGAATAATCTATCTCAAAATATAACCTATTTTTAAATATCCCCGAGGGTTTGGAGATGTAAAAAGAAGACTCGCTATTACCAATTTTGTATTTAATTAAATACTTATTTTCTATTACTTTGGCTCCAGGATAAGTAGTTGGGTCCATAAATGGATTCTTTTCTAAAACCTTTTTGGAAGGTCCGTTCTCTACTCGGACTGGATTCAGATCAAAGTATTCATAAGGTTTACCGTTCAAATCATAAGCCATTATTGTGAATTTATCTGTCGAAGGTACATCTCGCGAAATTTTAACTATTATTCTATCTTCATTCCATCCATATGAACCTTCGACTTTTTGTTCGATTGATTGCTGACCTGTTTTATCGCCCCATTCATCTTTGTACTGTTTTGCTACTACCCAAGTCTGACTAAATGCATTAAATACTATCATAAGTAATAAATTAAGAAAGCAAATTATCCTTTTCATTGTTTAAAGTATTTATCGAATTAAAGATTGTTATTCAGTAATAAAGTATAAACTTAATAAAATTCAAAGAGTTATGGTGCGTTTCTTTTATCTTGATTACAATAACATTACGTGCGAATGCACCATAACGGCCCGGCGGTTTGGTGAGTTGACGTCTGTGTCAGGCAATTGCTTTTCATTGCACCGACCGTGTTGGCGGCTTGTATTTTCTATTTATTAGTTTGTGTTTTAATTTCTTTTGGCTCTCCCCAAATAATTTTAGTATCCCTTATCTCTATACTTTCTTTGATCTCTGAATGCTGATATTGTATTTCGTCAGTTTTAATAAACTTATCGCGTGTAGCACATCGAAATTGGAGTTTATCCCTTACAGAATCAGGCTTTATTGCAAAATTTAATCCTTCAAACCTTCTCTGAAGACTAGGATATAAGATTCCATCGGATTTCTGAAAAGCATAATTAGAAAAAGCTGCTGATATTTTATATAAATTGCAATTACCATTTGTATTGACACTAAATTCATCGCATATAAAATTCAGGATTTCAAAAACTTTATCAGCCTCAGTTTTAAATACATCTTTCGTAAACTTAACTATGTCAATATTATAAAGTTTAATAAGTTCGTTTTTTTCTTGAGCATTAGTATGACTTACCAGCATGACTAATTTTAGTTCTTTAATAGATTCCCAATGTCCTGTTGTAATTGTAAAAGTATCAATACTTGAATAAGCATCTCCCCTGAATACCATACTAGTCTCTAACATTGCAGTGGGGCGGACATCAGAAGAATAAAATATTGATTGATTCTTTTTATTTGCTCTACCATATTCTTTAATATTCTCAGTATCTGTTCGAAAAGACAATGAATCAACTGTTTCAAAATCGGGTTTGTTGTTATTATTTCTACATCGATGAAGCTTTAATCCAGGTTCAAAGATTTTATTTGGGAATGGAATTTCAACTAAATCCTCCGTTATAATTTTTTCTATTAAGTCAGATGCATCGTTTCTGTTTAAGTCTACGATTTGTAGTTTACTAATTGTCTTTTTTATTTCGGCTAAAGATTTCATTTTTAAAACATCTTTTTAATAGTTTAAATTGTGAGGCAAAAGAATCTACAATTGAGGATTATCAGTCATCCTTATTACATAATTATAAACTGTTGGATTAACTATCTGCCAAAAATCGAGCTCCCCTTTTAGAACAAATTTTAATTTATTAATAATTTCGGAAGTAAGCTTTTGATAATCACCACTCCATTCTGTAAGATCATGTTCATAAAGTTCGTAATAATGCTTGTCTGGAAATTTTAATCGACTTCTTTTCTTTAAATCTGAGAGAGATGGAATATGATTATCAATATTTAAATAGACTGATAGAAACTTAAGATTCCGATGCATAGCTTCAAAAAAGATTAAATCTGACGGTTCAATACCTAAATGATAATCTAACCCATTGTGCCAACCTTGAAAATCTTGATAGTTCTGATGATTAGAAAGAAAAAACATTAATTCGTTTTCAAATTGATGTCTACAATATTCATAGTAAAAATGGAATTTGAATGCAAAGACACCATCTTCACCATCGAATTTGTTCGATTTCTCAATTTTATAGTTAAATGTATCTTGTTTTGCATATTCTTTGAAGTTCCTCTTAATATAATTATCTACGGATAAGAAATAAAGTTCTTGATTTTCAATATCTGTTAAAAAAATGAATACAGGAACTACAATTTTATACCAATAATTAGATGTCGAAATATTTATGTCGGTCAATGTATAATATTCATCCTTTGTCCATGGAATCGCCTTTCTGGATTTAAGTTGAATTAGTGCTAGTTCTCCTGTTAATTCGTTTTGATCGTTTGTCATTTCTAGATAACAATCGATCCCGTAGTCTCTTTCAGTTAATTCTCTAATGATCCAGTTATCAGGGATTTTCTTTGAAAAAAGTTTAAATGAGGCAGTCTCAGAAATATGTTGGGGTACTCGTTTAGGTAGTTTCATTTGATTGGATTTTTAAATCTATGACATTGAGTAGGATACACGGAAACTTGCACCTAACAATTTATATATCCACTCTTAGAAGACATATTTCCCCAGATCCGGAAATATTATCTATTCGTTGTGAATATATTTTCAATTTAGCTTCTTCTTTCCTGGGATTTTTTTTTCATATTTCCTGGTAGATATTAAGGCTATTACAGCTCCGCCCCGTCAGTTACATATGCATCTTACCAATAATCCGCTACATACTCAACCAAAAATGCTTGTGTCAGACTCTTCACTATTCATACGAAAGTTAAACAAAAAATAAGAATGGAGATATAAAATTGAATGGATTTTAATATAAGGGCCCCGGCGGAATATCATCACCAACCGGGACCAAATTTTTATTCGTAATCAAGAATTTGAATCGTTGATTGATTAAGCTACTATGCACTTGGTGTATGGTCATAGCGCTGATCATCTTCGTCTGAATTGTTGATGATTAGGTACAGGATCCAAATTATGAGAAATATTATTAAGAGTGTTTCCATTTTGCATAAATTAAATTATATAAAAAGCCCCGGCATCAATGATACCGAGGCATTTAAGTAGGTAATTATAAACCAGATTCAGGTTCCATGAAAAATTCTGAATAGTCAAATTCTTCAAGTTGGATTATATTCCAACAATCGTTGCATACGTTCACGGATTTAGGATTAATAAATCCTCCGGAAATCATTTCTATGGAATCTTCACTTGGGATGAACCATTCCGAACAGCATTTGCATCTAATATTCACGATAAATTTAATTAGTGATTAATAAAAATGAAAAACTTGGTCCAATGGATCAAGCTTAAGAATTGATTATTGAAATAATAAGAATAGGAGTGCGACCGGTTTTGCGATTGCAGCCGGCGTTCCTCCAAGTTAGCAGGCGGTATTTTGTGATAAAGGAAAGGTTAACTTGTTACCGTAGGCTTTGACCTTTCCGACTCACAAAATATTACATCATGTAAAGCCTGCGATTGAGGATTAATGCCGGATGCCGCGGGTCGCACTACTCAAACGAGGGAACGATTCAGCGGCATAACTTAACAGGCAAGTTTCTTCATGCAGCTGAACGAGAGTGACCGAGTACCTTTTTACCTGGTAAATAAATTGTCTTGAGTTAAAATTAAAAACCATCCACCCAGGGATTAGCCCAGGTGAATGGAATTAGCACTGTTGGTTTTCAGTGGTTCTTGAGTACTTAAAGTCGAGGTGAACCATCTCAGAACAACAATAAAGAAAATGCAGCATGACTCGACTACAAAAAACCATCCCTCACCAAAGAGAAGGATAGCGGATTCCTGGCGTTCGATTTTTTTGGATCTATTAACCAGGGATTAAGGATAAACTTGTCTGATTTTAATCCCGGGGATATTATTCTAATCTAAGATCATTCTCAGTAATATCAGCGTTCAATCTGTGCCCTCCAAGCCAACGACTGATAACATGTATCCAGACGACATTAAACCGGCTCCAGCGGCTCGCTATAGGGTTTTATTCGTGCCTCGAAATTTAACGGTTTTGCAGCACATATTACCTTTATTAACTTCTTCGCTTTTCTTGGGTTTCTTTCATGTTTAGTACTCACTTGGAAGGAGGAGATTTTTATTGATTAGCCATATTTCAATTTTTGGCAAAGAAAATTTGGAGTATTCAATTTTCTTCGATACAATCAACTTTTCGTTGTCATAACATTGCAGAATCCAGCTCAAATCATGTGGTTGTTGCTTATAGATCCATCTCTGGTAAAATATCTTGCCAATGTCTCTATCGCACTGGAGACATAGAATTGTGTCTATCAAAGAAAATCCATCAAGTGAATCCCTAAGGTATCTTATTCCGGCAGAGATTAACAGCGGACTTTTCCCAGGATATAAATGAGGTATAAACATCGAGCAATGATTAAACCGTCTTAATCTCTTAGTGATTATTTTTATGTCCATTTTTGTAGATATCAAAGGTTTATAAAAAAAGGGCTGGATCTTTTCGAACCAACCCTTAATCTTTGTAAAGAATCAGAATTAAACAATCACTTTGACTCCGGAACTGGAGAAAACTGATAAGTATGGTTTATAGAAATTTTCTTACCGTTTGCTAGTTTAATATCATAAGGCTTGCACTCGATTTTTTCTATATTCCCGCTCAGATTTTGCCCTACGAGTAGTTTTGCCTGGTCATTGTTAAGAGTAGTTGGTAACATAACGCTCTTAGTAGTTAAATAAGGCTTCCCAGTACTGTGGGACGTTAATATTTCTAAGTTTCCAGTAATAATCGCGACAGTGTAAACCGCTTGCGTTTTTGGATTTTTCCTTTGTTCAATACTTGTAATAGTAACCATGTCTTTAATTGTTTATTGATTAATACTTGATCATTTATTAGCACGCAGAATATCCTGTGACGTTTACTGGTCAACAGGACACAAAGAATGCTATCTAAATTCTAAAGATTACGACGATTTCGGTGTAGAATAAAAAGTGTTTATGCTTCAAAGAAATGAACAATAGTGTGTGCCTGGGCGGTGTGGTTTTGTGATTTTCCAAAAAAGGTTTTCCATTTCAACCAAGCCGGGCATGATTTTATATTGGGCAATGAGTCATGACGGTACACCAAAAATTTTCAAATTTTTTTTATTTGAAATTTGGCATTTATGCAGGCTAACTTTACTTTAGAGCAAATAAGTAAATGAAGTGTCGTCCACAATAAAAATTAAGCCAGAGTCAATGGAGATAAAATAATCTTCCTACGAGTTGTCATATAATTATAGCATTTAATTTCCTTTTGAGGACACTCCTTAATAAGCGCAATCAATCACATCCCGTTCTCTTTTACTAATAAATAATAATTCTAAGGTAAATAAAAGCTTCATCTTACTCTTTACTATCTTTCCCAGGACGCTGAGCCTTGGTACTTGTCTGAAGTGTCTCCTATTTTATAATTATATATATGATGCTTTTCGGCTTTTTTAGGAGACTTTGAAGCAAAAAAATGGTTATCTATTTCTTTTTCATCCTGTTAACAAGTGAAAGTGGTGATCTAACAGCTTTCAGGATAATCCCATTGGTATCCTTTCCATCAACCCGTTTTTTGACCTCAGTCGTAAAGTACCACTTCGATTTACTAAGAACTGAAAGTGTAGGTCTTACTCCATTAATTTCATATTTTTCATAAATAGACTGAAGTAATTTCTTTGCGCTTGCTTTGGAAATAAAAACCTCGTTCCCCACTTGTTTATGGAATTCATTTGTGATAAGCATTATTGTTTCAGGTGAAGTAGCAATGACTCTATCAGCTATTTTACTTTCCATCCATTTGCAGGTTTTAATTCCACTTTCCCCTAATTGATCAACTGCAGGTTTGAATATTGGATTTTCATGTTCATATCTACTGATCATATCTTCATTTGTACCTTCTTTTCGTAAAGACATATATTGCTGTAATAGTTCTTTGAATCCTGTAGTGGCTATCTTTTTCAGAATGATACCTTCATCATCCCTGTAATACTCATCTTCTTCCGTCATAAATCCGGCATCAGCATAAGCACTGCGAATCTGCAACCCACTTGAATAAATATGGTTGACGAGGTTATGGTTGTATTCCATGTACCTGGCTTTATCTTCAGAATAAATATATTTATCAGAATCTTTATCATAATAGCATAATAAATCTTCAATATCCATTTTTTTCAGGATCAGGGCTTTTTCCTCTGCAGTTCCCGAATGATACATTTTTGTGAGAGTTTCTGTTTCTTTAGTGATGCTATCCATTTCATCTGTAAATTCAACATCAGTCCTAAACAATTTGGTTGTGGAATAGAAATGCCAGATATGATTTTTAAGAATATTATCATATTCATTGTTTGCTCTAAGACGTCCGACAATTTGATGTAATGTAGTGGAGACATCTATTAAGGTATGTTTTTTATGACCATCTGAAACAACAACTACAAGCCCATTATTACTAAACAGATTGCAGCCCTGAAAACCCTTTTTTGTAAAAAAATTAATAGGTGCATTTGGATCTGTCACTTTACTGATTGAAATATCACCCAGAATTTCAGTGTTCCTTAAATTTTTCGAGCAAACCACTTTTACATCATCGTCAGACAGATCAGCTGTATCAATAATTTGCTTTATTCCCTTGACACTATTCAAAAAAATATAAAGCTGTTCTACCTTTACTGTATCTTCACTTTCGTCATATGGCAACATCATACCGGCCTGAAATTCTTTTATAAGTAAAACTGTTGTCTGATATACATTATATGTTCTAACGCGCTTTGGCTGAAGTTGTACGACCTTATCCCATTTAATAGTTGTATATGGCAATGATTCCATGATTGTAGGCAAAAAACTCTCAGAAATTGGTGTTGCTGACATGAAAGTATAATGTTCAAAATGCTGAATGTTATTCATTAGCCCTGAAATGGCATCTGATCTAAATTCCATATCTTCCAGTAGCAAATGATATTCATCAACCAATACCTTGTACTTCGAACTTTCAAGTTTATTTCTGTCTAACCATTTTCGAACTTTTGGCAAGCTGTCATAGGTAACAGCTATTTTATGTACACTGTTACTAAAGATATAATCCCGAAAATCTGTATAAGCAACACCTCCGTACACACCGAAAACATCGTACTTCACATTGCGGTCAGCCTGAATGCTCAGGACCAAATCTATGGTTGGGGTGACGACTATATAATTACAATCACAATTTAGGGCAGCGAAAGTACCACCTACATCAGTAATGACTTTATTTAATATACCGAAGGGCAAACCTTCTTTAAATTCAGGAATCTGACTGAGGTATCTGAATCCGTTTGCATCTATTTCTCGAATTGTTTTTTCCATTATTTGAAACTTCTGTTAATATCATGTTTTATACAAGTTATCAAAGTTAATAAGCATCTAATTTCAGCTATATTATAGTTGAATATCAGGATAATAGCAAGTTTATTAAGACCACTGATCAGATATTCTGTGATAACTTTCATAGGTAAAGATAGCAGAACTATTGAGGTTTTTAAAACTGTAAAAAACGGTTGCTGATTTCCAGAGTTCTATAAACCCCAATATTATATTTGGAAAGATCAGTTAATCTTATGAAATTTGAAATTAGCAGTATTTCCTTATACCATTTGACTTCACAGGAAGTAACAATCAAAGAAAATAACAATTAACAGACAAAGCCTTTATTCAATAGGAAATGCCGCTTCTTTTATATAAAAGGAATATGCTAGATAAAGAATTTCTTGATGACATTGAATATATAATAAAAAATGTTCCCACTCTTTATAAGTATCTAAATTGTGAAGGAGCAAAACTGATGTTATTAAATTCAAATCTATTGTTTAAAAATCCTTTTAAATTTAATGATCCTTATGATTGCTATCCTGGTTTAATAAGTTTTGATAAAATTCCTGAGACTTTTAGACAAGATTTATTTTCAACATTCAGAAATAATTATACACCAGAAATTCAACAAGTCTTGCTTGAAAATTTAAATAAGGTTCCGGATGATAAGATGTCCAATATGTATAGAGGGTATCTTATACAACATGAACTTTCATCTTTAGGAATAAGTTGTTTTAGCGAAAAGTGTGATAAACTCTTGATGTGGTCACACTATGCAAATTATCATGAAGGAGTATGTATTGGCTTAGATACAAAGCTACTTAATAATTATCTTGCTGATAAAACGCCAGCTTTAATAAAAGTAAAATATACTGAAGAAAATTTTGTCAAGAGAGATTATTTTATCGATTCCAAGAGTGCATTAATTAACTGTTTTAGAACTAAATATGAAGAATGGATTTATGAAGAAGAGATTCGAATCGTCCTTTTTAAACTTTTTTTTGACGAAGATAATAGATGTCTATTACCAATTATGAAGGAGATAGTAACTAAGATTTATCTTGGAAAGAAGATAGACGAGAAGAATGCACAGGATATTATTTCGCTTCGTAATTCTTACTATCCTAAAGCAAATGTTTATAGGATGGAATTAGACGATTGTAAATTTAAATTAATACCTAAAGAAGTAGGTTAATTGCAAAAAGCTTCAGATAACTGAATGACAGGGGATGTTTCAATCAGGGGATGCCGGACGGGAAAAATCTCCCCCCTGAAACTAACAATAGATTAGATCACATATATTGTTGTTTTTAGCAGGCTAAATTTACCTATATAGTGTCTCTTATACCTGGTGCCTCTTTTTATCCTCACCTTGAAGTATCTCCTTTTTTATTATTACCGTAGTTGGTGCTATTGTTGGACTGTTAACCTTTTTATGCAAATAGCAAAGCCCTGCCAGAGTTAACTAATAGGGCTATAAGGTGCAAATAAAATGCTACAGGGTGCTACTTTGCTACGGATTACTACTATAAAACGAAAAAGCCCCTGAATTTCTCCAGAGGCTTAATCATTTTGATACTTCTTAAATTGATCTTAAAACCTTTGCAGGGTATCTGATGCCGTTGATTGTGTAACCTTTCGATTTGATTGTCATCTCCGTTAAATCAGCTATGTACTTCTTAGTTTTACTTCCAACGTAAGGAGGGTCAATCAGTGGATACTTTTGTTCGAAGATGTTTAGAAAGTTCTTGATCATTTCGAGTTTTGTAACATTTTTCATTAGTTGAGCTTGTTATGTGAAACAACTTATTTATATGCCTGCGTAAAGGAACTTTACTGTATAATTGCCCAGCTTTTACACCTTTGCTCAGCTTTTGCCTTATACGGTGAGGTACCTGTAATTGTTACGTTAAAGTTGGTGTAAAGTTGGGAAATCTGGAACTGCCTGAACTTTCTTAACTGGTTTTCTCTTTTTAGGCTGTCTGAACATAGGCAGGTTGTTATAGATGCGTACAAGGCAGATCCTAAAAAACCGATAGTCCAGATTATACTTGATATTTCACCAGAAATTCTGGTTACCAGGAAGACTGCATCAAAATATATCAAAGAATATGAAATGGGTAAAAATAAC
Organism: Bacteroidales bacterium; assembly: GCA_049792755.1. Lineage (GTDB taxonomy): Bacteria > Bacteroidota > Bacteroidia > Bacteroidales > VadinHA17 > LD21. The sequence goes on along the minus strand of JBARBF010000090.1, from coordinate 3,438 downwards.
CGGATGAAAACAACAATATAAAACACCAGTATATTGTTGTTTCTGGCTGGTTAAAATTACCCATATTAGTATCTCATATGCCTGGTAGTCATTATTATTAAGCATAAATAAGTATCTCTTCATTGATCAGGTCCACATTGTGAGCATGAGTGAAGAAAACCGGAATACCCTTGTTAATATCTTTATCTCTTATTTCTTCGGCTGTCTTCCTCTCTTGACAATCACTCTTGGCAGATTGAAGGTATTGCCATTTACAAGACTCACTTTTATTGATTCATTATTTATATCAATCCTTTCAATCGCTGCCTGTAATAGCTCTTTATCAATTTTCAACTCACCTGTGCCGATAACAGGAACGACTGTATTTGAAGATACTACTTGCATACCCCAAGGCGCAATAAGTTTGCTAAATTGCTGGGACGCTTTCAACTTTTTATTAATCTCGTCAGTCCTGGATTCCAAGGTCTCAACATATGATTTGCTGGCATCGAACTTTTCATTAAACTTCTGCTCACCTATCCTGCTGATGCTATTAATAAGATAATTCTGGTGCGACCTCTCTTTGTTGATTTTTACTGCAATCCCGAAGAGTTCCGTTTCAAGTGATGCTGTATTATCAATGATCTTCTTATTATCATCCAAAAGGCTTCCATAGTTGATAAATAACTCTTGTTTTACCTGTGTTTCAATCCAATCCATATTTACCTGCTTGATCTTACAACCACCTGCATATTTATTGGATTTGCAGATATATTTCTCATTCTTCTGACCGACGAAGTGTTGCCCGCACTCACATAGGATTTTACCTGTAAGTAAATAATTGTGCTTATTCTTCTTGTTCAGATCACTTGTATTGCCATTATTCTTTAATCTATCAGCAACTACAGTAAATGTTTGCTCATCAACGATTCTTAGCTCAGCTTGCTCCAAAAGTTCATCATTCCACCGACGGCGACCAACATAAACAGGATTACTGAGAATTTTATAAATCTTCTGATCTCGCCAGAACTTTCCAAGGGTTGTCTGTATGTCCTGACGGTTTAAATGTAAAGCGATCTTCAATGTACCCCAACCGTCGGCGTATTTCTGAAACATTATTCTGACTATCTCAGCCTCATCCTTGTAAACAACCAGCTTTTTATCAACTGACCTGTAACCATAAGGCACAGCACCTGACCAGTTCTTATTTTCATAAATAGCTTTACTCAGACCACTGCGAACCCTGTACTTAATAGTTTCCAACTCGAAGATGTTCAATGCTGTCATAATAGATAGCAGTAAATCAGTCATTGGATTAGTCTTCCCTGACTCATCAAGGGTTCTGATATTTTCTTTTAATGAGACAAAGCAAACACCCTTACTAGTCCAATCCTTTATGATTGTAATGGCATCCTGTGACCTTGCTAATCTCGAAAGTTCACTACAGATGACATATTTTGGTCTGTTAGCCTCAACGAACTCAAGCATCTGACATAGTTCTTTACGCTGACTCAGTTTACTCGCACCTGAAATTGTTTCCTGAAATTCCTTCAATAATATATAACCATAAGCTTTGCAATACTGCTGAACATCGCTAAATTGCCGATCATTAGTCTGTTTGTCGGTGCTTACTCTGTAGAATGCTATTGCAGTCAGCCGATTGTCGATGGTTTGTGATTTCATCGTATCTTTGTTTGGTTGTTGTCTGGAACAAAGATATAATTAATATCAGCAAAACCTATTGCAGAGGGATTTAGGGAGAGGCAAATAAACACTCAAAATCAATGAGATACACAAATAAATCCAAGTTCTTTAAAAAACTCATTTATCTGATTGCTCTGCCTCTTTTATTATATGGTTGTGGCAATAAGCCACAAGGCGATATTGCCATTTCAAAACTGGCTCCAAACCTGGAGCCTGATTATTCCGGCATTATAATTCCTCCAAATATAGCCCCGTTGAATTTCATTATTAAGGAAAAAGGAAAGACATATTTTGTAAAAATCACTTCCGGAAGAGGAACGGGAATTGAACTTTCTTCAGGAAACGGGAAAATTAAAATTCCTCAAAAAAAGTGGAGGAAAATGTTACTGCTTAATGCAGGTAAAAACATAAAGATTGATGTCTTTTCGAAGGACCCCGGGGGTAAGTGGTTAAAATATAAAACCATTATAAACAGAATCGCCTCTGAACCAATAGATCCATATCTCTATTACAGATTACTTTATCCTGGCTATGAAAGCTGGGCTGAATTGAGTATCAACCGCCGGAGCCTTGAGGATTTCAAGTCAAAATCATTGATAGAAAACAGTATAGTCGATGAGAATTGTGTCAATTGCCATTCATTCAATAACGGCAAAACTGATGATTTTCTTTTTCATATGAGAGGTACCCTGGGGGGAACCTACTTCTATTCACAGGGAAAATTCAAAAAGATTAATCTTAAGACAAAGGAGATGAAAAATGGCGCCGTTTATCCTAGGTGGCATCCTTCGGGTAGATTTGTAGCATTTTCTTCAAATAAAATTATACAACGGTTTCATGCTGCAGATAATAAAAAGGTTGAAGTAAGCGATCTTGAATCATCACTTGTACTCTATGATGTGGTTAAAAATGAAATGATGAATATTGAATTAGCAGGAAAAGAAAAATTCATGGATACTTATCCTGAATGGTCACCGGATGGAAAATATTTATATTTCTGCAGAGCAGCTCAGATAGGAGAAAAGTATGATTTTAAAGATATTAAGTACAATTTATACCGTGTCCTATTTGATATTGACAAACGGATATTCGGAGATGTGGAAATGATATTTGATGCGGCACAAATAAATAAAAGCATTGCATTTCCGAGAATTTCTCCAAATGGTAAATTCCTTATTCTGACCTTGTTCGATTATGGGTGTTTTCCAATCTGGCATAAAGAAGCTGATCTCTATTCGATTAACCTCGAAAACTTTAAAGCCGAAAGACTGGATCTTAACAGTGATTACAGCGATAGCTATCACTCATGGTCATCAAATGGCAAATGGCTGATTTTCAGCAGTAAAAGAGGAGATGGACTAACTGCGAGACCCTACATTTCATATATGGAGGATAATGGAACTTCAGATAAACCATTTATACTCCCTCAGGAAGACCCTGAATTTTACAAGGGATTTCTAAAGAGCTTTAATATACCTGAATTTTCGACAGAAAAAATTGACATGAATCCAGGAGAGATAAGAAGGCTTGCCAAAACACCGGCAACGCCTGCCAAATGGAGCAAGAACTAACATAAGATTTAAGTTTAATTATACATTAATTTAAGAGATCTCTCAAATCGATAGGAATTCAAGTGATTATGAAATAAATACATGCGAGATAGAGATCCCGCATGTATCCGGAATGAAAGGGAAGAAAAAAGAAGGACATGCGACATAGAGATCCCTCGCTTACGCTCGGGGTGACACGGCGCTG
>JBARBF010000089.1:0-8802 GCA_049792755.1 Bacteroidales bacterium | reverse complement strand
ATTTCTTGTTAATGTCCAGGTTCCTGTTGCCGGTAGTCCGCTCAATACAACGCTTCCTGTTGCCAGTGAACAGGTAGGCTGGGTGATCGTACCTACCGTTGGAGCTGTAAGTAACGGATTAACGGTTATTGTTACTGTAAAGGTAGCTCCCGTACAACTCACAGATATAGGTGTTACTATATAGGTCGCTGTCTGTACATTGCCAGTAAGATTGGTAAGGTTGCCACTTATGTTTGATGCTCCTGCTCCTGCAGCTCCTCCATCCATCGAGCCTGTAACTGACGGAGCTGGCCATGAATAAGTCGTTCCTCCGGGTACAATACCGTTTGAGATATTAACAGGTGTTAATGTAAACCCAACTCCACTGCATACCATATTAGTCATCGCCGTTACTGCCGGTATCGGATTGACAGTCACCGTAACTGTAAAACTTGTTCCTGTACACATGTCATTGAATTGAGGGCTAACAGTATAGGTCGCAGTTTGCGGAGTATTTGTCGGATTAATAAGTGTCCCGCTAAAGTTTGCAACTCCAAATCCTTGTGTACCTCCTGTCATGCCCCCTGTTACTACAGGAGCTAAATAGACATATTTTGTACCTAAAGGGACTATCCCATCAATACCGTTCGCAGGTGTGACTGAGAAAGGTGTAGCACTGCAGCTGGCTGCAGTTAAATTATTAATCGACGGCGTTGGAAGGATGGTAAATGTTCTTGTAAAAATTGCCCCTGTACAGCTTCCCGCTGTTGGTGTGACAGTATATATTACCGTTTGAGAAGTATTACCCGGGTTGTTAAGTGTTCCATTTATGTTTGCTTGTCCCACACCTGAGGCTGCTCCCGTTATTCCTCCGGTAACTGATGGTATCGGCCAACTATATATTGTACCTGTAGGTACTATTCCGTTTGCAAGATTAATCGGGGTATCCGTAAATGATCCACTGCATAATGATGAGGCCCCATTTGAAATGCTTGGTGTCGGGTTAATTGTAATTGTTACTGTAAAAGTTGGTCCGGGACAACCTGCTGATAACGGTGTAACTGAATATGTTGCTGTTTGCACTATATTTCCAGGATTGGTGAGTGTACCGCTTATATTCGGTCCTGCTGCGCCTGCCATGCCTCCTGTTACTCCACCTGTAACTACCGGAGCTGCCCATGAATAGGTCGTACCTGCAGGTACTATTCCATTTGTACCATTTACAGGTGTTACTGTAAACCCTGTTCCACTACATATTGTTGAGGTCATGTCTGTAATAGCCGGATTTTGATTGACTGTAATAGTCTTGTTGCTTGTGGCTGTCCCACATGATCCTCCTGTGGTTGTCAGTGTTAATGTCGCTGTTCCTATATACGTTCCCGGTGGTGTCCAGGTTGCATTAAGGGCAGTTGGATCCGGATTAAAGGTTCCTCCAGCTGTTGTTGACCATATTCCACCTGTGGCAGAACCACCCACGCTTCCACCTAAAGCTGCCGAAGTGCCACCCTGACATATTGCACCTAAAGCCGTTCCTGCATTTGCAGTTGGTAAGGGATAAACTGTGACTACTGCAGTTCCGGTCTGTGCCACAGTGCTATATGCATCCTGCATACTTACAAGTGAATATGTATATGTACCTGGCGTATCCGTAGGCACTTCAATAGTGTAAGTATATGTTGTAACAGTTTGAATGCTTCCTCCATTGATTGTATAAGTAAAGATAAAAGGCGCTGTACCAGTTATTCCTGTAAAAGTAATATAAGGTTGTGCTGCATCTTTACATACCGCTGTAGTTCCACTTATTTCTGCTATCGGTGGAACATTCTGAAGACAACGAACCGAAAACCCATCTTCTTTATCGACTAGAGTGTTGTCAAAGTTGCTTTGATAGTTATAAATCCACCACATCCAGGGATTTGTTGAATGGTAATCCGTAGAAGTCCACCAATCACCCTGTGCCATAATACCATTGAACGTACCATCAAGATAACGACTACCACCTGGAAGGGCTGTAAAGCCACTTTCGTTGGTACCCGTATTAGGACTAATCCAATGTGCTGTTCCTGCCTCTTTCAGTTTTTCACCGGCAACACTTTCCCCACCAAGATAGTCAGATAAAGTTGTCCATTCGTCATCTGAAGGAACATGCCAGCCCGTCGGGCATAAATTTTTGTTACCATTGCTTGCAGCATCCAGTGAATACCAGTTATATAATGCTCCATAAGTGGCTTTGTAGTCAGTAGCATTGTTATTATACCAACAATATGCACCAGATGTCAGACCAGCCCAGGTAGTATTATCTGTGACATTAGGAATGGATGTTCCATCACCATATTTTGTGGTTTTCAGGTTTTCTTTCATCCAAATCTGAAAACCAATTCCTATTGCATCATAGGAGTTACCGTCATTGTCATTATAAACAGGAGTAACAGCAACAACATTATTTGTCACATTTTGAGGTGTGAGTGATGCTGCCTGTTCACCAGTAACGGATTGTATTGGATTAATTCCCGGCCTGCTATATGAAACAGTCATAACGTCATCATCAACCACAGGACTCACCAGAAATAAAAGAACCTTAGTTCCGGACACAGCAACTGCTGTTACAGTCCTGCTTACTGAGTTCACCATCACCGAGTAGGCAGAAGCAGCAGGAACAATATTGGCCAGACTTACATTATATGTCATTTCCATTCTTGTTGAAGTTGCATTATTCACCACCGAACTTTGGTAAATTGGTACCTGAGCATATACAGTTAATGAAAAGGCAAACATCAGGGCAGTTACTGCAATTATCTTAAGCATATTTTTTTTCATGACATCTCTTATTTACAAGGTTTCTGCTGTTTAAATACTTAAATGATTAGTTTTTCAAATAAGCTTTCACCTTTGCAATAAAATCTTCCAGCTTTTCCCTTCGGAATTTCAGGTCTTGTCCAATTCCCTGATTTGGCTCGCTGATCAGTTTCCCGGGCGCAGTTTCAAAAACCATCCACTTACCTGTATTCTTGTCCTTTTCCATTTTCATCTTGCCCTGGAAACCGCCGGTTACAAGATTCTTTCCTGCAGTGTTAGGCCTGACAAATGCCATGACCTCCTCACCTTCTGTAAATACCGGCATATCCGACACTTCATAGACTATATTCCCAACTTGTCCTCCAGGAACAGCTATAACCGCTGAGGAGCCAAGGTTGCCTTTTAAATATTCATCTGGAACTATAGTAACATAGGTGTATATTATCCTGTGGTTTCCATCCCAGTCACAGCTTTTTTTTGAACATTTACCATAAAATACTGCCGTGGATGCCGATGTCAGATCCTGAGCCGACATCTCATTTACCTGGGCATTGCTCTCTGTCTTTGAAAAAAACAAAAAGCAAGAAGAAATGTAAAATGCTAGCCTTATGATTTTTTTAAAGTCTTTCATATTTTTGATTATTTTAAATTTTGAATATCTTGTATATTATGATCTTTGATATGGTTTCTTAAAAACATAGAAAAAGGAGAAAGGAGAAAGGAGAAAGTAAAAACTCCGCGAAACGCGAAACGAGTTACTACCTCCAGTCACCAACAAGTACGAACGGAGCCCAATAGAAAGGATGGGCAAATTTTTCATTACCCAGCATTGTGAGCTGAGCTTTACGCAAGGCATCAGTTTTGTAAAGTTTCTCTTTTACCAGATTCTTGTAAAACTCTCCCATAAGAGTGGCAGTCGAAGCATCAGATACACTCCATAAACTTACCATAACGGTAGGTGTTCCGGCGTACATAAAAGCCCGTGTGAGGCCAACCATTCCTTCACCACGTATCAATTTCCCAAGGCCGGTCTGACAGGCTGACAGTACAACCAGGTCAGCATTCAAATTAAGGTTAAATATTTCAGTTGCCTGAAGAAATCCATCTTCTTCGGAGTTATTAGTTTTTGTAAGTACAAGACTGCTGAAATCGGGTTTTGCTTCATCGATAAATCCGTGAGTCGCAAAATGGATATAATTGAATTTCTTCAATTCACCTTCCTTTTTCACATTTTCCTCTGTAGCGTCATTCCTCAAGAACACTTCAGCATTTCCTTTCTTAAAATATGATGCAATATTCTCAATCTCGTTGCCACTATATTCAAGCCTTTTATAGTTTCCGGCAATAGAACGTGAAGTATCATTTACATTTTCATAAACAGGATCACCAAAAGCAATAAGTTTTTTATTGTCTGAACCCGATTTCGTTAATCTCTTTTGTTCTGAAAAAAGACTCTTTAAAACACTTGCCGATTGTCCATAACTTACCGGGTATTTTTTGATCAGGAAAGGAAGGCCAGAATACAAGTTTCCGGAACCAATTCCTTTATTATTTGTTAATAAAACCTCAAAAGGCAAATAATTTAAAATCCCATCAGGAATGATCACCAGTTTACTCTTTTTTGTAAAGAATGATTCGGCAGGTCTTAATAATGTCTGGTACAGAGAATATCCACCCCTGGTAAAAAAATCATTATTAGTCTGATCTGGATTAAGCAATGCAAATCTGAAAGACTCAATCTGTTCCTGGAGCGTTTTTCTTCCGGGGAGCTTAAAAAGCTGATGGGCCGACCGCGATATTACCCATAAACATGAGCTGCTGTCCCCTACCGAATATTCAAGAAGAACAGTATTCTTGTCAGGACATATTGCCTGAGCCTCTTTAAGCGTAACCGGCTCAGGATAATGAAGGTCTGCATACCTGGGATTTGTCTTTCTGATCTCCTGATTAATTTTACTCAGATCTTCCTCTGTAACTTTAATTTTCTCCTTTAATTCGCTTATCTTTTGCTGATCTAGCTGTTCAGTTTTCAATTCCAGTTCCAGCGATTGTTTTGCATTTGTTAAACTTACCAGTAGTTCATCCTGTTTCTTCAACAGGTCACTGTTTACTCCTTCTTTTACATTTGCTAACGATTCTGCCAGGAGATCCAGAAAAGCACGTGATTTACTTCGTTCGGCATATTGAAAAGCCTTAAGGTCGTATCCTTTTGTCTTGTCTTTCTCATAAAAATCACTCAGCATATTGATAACATATTCGAAGGCAAATCGTTCCCTGGCCATAAAACTTGCTTTTTGATCTTCACTCTGCAACGTGCTACGCATATCTTCAAGGATTTTCAAAGCTGAATCATTCAATGCTATGGCTTTATCATATTCTTTCCCCCTCTCGTAATTTTCAGCCATCCCTGCAATCAGCTTCCAGAGCAGATCTGGACTGTCCATTGATGATGCGATATCAAGCCCTGCTTTATAATTTAACATTGCATCATCTCTCTTTTCCAACAGAGTGTAAGCATTCCCCAGATTTAAAAGACAATTGATTTCTCTTTCTTGATCCTTTATTTCACGACTGATTTGCAGAGCTTTGAGAAGATAATCCTTAGCCTTGACATAATCTTTAGTATCAAAAAACAGAGTACCTAAATTGCTCAATAATGCCTCTATATTTACCTGGTCTTTACTTTCTTCATATATCTTAAGTGACTTATTGAAGCACTCCAAAGCCTTTTCTACCTTACCTGACATTTGTAGTACAATACCTAAATGATTGTATACTCCTGCCAGACCTGTTGTATCATTTTCTTCCTTCATTATACTCGCTGCTTCATTTATCTTTTCAACAGCAGTGTAATATTCACCTATGTTTGAATAGACAAATCCCATCTGATTTAATGCATCACCAATACCTGATCTCGCGTTTATTGATCTGTTTATTTCAAGAGCTTTCTCAATGTTTTCAAGTGCTTCAGGATACTTCCCGGAATTATTCAGTTCCTCGCCTGATGAGAGATAAGCACCAGCTTTTAAAGTTTGTGTTCTTCGTAACCCAGTGAAATCTCCTATTTCTTTCCGCAATGCCTCAGCCTTGTCAAAAAAATGTATCGCCTGAGGATTGTTTTGCATATTATAATAAATTGTTCCGATACTGTTAAGACTATTGCCCATCAAGAATTTATCGTCAACTTTTTCCCTTACTTTAAGAGCTTCCCGGTAATATGCCAAGGCAGTGTTGTAATCCTTATTATTGGAGTAAATAAGCCCCATTCCTCCAAGGATTTCTCCTTCACCTCTCTCGTCACCTATTTCCTTATACAAATCCAATGCCTGCTGATAACAACCGATAGCTCTTTCACGATCCACTGAATTTCCCCTTATACTTGTCCCTAGTGCAAATAAACTATCAGCAACCAGTTTTTTTTCTTTTTGTTCTTTCGTCCAGGATGTTAAGTAGCTTACCCCTATCGTAAGACTTTTCTCTCCGAAGATCTTTTCAAAACCTGTTGCAGCCTTTTCTGCAATTTTCGTTGCCTGCTTTGATTCCGCAGCCTTTTCCTTCAGCTCATTGCTTATGCTTTCTTTAATAAGATCATTTACGAATGGCTTGACAAACAGCCTGTGATCTTTAATCAGAGAATCAGCCAGTTGATCATTGTTTTGAACATATGCCTTGCCAAGCTCTTCTGAAAATTTTGCCTGTGTGATCTTTTGTGATTGTGGAGATGATATTACCAGATTTGAGGATAGAAAAAATATAAACAGTGACAGAATGGAAATAATTCCATTAGATTTTTTTGCCGTAATTCTTTTTGCCATGACTGCTAATTTAAATATCTGACAGTCTGACGAACAAAGTTTAAGTTATGTATTCAGAAAATCATTTTTCTTTATCTTTTGCCAGCATCAATGCCTTTTGAAGTTCCTCAATAGCTTTATCTTTATCTCCTGTTTCCGAATAAAGTGAACCTAAAAGCTCATGTGGCAGGGCGGAATCTATATTTAGTTTTGCGATAGACTGGAATTCAATGATTGCATCCTGCAATAGTCCCTTATTCACATAATATGCTCCCAGCACAGAATGCATACTACTGCTTCCGGGATCATTTTTGAAAGTATTCCTGATAGTATTTTCATTCTCTTCAACATCTTTGCATTTTTCGGGTGAAAGAACCGTAAACCTGCGATTGGATGATTTATCAGTATCAATAAGATATTCTCCCTCTACATTCCAAAAATAAGATTCTCCAAATTCTAATCCCTTTTCATTTTCAGGATATTTTAAAATATTTTCTGATACTTTCCTGCTCCATACCAGTCCCTTACTGTTGTACAGATTGACAACATAATTATCAAATGATTTTTTTGCGATCCATGAAAATAATGGGCGATCTGTTTTAATCAGAGTGTTGCATGGAGATGTAAGTTCAATTGACTGATCTGCATTTCCCGACCTAAGACCAGCCAGCGCGCCAACATCTTTTTTGTCCTCTCTGCTTGGAATCAGGGCAGACAAATCAATCATTGCTGCTGACGATAGATTCCTGACATTGCCTGTTGTTTCATTTGATGGCGGTTCTTTACCTGAAATTCTGATCACACTATTTGGCCCCAGGCTGATCAGATTGTTGTTTGAAAAGAGCAATTTAACTTCAGATTTTTCTGAAGTTTTAATCTCATCGCCCTGGAATAACTGGGTTCCCCAGGATGCTTTTGAATATTCACTCCCGTTAACTTTTTTTAATAGTGCTTCTCCATTTATTTCGGTGATAACAGCCAGACAATGTGCCTGTTGCCGGACAAGAGAGAATCTCAATCCAGACAACGAAAAAACGAATAATAAAAGGATTAAGCCTTTTCCTGATCGCATAATACTCCCCATTATTCAGATATGTTTAAGTATTCTTGGTTAATTGGAACAAAACGATATAGGTTAATTGAATCAAATTATAGTAACTCTAAACGAAGATAGGCCAGCAATTATCGAAAGTCAAGTTTTTTTTATAAATCAATAAATATTTACTATGAATCCATCCCTTTTTTTGATGAATATCCATTTTTAAACTTTCTGCATATTTTTTACAGTAGCTGCGGGCTGGATTAATTTTCCTTTACAATCCAGGAAACTGAAAAACAAAAACCTCATTCTTTATTCAAGTAATTAACTTAAGTTGCTATCTATAAAAACTTTTCATTTAAAGTAAATACGAATATAAAAAGGATCACTTTCATTAAAAATCCATCAACTGTTACAGCATGAATACGCTTCGGCAACATACTGGATATCTGACTAAATGTAGTCTCGATTCTTTTCCTGGAGTCAGAGATCAGAAAGTTCTGCCACGGTTCATGAGGCAGCTTGGTATTGCTTTTTCTGGCAATCATCAAATTTATATCTGCTGCCTCACTGCATACTTGCTCATTATAGTAATCGGTATATGCGCTATCACCATATACAATGCTGTTTTCAGGCAGATTAAAGAACATGTTTTTCATTCCATCAATATCGTGATAGCACCCAGGAAGCATCGCAAATTCAACTGGTATTCCATCCACAGTTGTAATTACCTGGACAGTAAACCCATAGAAATATTTTCTCATAGAAGGTTTATAGCCCCGGTATTGCTTCCCCTGAATAAGCTTCGAGCGACAGATACGAATGTTTTCACAGGTAGCTACAGGAAAACTGTCAATAATATATTCGGATGAGATGTTTAATCTTTTAATTATGTCAGCAGTATTTAAAAACAGATCCACAATTAGCTCGAAGATTGAGTGTATTCGCCTGTTAAAGCGGCTCTTGCTTAGCATTCCAGGGAGAAGATTGGTTGACTTAACAAAACTAATAGCATGATCGATATTCCCATGGAAATATTTTGCTGCAATCAGAGCCACCGCAATCAACTCGGAATCAGAAGAATTACGGTTAACAGGTTCTTTATGACCAATTTCTATCATGATATCATCAATAAAAACGTAAATTGCAATAAATTTTTCTATCATATCCTTCAGGTTATATGGTTTGGCGACT
>JBARBF010000088.1:0-2738 GCA_049792755.1 Bacteroidales bacterium | reverse complement strand
CATTAAGAGAAAAACTTTTGCCTGAGAAAATACAATTAACGAGTTTCAAATCGATGTCTACAGAACCTTGGGCTGTTGATATTTCCCTGATATTGAAAAACTCCTTCAATTCGGCGGGAAATACCTTCCCCTTAAGTGAAATATCAATGAGGGGACTGGTAAAGTCTTTTAGAATTAAAGCCCCTGTATATTCTGAAGATCCAAGCTTTCCTTTAAAATCAGTGATTGAAACAGAGCTCGTCCTGTACCCGTTTTTTGTACCGTTTGATAAGTGCCCGGTAAAAGAAAGATCTTTAAAAGTAAGGTTCGATTTTTTATAAGCAATCCTTCCATTCTTTAACTGCCAGTCTATTTCAACATGTGGATTTGATGTCCTGTTCAGCAGACCTTTAATTTTACTGTTTGCAATTATTGTTCCGGAAGGATCGTAATCAAAGACTAACTTCAGATACTTTTCAGGCAGGTAATTACGGATCTTTGCTATATCTAAATTATGACCCTTTATATTTAGATCCAGATTATTATCAGATGCAACTAATCCTTCAATTTCAAAATTAAAATTATCAATATATAAAGTACCTTTTCTGAACCTGATTCCGTTTTTCGAACTAAGCAGATCCAAATCAAGCTTTGCAGAGATATTTTTGTCGGTTTTGAAATCGTAAAGTTGAAACCTGTTTATCTGGATTTCGGTTCCGGCAGTAAAATCTATATTATTCCCTGATATTCTGCTTTTTAGCTTGCCTTTTTTAATTGGACCGGCAATTATGAGATGAGCTGACAGACTATTGTAATAAGCATTGATATCACTAATATCAATTCGTTTCAGATCAATCAGTGTTTCTGCACTGCCGGCAGAATTATTTTTTACTGATATGTCGTAATTTACATGCCCTGCAGTATCGGTAAAAAAATTCGCTTTCCCAAATCTTGCTCCAATCCTGTCGATAGTATAGACGCCTTTTATTATGTCGGTTATTTTGAATTCAACAGAAACGAAACGGGCCGTAAGCAGAGTATCTGTATTTATTCCTTTAAACGCAGCCGAATTAAAGTCGGAAGATGAATGAACAAACACATTTTTAAGTTCAAGTGAAGCTTTTGGGAATTTCCTTAAAAATGATAGTTTGTAAGAACCTATTTCAAGTTTTGTCGAGAGATTCTTGTTGAGTGATTTCAGAATTATGAATCCAACCTTATCTTTCAGCAGAAATGAGGCTGAAATAAGAATTATTGAAACTGTGAGGATCAGAGCTGCAAGCAGTTTCCCTATTTTCAGGAATAGTTTCATAAAGTATAAGAAATATCAGTTCGCTGCCAGAATAACTTGCGAGCAAAGTTAATTCATTTATTGAACTTTAGCTTTAGGCACTCCAAACTCCAGCGGTATGCAACAAACAATATTAAACATTCAGGTTAATCTGATTTAAAAAAAGCAGAGACACCCAATTTGAGCGTCTCTGAAATCTATTAAAAAGGAATGTATCAGAAATTAATTGTTGAAGGCAAGAGCAATTCCGATTTCAAAAGGATAGAGATCATTACTTGCAGGTCCTTTACCGGACTGGAACAGAGGAGTATAATAATAGGTTCCAAATAGCTGAAAGTTTCCATAACCAACGCGTGCGGTTGCACCATACCGGAGCATATTTAGACTAAAATCACCCCAGGACTTCACAGTATGTCCGTCCTCAAATACCATTTTAGTGTGCGAGCTCAGTTTTAATGCTCCGACAGGCCCGGCTGCTATGTGTAAACGGTTATTATCAACCGGGATTTGTATCTCAAGCATAAGAGGCAAAGTGAGAAACAAAGTGGCGAGTTTTGATTTTTCGAGTTTTAATGACGGATCAAGTTCTTCTATAATCCCGCCAGGTCCTTTTTGAATATTGTTATTCCCGTCAAACCTGTAGTTATTCCAGTTAAGACCAAGGCCGGTAACAAATCCTATGTGCCTGGTCAATCCCAGACTTAATTGTGTGAAATTTATATTGAAATTGCTTGATTTACTTGATTGAAGAGTCATGTAATCAATATCAGACGGCATAGAAAAACTTTTATCAGAGGATAAATAATTATTGTATCCTAATTCAATTCCGGTCCAGTGTCCTCTGAATCTCGATCTCCTTCTGGCATGCTTGTGATCGTTGTCTTCCTGGTCAAATTCTTCTTTTTCCGAATATTTTTTAATGTTGAATGATGGTCCTTCCAATGATTCAAGAATTGCCAGTCCCCGGTTTCCGGATTTTAAATTAAGTGTTGAATCATTTCCTTCAACACTTGCCATATCTTTGACCATACTAATTTCAGGTGATTCGTTATCTTTTGCAGATGTAAGCCGTTTTTCACCGGACTGGCTGTCCGCTGATACTTTTACGGAGAATCCATACAAAATTATTGCAATGAGCAATATGTTTATTTCAATCTTTTTCATCATAGTAGAATTTTAAAATTATTCAATGTTCCGGAGATGGGACGGAGAAGTGGTCAGAAAAGTTACTGGAAGGGTTCAGATTTTTTTATCGGGGCATTGAATTTAAGGATCTTTGAACTGAAATAGACCGATCTAAGCTCACCATTTGAGTCTTTCTTTTCATCCAGCGCCATCTGCCAGCCAAGTAATTTATCGAGTCCTGCGACACCGGCTTCAGCTATCTCATAAATCTTCAGAGGGCTGTCTTTAGCCGTTTTCTCTTTAAGTATCTTTTCACGGAAGGTTCTTGCAATAAACTTTCCAA
>JBARBF010000087.1:0-2891 GCA_049792755.1 Bacteroidales bacterium | reverse complement strand
TACGATCGCAACAGTTTCAAAATATTTGCCGGAGAATACGCAGCACAAAGCAAATTCACCTGCAGCCCCGACAATCAGAACAACTGGAAATGTGCCTTATCGGAAGCTGCTTTCATGACAGGTCTGGAAAGAAATGCCGGAGTAGTATATATGTGTTCTTATGCCCCTTTGTTTGCACATGTAGATGCCTGGCAGTGGACACCTGACCTGATCTGGTTTGATAACCTGAGATCATACGGAACACCTGATTATTATGTTCAGAAACTGTTTTCAAATAATAAAGGGTCAGAGGTATTGCCGATGCTTTTGGAAAATAAACCTTTGACCGGACAGAATGGCCTGTACGCCTCTGCGGCTTTTGATAATAACAGTAATGAAATTATATTGAAACTGGTCAATTCAGGTGAGAAAGCTCAAATATGGAATATTCTTCTTGACAGCAAAAAAAAGCCTGGACCGAAAGCCAAAATGTTTGTTCTGAAAAGCGAAGACCTGAACAGGGTCAATTCGCTGGACCAACCAACCCTGTTAAGCCCGGTTGAAAGTGAAATTGAGCTTAAAGGAAAAACTGTAAATCAGGTGCTTGCACCTTATTCATTTTCAGTCATCAGAATAAAAGTTTTGAAATAAGAAAATATTAATGGTATTATTAAACATTATAATACCTTAAATCAAAAAAACATGACAAAAAACCCGTGTGAAATATGAAAAAAGCAATTGCAGTTATTATTCTGTCCCTGATCATGTTGGAAACAAGCAACATTCTTGCGCAATCGGGAAACACTCTCTGGTACAATCATCCGGCCCGGTATTTTGAAGAAAGCCTGGTGCTGGGAAATGGTAAAATGGGTGCATCGGTATTTGGAGGTACAGACTCCGAAAAGATTTATCTTAACGACATCACATTATGGTCTGGTGGTCCGGTAGATGCAAATATGAATCCGGAAGCATATAAAAACCTGCCTGCCCTAAGGGAAGCCTTAAAAAATAATGATTATAAATCGGCAGAAGAACTGCAGCACAACCTCCAGGGTAAATTTTCTGAATCATATTGTCCGCTTGGTACTTTATTTATCGATCTTAAACATAATGGCGAACCAGGGAATTATTACCGTGAATTGAATATCGGAGATGCAGTTTCTAAAGTTAAGTACGAAATTGATGGTGTCACTTTCACGCGTGAATATTTTGTTTCTTATCCCGATCAGGTAATGATCATCAGACTCACAAGCTCAAGAAAAGCTGCTCTGAATTTTAATATCCGGTTTGAAAGCCTTTTGAAATTTAAGGTATCCTTCGAAAATTCAGTTTTAAAAGCAAAAGGATATGCACCGGTTCATGCAGCTCCCGATTATTTGGGTAATATTCCCGATGCAGTGGTTTTTGATGAAAAGAGGGGAACACGTTTTTCTGCCTTTATTAAAATTAAAAACACCGACGGCAAAATTGTTTCTTCTGACACTACACTTGGTGTGAAAGATGCTACTGAAGCAATATTATATGTTTCCACAGCAACCAGTTTTAACGGATTTGATAAAGACCCTTCAATGCAAGGGATTAATGATGAAAATGTAGCTAAAAGTCAACTTGATAAAGCTTTTCCGAAGTCTTTTCAGGAATTGAAATCAGACCATCTTGCCGATTACCAGAAATATTTTAACAGGGTGAGCCTGAACCTTGGAAAAACTTATGCTCCAGATTTACCGACCAATGAAAGACTTAAGCGTTATTCAGAAGGAAAAGAGGATAAGAACCTTGAAATACTTTATTTCCAGTATGGACGCTATTTGCTTATCAGCAGCTCCCGCACAACGGGAGTTCCGGCTAACTTACAGGGAATCTGGAACCCTTATCTCCGTCCACCATGGAGTTGTAACTATACCACAAACATCAATTTAGAGGAGAACTACTGGCTTTCCGAGAACAGCAATCTTTCTGAGATGTATAGGCCATTGCTGACCTTTATCAAAAATGCATCGACAACGGGAGCAATTACTGCACAGAATTTCTATGGCTGCAAGGGATGGGTACTATGTCACAACTCCGACATCTGGGCTATGAGCAACCCTGTTGGAAATTTCGGATCGGGAGATCCTTCGTGGGCCAACTGGAACATGGGTGGAGCCTGGCTGAGCACTAATCTGTGGGAACACTATATCTTCACAAAAGATATTGATTTTCTTAAGGATAGCGGTTATCCGCTTCTGAAGGGCGCTGCTGAGTTCTGTCTTTCATGGCTGGTGGAAGACAAGGAAGGGAAATTAATTACTTCCCCGTCAACTTCACCGGAGAACAGGTACATTACAGATGAGGGATTTCACGGGGCAACATTATTTGGCGGAACTGCTGATCTTGCGATGATCCGTGAATGTTTTACCCAGACGATCGAAGCATCACGTATTTTAAATACTGATGCAGATTTCAGAACAAAACTTGAAAATGCTCTCGCCCGGTTGCATCCATATAAGATTGGAAGTAATGGAAATCTGCAGGAATGGTATTATGATTGGAAGGATGAGGACCCTCAGCATCGTCATCAGTCACACCTCTTTGGTCTGTTCCCAGGCCATTCTATCGACCCCATACGAACTCCTGAGCTTGCAAATGCCTGTCGGAAAACTCTGGAAATAAAAGGTGATCAGACAACAGGCTGGTCGAAAGGATGGCGTATCAACCTTTGGGCAAGGCTTGGCGATGGAAACCATGCTTATAAAATGTACCGTGAACTGTTGAAATATGTGGATCCAAAAGGTGGAGCCCCAAATTACTCATTTGGAGGAGGCACATACCCTAATTTATTTGACGCCCATCCTCCGTTTCAGATAGATGGTAATTTTGGAGGGTCATCGGCAGTTATTGAAATGCTGCTCCAGTCTTCAGAAAATGAAATA
>JBARBF010000086.1:0-39849 GCA_049792755.1 Bacteroidales bacterium | reverse complement strand
CTTCTCCGCCCATTTAATAATTGAAGATTTTCCTCCCATCGCCAGATATGAATTCCAAAAAGTTACATCAGTATTCATTGTGGCTTGTTTCTGAGCATCAATAATCGAAGGAATATTACTGTATGATTTAATAGTATCACCCTCATTTACTGCCATATCTGTTACACCAACAATCAGTACGGGAGTTAAAGGTGAAATCTCTCTGAGCAGTGAAATCTGCCGGACCAACCCTTTCTGATAATAAGAATAACTGTCTTTAACATTTTTTACAATGTTAAGACCATATTGCAATATAAACAGGGCGGGCGATAGTTTTTTAAATGATTCCCTGAGGTTATCTCTGTCCACCATAGTAAATTCAAGTCCTGCACTGCCACGCTGAGGTACGTTATCTACAATAACTCCGGTTTTACTTTCAATACTTATACCATAAATATCGGGACTTCCCTTTCCTTCAAATTCAATTTCAATATCTTTTCCCCCGTGTAAAGGGCATTTGATCTCATTAAAGCCTGTACCCCGTATCAGAGTATCTGCAAAAAGTTTTTTGTTGTTTGCTTTAATTACAACATTTACTGTACTTAGTGTATTTCCATAAAATATTCGCAGAATATCATATTCAGAAGAGGAACTGTCTGCAACATTTGAAGGTCTGATCTTTACAAATGCTTTTTCGGGAGTTGAAGTAGTTTCACCTTCAGGCAAATACCTGCATATAGCCATGAATGGACCCAGGTTCCTGTGTGATATCTCTCCTTGCTTATATGATAGATAATTGTATCTTTTCCAGTTTGATGATGATCGTATCCAAACAGATTTAGTATACATTACAGGCATCAAAGGCAAAAATAATCCCGGGCCTGTCCCTCCCCGACCCTTTCTTAAAGTATGACGGAGATAGGAGGTAATCCGGTCGCCTTCAATCTGTGAATCCCCATAATAAATAATCCTTACCTGCCCCCTAGAATATCTGAGAGAATCCAGAAATCTTTGTAAGGGATTATTTGAGAGTTTATCAGGTATAGCAGGAACCGACACAGGTGATTCAATTGTGTCATTTGAAAGTACTTTAGTACTATCTGCAGTTCTTTTGAATGTCCTGCCGGGATTATTGTTTCCTGATAATAAATGACTTAAAAGATCAGAAGGAACGAACTCATAGATTGAAGGGAAAAGCTGATTTGAATGAATTAAATAATGAAGACCTGTAAAACAGACCAGGAAGATCAGCAATAACAAGAATGACCTTAAAGGGCGCATATATTGAAAAAGAATCAGCTCTTTTTCTTGATCTTCAGCTTCTGCCCAACCTTTATCTTACCCGGATCAGATATATTATTCAATGATAATACCTGTGTAGTGGTTACATTATCAAACATTTTTACAATATCCCAGATAGAATCTCCTCTGCGAACTGTATAAGTGATATAGTCTCCATCAATCTCACCCGGTCCAATTGTTGTTGCCACAGGCTGTGCAACGGATGCTGAGGTTTTGCCAATTAACGCCTGTTTATCAGCAAACTCCATGGTATTTATCTTCGAGAAATAGTCAGATTTTGAAGGATCCACGTAAACTACCAGCTTTTGACCAACCCGTATATTGTTCCGGTATATATTATTCCAGTTTCTGAGATCTGACAGCCCAACTTTATACCACTCAGCGATGAAACCAATATTGTCTCCATCCTTAACAGTATAAATTAATTTGGTTTTGCCTTTAATATCTGTAATTATATAGGAAGAGCGTGTGGGATCGGCTATACGGGTTGACTTATTTAAATAAACACTTGATTTATACTGCCTGATTGAGTCAGTCAGGTCGATAAAATCCCCAAGATGGTTCATAGGAAGAGTCAGAGTCTGAGGTTTTGAAGATCCCGGCACTAACCCCGTTTTATATTGCGGATTAAGAGCCTGAAGCTCCCCTAAAGGAATATTCATTACTTCAGAGATCTGCGCAAGATGAATATCTTTATTGACCATTATAGTGTCAGTGGCTACAGGAATATTAAGTGGCAGTGGTTTAAGGTTGTGCTCCTGATAATAGTTAACCGCATAAGCTGCAGCAATATACTGTGGAATATATCCTCTGGTCTCTTTTGGGAGTCTGTAGTAAATATCCCAGTAATCCTTTTTATTGCCCGATCTTTTGATTGCTTTATTCACATTACCCGGTCCGCAATCATATGCAGCAATGACGAGAACCCAGTCTTTATAAATATCATACAAATCCTTTATATATCTTGCAGCTGCATGAGTTGCCTTAACCGGATCTTTACGTTCATCAACTATAGAGTTAATTGTAAGTCCATACTGATGTCCGGTACTGTACATGAATTGCCACATACCTGCCGCACCGGAGCGCCTGTTAACAGCGTTTGGATTCAAAGCCGATTCAATTACTGCCAGGTATTTAAATTCTGCAGGAAGGCCGTAGGAATCGAATACATCTTCAATCATCGGGAAATAATAATCTTTCAATCCGAGCACCGCACAGAACTTTTCCCGCTGACGGACGGTATAAACCTCAATATGACTGCGGATTATATTATTAAAACGAAGGTTTATCACTGAATTAATCTTTCTTATTCTGCTGACATACACTGTATCAGGACATTGAAACCCTACAGTATCACCCGGATTTTCACTTAGATTGTTTTTGATTGCTATTTTTACATACCATGTATTAACCAGACTATCAAGGTCAGCTGCAATCCTCTCGCTGCTATTGTCGGATTTAATGATTATAGTGTCGACATCGGAGGCAGCATTCGCTTTCAGAACTGCAAGGAAGATGATTATCAGTATTGCTTTAAATCTCATAGCAAATTATTAGTTTAAAAGTATACTTTTAAGTCCAGACTTAGTCCTGCACCAATGAATCCACCCGGCAAATTCATCTGCACCGGAGCGAATGTGAGATTAAGATTCGGACTTATATCATAATTAAAGAGACTGGCATCAACATTTGCATCGAGGATCGAAACGAGATACCAACCTGCGATGCCAATATACGAAAGATCGCGGTATCGTTTGTAATAATCTACCATTTGAAGCATTGCTTCCTTATAGTATGAATAAATTGTAGGACTATAAGTATTAGGATATACAACAGGATCGTAAGTTTTTTGATCAACTTTGGGAGATATCACTTTGAGGTAGCTGTTCGTTGATTTAATATTATCTGTAAAATCCTGATATGCTTTCATATACAGGTTGTAATTCTTCCCATTGAAACCAGCGCTATAAATCAGAGCACCAAAACCTATATATACGACCGGTATTTTCCAGTATTTTCTGTTATAAATCTGACCAAGGCCCGGAAATGAAACTGCCATCATCGTAGCCTTGAGAGGCTCGGAGATAAACTTGTGTTTGACCTGTACGGCAACAGCGACTGAATCCTGCGCAAATATGCTCTGCTCAATGCAAAGCAGGTTCAGGACAAGTATGATCAGTATTTTGTGAAAAGTCTTCAAAATAAAAAATTACCGGTCTCTCTTTTCTAAAACCAGTATAACGGTGCGATAAAGATAATTATTTTCAGGAGTTAAGGCGGTCAAATACGCCTAAAATGCGTTCCATCTCATCGGGGTTTTCAAAAGGGATCACTATTTTACCCTTACCTTTTTCGTTAATTCTGAAGTTTACTTTGGCTGAAAATATCTTATTAAGATGATCGGAAAGCTGGGTGAAATCATCATTTAATTTTTTCTTTTTTTCTATCTTCCCCGGGTCTTTGCTCTTTTCAGACTGCAGCTGCCTGACAAGCTCTTCTGCCTGACGTACAGACAGTTCACCATCGATAATTTTATAATAAACTGTGATCTGCTTTTTCGGATCTTCAATATTGACAAGGGTGCGTGCATGACCCATCATAAGGTGTTTATTCTTAATGCCCAGCTGTATTTCGGCAGGCAATTTCAGAAGACGAAGATAATTTGCCACTGTTGATCTCTGTTTGCCCACTCTGTCGCTTAATTGCTCCTGAGTGAGTTTACACTCCTCAATCAAACGATGGAAGCTGATCGCTACCTCCACGGCATCAAGATCTTCACGCTGGATGTTTTCAACCAGTGCCAGTTCAAGCATCGCCTGATCATCTGCGGTTCTGACGTAGGCCGGCACATGAGTAAGACCTGCCAGACGTGCAGCCCTGAGCCTTCTTTCTCCGGCAATGAGCTGGTACCGGCCAGGTGCCACCTCACGCACCGTAAGCGGTTGTACAATACCAAGTTTCTTAATTGAAGTTGAAAGTTCTTCAAGAGCCTGTTCATCAAAGCTTGTCCTGGGTTGAAAAGGGTTAGCTTCAATAGAATCGACAGAGATATCAAGGTTCGCTTCAACTTTTTTCTCAAGAACCTCTTTTTCTACACCATCTATCAGTGCACCAAGACCTCTTCCCAACGCATTTTTCTTTGTCATATTCATTTTGTTACCTCAATTTGAAAAACGCTTGTAATTACTGTCTGACTCGAGTTGCCTGCTTCTCAATCAGCTCTTTGGCCAGATTAAGATAGTTTACTGTTCCTCTTGAATCGGCATCGTAAAGAATAGCAGGCTGACCAAAGCTTGGCGCTTCGGAGAGTTTAACATTCCTCTGAATTATGGTTTTAAAAACCATTTGCTGAAAATGTTTATTTACCTCATCAGCAACCTGATTTGATAATCTGAGACGAGAATCATACATTGTAAGAAGGAAACCCTCAATCTCAAGTTCAGGATTAAGATTATTCTGAATAATCTTTATGGTGTTAAGTAGTTTACCAAGCCCTTCCAGGGCAAAATACTCGCACTGTACAGGTATTATTACCGAATGAGATGCCGTGAGAGCATTAACAGTCAGAAGTCCCAGAGATGGTGAACAGTCAATCAGTATATAATCATAATCTGACTCAATTTTTTTAAGTACCACTTTCAGAGTTTTTTCTCTTTCATGTCTGTCCAGCATTTCAATCTCTGCACCTACGAGGTCAATATTTGAGGGAATTATAGAAAGGTTCTCAACTTCACACTTGAGTAATGCTTCGATGGGCTCTTTCCCGTCAATCAGACAATCGTAAATTGTGCATCTTATCTGTCGGGTATCTATTCCAATACCGGAAGTTGCATTTGCCTGCGGGTCTCCATCAACGATAAGTACCTTCTTCTCCAGTGCGGCCAGACTGGCCGCCAGATTTATTGCTGTTGTTGTCTTCCCTACTCCGCCTTTTTGATTTGCTATAGCTATGATCCTTCCCATCTTTTTCAGTATCTGGTTATATTTTGAGTTTCAAATTTACTATTTATGCCATTCTGCTACAGGTAGTGAAAGATGTAATTGTAAACATTTTTTTCGGGGTTTTCAACACTTTATTAACATTGGCCATTTATATTTGAAATCATAACTTACTGATTATATGATCAATTAAGAACTAACCAGGTTGAGATTCCCATTTTAAATTCTTAGACTCCGGAGACAGCAAGTCTGATAAACAGATCATTAAAGTGATATTAATCCGGATTTTAAAAAAATTGTCTATTTATTTACATCTTTGTCTGCCAGATATCCTAAACAACATGAATAGTAATAGCGATCAGAAAGAATGGCTGGTAATTGTAAACCCAAATGCCGGCAATAGGAAAGGGAAGAAAGACTGGGAAAAGATTTCCAATCTTCTTAAAAACAAAAATTTGCCTTTTTCTGAAAAGTTCACAGAAAGAAAAGGTCATGCTATTCATTTTACGATTGATGGTATTGCTGCAGGTTTCAGGAAGATTATTACCGTGGGCGGCGACGGCACTCTGAATGAAGTTGTTAACGGTGTCTTTTTAAGCAAGGTTTGTCCAGCAACTGATATTACCCTTGCATTGATACCTGTAGGTACAGGAAACGATTGGGGCCGGATGTTTGGGATCCCTCTTGATTATGAAAAGGCGATAAATATCATAAGTGAAAATAAACTGATGTTGCACGACGCCGGCCTGATAAGTTACTTTGACGGATCTGAGAAAAAAGAAAGATATTTCATTAACATAGCCGGATTGGGTTTTGAATCAGTTGTTGTAAAAAGAACCAATTATCAGAAAGACAAAGGGCGAGGTGGCAAACTTATATATTTCTACAACCTGCTCATGAGCCTTATTTCATATAAAAACACCAAGGCGGAAATTATAATCGACGATGAAAAGATCAGTGCCGATGTCTTCTCATTAAATGTTGGCAATGGCCGGTATTGCGGAGGAGGTATGAGACAGACTCCCAGGGCAATACCTGATGATGGTCTTCTTGATGTGACGATTATTAACGGGATGGGGAAGTTTGAGATAATCAGGAACCTTAAGATCCTCTATGATGGTACTATCCTCAGGCATCCAAAGATCGACGGTTATAAATGTAAAAACATAAAGGTCAATTCAAAATCAGTAATGTATGCAGAAGCGGATGGTGAATCTCTTGGACAGACTCCCGCTGAATTCAGTATTATCCCGGATGGTCTTAAAATTGTTTTTGGAACCAGGATCATTCCGTAACCTTTATCTCAAAAAGTTTGGGCCATTTTTTCCCTGTAACAAAAATCCTGTTGCCTTTCTTATCGTATGCGATGCCATTTAATACATCAGTTTCTGCATTCCTGTCAGAGGCCGGCAGAATGCCTTTCAAATCAATATAACCAAGAACTTTACCTGTCGCAGGATCGATCCTTGCAATATGATTGTTAATCCAGATATTTGCCCATATTTCGCCATTTATGTATTCCAGTTCATTCAGTGAATCTCTTTTCTTTTCATTATCATAAACCTCAATTTTCGAAATAACAGTAAACATATCAGGCTCGTAGAAATATAAAATATTTGACCCGTCACTCATAACAATCTTATCATCCATCGTCGTTAAACCCCAACCCTCGGTTGCATAATAGATCTTATTTATCAGTTTAAAATCCGATTTATTATACACAAATCCAACTTTATTCTTCCAGGTCACCTCGTAGATGCGGTCGCGATAAAGGGTAATGCCTTCTCCAAACAACGACTCATCAAGGTTATGCTGCCTGATGACCTTACCTGTCTCCAGCTCCACTTCCCTTAAAGTCGATCCACTCTCCTGACCGGTACCCTCAAATAGTTCTCCGTTGTCGTACAGGAGTCCCTGAGTAAATGCATCCTTGTCGTGAGGATATGTATGAACTACTTTATACCCATACTTTTTAGGAACTATGTCAGAATAGATCACCATAAAACGAGTTATTGTGTTCTGTGATTTTCCTCCTTTATAGGCAGTAACTTTTAAGGATTTTCTTCCGGTGGTGACTGTAAAGACAGGAGGGATAGAATACTCCCATGGATCAGATTTAAGAGTTGTTACATAATTACCATTAAAATAAACAGTCACGGAGTCGGGTTCTGTTTTCTTATCCTCAAGCGCCAGGGTAATTTTAACAGGTTGGTTGAGTTTAAAACCGGCATCCTCATCAGGTGAAATTATTTTTATAAGTTTTGAAGGGGCCTCTGCGTTTACAATAATTACGGGTTGAGCACTCTTTTCTTTTGTTTTCCCCGATTTTCCGGAGCATGAAATTATCCAGGTTAGAAGAAGAAGTATGGAGAGAGCTTTCAGATACTTTGGAAAATCAGTTTTCATTCGTCTTTGTATTTCGGGGTAAACAATCGTTTAAGAATATTTCTTCGTGCTGACAATATCCTTTTCTCAGCCTCTTTTTCCTGAAGTTCATAGGGAATAAGTATCTCCCATACTCCGCTCCAACCAGGAAAACCTCCAATGTTTTTATCGTCAATGTAGATATCCGCATCGATCTTACGGCTTACTCTTTCATCAAATATCTCTTCAGGATAGTTTTTGTTAACTGCATAAAACTCAATTCCATTCTTCCTGCAATACTCTACTGCCTCATCAAGTTCCTTACCTATCCTAAATGTCCAGAGGATCAGCACTGCTCCCATCTTTTCCAGCTCTTTCAGGGTTTGAAAAGCAAAAAGTTTTTCTTTCCCTATTTCAGGATATTCATGTTCAACTATCGTTCCGTCAAAATCAACTGCAATCTTTATACCTGTAAAGTCAACCATTCAGTTTATCATATTTCTGCAAATCTAATAATAAATGAGACAAGAATGACTCAATTAAGATATCCTGGAAGATCAGCTTACTGAAATTTATCTTAATTTTACTCCCTTTCTGATGTATACCATACCTATTTCAAAATGAAACATGTTCCGAATGTTATAACATCACTTAACCTGGTGTCCGGATTTATTGCAATCATATTTGCTGCAAACGGAAATCTTATAACTGCCTCATTTCTTATATTTGCAGCAATGCTGTTTGATTTTCTGGATGGCTTGTCAGCCAGGTTGCTCAAAGCATATTCTGAAACAGGAAAAGAACTCGATAGTCTTGCTGATATAGTAAGTTTTGGAGTTGCCCCGGCACTAATCATTTATCAGCTTCTTAATAATTCACTTTCAATATATGCTCCGGCAATAGTTAATTCTGCATGGTTAAAATCTTCACTTATATTTATTTTTCCTGCTATTATGCCAGTCTGTGGCGCTTTACGGCTGGCAAAATTCAACATTGACACAACTCAGGCGACAACTTTTAAAGGTTTGCCTATACCTGCTAATGCACTTGCTGTGATCTCAATAGTAATAACCGGACAATTCTCTCATTCGTCAATATTAAGATCAATAATCGGGTCACCGGTAATTTTGATCGTTTTTACAGCTATCTTATCGTTACTTATGGTTACCAGAGTACCATTTCTTTCACTAAAGCTAACCAACTTCAAATTTAAGGGAAATGAAGGAAGATATGTCCTTGCAGGATTGGTACTTATCTCTTTAGCTATTTTTAAGGTAATGGCATTCCCTTTAATAATACCCCTTTATATTATTTCTTCAGCAATTTCGCTCCTCTTCTGATCTTTAGTTATTCTTTTCCGGGAAATTTCTTTTCGTAAACAGATAAAGCAAATTTTATAACGAACCAGCTTAACAGAATAAAGCCTGGCCATATGAGGTATTGAAGAATTTGACTTATATACATTTCTAATCGTCTTTATCTGATAATATAGTTCCAATTTTCGGTGGCAGGCGACGGGCGTCAGGCGGCAGGTATGTTTCTTCTACCTGATGCATGAAGTCTCCATCCTGATGCCCTAATATTTATGTTCCTCTGAGTTCATCTCTGCTTCAGTTATCTTGATATTATTAATTGCTTTCCATGCAAACCAGATGTAGGCCAAAACAAAGGGAATAATAAATGATACGTACATCATTGTTTTCAAAGTAAACAGGCTCGATGAGGCATTGCTGATTGTTAATGAGCTCTGCAGGTTGTACAGGGACGGATAAAATGAAGTCCCGTTAAACCCGGCTATAATAAACAAAGAGAAAACAGAAAAAACAGTACCTATTCCCGAAAACCAGATTCCTGAACTGCCAGATTTGAGAATTGTTATTACAATACCATACAAAACACCGACTACTCCTGCAAGAAAGAGAACCAGGACAACAGGCATCTGAAAAAAGTTATGCATGTATTTGAGTTTTTCCACACTTATTGTACCTGTCATTGGATCAGCAGCAAACCCTTTCGAAAAAAGAAGGGAAATAACAAAAAACAGGAAAAAGATCAGAAAAGGTACAGAATTTACAATTAATGCTTTAACTGATCTTCTTATCAATAATTCATCTTCAAGAGTATTGATTATGTACAACAGACCATTAATTCTGGCCAGAAACAACACCGCGAAACCAAGAGCCAGGTTTCGTACATTTAACAGAGCTTCCAGACCATACCAATGAGTTGCCCAACGCACCTGGTTCATCTGGTTAAGAGAAAACATAGCACCTGTAAAAAAAGTTG
The DNA here is from genome assembly GCA_049792755.1 of Bacteroidales bacterium. Classification (GTDB taxonomy): domain Bacteria; phylum Bacteroidota; class Bacteroidia; order Bacteroidales; family VadinHA17; genus LD21. The sequence goes on along the minus strand of JBARBF010000086.1, from coordinate 29,979 downwards.
CAACAGCTACTCCTATCAGAAACGGCCCAAGGGAACCATTTAAAAAGAGAAACAGGTCAAATGTTTTCATTCCCATAAAGTTGTTTGGTTTCGATCTGAATTCATATGCTATGGCTTGTATGGTAAAACTGAACAATATCGTAATCCAGACCCAGTAAGCACCTCCGAAACTGGTTGCATAGAAAAGCGGGAAGGAGGCAAAAAAGGCACCGCCAAAGGTAACAAGAGTCGTGAATGTGAATTCCCACTTCCTACCCATTGTATTAACGATCATAGTCTTTTGCAGGTCGTTCACCGGAAGGGAATAGATCATTGATTGTCCTCCCTGAACGAACATAAGGAAAACCAGCAAGCTGGCAAGAATGGAGACTATAATCCACCAATAGTGTTGCAGAAAAAGTTGAGAAATCATTAAGATCATAATTTTTTCCTCCTAATGCCTAGGGCCTGTTTTAATCTGTTTTACCATAATTGATACCTCTGAAATAAGCAATCCGGTGAACAGAACCGCAAAAAGAATGAATGTTGTAATCACAGATCCGGTGCTGATCCGGGAAACACCTTTTGATACAGTCATCATATCCTGAATTATCCATGGTTGCCGGCCTATCTCTGTAAGTAACCAACCCAGTTCGCTTGCAATATACGGTAAAGGTATAGACAACAGGGCTATCCATAAAAACCATCTGTTATTTGAAATTGTCCCTTTAAACAGGAGATAGAGAGCCACTGAAAAAATCATAATTAAGAGGAACCCCAGAACAACCATCAGGTGAAAAGAATAAAATGAGGCAGTCACATCAGGAATAACATCTTCGGGTTTATTAATATAAGCATAGCCGAAATATCTGAAATATCTGTTTTGGAATTCCCTGTCTTTGAAAACGTTTTTTAATGACCTTATCAGAGCAGTGTCATTATTTAGTCTGGCTCTTTTGTAGGATTCAAGGACTCTCAAGGAGTATTTACCTCTAAGCATTTTTTCAGTTGTCGGGATTATCTCCAGTTTCTCATTACCTGAAACATGATCTTTAAGACCCTGAACATAAGCATCCCTGTCGCCTCCGGTAAGAACTGAGAGTAATCCGGGTATTTGTATCTTAAAGGCAAATTCCTTTTCTGTCTTATCTCCTATTTTTTTATCCGTGTCTTTCAGTACTGCGAAAGCTATTAGACCAGCATTAGTTTTACCGTTGTACAGAGCTTCCATCGATGCAAATTTAACGGGTTGCACTTTTGATACTGTTCTGGCCGATTGATCTCCAGTGTAAGCAACCATCAGTGAGGATAAAAGTCCGAATACTCCGGCTATCAAAATGCTGTTTTTTGCTATTTGTTCTTCCCTCTTCCTTATCAGATACCATGCACTTATTCCAAGGACAAACATTGAAGCAAGCAGGAAACCCGATGAAATTGTATGCAAAAATTTATCGACTGCAACCTGGTTAAAGATAACTGCCAAGAAATTAACCATTTCATTTCGTGCAGTTTCAGGATTAAATATCATGCCTACAGGGTGTTGCATCCATGCATTCGCTACAAGAATCCAGAGAGCCGAGAGGTTGGCTCCGACAGCAACCAGCCACGTTGAAAGGAGGTGAAACTTCTTATTCACCTTGTTCCATCCGAAAAACATAACCGCAACGAATGTCGATTCAAGGAAGAATGCCAGAATACCTTCAACTGCAAGAGGGGCACCGAAAATATCACCAACGAACCAGGAGTAATTCGACCAGTTTGTACCAAATTCAAATTCAAGAATTATGCCTGTTGCTACACCAATAGCGAAGTTTATTCCAAAAAGAGTCATCCAGAATCGTGTAATCCTCTTCCATTCTTCCTTTCCTGTTTTAACATAAATGGTTTCCATTATTGCCAGAATGAAAGACAATCCAAGGGTTAGTGGTACAAACAGCCAGTGATAAACAGCAGTCAGTGCAAACTGAGCTCTTGACCAGTCAACCAGGTTCAAATCAATGTTGTCTATCATGGTTATCGGAGGAATTTGTTAATTGATCAAGGACATGTGCACTTCTCTCTTTGTCGTTATGCCAGTTTTTATAAAGAATATCCTGAAAGAAGAATATCCTCAGTATAACAAAAATAATAAAAAGTTTTATGAGGATAATTACCCAAACTTTTCTTCCCCAGCCCGACATATTCCTGAATCCGTCATAATAAAAATGGAATAGCCGGTTCAATAAAGAATTATCTGGTTTCATTTATTGCGCGTTCCTTCTTATATTGTTATCTTAATAAACTTATATTTCAAATACATGATAATATACTACTATGTTGAAGGTCCATCATTTGACCTGAACGGTTTCTGTGTTTTATTTCCAATGTTTTCGGTAGAGAGACTGGATGTGATCTTCTGAACTGCTTTAAAATTATTAAAGAACTCCCGGGCAAATACTCTAAGTACAGTATAGGCGGGGATCCCTAATATCATCCCCGGTATCCCGGCTGCAAATCCTGCCGCCAGCACTACAACGAATACCTCAAGAGGATGAGCTTTAACACTACTGGAAAAAATAACCGGCTGGAATACAATATTATCGATTAAATGTGTTATAAATTCAACAATTATCATATAAGTAACCAGAGGAATCACCACAGTGGCAAAATCCTGGTTAATATGCGAAGCAACACCCATTATTATTGCAATCGCTAATCCAATCCAGGGACCAGCATAAGGAATAACATTTAAAATCCCGATAATTAGTCCCATTACAAGGGCCTGTTGAAAATCAATTCCCGCAATAGTCATTCCGACAGTAATGAGAATCATTATGCAAGTACTTTGTATAACAATACCAATGAAGTACCGTGTAAGAAGGTTTTTTATTGAATTAAGAGCCCTGGTTACATTTTCCAAATATTTATCTGGCACCCACATCAGTATAGACTCAAAAAATAATTGCTGGTCTTTCAGAAAGAAAAATGTAATAAAGGTTATTGAGAATACAGCAATCAGAACATTACCAAGAATTCCGACAAGATAACCTATAAAAGATTGTATCATATTAATATTGAGAACTTGGGCGACTTTTCCAATAATATAATTCTGTACGGTCAGGTTTTTAGGTATATCCTTATTAATTGCTCTGAACAGATTTTCAACTTTATTTATTGGCCCCGATACTATCTGAACAATTTTTTCACTGTCGATAGTTGAAAAATAATTTATCTGTCTGGTTACGAGAGGGATGAAAACAACAAAAAACAAAATAATGCCTCCCCATATTATTGCCAGTGAAATAAGGGCGCTGAGAGACCTTGGAAAAGACCATCTCTTAATCCTGATTTTGCAAAACAGATTTACAAGAGGTCTCCCAATAATAGATAAAACTCCTGAGACTAAAATATAAACAACAATATTCCGGAAAAACCAGGCACAACTCAATAGTAGTAAAATTCCAAAAAAGATAAGAATGTTTCTTAACGTTACGTTCATTGTAAATGGTATTTCTTCTTACAAACCTACTTCATTTTTTTTGAATTCGCTAAAAATTGATTTGCAGATGAGGAACTCATTTGGATTATTATCTTTTGCACCTATCCTCATTGCTCAATATTTCTTAATCCTTTCCCGACCCTTCCCTTAAACAATAATGGAAGGGAGAAATCACTGATATGTAATTTGTTAATCCCCTACCTTTAAAATCAGGAAAAAGTCCTGATAGCTCTGTATTTCTTCACAATTCATGTAACAGTTTTTTATTTTAATATTTATTGCTTTTCCCGTGTTTATTTAACCCCCCATCCTAGCCTTCTCCCACGGGGGAAGGAACAAAACCTTTCCCCCGTGGGGGAAAATGAAAGGGGATAAAAAAGCCTCAATGAGTTGAATAATTTTGTTAAATTAATACTGAAGTATAACATAGCTCCAGGGAGAAGGATGGGTTCCTAAAAGAATAGAGGAGAATGGGATAGTAGTTCAAAACTCTACTTATGTCATATTGTCTGTTGAAAAACAAATAAATATGTCATTATGTCATATTTACTTATTTGGAACGAAGTTTGAAAATACATCTGTAAATGAATAAATGTTAAACTTAAATTACAGGAGGACAAAACCATGTTACCAACAATTACAAGAAGAAGTTTCAGGCCATTTTTTATGCCTGATATTTTTAATGATGATTTTTTCCCTGTGTTATCAAACAGAAACGGTTCGATGCCGTCGGTAAACATAAGGGAAGATGAAAAGAATTATATATTGGACCTGGCAGTTCCGGGGATTGAAAAGAAAGATCTGAAAATTGACATAAAAGAGGATGTATTGACAATCTCATCGGAGATTAAAAATGAATCGGAAGAAAGCAGAGACGGATACAAGAGAAAGGAATTCAGCTATTCAGAATTTTGCAGAAGTTTCTACATCCCCGAAAACGTAAGCAGGGAAAAAATAGAGGCAAAATATAAAGACGGTGTTATTTCTGTTACACTTCCCAAAATAGAAGAGGAAGAAAACAAGATTGCAAGAAAGGTTGAAATTTCATAATTGAGCAAAAAAAATCCCGGCTAATTACCGGGGTTTTTCATATGTCCACATTCCTGAATATACCTCTGACTAAAATTTCTTCCGAATTCTCTTAAATATTCCTTTTTGTTATTTTCGGGAGAAAACTTAAAAACAGCAGTTTCTTCAAATATTTTCAGTTTAAGAAGACGAAGATTTTCAAGAATTATATTTGGCGACTCCCCGCTCCATCCGTAGGATCCGAAAGCACCGCCTAGTTTACCCTTGTCACGTATTGGATTTATTAACGCAAATAGCTTATATACAGGAAGTAATGTATTCTGATTTATTGTTGGCGAACCAACAAGAATCCCGTCAGCCATTATTAACTTTGATTCCAGTTCTTCTAAAGAAATATTTTCAATATCTGTAATATCCACAGTAATACCTTTAGTCTCGAGTATGCCTTCTGAAATAAGATGTGCAGCATCTTTTGTGTATCCATATGCAGAAACATAAGTGATCAGGATATTCATCCGGTTTTTTTCAGATATAATCTCCAGATATTGTTTTGCAAACCTTTCATAAAGTTCAATGGCTTGCTTTAAGTTTTTCTTATGTACAGGCCCATGACCAGGACAAATATAATCAAGTTCAAGAGGCTTTATCTTTTCAATAGCTTTCAGTATAAACCTGCTGAAAGGTCTCATGATGACATCAAAATAGTATTTAAACGATTCTGTATACGGTTCATCGAAGGTGCTGAACATTTCAGGAGTACAATAATGGGCTCCAAATACATCGCAAGTGAACAAAACCTTATCCTCTGCAAGCAACGTCAACATTGAATCGGGCCAGTGCAGGTTTGGCGAAGAAAAAAACCTGAGGGTTTTATTTCCCAGGTCAAGTATATCCCCATCTTTCACAACCCGTGATTTAAATGGTTCATTGACAATATCCTCAAGATACCTGATAGCATTTCCGCTTCCGACTACTGTTGCTGAGGGAGCCAGATCGAGAAGAAGCCGGAGGCTGCCTGAATGATCAGGCTCGGTATGATTGAGAATAATATATTGAATCTCTTCAGGATCAGTAACTGACTTTAATTTTCTGAGATAAGTTTCGCTGAATTTTTCTTTTGCGACCTCAACTATTGCTTTCTTATCAGCGTTAATAAAATACGAGTTATAGGTTGTTCCAAATCCGGTATGCATCACTATATCGAATGTCCTGATATCATAATCAAGTATCCCTATCCAACTGATGTCACATGTAATATCAATTATTTTATCATCAATCATTCTCATTGCTTACAAATTTTCAGATTTTGGCTATGATACTTTTGTTTGCTTTCACCTGCTGAAGGATAGGAATTTCAACTTCGGTACCTAACGGCAGAAAAACATCTACCCTTGATCCAAACTTGATAAAACCAAGTTCATCTCCCTGAAGTACATCAACATTCACTTTTGCATAAGTAACAATCCTGCGGGCTACAGCTCCAGCTATCTGCCTTACCATTACCTCTGTTCCCTTACTGGTTATTATTACAATCGTACTCCTCTCGTTAAGTTCAGAAGATTTAGGATGCCATGCAACCATATTCTGACCGGGATGATAACACACGTATTGAATTTTCCCTGATACCGGATATCTGTTGCTATGCATATTAAAAGGGGACATGAAAATTGAAACCTGCAAACGCATGTCCTTAAAATACTCATTTTCCATAGTCTCTTCTATTACCACAACTTTCCCATCAGCAGGAGCATAAATTAGTCCGGGGTCAGTTTCTAATGAACGTACAGGAAGTCTGAAGAAAAAGAGTAAAAAAATATAGAGCATAAATGAACATACGAAAAATGCCCATTTAACAAATCCTGAATCTGACCAGATTATACTAACAATAATGTTAAGAATCAGCAGCGTGATCAAACCAAAAGCTAATATCTTATATCCTTCTTTATGAATATGAATCCTCATTTATATAAAATTTGCACAAAACTAATCAAGTCCTGCCAATCATCCAACAAGTGATATAAAAAGATATACCAGAGGAAAAGATATTACTGCACTGTCAAACCTGTCGAGAAATCCACCATGACCTGGCATTATATTTCCTGAGTCTTTTACTCCAATACTCCGTTTTAACATTGATTCGATCAGATCTCCGTACGTACCAGCAACTGAAATGATCAGTGATATAATAATCCAATAAGTCTTATCCACAACCCCCAGCCAGCCAGAAATGAACCAGGCAACCGCAGAAGCGATAATGATACCGCCAATAAAACCTTCCCAGGTTTTTTTCGGAGAAATACGCTGCATCAGTTTATGACGTCCTAAAGACATTCCTGTAAGATATGCTCCTGTGTCATTTGCCCATATAAGAATGAAAAAACCAATAATTATTCCGGGTGAGAAAATAGTGTTGGTGTGGGGAAGTATTGAATTAAGCCCTGTTCTTGAAAATGCTGCAAAAGGGAACAATGAAAACGGAACCGCAGTATAAAGTACCGGGAAAAATGTATGAGCCAGTGAATCAAATGGCCTGTCCTGCTTCCTGTATAACTCAATGACCATAATTATAAACATCATTGGAATCAGAACAAGAAAGTATTTTTTTGGAATTAGTCCGGCAGAAATCAATGTGGAAACAGTATATGCTGCAGCTCCGGTAATAATGCCTGATATCAGTTGTGGTCTCACACCTGTGTTCCTTATCATCAGGTAATACTCATACTGTGTTCCTATGACCAGGATAAGTCCGGTAACAAAGAAAGAGATGGGATGAATCCAAAACCCTCCCAGTATGAATATTACAATCCATGCTCCGGTTAAGGTCCTTCTGAAAAAAACATTCAAAACTTTAGTATATTATTCTTTACTTTTCGATTTAGACTTTTTCACTGTTTTAACCGGAGACGGGTTTCCGCTGTCAGTGCCATTTTTCGCTGATTCATCCTTAATTTTCTCCGACGCATGGCCGGGTTTTTTCTTCCCTTCTTTAACTTCTTTAATATCCTCCTTGTTATCAAGTAAAAGGGCCGATTTGGCTTCTGCTTCTTTCTCGTCCTTCAACAGGTCAGCCTTCCTTTTGCCAAAAATTCTTTCGAGGTCTTCGCTGAAAATCACCTCTTTCTCAAGCAGTAATTCGGCAAGCTCGGTAAGTCCTTTCATATTATTTTTCAGGACTTCCTTCGCCCTCACATATGATTCTGCAATAATGAGGTTTACCTCCTGGTCAATCAGCTCAGCAGTTTTTTCGCTATATGGTTTTGTAAAGCCAAAATCGGATTGTCCCGATGAATCGTAGAAACTGATATTGCCAACCTTATCGCTCATCCCGAAAAACGATACCATTGCATAAGCCTGCTTTGTAATTTTCTCCAGATCGCTGAGTGCTCCCGTTGAAATTCTCCCGAATACCAGTTCTTCGGATGCTCTTCCACCCAGGGCATATGCCATTTCATCAAGTATTTGTTCGCGTGTGGTAAGCTGGCGTTCTTCAGGAAGGTACCATGCTGCTCCGAGAGCCCTTCCGCGGGGTATAATAGTCACTTTAAGCAGAGGGCTCGCATGTTCGAGTAACCAGCTGACTGTTGCATGACCTGCCTCGTGATATGCTATAGTCTTTTTTTCCACAGGTGATATTATCTTGGTTTTTCGTTCCAGTCCGCCTACAATACGGTCAATTGCATCGAGAAAATCCTGTTTTTCAACAACAGTCTTATTTTTCCTTGCTGCTATAAGGGCCGATTCGTTGCACACATTTGCAATATCAGCTCCTGAAAAACCTGGTGTTTGTTTGGCCATGAATCCTATATCAAAACTTTTTTCAAGTTTAATCGGACGGAGGTGAACCTTAAATATTGCTTCCCTTTCGTTCAGGTCAGGAAGTTCAACATGTATCTGTCGATCAAAACGGCCGGCACGCATTAATGCCCTGTCAAGTATATCTGCCCTGTTTGTGGCTGCAAGAATTATAACTCCCATATTTGTCCCGAAACCGTCCATCTCGGTAAGAAGCTGGTTAAGAGTGTTTTCTCTTTCATCGTTTGATCCAAAATTTGCATTGCGTCCTCTTGCTCTTCCAACTGCATCTATTTCATCTATAAAGACTATGCATGGCGCTTTTTCTTTTGCCTGTTTAAATAAATCTCTTACTCTTGAAGCACCTACTCCGACAAACATTTCAACGAAATCAGAACCTGATATAGAAAAGAATGGAACGTTTGCTTCACCGGCGACTGCTTTTGCAAGCATCGTTTTTCCTGTTCCGGGAGGACCTATTAAAAGTGCACCTTTTGGAATTTTGCCTCCAAGGTTCGTATATTTTTTAGGATTCTTAAGAAAATCAACTATTTCCATAACTTCTGTCTTGGCCTCCTCAAGGCCTGCGACATCATTGAAGTTTAACTTTACATTTGTGTCCTTATCGAATATCTGGGCACGCGATTTGCCAACACTGAAGATACCTCCTGCGCCTCCGGTTCCTCCACCTGACATTCTCTTCATCATAAACAACCACAAACCTAAAAATAAAACAGGTATCAGCAGCCATGAGAGTATATCTCCAAACCAGTTTTTACGAGTCTGATAATCAGGATAAATAAGATCCTTCTCGTCATATTTTGCTTCTTTTTGAGCATTCAGTAAGAAAGGTTCAAAATTGCTGATATCCCCAATATTATAAGTAAAGTTTGGTTTTGGCAGTGATATTCCAAAACCGGTACCTGGTTTTGAAAGTTTTGGATATCTTCCGGATTCAAGTGCTTCCTTTTTAAGGAAAATCTCAGCCTGTTCCTTGTTAACCACAGTTATTTTTTCAATATCGCGATTTGCGATCATTACCTTTATTTCGCTTGTTGTTGTCTGCTGTACTGTCTTCCCGTTATTGAATAACGAAAAAAGAATTAGCGAGACAGCAAGTACTGCAAAAATCCAATTTGTATTAAAACGTGGTTTCCCATTTTTATCAGGCTTTTTTTCCGGGGCCTGATTATTATTAGTATTTTCTGCCATAAATATTTAACTTACTGTATTTTATCTTCCACAACTTCTATTGTAGCATCAGCCCAGAGTGATTCCAGACTGTAAAAATTCCTGTACTCTTCAAGAAAAACGTGAACGATTACATTTCCATAATCGAGAAGTACCCAGAAACAATTGTCAAGCCCTTCAATATGCAGTGGTTTTTCCAATGCTTCTTTTCTCACTTTATCATCTACAGAATCACAAATAGCACTAACCTGAGTACCGGAAGAGGCGTGACATATAATAAAATAATCTGCAATTCTGGTGTCTAGTTTCCTTAAATCAATTTTCAGAACATTTTGCCCTTTTTTCTCAAAAATACCTTTTAACACGCTCCCTAAAAGGACTTCAGCTCCGTCAGATTTTTTCTTCATCAATATTTATCGGTTTTATATTAAGTCGCAAAAGTACCACTTTAATCTGTATTTTTGTTACTATAAAGCTCATTTGCAATTTCAATGCCAATCTTAACAGTATGTGATTAACCGATGAATAATACAATTTGTTTTTAATTAAATTACTGCTAATCATGATAATAGGCTCCAATTTATTATTCTTTAGAAACCTGCCATCAACAAATGCTTACACGGCTGACCTTATAAAAAAGAATAAGATTCAGGAGGGCACTATTATTTATACCGATTATCAGTCTGCAGGAAGAGGATATTCCGGAAACAATTGGGAAAGCGAAGATGGTAAAAATCTATTAATCAGCATTGTACTTTATCCTTCATTTATAAATCCTGAAGATCAGTTCCATATCTCAATGGCAATTTCTCTCGGGATTTGCGATTTTTTATTGAGGTTCATACCGGATTGCTCAATAAAGTGGCCAAATGATATTTATGTTAATAATGACAAAATAGCAGGTATTTTAATTGAGTGTTCTGTTTTGGGCAACCAGATTGAATCAACAATTGCAGGAATAGGTCTTAATGTTAATCAGGAAAAATTCGTAAGTTCCGCACCTAATCCGGTTTCACTGAGTCTGTTAACCGGCTCTTTTTATAACATAAACGATTGTCTGTATAAACTGGTCAGGGATCTGGATAAAAGGTATAAACAATTGATTAAAGGACATTTGAGCCAGATCAGGGAGGAATATATCACAAAACTATTCCGTCTTAATGAATGGTTTAAGTTCAAAGACAGTAAAGGTATTTACCTTGGTCGAATTTTGAATGTCAATGACAATGGAAGGATAAATATTTACAGGGAAAATGGAGAAATCAGCGAGTTTGCTTTCAAAGAGATTGAGTTTATTCTTTAGTGTCATTCCACCCACTGAATTTTTCCATTTCATTAATAATCGCTTCCAAAAACTTACTTATTGGTTTTGCTGCCATTATTTTCATCATAGGATTTAGGTCGGCACTCAACACAACCTTCACATCCGCCAGGTTTTTTAAGTCATCTGTGATATCCAGAATTAGAGTAAAGTCATTTCCGTTCAAAGCATCTCCTATAAAAACAACTTTATTGAATTTTTCTTTTTGGGTAAGCCTGACTGTCACTGAACCAAGCACCGGTACGCTCAATCTACAGGATTCTTTTTCAGCAGACCAGTCTCTGATGGTCCCGATGGGTATAAATTTTTCAAAATTCCGCATATCGGTCACAAAAGCAAAAAAATCCGCAGCATTGCAGGTCAGCTTTCCACGCCTGCTTTCAAAATATGATAGATCTGTCATAAAATTAAAAAGTTCTATATTATTGTTATTCAGATGTTTTCTTCCAAGGTTTTTACCTCATCCCCCCGTCTCATAGCCTTCAACCTAAGGATTTTTTTTAGTTTGATTTATCTGCCTCTCCCCAACCTGCCGGATCCAACCTCCACTTTTTTAAAGTCTCAACCTCAGTCTGACCAATATAACCGGTTTTCAATGCTGTTTCGACCAGAACAGAATAGTTGCTTAATGTATCCAGTTTGCAGTTTCCCGAAGCAAACGCATCTGAGGCCTTTTTAAATTCGTAGGAAAATATTGCGACCATTCCCAATACATTGCAACCTGAATCCCTTAGTGCCTGCACGGCGTTCAGACTGCTGCCTCCGGTAGATATAAGATCCTCAATGACTACTACCTTTTGTCCTTCAGTAAAATAACCTTCAATCTGGTTTCCAAGTCCATGTTCTTTGGCACCCGATCTTACATAAACAAATGGTAATCCAAGCCTGTCTGCAACAAGGGCCCCATGCGCTATTGCACCAGTTGCCACACCGGCAATCAATTCAGCCTTTGGATAGATATCTTTTATCAAAGCAGCAAAAGAATCGCGGATATATGATCGTATTTCAGGGAAAGAAAGTGTTTTACGATTATCGCAATATATAGGAGATTTCCATCCTGAAGCCCATGTAAAAGGATTTGACGGTTGCAATTTAATTGCTTTAATTTGCAAAAGATATTCAGCCGTTTTTTTTTCAAAATTCCCCATTCGAGTATGTATAAAGTTCATTTCGAGAACAGATTTATAATGATAAGCCCTGAACCTGACAGGTTACAAAAATACGGCTTATTCCATAAATTCTATGATACGAACGAACTTTATAAGATTATTGCTGATTTTCAATCAAATAAGACGATCACAGCTATCAATGTTTATGGGACCGACATCAAACATATCTGGAAAATCTTCAGAATCTATTTTACTGAAGTCGGAGCTGCCGGCGGATTGGTAAAGCATACCTCCGGCCGGTACCTTTTTATTGAAAAGAAGGGAAAACTCGATCTTCCAAAGGGGCATATTGAACAGGGAGAAGAACCTGAAGCATGTGCTTTAAGGGAAGTGTCTGAAGAATGTGGCATTACGGGTCATTCAATTGTCAAGCCAATATGTCCGAGTTATCATACCTATAGCTGGGAAGGTATTTCGTACCTGAAAAAAACCAGCTGGTTTTTAATGAATTATGACGGAGAGATGACAATTGAACCTCAGAAATCAGAGGGTATTACAAAAGTTGAATGGCTATTCCCTGATGATCTGAATTCTATTAAAAGCAGCGCATGGTTATCACTTATGGATCTTATCAATTGCTCAATTCTCAGGTGATAATTTCTTTATCTTCTGTTCCCTGATAATCTTTAAGATTGATTGCTGAAGGAACAAATTTGGAAGCATCACCTCCACTTCTGATTATATCTCTTACTATTGTAGAATTAATAAATGAATGTTCAGGAACTGTAAGAAGAAAAACCGTTTCTATCCCCGGTGCCATTGATTTATTTACCTGACCAATTGCCCTTTCAAACTCAAAATCAGCAGCGGTTCTTAGTCCGCGCAAAAGAAATCCGGCTCCGTTTTTTTTACAAAAATCTACTGTAAGTCCCTCATAATGATCTACTCTTACTCTGGGTTCATTTTTAAAAACCTTGTTAATCATTTCTTTCCTTGTTTCAAGGGAATAGAAGTTTTTTTTCAGGGCATTTGCACCTACTGCAATAATGATCTCGTCAAAAAGGCTCATTGCTCTCCCTATAATTGCTTCATGACCTATTGTGAAAGGATCGAATGATCCGGGGAAAACCGCTATTTTCTTCATTCGAATGTTATTTTTTTTGGATTCTTTACTTTTTGTTGCAGCAGGGCAAGTTCAAGTACTTCCATGATTGTCTCAACATAATGGAATTTTAATCCTGTAATATATATATCTTTTATGTTTTCAACATCTTTCCTGTTATCTTTTGAAATGATTATCTCCTTTATGCTGGCACGTTTTGCCGCAAGAATTTTTTCCTTTATCCCACCTACCGGAAGTACTTTCCCTCTTAACGTTATTTCCCCGGTCATAGCCAGAAATTTTTTTACTTTTCTCTGTGTGAATGCAGAAGCTATGGAAGTGGCCATTGTAATTCCGGCTGAAGGTCCGTCTTTTGGAATTGCTCCTTCAGGAACATGAATATGTATATTCCATTTTTCAGAAAAATTATCAGGAATATCAAGCAATTCAGCATTTGATTTAAGATACTCCAGAGCAATGATAGCTGATTCCTTCATAACCTCGCCCAGATTGCCTGTAAGAGTCAGCTTACCGGTACCTTTACTCAGACTGGTTTCCACAAATAAAATTTCACCACCTGCTGTTGTCCAGGCAAGTCCGGTGACCACACCTGCCTGTTCATTTCCCGAATAAAGATCGCGTGTATATTTTGGAGGGCCGAGCATTTCACCCAGGGTTTTTTGTGAAAGTACGCTGTCATATTTTATTTCAGATGCGATATTTTTTGCTGTGACCCTGACTATTTTAGCCAGTCGTTTATCAAGTTCACGAACACCTGATTCTCTTGTATATTTTTCAATAAGTGTCTCCATCACCTTATTGTCTATCGTAATCTGATCTGGTTTTACCCCGTGATTTTCAAGCTGTTTAGGAAAAAGATGTCGTTTTGCAATTTCAAGTTTTTCCTCCACAAGATAACCGGTTATTTCAATCAGTTCCATCCTGTCAATAAGAGCCGGACTAATGGTAGCAAGATTGTTAGCTGTTGCTATGAATAAAACTTTTGAAAGGTCATATTCCATCTCAAGGAAGTTATCAAAGAAGGTACTGTTCTGTTCAGGATCAAGAACTTCCAGAAGGGCAGAAGAGGGATCGCCTCTGAAATCCTGTCCCACTTTGTCAATTTCATCAAGAATAAAAACAGGATTTGAGGAACCCGCTCTTTTTATATTCTGGACTATTCTCCCAGGCATAGCGCCTATATATGTTTTTCTGTGACCTCTTATCTCTGCTTCATCATGTAATCCCCCAAGTGACATTCTGACATACTTTCTGTCAAGCGCTTTGGCTACAGATCTGCCAAGAGAAGTTTTGCCAACACCCGGAGGACCGTAAAGGCAAAGAATAGGAGATTTCAGATCACCTTTAAGTTTAAGGACAGCCAGATGCTCGAGGATTCTTTCTTTAACCTCATCGAGCCCAAAATGATCCGAATCAAGAACGTTACGGGCATTATTCAGATCCAGATTATCCTCTGTATAAAAATCCCAAGGCAGATCAAGAAGGGTCTGAATATAATTTACCTGTACAGAATACTCAGCTGCTGCAGGGTTCAGACGATGCAATTTATCTAGTTCTTTATCAAAAACTTTCTTAACTTCAATTTTCCACTTTTTGGTTTCACCTTTCTTAATATACTCCTCGATCTCTTTTTCAACAGGGTTCCCGCCAAGTTCATTCTGTATTGTCTTCATCTGCTGATGAAGCAGAAACTCCCTTTGTTGCTGATCAAGGTCACTCTTTACCTTTGACTGTAATTCATTCTTAAGTTCCAGAACCTGGATCTCCTGAACGAGAAACTCCAGCAACATAAAACCCCTGTCACGCAAGCTATTCATTTCCAGTAGTTTTTGCTTATCCTGGACTTTAATATCGGTATTGGAACAGATGAAATTTATCAGGTAGGTATTATTCTCAATGTTTTTAATAGCAAAAGAAGCTTCGGGGCTTATATTGGGATTTATTTTAATAATCTTGAGGGATAAATCTTTCAGGGAACCGACAATAGCATCAAAATCCTTGCTCAGGAATTCAGGTTTCATCTCAGGTGTTGTCTTCACCTTTGCAATAAAATATGGATCGTCTGAAACAAGTTCCTGCAAAACCATCCTTTTCCGTCCCTGGATAATTGCCGTGGTTGATCCATCGGGCATTTCAAGCAGTTTAACAATCTGACCAATAGTGCCAATAGTATGCAGGTCCTGAAACTCGGGATTTTCAATATCCGGATCTTTTTGTGCTACAGTACCTACAATCTTGTTGTTGCGGTAAGCGTCTTTGATTAATTGAATCGATTTTGGCCGACCTATTGATATAGGAAGAACCACACCTGGAAAAAGTACGGTATTCCTTAACGACAGTATAGGAATAGCTTCCGGAACCTCAACATCCTCAAGTTCACCATCGTCACCATCAGCAATAATTGGTATAATATCTCCATCACCATCAAGAATATCCGGAAGTAATATCTCATTGACTGGTTTCCTGAATTTCTTATCCATTTGTATCGTACTCCTACTTTTATTACTTCTTAATTCTTTGATTCCACCCTTAATGAGTGTTAAAAAGTAGTTTTTTTATCTTTTGTTCTGCCAAGAAGTGCCAAAATTACATAATATTTTACAACTGTTGCGTAAGTGGGCATTGCAATGATTGTGCCATAGTACAAATAAAGACAAAAAAATAGGGATGTGCCATGGCAAATCCCTAAATTAAAACAGTTTAATCTGAGAGTTATTTCTTTTTCCCCATATGATCCTTATACCGGGTGTTAAATTTATCTACTCTACCGGCTGTATCAACAAGTTTCATTTTACCTGTATAGAACGGGTGAGATGTATTTGAAATCTCAAGCTTAATAAGAGGATATTCATTCTCATCTTCCCATTTAATGTTTTCTTTTGACGGAGCAGTAGATTTACTTAGAAAAGAAGTCCCGTTTGACATATCCTGAAAAACCACAAATCTGTAGTTACCTGGATGAATACCATTTTTCATTGCTCAGAATTTTTTATTCTTATTAATCCTAATTAATCCCTCTGATTAGGGCTTGCAAAATTAACTAACATTCTTTAAAATTCAAAAGTAATTGCAAAATTATTGTTCATTTTACGAAACATGCTTCCTAAATCCTTGCTTATCAGACATTTCATCCTTGAATCTAACGAACGGAAGTTTAGGATTTATCATATAACGGTATGTAATGTGGGTTTTTGCCAATTTTGCCCCAAGCGCTATATAGATTGCAATCATCTTTGGATTATAATCTCCGACCCATGAGAGTTCAAGCTCTTTAAACCAGGGTTTTTTCCTAAACACTTTATATAACTGCAAAAATATGGCAGATTCAACTCCGCTGTTTTGATGTGTTGGATGAACACCTCCGACAACAGCCCTCATCCTGGTCATTTTATGAGTAATATTAAAATATATAAAGCGCAAAAGGTTCCAGGGATTCAGTTTCCCATTGAAATATTTAAGTATCTGGTTCAAGTCGGGGAAAAGTACAAAAAAAGCAATAGGTTTATAATTGAAATAAGCAAACCAGATAAGCTTCTCATCGATGATTAACTTCGCGTTTTCGAGCGACTCTTCCAGTATTACAGGATCAAGAGGTGTAAAATCTTCCTTAAAAACCGACCATGTTGAATTGTAAATTTCCACAATATCCTTTACATATTTTTCTTTGTTCCTGAATTCAAAATGGCGAAAAGAATAACCTGGTCTTTTTGAAAGCCAATCCGCAATTTTCATGATCCGTTCAGGGAACTCGACTATTTTATTATCAGGGTCCCTTACATCTCTGTGATATGAGTATTGCTCAAAATAATTCCGAAAACCGAACTCCTCAAAAAAGGTCCTGTAATATTTTTTATGATATGGCATTCCGAAACCCTGTTGAACGAATCCCTCAACCAGAAGTCCCCAGTTATTGTCATTTTCTCCAAAATTAATCGGACCGTCCATAGCCTCCATCCCGTGAGAAGTATTCCATTCCAAGGCTTTATTAAATAAAATGAAAGCAGCCTCTTTATTTTCGACAACTTCAAAAAATCCTATACCTCCTGTAGGCTGTCTGTTTGCTGATGACCTTACTCTATCGATAAAAGCTGCTATTCTTCCAATTGTTTGATTGTCAGAATCTTTAAGAATCCATCGTATTGCTTCTCCGTGTTTAAAATTATGATTCTTTCCCGGATCAAAAACAGATTCAATAACTGAATCAAGCTGACAAATCCAGTTTGGGTCATCTTTATATAGTCTTTTTGGAAATTCAATAAATTCCTTTTTTTCCTGTTTTGTTATGACCTCAACTACCTTCATAATATTCTTTATATGAGAATAAGCTATCTGTAAGCTAACTCAATCAGTTTAACAGTATCAGATGCAAATATAAACAGATTTTTATAACGGAAGACTGAAGTCCGGAGACGGAAGTCCGCAGTAAATTCCCTGATACCAGATGCCTTATGCCTGTTGGCTGACGCCTTATTTAGTGTATATCAATTACTCTGTGGTCGATAAGAATAAAGATGATCGCGATAAGAGCACAATAGATTGTATAAACTTTCAATGGTATATATTCAGTTGGTTTAATATTCATTTTATACCAGAGGTAGCCGACAAGAAAAGCTTTTCCTATTGTATATACAATGAAAGTTGAGAGGGCAACACCAACGATATTATAGCCCCATTTAATCATAAAGAGGCTAAGTGGTACATTTATTATGAGTTCAAGGATAGCCGCGATAAGTGTAATATGAGTTTTTTTCCTTCCTACTATTATAGTTTGAGGGAAGACAAGTCTCGGAATAATCAGTAGTGAATAGATCAGGAATACATCAGCGCTTTTCTGGAATCCAGGATTAAACATTCGTGGATAAATCCATCTTGTAAATAGCATCATAAGTATTGCTGACGGGAAAAGAAAATGCATGAGTCGTTTAGACTTCACTCTGATTTTTGCAAGAGATTCCTTCATCCTTTCCCGTGTAGAAAATTCAGGGAGCATAGCGTTACTGAGTCCATTTGCCAGCATAAGAACGAGCGGAAATTCCTTAGCTCCGTAACGAAACCATGCAAACATGGCAGGGTCCCTGTATACAGCTGAAACAATAACACCATCGGTATATTGTGCCGATCCGCTTATAAGTGAGGTAAGTATCAAAGGAATTCCAAGGTAGAGATGCTCCTTCATAAACTCCACAGAAATCTTCATTTCCGTGTACCTTTTGAGTAATATCAGAAGCCAGATCCACCTTAAACCAGTGATTATGAGTAACCCCCAAATTGACCATATCAGGTCCTTCCCCATTATGATCGGGGTAATGATCAGAATAAGCTGAGCGGTGAAAGTATAAAGGCCATACTGAAAAATCCGGTATGATCTGTTGTTGAGGAGATAAATGTATTCAATAAGGCAAACCGGACTACTTAGAAGTATGTACAATAACAGCAGATTTATATATCTTACATTACCCGTGAAATGGAAAACAGAAAAATTGTTTTTCAGCGAATGGCCAAGTGCAAAGAAGAGAAGGCTGAAAAAACAAAGCAGGAGAAATGCATTAAATATTTCAGGTGATTTAGACGTCCCGGTATCTCCCATTTTCCGATAGGTCTTATTTCTGTGGTAAAGAGGAAGGAGCGACTGAATGATACCAGTAACCCAGAAAAAGGTAAGCAGACCGGCAATGAACATAAACATTTCCCATTGACCGATCTCGGCTCTGGTAAGACGGCTCTTTGTAAATACTATGCTGATGATAAGAAAGATAACCGGCCTCATCAACTGGAAAAGTTGCAGCCCTGATATATTGTCTATAAGTTTTATTTTCCTCAAACCAGAAAAGATCTTTTATAAATACTCCCTGATAACAATTAAAAGGTTAAGAAATTGTACAGGGAAGTTCATTTTTTTCTGAACCGTCCAAAGATAGTAATTGACATCAGCATGAGAAAATAATTTTAAAATTTTGTGATATAGAAATTTTGATCTTATTTTGCACTCCTGAAACGGTGGATGTAGTTCAGTCGGTTAGAACGTCGGATTGTGGTTCCGAAAGTCGTGGGTTCGAGCCCCATCTTCCACCCTAAAAAATACTGGTCGCGGAAATTGATCGCGTGAAAATTATGCAGAGACGCGCAAATTGCGCGCCTCTTCCTTTATTTTATATCCCGTGGCCTTTTGCTTGGCTTATATTTTGAATATCCCAGCAAGGACAGCGCTGCCAGACCAATAACGATAACATAAACATATGATGGTACCTGAGTAGCTTCCCCTGAGGCATATGAATGCATTCCCGACAAATAGTAATTCACACCGAAATATGTCATAAGAACAGATGAAAAGGCAAAAAGGGAAATCAGATTAAACGTAAAGATATCTTTCATTCCGGGTATTCTCCGGCTATGAATAACTATGCTGTAAATAATTATGGTAATTAATGACCATGTCTCTTTCGGATCCCAACCCCAGTATCTTCCCCACGATTCGTTTGCCCAAACTGCACCCAGGAAAGTGCCGATAGTAAGAAAATACAGTCCAAGAGTAAGGGTCTTGAAATTGATAACTGTCAGTTCATCAATAGCATTAGAGATCATCTCACGGTTTGTATCGTTAGACAGAGAAAGAAGTATTAACGATATGAGTCCTAATACCGCACCAAGTCCCAGGAAGCCATAGCTGCCGGTAATAACCGAAACATGCAAAGTAAGCCAGTAGGATTTAAGAACCGGTACAAGGTTGGTGATCTCCGGGTCCATAAAGCTAAGATGAGCTACCATCAGAGTCATTGAGGCGAGTACAGCGGTCGCAGATAGAGCAAATGCCGATTTGCGGCTGAAAATGAATCCTGCTAAAAGTGTGGCCCACGAAATAAAAATCATCGATTCATATCCGTTGCTCATCGGTGCATGACCGGCAATGTACCACCTGAGACCAAGCCCAAGGGTGTGAAACAAGAATCCTGCAAACAGTAACCATCCGAGAATCTTTACAAATAAGGAAGTTCCTTTCCTGCCCCTGATCACCATGGTAATCAGCCCTATTAGCATTATCAGACCTACAGTGGCATAAAAAGGGAAGAGCATTTCAAATATGCCAAGTTTATAATATAATAATTCGGCAGTGGTTCTTGACTCAGAAGGAAGAGCATATTGTGAGAACTTTTTCTGGTATACTGATATTGACTGATAAACCTGACGGACAGCAGTTAAGTTATTTGTCTGCAAGGCATCAGACAATACGGGCATAATGCCCTGCAGGAAAAGTGAATCCTCTTTGTTGACAGCTTTTTGAAGCGCCTCATGTGGCAGACCCCAGTCGGGCGTTCCGTTCTTCAAAGGGAAAAGCTTCATGAATTCCCCTTTATATATCATATATACAATATTTACCCTTTCATCAATTTTCATCATCTCTTTATCAGTCTTGCTCCTTTCTGATGGTGCTTTCGAATATGCAGAATTGACTTCCTGTGAAATTTTATAATTGCCATTACTTTCAATATTGACCAGATCGGAAAATGAAGCAAAATTTCCGGTGATGCCCAGTTTCTTCTGTATATCACTATTCGAAATTCTGATCAGGGGAACATCTTTCCAGTTATTAAAATCGAAATATAATCCAAGGAATACCTGCATGGAAGTAAGTCCTTCAAATTCATTTTCTCTTGTTACTTTACGGAGAATATCATTACTTAGGGTAAACAGGGGTTTGGTCCTGCCTTTCTGATCCTGAACAAGTACTTTACCAAACTCCATGGCAACAGATTTTTCGGGTACCAGTTTCTGGGCATTTGCAGTTGTCGAAACCGGGAGAAACAATATTATAAACAGAACCGGAGCACTTTTCCTGATAACGGAATTCCAGTGTCCGGCATTGATTTTATAGAAAAGTGAATTCTTATTGAGCAAAGACAGAATAATAAAAAGGAACAATAATGAATAACCCGTATAGGTAGTCACCATACCGGCCATATCATGATTTACAGAGAGTATTGTACCTTTTTCGTCGCTGTCGAAGGATGACTGATAAAAACGGTAACCCTTATATTTGAGTATATTATTCATGAAAATCAAGAAAGGCTTTTCAATATTTTCTTTTTTATCCAGAAGAACGACATCGCTCTTATAACCCGAAGGGCTGGAAGAACCAGGATATCTCTCAAGAATAAAATGATTAAGTTTAATTGTGAAAGGCAGTGTTGTGGATTTTGAACCATAGGTAAGATCTACCGTATTTCCGTCTAACCCACAGGAAGCCGAAGCAACCTTATCTGATTCCCGGTCCCACAGTAAAACCATCGATGATTCTTTACCGGATATTAAATGAAATATAAAAGCATTCAAACCAGTAGTTTGCATCTCAGGTTTTACAGCTACTGCTTTTATAACTCCTTTGAGTGACATCTGCTGAGGCACAATTTTTATATCATCATATGTAAAAATCTGCATCGTTTTTAATTCAACAGGTTTGCCGTGTTCTAAAGAGGTTGTTTCCTGAGTCATCATGCTCATTTCACCAAGATTTAGATTGGTCAGCATGAAAAACTTTCCGGAGTCAAGTGAAATATTAACATCAGCCGGCTGAGCTGAAGCAAAACCAATAGAAATTCCATCTGCAGTTTTTGTCTCTCCTTTTTTAAGAGTAAGCGTTTCTCTGGTGTCCATTTTTTTTGAAACCAGTATTGAAACAATTGGCTCTCCATCAGGGCTGTCAGCAATTATTTCAGAAGCATTAGGAATGATTTTTGCCAGTAACAGTTCATAGTCCTTTCCATCTATTTTAATCTTTTTGTTAAACCTATCTGCTGAAACTGAGGTCATTGAATATTTCCTGTTCTGGCTTTTGATAACAGTCCCGTTTTTATCTTTAAACGAATAACCGATGTACTTTTCATTTGAAAAGCACATTTGCTGCTCTTCTCCTTCGCGTATATGCATTGAGCCTTCCCATCCGAAATATCTTGTTATCCCTGCGCCTATGATCATCAGAATAAATGAAAGATGAAAAAGAGCGACCGACAACTTTTCTCTCCTCAGAAGCTTTAAATTAATTACCTGCCCCAAAAGGTTAAATACAAGTAGTAACAATATCAGTTCAAACCATCTAGTATTATATACCATATTGAAAGCAGCTGCGGAACCCAAATCATTTTCAAGAAAAGTTGCTACTGCCATGGCAACAGCAAAAAGTACAAAAAGCACTCCCATCCATAGCGGCGAAAAAAGAAATTTTAAATACTTCATAAAATGAATTTGTTAAAAACTATAATTAAAAAGTCCTAAGACCGAAGTCAGAAGGCAGAAGTTAAATTGTCATCTTTGCCTCATCTTCAAACTATCCCTTTTTCTTCTTCGGACACAGGACTTCTGTCTTCCGTCTTTCCAAAACTACCCCTTTGCAGATATCTGTATAAGTTTTCCCCTGTCAAGTATTTTGATTTTTGATGAATCAGAATAAATAACACCCAAATCCTCAAGTTCTTTAAGAATTCTGACAACACATTCCTTTGCCATGTTTGTCATTTCACCAAGTTCCTGACGTGAGAGTATCATTTCATATTCGTCACTTTTGAATACCACATCTGAAAAATACAATAAGGTTTCGGCGAGCCTCGCATGCATTTTCTTCTGTGACAGGTTGACCATCCGGTTGAGAGACCCTAAAGATTTTGCACTTATATCCTCGAGGAGGCTTTCAGCAAATGCCCCATTTACCCTTACTATCTGCTTAAATATCTCAAAATTTATGAAACAAGCCTGAACAGTGGTAATTGCGGCTACAGTGTAGGTATGCCGGGAGTCGACATAAGCGCCTGGTCCTAATATAAGCCGTCCTGGTAAAGCAATGCTCAATATAAAGTTTTTCCCATTTTGTCCCTCAATATATGTTTTTGCCATACCCGAAGCAATAAATAATGCATTTGAGGTCGGGGATCCTTGTTTAATCATTATCTCGCCAGGCTTAAAGGTTGCTTCATACCTGTTATCGTTTACAAGGTTAAGTTCTTCTTTGGTCAGGTGTTGAAAGTTTTTCCATCGGCGGGTGCAGGTTTCACAACTGCTGATTAAATTTCCAACTGACATATTTCTGTTATTAAAAGGTTTAAAAATAGTTTTTAAAAGTCACCACAAAATGCAAAACTAACAAATATCACCCTATAAATTGATATTTATCAACAAGAAACACTATATCTATCAATTATATATATCATAAATAACATATACCATGTTAATATAATAACATAGCTTTTTAGTAAATTGCAGAACGAAATTTTAACAAATTAGCAAGATATGAAAACCCTTATTAAACTATTCTCAGTTTTATTCGCGACTGGATTCCTTTTATCATCGTGTGAAGGCCCTATGGGTCCGGCCGGTACACCGGGGACCAATGGAATGGATGCAAATGCGACCTGCACTCAATGCCATAATTCAGCCGGAGTTGATTCTGTCAAGGATCAGTTTGCATATGCAAAACATGCCTATGGTGATGCAAATTTTGAGGAAGTAGGAAGTACAGGATGTTCACCATGTCACGAATCCGAAGCATTTAAATATGTTGTTGCAAACAATGTTTCTACAGTCTTTACAATTGTTCCGCCGGCAACAACCTATTCAAATCCTTATGCTGCATCTTCTAGTTCATCCTATGGACCACTGCAGTGCAATACCTGCCATGTCCATTTACATTCAACATATACTTTTGCTGATTTTATGCCTCTGACGACAACTGCTCCAGTACCAATGACCTATTTTGGTGGTGCAAAAACCATTGATCTGCCCCAGGACGACAGCAAGAGCAACTTATGTGCTAAATGTCATCAACCCCGTCCATTAACAAATTCAAATACAGATAAAAATGTACTGAATTATGCAGGACTAGTAAGTAATCCGACTGCTGTTTTCTATGACGCTGCTCAATCTAATAGTCTGAATGTTCTTAAACCGAGTTTCAGGACCAGTGTACATAACGGAACTACTGCTGCAATTTTTGCAGGTCTTGGTGGTGTGGAATTTGGAACCGGTTATACCAATTCTCAGCATACAACCGTTGCTTCATGTATAGACTGCCATATGGCACCTATGACAGGCAAGGCCGGCGGACATACATACAATGCGCAGGGAAACTTTAACGGATGCAATGTTGCCGGCTGCCATGCAGCAAGCCCGATGTCTTCTTCGGCAACATTATGGACACAGACCAGGAACGGAGTTAAAGCCCAGCTCGACCAGTTAGCTGCACTATTACAGGAAGGAGGGGTTGATATCCTGAACCGGATGGGTGATGCCACCGGGAACCTGTGGATTGGACTCACAACAAATAACTATGATGGTAATCTGAATATGTATGACCCGGTAAATAATCCGGAGGGTCCTACCTACAATGCAACAATGTTTCAGAATACCAGTACTTCGGGATTCACTGCCGCACAGATTACTTTCAACACTACATTGCCAAAACTCACTCTGACAAACGCACAAATGGGAGCAGTTATCAATTTCCAGTTATGCCTCAGAGATTTTAGTTTAGGTATTCATAACGCTGCATATACTACAACTTTGCTTGCAAACTCTATAGCAGTGCTTAACTAGAAAACTAACGCAAGAAGATAATATAAACCCCGGGATTTATGATTCCGTGTGTTTTTTATGTTACTACTAAAAAGAGGATGTATCAAAAGTCGATTTATCTTCTGGAGAATTGAATATTTGAGAGTGCTCTTCCAGGGGGGTACGAATAAAATCGACAAAAAAGAGGCTGTTCTCACCTTTTGAGACAGCCTCCCTACAGTAAAAATTTTTCCTGCCTTTTATTTCTTTAATGTTCTCATATAATTAACAACATTCCAGATATCGTCATCTGAAAGTTTTCCGTCATATTTCGGCATTTCACCTCTTCCGGACTTAGTTTTGTAAAAAATATCCCCGTCTGCATTGCTCTGGAAATCTGCCTTGGAAAAATTTCCCGGGAAATCTTTAAGCGTTCTTGCTTTTACTCCATCGCCAAGACCAGCTTTTCCATGGCAGGAGGCACAATTCTTTGTGAAGAGAGCCAATCCGGCTTTCGTACTTGCGTCACTCTGAGCAACCGGGTTCTTCATTGATTTGAAGTTTGCCGGAACAACCCATGGTTTAGGTTGTGCAACCAATGCAGCACTTAACAGTAAAACCAGTGCGCTGACAGAAAAAAGTTTCATTGTTCTCATAAACATACATTTTAGTTTTATGCAACTAATGCAATAATCGTGCAAAAGTTAATCAATATTTCTGAAATGATAAAGTACTTATTTCTTGAATGTTCTCATATAGTGAACAATGTTCCAGATATCATTATCTGTTAACTTGCCTTCATACTTGGGCATTTCTGATCTTCCTGACTTGGTCTTATAAAAAAGATCACCGTCAGTCTGTGTTTGAAAATCAGCTTTTGAAAAATCACCGGGAAAATCTTTGAGAGATCTTGCTTTTACACCGTCACCCAAACCAGCTTTCCCATGACACGAGGCACAATTTTTTGTATAAAGTGCCTGCCCGGCCTTTGTGCTTGCTTCACCGGCGGCAACCGGATTTTTCATCGTTTTGAAGTTAGCCGGAACAACCCAGGGCTTTGGCTGGGCTACAATGGAGACCCCAAAAAACATTAATAATGAGCTTACAAGAAATAATTTAAGAGTTTTCATAATCCTTAATTTTGGTTTATATATTATACATAGCAATAACTTTCCAATTTTCATTTTATGAACAATTCCTTTTTCTCAACTTTCTGTTTTTTTGATTGCATCTTTATTCTTATCAGGCTTATAATGGCAAAAAGATAATGTCCCCATACGCCCGACAAAAGGATCGAAAGAGTATAGATCATCCATTTTGGCGCTGTTTTGGTCCAAAGGGCACGATGTCCGGCAGGAACGGTAACGGTCGATGGCAATCCCCACTTAATTGTAGATTTTTTTTCGACATTCCCGAATTCAGGATGTTCTTCAAACCTGGCAATGATTGTAATATTGCCTTCTTTATCACCAGGCAGCCTTGCAGGAAACTCTACTGAAGCAGAACCTGAATCATCAAGTTTTGCCTCGCCTATTGGTAAAAGACTGAACATACGCGGAACATAAATCATAATGGTTTCACCTGAAACAGGAACCTCTTTTCCGTTCTCCGTCTTTTTTGCGCTTACAACGATATTTTTAGTACTATCGATCTCCGATAACACCATATTAAGAGAAATATTCTTAATCAATATCTTTGAGGCAGTTGAACCAATAGTATCATTCCCGGCAAATTCAGAGGCGAAAGGCCATAACCCGTTGCTATTTATCAAAAAATCAGATCCTTGTTTAAGATTGTATACAGCCACACCATTAGCATCTGTCATGATTTCTCCCAGCCTTAATTTCTTATCTTCACCAGAATAAAAGGTTATTTTCATACCCTTCAAAGGAATCTCCATCCTGTTCCTTGAATAAGTCAGAGTGGTCTTAATTATGCTTTTCTCATCGTTATCCTTAAAGTACTGAAGCTGAATAGAAGGGCTGATACTGGTTTTTTCCTGCGAATAGCAGAATATTGCCTTTGATGAAAATAAAGATAAAAGTAATAATACCAGTGCTAATTTTCTTTTCATTTCAACTTTTCTCCTCTATTTCATAATCTCTGTTTTATCCTCTTCCTTCATCTCCGAAATTGAGATGACAGGAGCTATTTTAGATACCAGCATAAAGAGCATTCCATATACTGAAATTCCCGCAAGTGTAAGTGACCATTCAATCCATGTTGGAGAATACCGTATCCAGTCTGGCCGGGTGTCCTGGATTGGAAGAAATGGTGTTTCAAGTGTAGGGATTACAATTATATAGCGGTTCACCCAAAGCGCCGTAACCGCTATAACTGCAGCTATAGTAATACTGGGGATTGTGCGGAACCTGGGAAAAGCAATAATAATGCACGGGAGTAAGATACCAATGTAGTTAGCGAAAATAAATAATGAAAAATAGTCATGAAAGAGTTTATCAATGAGCATAGAGTCCATTTTTATCGATCCATACCATTTTGTCAGATAATCGCTGAAAGTAAAATAACCATAAAACGCTGCAATTATAGTAAGAAGCACCCCAAGGTTGACAAAGTGACGTTTCGTTATGTATTCCTCCAGATGATAAACCTTTCTATAAATGTACATCAGTATTATCAGAAGTCCCGTCCCTGAAAAGACAGCGGCAATAACAAAGTAAGGACCAAAAATGGTAGAATGCCAGCCTGGTTGAAGAGTCACACCAAAAATCCAGGCCAGAACGGAATAGACAATAATAGCAATTGCTATTATCATAGCGGCCATAACATTCTTTGCGTTGTGAAGTATTTTTTTCTCCTTCTCATTGCCTGAATAACCCAGAGCAAGAAATTTATATACCTTCTTTTTCCAAGGTTTCACCTGCAGATCAGTATAATCCCGTAATATAGCAAAATCCTCAATTAATGAGAGATATAGAAATAAAAAGCAGCCTACCAGATCGGTGCTTATGGCTATTACATCCCACGTTATCGGGGATTGTATCCGGGGGTACATTATCAGGAATGGAAGTCTGTCAAGACGGCCGATGCAAAAGAAAATAAAAAACGGACCTATTACTAGGGAAATGACCGTTAAAAGTTCTGCCAAACGGATAACCGGCTTACGCCAACCTGTATGAAAGAGATGAAGCACACCTGATAGAAGTGCACCCGCATAACTTAACCCCATGAAGAATATAAAATTTACAATATACAGCCCCCATACAACATTATCGCGCATCCCGGTAACAATATGCCCTTTAATGATTTGTTGAATGAGAGCATAAATTCCAATGCAGAATATCAAAAAGAAAATAAGGAATGTGACATACCATCTTATTCCGGTTTTCTCAATCTCCGGGGTCAGATCCTGAAGCAGTTGTTTTTCTGTCAGCATAATTTCTCAATTACTGTAAAAAATTACCTTGGCCCTGCATTTTTGTATCTCCCTTTGATTGATTCATCAGTGTCTTCCAATCCGCTTTCGACTGGGAATGATCTTTCATAAGGAGGCAGGTAATAGACACTCGGCAGTGTTCCCAGATCTTCACGGAACCGGTAGCCGGCCCTGTCTGTCATCAGTTTACTGAATCTGACAGTTTCAGTTCCATTAGTCACAGTATCTTCCAACAGATCCCCAAAATATAAAACTCCCATCGGACATGCAGATACACATCTCGGGAGTTCATTTTTACGCAATTTATCGGCACAGAAGATGCATTTTCCTACGGTTCCCTCTACCTGAGGTACACCAAGTTCAGGATCGTAAACAGATCCTGCCGGCAACTTAACTTCCGGATCTTTCCAGTTAAATACTCTTACTGAATATGGACAGCCTGTCATGCAAAATTTACACCCGATACATCTCTCGTTATCGATCAATACAATCCCATCGTCTCTTTTATAAGTAGCTCCGACCGGGCAAACACTTACACACATAGGTTTGTCGCAATGGAAACATGGTCGGGGGAACCAGTAACGAGCAGTAGTACGATCATCCTGAAGAAGATAAAGTTTCATCCAGTCATGATCTTTAGGAAGCAGATGCCCTTCCTGACAAGCGTCGACGCACTTTCTGGCATTTTTGCATTTTGAAAGATCGATGACCATAACAAATTTCCTTCCAGGCAGACCTTTTCTTGCTTCCGATTTTAATTCTGTAACTCTCTCTTCTACAGCTTTTATATCATCCTTGTCAACTTCCACCAATTTGCCATCTGTTGACAAGAGTTTAATTTTTTTACCAGATTTTGATTTGCTCTTCGCAATAACTGAGGTAACAGCTGCGCCTGACAGAGAGACAGCTCCAATTCCAAGACCCACTTTTTTCAGGAAATTGCGTCTCGATGAACCTTCAGTGACATTTTCTTCACTCTCTTTCATTTCATTTCTATTTAACTCCTGTCCTAATCCTCACGGTGATACCCAGAGATCATCCCCCAGAAGAGCGATGTTGGTTTGGCACCAAGTGTGCATGTATAAATATGGATTATCATAAAAATTGAAAGTGAGAATCCCATTGTTATATGCAGAATATCAGTATAGATAAGCCCGCTTACACCAAAAAATGATGTTATAGTTATTTCAGGAAGCAATAATCCGATCCCTGATATTATTAGCAACGGAAAAGCTACATACATAGCAATCACATACGTAAATTTCTGCAATGGATTAAATTTACTCTTTTCTGTCACCGGAAACGGATGTTTTTCACCCTTGAACATACCCCATGAATAATACTTTAACTGCTTTCTTAGATTTGATAAGAACCCCTTTTCTCCAAGTCTGTAATATCTTCCGTTTTTTGTAAGCAGATTCCCGGTTACAAAGAATATATAGTTCAAAATCAATATAAAAGCAGCAAAATTATGCCATTTTACGGCTTTGGCAAACCCAACAACATAAGCTGCATTCTCCTTGTCAGTGTACTGCATACTTATTCCGGTTATAATAAGAATGAGAAACATTGCAGCATTTAATAAATGCCAGGCTCTGATCCATTTTGGGTAGAGATACATCTTAGTTTCCTTTAATAATTTTGTTTGTTTTTCCTAATTCTGAATATAATGTGAATTACGATTATACCTATAACCACAATGAGTATAATAAGACTTAACAGGTTAAGATATTCATTTCTATTTGCTCCGATCACGTAAGATGAATTTAAAATAATTCCATTAAAAAATCCATCACGGCGTTGTGCCTTCGATTCAAATTTATAAAGAGAAGCCATAAGTATAGAGTTTTTCGAATGACATTCATTGCAACGTTTGACAGCCTGTTCCTTAGGTAGAATGAGGTGCGATACCTGAATATTGTTATTGATCTGAGTGTGACATTCTATGCATCGTACATTAGCGAAATGTGCAGTCTGATTAGGTAACCAGTCGTGCTTTTCAATGAGGTTTATCTCTTTTTTGTC
>JBARBF010000085.1:0-21915 GCA_049792755.1 Bacteroidales bacterium | reverse complement strand
AATAAGACATAAACAATTATCTTGCTTTTTATTATTCCAAATGTAGCATATATAAAAATCAGGTCAAAAGGAAAGCTCAATTTTGAGTACTTTTGAATCCTAAACGAAATAGATTTCATGACATTAGTTTTTGCTTCAAATAATGAAAATAAAATAAAAGAAATAAAAAGTCTGCTGGGCAGCAGCTTTACGCTTTTAAGTCTTCATGATATCAATATCAGGGAGGACATTCCCGAGGAAGAACCTCAAATTGAAGGAAATGCGCTCGCTAAAGCCAGATTTGTATTTAATACAACCGGATTGAATGTTTTTGCTGATGATACGGGTCTGGAAATATTTGCTCTTGATGGATTACCGGGAGTCCATTCAGCCAGATTTGCCGGTGATAATAAGGATTCCAGGGCAAACATTGAAAAAGTTTTATTAATGCTTGGAAGTAAAGAAAACAGGAAAGCCCGGTTCAGAACTGTAATTGCACTTATTCTGGAGAAAAAAGAATACCTCTTTGAAGGAATTGTAAATGGAAAGATTATCCGTGAGAAAAAAGGGAGCAATGGATTTGGATATGACCCGATCTTTGTACCTGATGGAAAAAACTGCACCTTTGCCGAAATGGATCTTGCAGAAAAAAACCTTGTTTCGCACAGGGCAAGAGCATTTGAAAAATTAAAGGAGTTCCTGATTAATTTCCGATGAGAAAGTTTCTGTGTATAGAGCTTCTATTAATAGTGTCACTGATAGTAAGGGGACAAACACCGGTCGGATCGTGGTCAGACCACCTTGTTTATAACACGGCTGATTGTGTCGCTGTCGGAGCAGATGAAGTTTATGCTTCAACCGGCTCATCAATAATTATTTACAACAAATTGTTCGCTGAGCTAAAGAAAATGTCACGTATTAACGGCCTGACAGAAACCGGAATAAGTACTATAGCATGGTCAGAAGAAAACAAAACACTTATTATAGCTTATACAAGCACGAATGTCGACTTGTTAAAGAACAGTACAATTTATAATATTCCGGATATAAACAGAAAGTACATACCCGGGGCGAAACAGATAAACAAAATACGTACAAACGGTAAATATGCTTACATGGCATGCAGCTTTGGAATTGTGGTCCTTGATCTAAATAAGAGGGAAATTTACGATACGTGGAAACCGGGCAACGACTCAGAAAATACAGAGGTATGGGATATTGCTTTCGGGAACGGGAAAATTTATGCAGCCACAGATGCAGGCGTATACTCTGCCGATCTTTCTAATCAGGGATTATCTTACTTTGGAAACTGGAATCTGGTCAGCCTTCTTCCCAATCCTGTTGCAAAATACACGTCATTGGTTTTTTCGGGTGATAAGTTATACGCAAACCTTTCGGATCCGCTCCTGGCAGGTGATCAGGTATTTGTTATCGGTGATTTCAGTTCACTGTTTTCTTTTACAAGCGGCGTTTTTAATAAAGCATTCGATAATTCATCAGCCGGATTTACTATATCTTCCGGTACATCTGTAAAGTATTTCAATATCAATGGCACGCTTATTAAAGAAATCTCTTCGTACGGCTGGGGAGTACCAAATATTTCCCAGGCAGTCGTCGATAACTCGGATATCTGGATAGCTGATATTAATTCAGGTCTGGTAAAAGGTGAAAATATGTCGGAGTTTACTGCTTTGACTCTTCCCGGACCTGTCTCTAATAACGCTTTCAATATAACTTCATTCAGTGGTAAAACCATAATTTGCGGAGGAGCTACGGATGTTTCATGGAATAACCTGGGGAACCCTCTTCAGATTTCGATTTTTGAAAATAATAACTGGACATTCATTCCATCGGGTACCATTATTGATCCTATGAGAACCCTTATCGATCCTGATAACTTAAATCATGTTTTTGTATCAACCTGGGGTAACGGTTTGCTTGAATACGAAAATAATAGCCTGATAAAACAATATACTGAATCAAATTCACCTTTGCAGACAATCATTCCCGGACATCCATATGTAAGAATTTGTGGACTGGTTATGGATAATTCCAAGAATCTCTGGATGACTCAAACGGGTGTGCCAGGTAGTATAAAAGTACTTAAATCAGATGGAACGTGGATCGTAAATCCTATTACAATTGATGCACCGACAATCGGAGATATAATTACCACCACAAAGGGGCAAAAATGGATAATTCTGCCACGGGGATATGGTCTATTTATTCTGGATGATAATAAAACTCCAGATATATTCAGTGATGACAAATATAAAAAGTTGTTAGTGCAGGATACAGAGAATCAGGTAATATCATTTGTATATTCCATCGCTGAGGATCTTGACGGCAACATATGGGTCGGTACAGATCAGGGGCCGGTAATCTATTTTAATCCTGAAAACGTATTCAACACCGATTTGAAAGCCAGCCGGATAAAAATTCCCAGGAATGATGGTACAAACCTTGCCGACTATATGCTGAAAACTGAAACAATTACATCCATAGCTGTCGACGGTGCAAACAGGAAATGGCTTGGAACCGCCAGCTCAGGTGCCTACCTTCTTTCTTCGGATGGAGCGACTCAGATAAGAAACTTTAACGAACAAAACAGCCCTCTTCTTTCTAATTCCGTTGTAAGCCTGGCTGTTGATAATAAAACCGGAGATATCTGGTTTGGAACTTCTAAAGGAGTTCAGTCTTTCAGGGGAGATGCTACCACAGGTGAAGAAAAATTTAAAAAGGTCTATACTTTCCCGAATCCGGTCAGAGAGGATTTTAAAGGGAATGTTACAATCACCGGGCTCATCAGGGACACACAGATAAGAATTACAGATATTAGCGGCAATCTGGTGTACGAAACAGTATCCGACGGGGGTCTGGCAACCTGGAATCTGAATACCTATACTGGAAAGCGTGTCGCTACAGGAGTTTATCTTGTTTTTTGTGCAAGTAAAGATGGCTCTCAATCCACTGTTGCAAAAATGCTTGTAATAAAATAATAGTAGAGACGCCCAAATTGGGCGTCTCTACATCGATTAAATTCTATCCAGTTATGAGGCTTTGTATTCTGTCGATCTGGAGTTTTTTATTTACTTCTCTGAGACTTCGGGCTGTTTTGGTAAAATACTGATGTCCTGAAATGAATTTAACCTGTATCTTATTCCATTCATTAAGTGAGCCCATTTTATTCTGAGCTTTAAGTTCCTCATACAGAGTGTTTGATACCGGAATAAAATCACTTCTTCCCAGATAATCAAGATCAGAATCACATATTATTTCTTCAAGAAGATTTGTTGGTTCAGGTGGTAACCTGGTCGACAATATTATTGAGCATATACGGTCAATCTGTTCGGAGGAATAGTTGAACCGGGGAAGCATTTCATGTGCTATTTGTGTCCCGTAATACTCATGATTATCATAAGCAACTATATGCCCGGCATCATGAAATAAAGCAGCCGTTTTTAATAACAATATTTCCTCGTCAGTACACCCTTCTGCCCATCCTATAAGTTCCACTTCAGTAACAACATCAACAGTATGTTTTACATTGTGATAAAAGAGGTAACCAGGCAAGTCCATTTCAAGCTTATCTAAAATAATCTCCTGAATATCAGTAAACTGTATAAGTCCGAATTTAATCCTGAATAATTCATTCGGAATAATTCCCTCTCCATTTACTGAGAATTCGGGTTTCAATCCTTTTACTCTATACATCTGGAGATCATCCTTATATTTCACCGGGAGCTTACCAGAATACTCGCAATCAAAAAACTCCTTTACAAGTTCATAAGTCATAACTGAAATCAGGATCATTCCGCTATCAGAAACAGCTTCAATACGGCTTGCTGTATTCACAGTATCTCCTTTAATATCATAATTGATTTTCCTCCTTCCTGAAATTGCAGCGGTAACAGGTCCTGAATGAATACCGATCTTTAGATCCCAAATCCTGCTATTTAATCCTCTTTTTTTTACTTCATAATTCTCTAGGAAGTTTCTCATCTCTATAGCAGCCATCACCACGTCGACCGGGTTTGTAATATTTTTGACGGGTATCCCTCCGGCGCACATATAGGTATCGCCAATGGTTTTAATTTTTTCAATTTTATATCTGGCAACTATTGCTTCAAATTCAACAGTAATCTCATCAAGTTCATCCATAACTGATGATGAATTAATTCCTTCCGCCAGCCGTGAAAATCCGTGGATATCAGCAAAAAGAACCGTCGCCATATTAAATTTAAGCGACCTTTCTTTCTTCTCTCCTTCACTCATCTCCTTCAATCTCTGAGGAGATACCTTTTCATAAAGAATCTTGAGATTATTATAGTTCCTGGCCAGGTCTTCATTTATTTTTTCCAGTTTCTTGATATGCTCTTCAAGCTCCTGGTTTTGTTTGGCAAGCCTGGCAATCCTTTTTACAAGCTCTTCATTTTTAGTTACTGGCATATTAGTGTTGATTGATCAGTAAATATAATAAATTCCGTTGAGAATAAAATTCATTGCCTGTGACTAGTTAAATCGCTTGAAAATCAATTTATTTACCCCATCCCCAGGGGGAGTAAATTGATTTTCATCGCTCCCCTTGGGGCCGGGGTGGACGAAGAAAATCAATTATAAAGTAGGTTACAAATATCTTTAATTCTAAATTTGGGAAATACCTTTGTCCACCATGCTGGAGAAAACACGCGGGATAATACTTCATCAGATAAAATACACTGATTCAGGTATTGTTATCCATATATATACAAGAAAATTCGGCAGACAATCATTCCTTATAAAAGGAATGAGAAACAGGAAAACAGGAAAACATAATACTCTCTTTCAACCGTTGTTTATCCTTGACATAGATTTGTATTATAAGGCAACTCGCGATATGCATACAATTAAAGAGTTTTCCGTTTCTTTTACACCTTACGATATCTATTCTAATATTA
The DNA here is from genome assembly GCA_049792755.1 of Bacteroidales bacterium. Classification (GTDB taxonomy): domain Bacteria; phylum Bacteroidota; class Bacteroidia; order Bacteroidales; family VadinHA17; genus LD21. The sequence goes on along the minus strand of JBARBF010000085.1, from coordinate 16,999 downwards.
AAAAAAGCTGTGTTGCAATTTTCCTTGGAGAAGTTTTAACGTCTATTCTGAAAGAGGAAAGTCCTCATAGTGAGATGTTCGATTATATTGAAGACTCAATTATGTATTTCGAAAAATGCAAAGAAGGATTTGCAAATTTCCATATTGCTTTTCTTGCGGGACTTAGCAGTTTTCTTGGATTCGAACCGGGTCCGAGATCAGATAAGGAGAATTCTTTCTTTGATATGGTGAATGGTATTTTTGTTCCTGTGCCCCCGGTACATGGTAATTATGCAAACAAGGAAATTACAAATATTCTTGCCGACTTTTTTGAGGCATCTTATGACTCTATAAACAAAATATCACTCACCGGAAAAATGCGGAATGATGTTCTTGAAACGCTCATAAGATTCTATTCTCTTCATCTTCCCGGCCTGAAAAAAATTAAATCCCTTGATATACTGAAAGAGGTTTTCAGCTGAATATTTAACCATCTCCATGAACTTTTTTATCTATATTTAAGTATCAAATTGATAGCATAATGGCAATTATTCCTTCTATAATTAACTGGCTGAATATTAAACGTATAAATCAAATTGAAATATTTAAAAAGTATCCCTTTGAAACTCAACAGGAGACTTTATACAGACTTCTTGCAAAAGCTGCAAGAACAGAATGGGGTGAAAAGTTCAACTATTCGTCAATCGCTTCAATCAAAGATTATCAGTCAAGGTTTTCCGTTCAGACGTACGAGGATATAGTTTCTTACGTTGAAAGATTACGCAAAGGGGAAACCAATCTATTATGGCCAGGTGAGATTAAATGGTTCGCAAAGTCCTCAGGCACCACTTCAGCAAAAAGCAAATTTATACCGATGAGTCGGGAAGCTCTTGAAGATTGTCATTACAGGGCAGCTAAAGATATTCTCGTAATATATGCACAGCAAAGGCCTGATACAAGGATATTCTCTGGCAAGAGTCTTACTCTCGGAGGAAGTCATAGGATGAATCAGTTCAGTAATGATTCATTATATGGAGATCTCTCGGCTATATTAATTGAAAATGCTCCATTCTGGGTTGATATCATCAGAACGCCAAAACATAAGATTGCTCTTCTCGAAGATTTTGAAGAGAAGCTTAACCTGATTACAAAATCCACAGTCAATGAGAATGTGACAAGTATTTCAGGAGTTCCGTCCTGGTATCTTGTATTAATAAAACAGATCCTTTCTTTTACCGGGAAAAATAACCTTCTCGATGTCTGGCCAAATCTGGAAGTTTTTTTTCATGGAGGCATAAGTTTTATTCCCTATCGCGAACAATATAAAAAACTTATTGCCGGAGATCAGATGAATTATATGGAGACTTATAATGCTTCGGAGGGATTCTTCGGAATTCAGGATGATCCTCTTAGAAGCGATATGTTACTAATGCTTGATTACGGAATTTTTTATGAGTTTATACCTGCTGAAAAAATTGACTCCGGAGATCCTCCGGTTTATACTGTTACGGAAGTGGATGTTGGGGTTAATTATGCAATTATCATTTCAACCAATGGAGGACTATGGCGATATATGATGGGAGATACAATTGTATTCACCTGCATTAATCCTTATAGATTCAGGATATCGGGACGTACAAAACATTTTATTAATGTTTTTGGTGAGGAGGTCATAGTTGACAATGCAGATAAGGCTCTTGAATTGGCCTGCAAGGAAACTGATGCGGTGATTGCTGAATACACTGCTGGCCCTGTTTTTATGAATACGATGTCAAGAGGTTCCCACGAATGGATAATTGAATTTGAAATAGCCCCTACTGATTTTTTCTTATTTATCCGAACTCTTGATAACGCTTTAAAATCTGTTAACTCCGACTACGAGGCCAAACGATTTAAGGATCTAAATTTGATCTTGCCGGTTGTTAATCAGGTTCCTAAAGGAACTTTCAATAAATGGCTAAAGACAAAAAACAAGCTTGGAGGGCAAAACAAAGTTCCACGGCTCTCCAATTCACGTGAATATATTGAGGATCTGTATCTTATAGCTGGGATTAAAAAAGATTAGAGTAGGGTCTTGCCATGGCACGACCCTACATTATTTAATTAATCCGGTCAAACCTTTCTCATTTTTTACTAATTTTATAGATGTAAAACAAAATATCAGATCAATGCATATAGCTATTGCAGGAAATATCGGATCGGGCAAGACTACACTGGCAGGACTGCTTGCAAAACAATTCGGATGGATCGCTCATTATGAAGATGTCGATGACAATCCTTATCTTAATGACTTTTATGAAGATATGCAACGCTGGTCATTTAACCTGCAGATCTTCTTTCTTAATTCCCGCTTCAGTCAGATACTGGAAATCAGAAAATCGGAGAAAACCATTATTCAGGACCGTACCATCTATGAAGACGCATACATTTTTGCACCGAATCTACATTCGATGGGACTTATGTCGACCCGTGACTTCGATAACTACTCTTCACTTTTTAAAATGATGAGTTCCCTGGTTAAACCACCTGATCTGCTTCTTTACCTGAGGGCATCTGTGCCCACTCTGGTAAATCAGATCCAGAAGCGAGGAAGGGAATATGAGAGTTCCATACGTATAGATTACCTCAAAAGGTTAAATGAAAGGTATGAAGCATGGATGGAGACCTACAATCTCGGAAAAGTTCTTATAATTGAAGCCGATCATTATAACTTTCCTAATAACAGTGATCACCTGAGTGAGGTTATTGATAAGATCAATGCCGAATTACACGGTTTGTTTTAAAATGGAAATAAAAAAGGGGCCCAATCAGAGCCCCTTCTTAATATTTCAACAGATATACGCTATTTTGATTCCGGCTTTGGAACAGGAGTCAGGGCAACTTCAACGTAGCTATCAGTATTTAAGTATTTATTGGCAATAACTTTTATATCTGCAATCGAAAAAGAATTTATAAAAGTTTTATATTCTTCGAGAGTAAGAAGATTGTCATCAAATAAGAAATGGTTCTGCAGTTGAGTCAGCCAGAAACCGTTTTCCTTGAGTTGAGTTTCCCGCTGTCGGATTAAGGTTTCCTTCACTTTATTCAAATCAACGTCGGTAGGACCATCTTTTTTGATTTTTCCCATTTCCTTCAATACTGTCTGAGATAATATTTTAATACTATCCGGATTACAACCCCACATCGATTGGATAGTGTAGGTTGGTCTTGGAAGTTTGGAAGTGTTGCCGTTAATACTTACCCCATATACACCACCCTGTTCTTCCCGCATCGATTCCCTGCATTTTATGGCCAGTATATTCATCAGCATTGAGAAACTCTGGCGATCTTTATCATTCCATTTGAAGTCACCTTTCCAAACCATAGCTACTGAACTCTGAGGTTCAGAGTTTCTTGGAACATCAACTACAAGCAATCCTTTGGGAAATCCCGGAGTTACATCTTTCCATGTCTCTTTTCTCTTTATTGAAGGAAGACCTCCGATATACTTTTCCAGAAGAGGAATTACCTCGTCAATTTTGAAATTACCAACCATCAAATAAGTAAAATCGCTGGCATCGGCAAAACGATCTTTAAAGATGGTTATTAACCTGTCTAAATTAACCTGGTTAATCTGTGCATCTGAAGGTACTGCAATAACCCTTGGGGAATTAAGTGTAATTATCTTTGAAAGAGTGTCCTGGAAAATTACCTGTGGATTTGCCCTCATGGGTTTTATCATGTTCCTTATACGCGACATGTAAGCATTGAAAGCGCTTTCATCTCTTCGGGTCTTTGTAAAATAAAGGTAATTAAGCTGAAGAACAGTTTCCAGATCTTTAGGTGAACAGTTCCCATTCACCCCTTCCCGAAGATCACTTATGTACGGGTTAAGTTTCGCAGTATTTCCCGACAGCTTCTTTTGTAATCCAATAAAATCGTAATCGCCCAGACCACTTTGTGCAATTATTGTCGGGGCAAGAGTTGCCGACATTACATCACCATCAGGATATAAAGAATTTCCTCCGGGACTATAAGCTGACAGGACAATTTCATCATTTTTGAAATCAGTAGATTTTAAGATCATGCGAACACCGTTCCCGAAAGTCAGTTCAGTAAACCCATTTTTTTTGTCATCTGTTCTCTTTACCACTTTAGTACCTACTGGTGGAACAGCCAAAAGAGGAACATCTGAAACTTTATCTACATAAGCTTCAATTTTCTTTGTCTTAACTGATTTGATAATGTCTTTTACCTGGTCCTCTGTAGGAACTTTGACACCTTCTTTTTCCTGAGCTGTAATTAGCGCTGCCATATTATCATCGGAAGTCCATGTTTTGCCAAGACTGTTTATCTGGTCCAATGTAATTTCCGGAAGATATCCCTTTACTAATTCAAATTCTTTCTTTATCCCGGGGATACATTCCTTGTCAAGATAGTTCCTGATAAATTCGTCAGCATATGATGCTGATTCTGTTTTGTCAGATTCTTTAGCCATTTTTTCATAGTTGGAAAGAACATCCTTTTTTTCACGTTCAAGTTCAGTTGCAGTGAATCCAAACTTACGGGCCCTTTCATTTTCAGTAAGGGCTACTTCAATGCTCTTTTCAATCTGATTCTCTTTTGCTCCCACGGATAGTTGATAAACATCGACCGAACGGCCAATAAAGGAACCATACCCTGCATAAGCATATAAATAAGGGGATTCCGGTTTTTGAGCAATTTCCTGGAGGCGACTATTAAGCATACCGGAATATAGAGTCCTTATAAGCTGATTCCTGTAATCGCCAAATGTGATATCATCGGATTTGGGATGCTTAAAAAATACTGAAGCATTATAACCAGTTGCCTCTTTATCTGTAACTATACTAATAAGAGGATCCGTATTCCCGGGAACAGGGAATTCAACTCTCGGAGGCGGATTGACAGCTTTTGGGACCCTGCCGATATATTCCTTAATCTTTTGCTCTGCCAGAACCGGATCAATATCACCGACAACTATTACTGCCATTAGGTCGGGCCGGTACCATGATTTGTAAAAAGCCCGTAATGTATCATGAGGGAAACTTTTAATAATTTCAATTTTCCCTATCGGGAGTCTTTCTGCATATTTAGAGTCTTTTAAAAGCACAGGAACATATTTTTGCATCATACGGTCTTCCGCACCCAGACCTAATCTCCACTCTTCAGTTATTACTCCTCTCTCTTTATCAATCTCAACATCATCCATGCTTACCTGGTGTGCCCAGTCTTCCAATACCTGGAAACCTTTGTTGATCCATTCAACGGAGTCAGTTGGAACTTTTAGCATATAAATTGTTTGATCAAAACTGGTATATGCATTCAGATCTGCACCAAACTTAACCCCAAGTGATTCCATAATGTCAATCATTTTATTCCCGGGAAAGTTTTTGGTCCCGTTAAAGCACATATGCTCGCAAAAGTGAGCTAATCCCTGCTGCCCGTTTGTTTCACAGACAGAACCTGCGTTTACTGCAAGTCTTAACTCCATTCGTTTTTCAGGCTTTTTATTCTGCTTGATATAATAAGTCATACCGTTATCCAGCTTACCGATTTTAATATTCGGATCAGGGGGAATAGGTTTATCAAGATCCTGGATTTGAGCTGAAACTGCTGTAAACACAAACCCGCATAAAACAAAAATAAGAAGAAGCTTAAAATTTTTCATTGTGATGATTTTAGAAATAATTTGAGATTTAAATAATTTTAGAATTAAAATTTCACTTTATTCTATTAAGACGCACGTAAAAGGATATTGGAAACATAGTATAAGAAGTAAATTTAGAAATTTATTATCAAATCCACAATAATTAATCAATTTTAAACAGGTACTTACAATTGGTTTAATCTTTTTATATGAATATATTTAAATCCCATTTAATGAATTTGATAATTGGCTGATTGACCATCTTGAATTTATGTATTACCTTGCCGTTATTATAAAACTATTTCATTATGAGTTCCTCACGAAGAGACTTCATCAAAACAGCATCTGTTCTGGCTGCAGGAAGCGTTATTCCTTTTAACTCCCTGTCAAAAGCAAAAAAGAAGATTTCCCCTAACGAAAAGATACATGTTGGTCTCATCGGCGCTAATGGTCAGGGTTTCAGCGATCTGATTTCTTTCCTGAAAAATCCTGATGTTGAGTGTGTGGCTATATGCGACATCGACCGTAATGTGCTCAATAACAGAACAGATGCACTGATAAAGCGTGGATTTCCAAAACCTAAACTATATGTTGATTATCGCAAAATGCTGGAAAACAACGATATAGACACGATTATAAATGGCACTCCCGATCATTGGCATTGTCTGATTCTGGTAGATTCACTTGAAGCCGGAAAACATGCTTATATTGAGAAACCTGTCGGTAATTCTATCGCTGAAATCAACATTATGCAGAAAGCTGTTAAAAAACATGGAAAGATCGTCCAGGTTGGTCAATGGCAAAGAAGTCAACCACATTTTGTTGATGCCATAAACTATCTGAAATCAGGCAAACTTGGTCGTATCAGGACTTGCAAAGCATGGTCATATGTAGATTGGAAAGGCGCTGTTCCCAAAGTCCCTGATTCTCCTGTTCCCGAAGGAGTGGATTATGATATGTGGCTGGGACCTGCTCCAAAACGTCCGTTCAACAAAAACCGTTTTCATTTCACATTCAGATGGTATTGGGATTATGCCGGAGGACTAATGACTGACTGGGGAGTTCATCTCATTGACTATATACTCTATGGAATGGAAAAGAGTATTCCCGAATCAGTAATGGCAATCGGTGGTAAATATGCCTTTCCGGATGATGCTATGGAAACACCTGATACCATGACTGCTGTATATGATTTCAAGGATTTTACTATGATCTGGGAGCACACAATCGGAATAGGTCTCGGTAACTGGAAAAGACCTCACGGAATGTCATATATTGGCGAAAACGGCACATTGGTTCTCGACCGGAACGGCTGGGAAGTAATCCCTGAAAAACAGAGAATTGAAGGTCTTCCTGTCCAGAAAAATGTTGGCGACGGCCTCGATCTTCATGTAAAAAATTTCCTCGATTGTTTAAAGAACAATACACCTCAGAAACTTCATGCGGGTATTAATATAGGCCGGGATGTGGCCCTGGTTGCCCAGATGGGTAATATTGCATTCCGTACAGGTGAAAAGGTCAGGTGGGATGATACTAAACAGGCATTTGATACGAGTACAGCCAACAAACTTATTGTCCCTGAATACCATAATGGCTGGACTTTACCAAAATATTAAAAGTTTTGAATGATATTCAAGTTTTTTAAATTCATAATTGTAGGCTTTTCAGGAATGATTGTTGATTTTTCAATAACCATTCTTCTTAAAGAAAAACTCAAAGTAAACAGATACATCTCAAACTCAGCCGGTTTCACAATTGCAGCAAGTTCAAATTATCTTTTTAACAGATTCTGGACCTTTGAGAGCAATAATCCAAGAGTTCTTGTAGAATACAGTACATTCTTCCTGATTTCGCTGATCGGTTTGGCTATTAATAACCTGATTATCTATCTGTTTGAAAAGAAACTCAAATTTTATTTTGCTAAATTCCTCGCTATAATGGTAACATCATTATGGAATTTCATGGCTAACTATTACCTTAATTTTACTCATTAATTCTTGCTTCTCTGAACTTACTGTTATAGGTGTCGTAAAGAATTCCGGTCTCCGAACAAATAGCCAGTTTATATTTACCTAAAGGCAAATCTTCCAGTGAGAACCTGCAATCTACTGAAATAGTATCCCTCACATTCAATTTTGAAATATTATCAGGAAGTTCCAGATTTTTTTTAACCACCATGTTCCCATTCTTAATAAAAGCTATCTGGAAAACTACTGGCAGTTCTTTGTTCCTGAAATCGATTATAAATGGGTAAGGATTGAAGATTTTTAAATGAATTGTGTTTATTCCGGATCTGCTAAATGTATATTGATGAGCACTTAAAACAACACACTCCCTTTGAAGCGACTGAAAATCCTTATAAACTTTTACAAAAATTGAGTCGCCGCCGGACATTTTCTCTTTTGTAAGGTGCTCCTTATAGTAATCTGTATAATAGTGCGGTACATATAAAACTTCCTTACCATGAACCCTTTCTTCGAAATCCCAAAGGTCAAACTGTGTTTTGCGATAATTAAGGTTATCGAGCGTGTGAGCAAATTTCCCCGTATAAAATGTATATACCGAAGGACGTTGATACGAATTTGTGAAGACTACAGGCCGATCGCCTGCAAGCATACTTATATCCTTGGCCCACTGTTTCTTTTTATGAAATTCATTTTTAAAAAATGATACCGGTAAAAAATCAACTGCACATGCCAGCCTGGCTAACAGGAAAAGAGGAAAAAGAAAAATTGCAATCCATTTTACATAGCCTCTTATCCAGGATTTATATTCAATATTGTTAAACAAAATAATTATCATAGGAATGCTTATTACAGCAGTCCATTGCGGCTCAACACGATAACGAAAGCTTGAAATGAAAAAGAATATTAAAAAGCCGGTAAAAATATAATATAGAGCCTTGTCAAACAAACTCTTGGACCTTACTTTAATCATAATCCATACTAATACTACCAGGATAAACGGATTATTAAAAGAAAACTGGCTAGCCAGATATTCAGGAACATGCCCTGGATTAAAAGTGGATACCCTTTCAATCAGATGATATTTGATTGAGGGGAATTGGTTTGAATATTGCCAGAAAATATGCGGGAAGAATAATAACAAAGACAGACCAGCTGCCAGATAGAATTTGATTTTTTTCAGCAAACCGGGGTTAGAAAGAATAATCAGAATAATTAAAAGTCCACCATGATATTTACTGTACATCAGAGCTGCTATAGAAATGCCAAGGAAAATGGTGTTTTTCCATGATTCTTCTTCTAAAAACTTCTTATATACCAGGAGAAAAATTGCTGAGAATAATAACAGCGGGGCATCGGGCGTAGAAACAAATCCATAAATATTACAAACCGGCAATATTACGGCAATCATAAAAAACAGTAAAATGTTTTCTTTCTTCTTTCGTTTTTCTTTATCGGTAACTGCCCATATAACCGTTAAAGTCACCAATTGACTCAAAACGACAATGATCCTTACTCCCAGTTCATTATGAAAGATTAAATATCCTATTTTGATCATTAAAGCAATCATTGGAGGATGATCAAAGAAGCCCCAGGCAAGATATTTTGAGTACATCCAGTAATATGCCTCATCATTATTTAATGTTGTGAAACCAGCCTGCAACAGGTTTAATATTCCCCAGGCAGCCAGTAAGAGAGTGAAAGGATTTAAAAGAAACTCTTTTAATTTAACATTCATTTTTCGGTAAGAATATGCATTATTCTATTCAGTTCTTCTTCGCTGAATTTAAGATTATCAAGTGTTTTCAGATTGTTATCCAGTTGTTCAGAATTACTGACACCGACAAGTACGGAAGTTACCCGTGGATCTTTTAGTAGCCATGCTATAGCCATCTGGGCAAGAGATTGATTCCGTTCCGCTGCTATTTCATTGAGCCGTTTTGCTTTAGAAATTTTTTCTCCTGTTATATCTTCAATTTTTAAAAACCCATGCGGTTTAGATGCACGCGAATCAACAGGAATACCCTTCAGATATCTGTCGGTCAGCATTCCCTGTTCCAGAGGGGAGAAAGGGATGCAGCCTATTCCGGTTTCTTCAAGGACATCGAGGAGACCATCTTCAACCCACCGGTTGAACATAGAATATTTGGGCTGATGAATCAGACATTTTATATGCATCTCTTTAAGAATCACCGCAGCTTTTTTTGTAAGATCTGCAGGGTAACTTGAAATCCCGACGTATAAAGCTTTACCCTGATTAACCGCCTGAGCCAACGCACCCATTGTTTCTTCAAGAGGAGTTTCCGGGTCGGGACGATGAGAATAGAATATATCTACATATTCCAGATTCATTCGTTTAAGACTTTGGTCGAGACTTGAAAGAAGATATTTTCTCGAACCAAAATTACCATAAGGGCCAGGCCACATCTCCCAACCTGCTTTTGTAGATATTATCATTTCATCCCGCAATGTTCTGAAATCCTTTTTGAGTATTATTCCAAAATTTTCCTCAGCTGATCCGGGAAGAGGACCATAATTATTTGCAAGGTCGAAATGAGTTATTCCGGAATCAAAAGCTTTCCAGATGATCTTTCTGAAATTTTCAAAAACGTCAACAGATCCGAAATTATGCCAAAGGCCGAGTGAAATTTCCGGCAACCTGATTCCGCTATTTCCACAACGTCGATAATTCATATTATCGTACCGTTCCATTGAAGGGGTATAGGTCATTACATTTGTTATATTATGAATATATTATTGATAATGAGCTCTCAATACGATTTGTTTTATATGTCAACATTCCTTTTAGAAATCCTTTTAGATACCTTTTACACCAAAGTTAGGCAAATTTGTTCTTGAAATGTTTTTGTTTTAATTTCTGAGTAGATTTTGCCTCCTATGAAACTATAAAATAAAAAAACTTCCAAATAACAGGACTACTACCAAAAGAACGAGCAAACCAATAACTTTCCCTAACACCGATACAATTTTTAACATCAGAATCAGTAGTATTACAAATAAAATGGTCAGCAAAATTTTTTTAATTCTCCTCATCAATATAGTACGGACTTAATCTAAGACTAAAACATTTTTAAGATAAGCACATTACATTTGTTTAAATGAACTAAGTTATTCCAACTATAAAGAAATACCTGAAGGCTCCTGATAAAACAGGAAAAGAGAGCCATGACTCACCCTGTTTTACATATAAAATAAAATCCTGTATTATTTAATACAGGATATTATATTACCAGAAGGCTTTCTGCTATTTTTTCTCAGAAACTTTAACCTCGGAATCTTTTGCTTCAGGTTCCTTTTTTTGAGGTTCATCATCAAGACGTGATGCCTTCTTGAATTCCTTCATCCCTTCTCCAATTCCTTTCATCAGTTCAGGAATCTTTCTTCCGCCAAATAATAACACCACTACAAGGAGTATTAGAATAAGGTGCATTGGACTGCTAAAATCTAACATAGTAAACTTATTTTAAAGGTTAATAATTTATATTCACGTTTATCAGGTTCCTCATTTTTATCTGATGCTTTTAAAAGCTCCTTTATATTCTGTCCACTTTCATTAATAATCTCCGTTATCTTTTGCCCATCAAACAACCGGCTAAGCCTGATTTATCAACATAAGTGATAAAATAATCGTCAAAATTATAAGTTAATTTCGAATGTTAAACAATATTTCGGATTATAATTGAATATCTTCGTAACAATCTACGGAGAACCGGAACGAAGTGGAGCTCAGCGCAGCTAATCTTCGATCCCCTAAGGTAATTTATGAATGCTCGCTGACTCCGCAGCAAGCAACGGAGAACCGATTCCGCCTAAGCGGGAGAGCTCGGCGAAGCCAATGCACTCGCGGGGATTCACTGATCAATCTTTTTTGATGTTTTCATTCCTGATATGTCTGATTTTTGATATATTGATTTATTAAAATTCCCATTACCCCAGGAAATCCAATAGGCATAAATTGATTTGCCACATTTCTTATAATACGATATTGTTGAAAATAATAAAATTAAAACTTAATTATTGATCTTATATTTGGGTAATATTTTATAAGATGTCTACTAAAATAATTTCGGATTTTGTTTCTGCAATTAATAACGCTGATGTCGAGAAAATTTATAATTTAATGACAGATGATCATCTGTTTATTGATTCCCAAGATAATAGAGTAGCTGGTAAAGAACAGATGAAGAAGGCATGGTCAGGATATTTTGCATTATTTCCCGATTATAAGATTGAGATTAACGAAATTATTGAAAAGGATCCGCTGATCTGTGCTTTTGGATACGCCAGCGGAACATATAAAAATTTGAAAAATGAGAATAATAGTTTTTATTGGAGAATTCCTGCTGCCTGGACAGCAATAGTTAAAGACAATCTAATTAAGGTCTGGCAGGTTTATGCGGACAACAGTATCGTACTTGATATAATCAATAAAAACAAATAAAAAATCTGCCTGCAAAACTTCGGATGTGTGGAATCATTCTTCAAACTTTTAGACTAAAAAAGTTATTATGAACTTCAAACTACATTCAAAGACAATTCAAAAAATTGCTTCATTTATTGAGTCAAACAGAATTGTGAACGCAGTTCTGAAAGGAGTTGCAATCTATATAGCAATAACCTTAGTGTTCGGGTTGCTATATTTTTTATTTGATTCATTAGATTTTAAGTCGACAGTTGAGGGTAAAACAATCCGCATATTTGACTATTTCTATTTTAGTGCTGTCACGTTCACGACAATTGGCTATGGTGATTTTGTTCCTAAAGACATTGCAGGACAAATAATAGTTTTTATTGAATCATGTTTTGAGTTGACTTTTATTCCGGTGTTTGGAGGTTATCTTGCATACAAATTCTTACAGAGACCCAATGATATTCTATTGACAGACAATTTTTTTATCCGTTTCAGAGATCAGCGTATTTTTCTTTCTTCCCGGGTAGGCAACAAAGGAAGGAACTTAATTGACTGCACTGCAACAATTGAACTAATTCAAATTACGAACAACGTGAAAAGAACTTTATATAAAAGAGAAATTAATACTCCTTTAGTAGAGTTCATCTGGTTTTTAGAAATTCGTCTGGATGCTGAAGAAAACAATTTTGCATTGCAACAATTGAAGACATTAATGACAAATCCTGATACAGCTCTTATCCGTACGACAGTTATCGGATTTGATTCCAATTCAGGAAATCTTGTTCATGTTTTCAAGTATTATACGATGGATAAACTAATATTTGGCGGAAAATTTTTAGACGTTTACACGTGGGAAGGTGTTAAACGAACACAACCTGATTGGACAAACTTTAATAAAGTTGAAAGCCTGACACTGACCGATCAGCAATCCATTGACCTCCTTTTACAGAAAAATTAATAGCAGCTGCTTTGCATTTCGGCTCATATCTAATACACATTGCTGGAAAACTTTCCTGGCAAACCTGATATAATCGCAATGATCCTCATATAAACATGGACAGGTTCACTTACCCGGTCTCTCGAAAGGGGGACTTGGGGAAAGTGATTCATTTTAATGATAATAAACTGTCATTCCTTTAGTATCAGAAAAGACCATATGTGTAGCAATCTGAATCAATTGATTGTATAAAAACGCTACATTATTACTTAAATATAAATCCTTGAATTGTTATAATTAGCTAATTATCTTTTAGATATATAGATTGGCTTGATTATTGAATTTCTTATATGGTTATGAGATTGACCCGATCTAGTCTCTTTATAAAATTGACAATGGCTTAATTTAAGTTTAATTTTAAAAGTAATTCATTATGCTATATCTTCCAAAGTATTCGATTTTAATTTCCAAACCAAATATTAAAATTATTATGAAAAAGTTTTTATCCATTAGTTTTGTTACCCTTACACTGATTATTACCGGAAAAGTTTATAGTCAGGGTTTCGTTTCAGTTTTAGAAGGTGAAGGACTTTCAGCTTTATATGGGAACGTCTGCGTAATTAAACTTGAATCTGGTGAAGAGATTCATGGAAAGTTTGTTGGTGGAACATACTCCGCAAACGGGCTTAATAAAATCTCTGTAAAACTCGAAAATGGTGAAAAAGCCAAATTTATGCCTGAGCAGGTTATATCCTTGCAAATAAAGGCTTCTGCCCTATTGAAATTGAGCATGGTTTCAGAATCCAACGGATCAATTTCACAAATGGTACATACAGATTTTAACGGAATTGTGAATCGTGACTATATAATATTTGAAACTGCACTTACAGCAAAAAAATCTGAGACTTACAGACTCATGCAGTTATTAAATCCAGGGTTTGACAGCAAAATAAAAGTTTTTGCAGAGCCCAGTAAGAAGACAGGTGGCTTAAATATAGGAGGACTTCAATTAACTGGAGGAGAGGCCAGAGCCTATTTATTTGTAAAAGGCAGGGAAAAGTCTGTAGAGGTAAAAAAGGGAAGTTATTCTAAAAATTTTGAAGAATTATACTCAGATTGCCCTGCCATGGTATCAAACTTTCAGGGTAATAAAATTGAGTGGAATGATGTTGCCCTGCATGTATTCGCTTATGACCAGGCCTGTAAATAGAGAACTGAGACATTGAAATATGTTGTCTGTTGAATCTGGATAATATGATCAGGAATGCCAGAGTTATTCAGCATCCTCTCTTAGTTATGATTCTTAAAACTATATGATTACTGAGTGGATGGTTTTTTATTTGACTCGTGTCATTGTCTTTCATAACTTTAACACAATCAGATATGAAGATGATGGGGAAAAAGTTCTATTTGGAAAAATATTGGTGTCCGAAGAATAGAATAAATAACCAATATTGTAAAGATCAACAAACTGAAAATAGTTCCTGTTTATTAACCTTGTAATATGAAAACAATAAAATGTAAACTTACAATTACTGGAATTTCCCTGGTATTATCTCTTGTCCTGTCATCCTGTGGTACAACTAAAAAAGATGCCGTTTCGTGTTCCGAGTTCTCAGTTTACAAAAACAATAAAGATGCAGTTCATCATAAAATAAACAGAAACAAGTTAATAATCGCTTATAATAGAATAAACATACGGAAACAGCCTGTTGGTCAGCTGGTTGGTTTATCAGGGAAGAAACATGGCAAAAACATAGTCATATTTAAAAATCCCCCTGTTCATGATAATGTTAAAGTCATTGTCAAAGAGGACTTAAAAGAACTGAGAAAAATCGAATACATAAAAGGGCTTACTGCTTCAATTGATAATTCATTTATTCCTTTGCTAAGAAATAACTCCACTGGTTATCTACTGAAAAAGAGAGATGTTACTGAGCAATCGGAAGTTTTAACCGGCACTCAGCTTTCCGGATGCGATACCATTTACTTAAAGTCAGGATCACTGATGATTGTTAAAGTAACAGAAATAAGACAAAATGAAATTAGGTACAAGAATTGCAATACTTTAAATGGACCAATTGCTTCAATTCCAAAATCAGATGTTTCTGCGATTAAGTCAGCCAATAGTACCCTTAACTATAATATATCAGGCGATATGATTGCTGTTAACGATAGTAATATAACACGAGTAAATGAAGGGTTTGGATTAGTTGGATTTGTCCTGGGCATGATTGACCTTGTAGTTGGACTCAGTATGATTGCAACCACCCCTGTTAGCCTGGCGTGGTTAGTAATTATATTAGGATACTCAGGCCTGGGACTGATAGTATTTATATTAGGATGTACAAGCTATGCAATGATAAAAAGGCATCCTGAGAAATATAAAGGGAAAGGATTTGCAACAGTCTGTATTATCCAGGGCTTAATCGAAGTATTTGCTTTTATTTATCTATTAATACGCTGGTTAATATAAAAAAAGACGGGACTTGCAGCAGCCGATATCAGACATAACGTAGATTAAAAAGGAGTCAGACTAATCTAACTCCTTGATTTACAGTAGTGATTCCGGCGCGACTCTAACGCCCGAGCCACAGCTTAGAAAGTTTTCGGGTATGTTCTCTTTATGTTGCATTTCGAAATCCTTAAGTCTTAGCTATACAACATAAATCGCAACCCTGAAGGATTTTGAGGAGAGTAAATAAAATTTGTTTAAAAATAACTAAGGTTTAATTTTGATATTATATTCCCTTTTGCACAACGGTAATTTTATGTTCTTAAACAAAAAATCTATGGTTATGAAAAAACATTTATCCTTCATGCATGGAAAACAATTCTTTTTTCTAATGTCTCTATTACCTGTTATTGTATTAGATGCATCATCACAGGGCCAGGTGACAAAACCCGATGTCAGGACTTATCCATCGGTTTCAGTTCCAAATACTGAAATGCGATCCTTTTACTCATCGGTCCTGAACCAGGAGATGAATATTTATATTAAACTTCCCATTAGTTATTATAAAAATCCTCAGAAGGTTTATCCGGCCTGGTATTTCACTGATGCAAACCGTTCATTTCCTATGGTGGCAGACATGGTAAGTATTTACGAGGTACCCAGACTCGTCGAGCCCGAAATTATTGTTATCGGTATAGGTTACAAAATAAAAGATTTGGCTGACTGGGGAGCCTGGAGGACCAGGGATCTTACTCCTACAAACATACCTGCTCTTGATACTACCTGGGCCAGAATGTTGACCGCGATTACAGGCAGACAATTTGTAGTGAAGAGTGGTGGCGCCTCAACTTTTTTAGAGTTTATAGTTAAAGAGGTTCTCCCTTTTGTTGAATCGAACTATCGTGTTTCTCCAACCGGCAGAGGCATAGGAGGATATTCTTATGGAGGATTGTTTTCGCTATATGTCTTGTTCAAACAGCCTAAGCTTTTCAGTATTTATTATGCCGGAAGTCCTTCTATAGATTATGATAATGGAGTTCTTTTTAATTTTGAGAAGGAGTATGCCTCGGCACATAAGGATCTGAATGCTAAACTTTTTATGAGTGCAGGTATGTCAGAAGATACAATTATGGTCACTAATATGAAGAAAATGGCTGATCTGATGCAATCCAGAAAATATCCGGGTCTGACTGTTGAGACACATGTTTTCCCTGGTGAGACCCATGAATCCTGTTATCCCTCATCAATAATGAGAGCATTAAGGGTTCTTTATAATAGATGAATTTAACCTCTTCTAAATTTTAACATTTTTCTTCCTCAAACTATAAATAGTAGATTATGAGTTCCTGTAAATAAAGAAACCGCTCAAATTAATTGATTTTAAGTGGTTGTGAATATAATGTGATTCGTTAAAGCTCCCCAGGTAATCCCGAGTACTCGGGAGAACTTACGACCCACGGATTAATCCCGAGGACTCGGGATTGCTCTAACCAAATGCCTTTTTTGAATATTATTGATCAGTTCAACAAAATAATCCGGATTCTCTTTTTCTGCAATGAGTCTTTCGATAAAGGTCCTACTTTTT
>JBARBF010000084.1:0-13393 GCA_049792755.1 Bacteroidales bacterium | reverse complement strand
TACAAAGCCATATATGCACGCGATCCGAGCTTAGCCGGCGGAGATCCGTTAGAGAAATTTACTAACAGAACTTACAAGGGCAAGACAGTCACGGCCTCGAATGTTTCTGATCTTAGTATGGTTCTGGATACAAAAAAAGCTATGAAATCCAAACCGGTTATTGTATCTGTTGCAATGTCAAAACCTATGGTATTCAGTGAGTTTGAAAAAGATGCAGATGCCATAATTGCTAACTTTGATGTACAGGATCAGGCTATCCTTGATATTGTTTCCGGTGGTGCAGAGCCTTCGGGGTTGTTACCTATGCAAATGCCTGCTGACATGAAAACTGTGGAAATGCAAAAAGAAGATGTTCCATTTGATATGATATGTCATGTTGATTCGGAAGGGAACGCCTATGATTTTGGTTTCGGACTAAACTGGAACGGTGTAATAAAAGATGCAAGGGTTGAGAAATATAAGAAGGTAGTAAAATAAAGAAGTTTAATTCAGGATGGGGTTTTAAGATTGCCACGCCCTCCTTTGTCGGGCTCGCAATGACTCTGCATTTTATATTAATTCGGGTTGAGAGCTGAACCGAGTAAGTAAGATGCAGCGTCATTGCGAGTATCCGCCAGTTGGCGGAGACGAAGCAATCTCACCATGCAAGTCCGATTATGGGGAAGAAGTAACCCCCTATTTGGGGGGTGGAGGGGTAAAAAATTAACTATTTCAGTTTAAACTTCTTAACAAACTCATCAATAACCTGGGAAAGATTAGGATCACCAATCTCCTGGAGATCATAATAAACCCGTGTATTTGGTTTCTTAATTTTGATGATCCTGTTCAGATCTATTGGCGTGGCTATAATGACACTGTCACAATCAGTATTGTTGATGGTTGTTTCAAGGTCTTTAAGTTGTTGATCACCATAACCCATAGCTGGAAGCAGCGTTCCGATATTTGGATATAATCTGAACGTTTCACTAAGTCTTCCAACAGTATAGGGTCGCGGGTCGACCAGTTCAGCAGCTCCGAACTTGCGTGCTGCAACAACTCCAGCGCCAATCTTCATTTCTCCATGTGTAAGAGTGGGCCCGTCTTCCACAACAAGAACTCTTTTCCCCCTTATCAGAGAGGAATCATCAACTTTTATAGGTGAAGCACCATCGATGACTATTGCTTTCGGGTTTACCTTATCTATACTTTCCCTTACTATCTGGATTGCTTCAGGCCCGGCACTATCCATTTTATTTATCACTACAACATCGGCAATACGGAGAGTTACTTCACCCGGGTAATATTTTAATTCGTGACCAGCCCTGTGAGGGTCTGTTACCGTAATCATAAGATCGGGCTTATAGAACGGGAAATCATTATTCCCGCCGTCCCAGAGAATTACATCACAACCTGCGGGGTCTTTTTCAGCTGCCCGAAGAATTGCTTCATAATCTACTCCGGCGTAAATGACGTTTCCTCTTACCACATGTGGTTCGTACTCTTCCATTTCTTCCACGGTACATTTATGTTTCTCAAGATCCTTAACGACAGCAAAACGCTGAACTTTCTGGGCATTAAGATCACCATAAGGCATAGGATGACGCACTGCAACAACCTTTAACCCTTTTTGCATCAGAAGTTCTATAACTTTTCGTGAAGTCTGACTCTTACCGCATCCCGTACGTATAGCACCAACAGCAATAAGAGGTTTCGTACTTTTAACCATTGTATCAGAAGGCCCGAGCAATATAAAGTTGGCTCCGGCAGCGTTCACTATTGCGCTCACAGACATAACTTTCTGGTAAGTTACGTCGCTGTATGAGAATACACAATCATTAACTTTATATTTCTTTATAAGATCGGGAAGGTTTTGTTCGGTGAAAATCGGGATCCCTTCGGGATATAATCTGCCAGCCAGCTCCCCGGGATATTTTCTTCCATCAATATCGGGTATCTGAGCAGCAGTAAATGCTACAACATTATAATATTCATTATCTCTGTAGCAGGTATTGAAGTTATGGAAATCGCGTCCTGCTGCACCAATTATGATGACATTTTTCTTAGTCATAAATCCTCCTTAGTGTATTAGAATTTTATTTACCGGAAATGAATTTTTCATTTTAAAATGAACCAACAAATGTATAATTTGCATACTGAAATTCCGAGCATTTTGTGGTATTTTTTTAAATGCCGTTTCTATAGTATAATTTTCTGAATTATAGTCCGTTAATACTATATTAGGTATGTTCTGAAAACATGTTAAAGAAAATGTTTTCATTAAGAGAAGGTATATGGCAAATTCTTTGTACTATTATGACATGTTATGAATGTGCTGGCACATATATATCTTTCAGGTGATTCTGATAAAATAATTATTGGCAATTACATAGGTGATTACGTAAAAGGACGTGATTATCTAAAGTATCCCGATCTGATCAGAAAAGGTATTATACTGCACCGTCACATTGATGGATTCACCGACAGTCATCCTGTTGTTCACCGCAGTAAAATATTTTTTACCAGGAAATACCATAAATATTCAGGAGTAATTACCGATATTATTTATGACCATTTTCTTACGAAAGAATGGGATTTCTTTTCCAGAAGACCACTTGAAAGTGTTACTTATAATTTTTACAGAGCACTGGTTAACAATTATGAAATTATGCCTGAAAATGTCAGGGAGATGATGCCTTTCTTTATTATAAATAATTGGATAGAATCCTATCAGACGTTAGGTGGTATCCGTCATGTTTTGAATACTCTGAGCAAAAGATCAACACTTCCGAATGAGACCCGGTTTGCCATGCATGCTCTTAAAAAGAATTATTATTCTCTTCAGGACGATTTTATGGAGTTTTTTCCGCAACTTATTGATTATGTTGAAAAAGATTTCGGAATCGAAATCTCACACAGGATAACAATTCCATTCTGATCATATAAGGTACTCAGTGCGGCTTGCATCAAGCCTCAGGAATATAAACAAAAGAATAGTAAACCCCCATAATGAGCTTCCTCCGTAGCTTAAGAACGGCAATGGGATCCCTATAACCGGAACAAGTCCGATAGCCATTCCTATATTTAAAAAGACATGAGCAAAAAGTATTGAAACAACACAATAACCATAAATCCTTGAAAAATCCGAACGCTGCCGTTCAGCAAGTGAAATCAGTCTTAAAAGCAAAAACAAATAAATTCCGATTACAATACCGGAACCCATAAATCCCCACTCTTCACCAACAGTACAAAAAATAAAATCTGAGCTTTGTTTGGGAACAAATTTAAATTTTGTCTGGGTCCCCTGTAAAAAACCTTTCCCGGCAAATCCTCCTGAACCGATTGAAATTATTGACTGGTTCACATTATACCCTGTTCCATGAAAATCTGTTTTAAATCCCAGCAATATGTCAATTCTTTCTTTCTGATGAGGTTTGAGGAAATTATTAAATGCATAATCAACTGAATTGATGTACATGATACTTCCTACAAGAAACAGATATATTATTAAAACTGAAACCGCTCTTTTATTATAAACATAAATAGCATAAACTCCACCGGAAAGAATCAGGGACATAAATATAACCAATTCATTACCAATGGATTTAAAAACATATTGATCAAGTAAATATATAATTCCGGCAATCAGAATAAAAATGCCTGTACCTAAAAGTGTCAATTTCCATTTTCGCGTTGCAAACCATGTAAGAATAATTGCACTAATTATTAAAGCAATCGTAAGATAAAGATTGTTAGTAAGAAGGGTAAGAAAAAACAGAACTATAATCAGTAACCCTGTAACAAATATATATGGACTCATTCCTTCCCTGAAGAGGACTAAAAATAATGACAGGAAAACAATTGCTGAGCCCAGGTCAGGCTGAAGCATTGTAAGCAAAACCGGAAAAAATATTATTGCCGATGCCGGAAGTATCACTGACAGCCTTGTCAGATCCTGCCTTCTAGAATTCAAATAACTTGAAAGTGCCAGGGCAGTTCCGAACTTTGCTAATTCTGATGGCTGAAGACTAATTGCTCCAAATTCAAACCACGATTTTGCACCGTTTATTTCCTTCCCGAAAATAACTACAAGAATCAGGAGTAGCATACATATTCCATAGATGAACCAGGAAAAAAAGAAATAGAACCGGTTATCGATGATCAAAATAAATACAGCAAGAACAAGCGAAGCACCTATCCAGATAAACTGCTTTCCATATCTCTGTGAAAAGTCCAGAATACCTGAATGATCTTCATTATAAACAGCAGCATATATATTTATCCAACCCATTAAAACCAGAAGCAAAAACAGGACTATTGCAGTCTTGTCAATCCCATTCCAGATATTAACGCTCCGCTTCATTTTTTGGCAGTTGATTTTCAAGATCTAAATCAAGGATCCTCTGTTCGAGGACTTTGTTGGATATTTCTCCTTTTATATATTTCTCAATCATAAGACTTGCTATAGGAGCCGCATAGGTCGCACCAAATCCTGCATTTTCCACATAAACTGCAATTGCAATCTTCGGGTTCTCCTTGGGAGCAAATGCAATAAAAACAGAATGATTTGCACCATGTGGATTTTGTGCTGTTCCGGTCTTTCCACATATGACGATATCTTTTAGTTTAACTCCTGCCGCTGTTCCGGTATTAACAGCTTCTTCCATTCCTAGTACGATTTCTTCAAAATTTGCCGTATCAATATCTATTCTATGCTGCGTTGTGAAACGCTTGTCAATGATATGGTCGGGACCGACTGATTTTACAACATGAGGAGTGTAAAAATAACCACGGTTTGCAATGGCAGCAGTCATATTTGCCATCTGAAGCGGAGTAGTGCCTACTTCTCCCTGTCCGATTGCCATCGAAATGACAGTCAGAGCCTTCCACCTGTTCTTCCCATAATATTTATCAAAATAATCTGTAGAGGGAATAAATCCGGAAAGTTCATTTACAAAATCGGTTCCAAGTTTGTTACCAAATCCGAATTCGTTCAGATAGCCTTTCCATTTATTATAAGCATCAGCGACAGAATTATAAAGTGGATTTTCAAGAACTTTTCTGTATGTCTGGCAAAAATATGCATTACATGAATTCCCAATGGCACCGACTATATTGAGCGGTGATGGATGAACATGGCATGCAACGAACAGATATCCTCTATGGCACTCAAAAAGTGTCTGAGGGGTTATTACCCCCTCCTGCAAACCGATCAGTCCGTTTATTGGTTTGAAAGTTGAACCAGGAGGATATGATGCCATTAATGCCCTGTTAAAAAGGGGCTGTTGAACCGAATCACTCTGAAGCTTTGCGAAGTTCTCCGATCTGATCCTTCCGACAAGCAGAGCAGGATCGTAATCAGGTGAAGAAATAAGTGAGAGAACCTCCCCGGTACCTGGTTCTATGGCAACAACGCTACCTCTTTTGTTCTTCATAAGAAGCTCTCCATAATCCTGCAGATCGAGGTCGATGCCTGATACTATATCGGATCCCTGAACTGCCAGAGTATCCATTTTGCCTCTGGCATAGGAGCCTTTTATCCGGCTGAAGACATCAACAAGAAAAATTTTCACACCGCGTCTGCCCCTCAGATCCTTTTCATAAGCTTCTTCAATTCCGCTCTTACCTATGTAATCTCCTGGCTTGTAGTAAGGATTTTTTCTGATAACTGTTTCATCTACCTCACTTACATATCCAAGAATATGGGCAGCAACAGGTTTGGAATATTTCCGAAGTGTCCGTGGTTGAACATAGAATCCGGGATAAAGAAACATTTTTTCCTGAAACTTTGCATATGTCTCATCCGAAACCTGTTTAAGAAATACTGAAGGGGCCCGTCTGGAATAGTTTATTGCAGCTTTTAATTGTTTTCTGAACAATTCTTCCGAAATTCCAAGCAGGTCGCAAAACCCGGCAGTATCGATTTTTGTTGTCTGCGCCGGGATGACCATCAGATCATAAGCCGCCTGATTAAATACCATCAGTTTCCCGTTTCTGTCATATATAAGTCCGCGGGCCGGATATTGAGTAACATATCTGAGAACATTGTTATCAGCTGAAAGTCTATAAGAGTTTTTTACAACCTGAATAATAAACAACCTCACTAGCAAACCAAGTGAGGCCAGCACGATGATTGCAATAATAACATATTTCCTGTTAATGAATGAATCTTTCATATATCTGTATAAACTACTTTCCCCGCCTGTAAAACTCAATCAGGAGAATGAAAGTCATGGAAAACAAGGTACTTAAGAATACTCTCAACATCGTTCTGAAAAATTCCGCAAAACGGAAGACCTCAAGATAAAAAAGAGCAATATGATGAACAAGCACGATGAATAATGTATATAAGAAGAACCACCTGAAACCGTAAATCAGCATTGACGGATCAGATCCTGATTCATATCCATCGCGGGGCGAAACAATTCTCAGGACATATGGACGAACGAATCCGGCAAGAACTGTTGCTGAAGTATGCATTCCCGGAGAGCCTGAGAAGAAATCAATTATCAGTCCGGTTGCAAAGGATAAAAGCAGCAATAACCACGATGGAATTTCAATGGGTAATAGAAGAATAAACATTATATAAACGTATGGATTAACATATCCGCTGAACTGGATATTGTTAAAAAGCAGAATCTGAAGCAGAATAAGCAGGATAAAAATCAGACCAAACCTTAAGATTGAATTGATCATTGAAATAATTTTTCAAGTTGCAGTTGTTCTGTTTTTTTCATATTGCCGATAACATCCACATAACGCAATTTTTTAAAATCAGTCGTCACCAAAACAGTGATTTTATAAAAATCACCGCCAAATTTCTCGTAATCGCTGACAGTACCAATCATAACCCCTTCAGGGAAAATTGCAGAATAACCGGTTGTTTCAATTGTATCACCTACATTTACCAGAACATGCTGAGGTATTTCGCTTAAGACTGCATACCTGTAATCCCTGCCATCCCAGCCCAGTGAACCAAAATAGCCATTTGATTTTATTCTCGCGCTTAATTTGAAATCGGGGTTTAGGAGTGACATTGCCACGGAATAATTTTTGGAACAGCCAACAATTACTCCTGCAACGCTGTTAGCTGAAACAATCGCCATATCAACTTTTATACCCTGACTTTCTCCCTTATTTATCGTAAAAAAATTCCTCTGCCGGTTAATTGAATTATCTATGACTTCTGCGGACGTATGAAGATATTGTTGTTTATGGACAGAATCATCTACTGAAAAAAAAAGCGAATTCTCTTTTCTGACTGATTTTGAAATGATGTTTTTCAGAGCAATATTCTCTGATGCGAGGGCTTCATTAATCTCGTGAAGGTTAAGATACGACCTTGTATTACTGATTTTCTTCTCAAATCCCCGGGTCAATCCTCTGACACCATTCAACAGCCGGGAATTTTGGTAATTATTGGCAGTTGAAAGTAAATAGAAAGCTATTCCTTCAAGAAAAAGAAAAATAATCAAGTTATTGTATCTGACCAGAAAATTCAGCAGATTCCTCATTCACAATGTAAGATTATCTCATCAGGAATGGAAATTTATCAACATTTTTCAGCGCAACACCCGTACCACGGGCAACTGCATGCAATGGATCTTCTACAACATTAAAGGGGATATTAATTTTATCGGTTAACCTTTTATCAAGACCTCTCAGTAGAGCGCCACCACCTGCCAGATAAATCCCTTTGTTTACAATATCTGCATAAAGCTCAGGTGGCGTCTGCTCGAGAACGTTTAAAAGAGCTGCCTCAACTTTTGACAAAGATTTATCAAGGCAATAGGCAATTTCCTGATAAGAAATAGGTATTTCGATCGGGAGTGCTGTCATAATGTTTGGACCTCTCACAACATAATCAGCCGGAGGATTATCTATATCTGGAAGAGCAGCCCCCACTCCAATTTTAATGTCTTCAGCTGTCCGTTCACCAATTTTAATATTATGCTGGTGACGCATATACGCCTGAATATCAGCTGTAAATCCATCTCCGGCTATTCTGATTGATTTATTACAAACAATACCTCCGAGAGCAATTACTGCAATTTCAGTAGTTCCTCCGCCAATATCAACTACCATGCAACCTTCAGGAGCTTCAACGTCGAGACCAATCCCTATTGCAGCAGCCATCGGCTCATAAATCATATAAACATCTCGTCCACCGGCATGTTCTGATGAGTCACGAACAGCACGGATTTCCACCTCGGTGCTTCCTGAGGGAATGCAAACGACCATCTTAAGTGATGGGGAGAAAAGACGAGGTCCTTTGTTTATCATTTTAATCATTCCCCTGATCATAAGCTCAGCTGCGTTGAAATCAGCAATTACACCATCACGTAAAGGCCTTATAGTCTTAATGTTCTCATGAGTCTTCCCGTGCATCTGTCTCGCTTTTTCACCAATAGCAATCAGCTTACCGGTATTTTTATCTATCGCCACAATTGATGGTTCATCGACTACAACTTTATCATTGTGGATTATGATTGTGTTTGCTGTACCGAGATCAATTGCAATCTCCTGTGTTAAAAATGAAAATAATCCCATTATATGAATTGGTTAATTTAATATTTAATGTTTAAAATGTCTTATTCCCGTAAATACCATAGCGATCCCATTGGAAGAACAATAATCAACAGATTCCTGATCGCGCACTGATCCTCCAGGCTGCACTATTGCAGTAATACCGGCTTTGTGGGCTATCTCAACACTGTCGGCAAAAGGGAAATATGCATCAGACGCCATCACTGCTCCGTTTATATCGAACCCGAATGACTTTGCTTTTTCAATAGCCTGTTTCAATGCATCCACCCTTGAGGTTTGCCCTATACCACTGGCACACAGTTGATTGTTTTTTGCAATTACAATTGCATTTGATTTACTGTGTTTAACAATAATATTTGCAAATACCAGATCTTCATATTCTGCAGGCTCAGGAATTCTGTTAGTAACCGGTTTCATCTGCTCCGCGGATTCTGTGAATGTATCTCTCTGTTGCCACAACACTCCGTTTAAAAGCGACCTGAAGACATAATTGTCCTTTTCAGAGTCATTTCTGAGAAGGATTATTCTGTTCTTTTTCTGTTTGAGGATTGTCAGTGCAGAGTCAGTAAATTCCGGAGCAATAATTATTTCAAAGAATTTCTTATCGATCTCTGCAGCAGTCACTTCATCCACGGATGTATTTGTTACAATTATACCTCCATACGCGGATACCGGATCACATGCCAGGGCATCCTTCCAGGCATCAAGGTGATTTTTCCTCGAAGCAACGCCGCACGCATTATTATGTTTAATGATTACATAAGTAGGTTTTCTGAACTCATCAATAAGATTCAAACCGGCATCAATATCGAGAAGATTATTATATGATATTTCCTTTCCGTGAAGTTTCTTAAAAATCAGATCAGTTTCACCGTAGAAGATACCTTTCTGATGAGGATTTTCTCCGTAACGTAAAGGGTATGATATATTTATACTCGCCCTGAAAGCCGGTACAGAGGCTTTCCTGTTAAAATAGCTGAATATGGCAGTGTCATAGTTGGAAGATGTTTGAAAAGCTTTTACAGCATATAGTCTTCTGTCAATTAATGACGTAAGTCCTTGCTTTGCTTTTAATAAATCAAGAATATCTTTGTACTGGTCTCTTCCGGAAACAACGAGCACATCATCAAAGTTTTTTGCGGCGGCTCTGATCAGCGATATACCTCCAATATCTATTTTTTCAATAATCTCTTCCTCTTTGTCAGATGTTTTAATAGTCTCTTCAAACGGATAAAGATCTACAATAACAAGGTCTATCTCAGGAATATTAAATTTAGAAAGTTGCTCAAGGTCACCGGGATTATCTCTCCTGGCAAGTATTCCGCCAAATACAGAAGGATGAAGCGTTTTAACTCTGCCACCAAGAATAGATGGATAAGAGGTTAGATCTTCGACTTTTTCGGAAGGAATTTTAAGATCGTGAATGAAACTAAAAGTACCTCCTGTGGAATATATCTTAATGCCTAATTCATAAAGAATTTTCACTATGTCGGCTAAACCTTCTTTATAAAAAACTGAAATCAGAGCACTTTTAATTCGCTTGTCACTCATTATATGATAATTACGACCGTTATTGGATGTCCCTGTTCTGGGGTCTAAAAATAGATAATTTTTTATTAACCTCATACATTATAAGATATGATAATTAAGGTTAAATGATTTTCGTATATTTGGAGCAGATTTATTTTATCTTAAAATAGCAAAATGTTTTTCAGATTATTAAGAGAGGGTTTTATTTTTGCCTTTAAGTCAGTTATCGTTAATAAGTTAAGAACTTTCCTGTCACTTTTCGGCATTACTATCGGGATTTTTTCAATTATTTCTGTATTCACAGTTCTCGATTGGATGGAAAAATCAATACATGATTCCATTTCATCAATGGGAGATAATGTACTTTACATTAACAAATGGCCATGGGGGTTGAACACACATCTTAATTGGTGGGATATAATTAAATACCCTGTAGTTTCGAATGATGATTATCAGGCAGTACTTAACAAGTCAACTAAAACTGCTGCAGCATGTCTTACTATTACACAACCTGAACAGATAAAATATAAAAAGAATCTTGCAAGTGATTCGAATGTATGGGCAGTCACTCCCGACTTTGATAATATCAGATCCTTTGAAATTGAAAAAGGCCGCTATTTTTCACCCGAAGAATCATCTTCAGGCAAAAATGTCGCGCTTATTGGCTCCGTGATAGCAGAAAAACTTTTTGATAAGACTGATCCCATTGGCAAACAGATAACAATATCAGGGAAAAGGACAATTATTATAGGCGTATTTAAAAAGGAGGGTACAGGAGGGATCGGAGATACAGGAATGGATGAAGAGACTGTTGTTCCTCTCAATTTTGGCAGGACCTTTATAAATATGAAAAATAATTTCCTCAATTCGACATTAATGGTTAAGGCAAAAGAGGGAGTCCCGTTACAGGAACTGAGTGATGAGGCAACAATGATCTTAAGAGCTTCTAGAAGACTTCAGCCTAATGAAATCGAAAATTTTTCATTAAATCAGGCAAGTGTGATTTCTCAAAGTTTTAGTGGTGTTTTTGCCGGAATAAATATTGGAGGATGGGTAATAGGAGGATTTGCAATTCTTGTCGGCGGATTCGGAATAGCCAATATAATGTTTGTTTCCGTCAGGGAAAGAACTAATATAATTGGAATTCAGAAAGCCCTTGGAGCGAAGAAATTTTTTATTCTTCAACAATTTCTGGTGGAATCTATGCTACTCTCAATAATCGGGGGACTTCTTGGAGTATTAATGATATTTATTGGCACAATTATCATCAACTACCTTTATGAATTGAACATGTACCTGACACTTTCCAATATGTTTCTGGCAATATTCATTTCAGGGATAATTGGTGTTGTGGCCGGCTATGCCCCTGCAAACACAGCTGCCAAAATGAATCCGGTTGAAGCAATAGGATTCTCATTCTGATAAATCCACCTTAGCATCGATCTATCATTCATTTCGACTTACTGTACTACGATGATTAATGCCTTTCACGAACCGGTCATTGTTACGGGTTTTCTTATCTTTGATAATTCAGAAAATATTTTTTAAAAACTTTAAAATGTTTTTCAGGCTTCTTAAAGAGGGTTTTATCTTTGCTTTCACTTCTGTTATTGTCAATAAATTAAGGACTTTCCTGTCACTCCTTGGAATAACCATTGGTATTTTCTGCATTATTTCTGTATTCACTGTACTCGACTGGATGGAAAAATCAATAAAAGACAGTATTAGCACTCTCGGTGATAATGTGATTTATGTACAGAAAAGACCATGGTCATTTGACAGGAATCTTGCCTGGTGGGATATTATGAAATGGCCTCCGATTTCAAAAGATGATTACCAGGCTGTTTTAAACAAATCTACAAAAACGTCTTTTGTTTGTTTTTCTGCGCTCCAGTCAGAACAGATAAAATATAAAAAAAACTTCGCTAATGATGTCACAATATGGGCAGCAACGAACGAATTTGAAAATGTAAGGTCATTTGAGATCGAAAATGGCCGATATTTCTCTCCCGAAGAATCTGCATCAGGGAAAAATGTTGCAATAGTAGGAGCTGTAATCGGGGAAAGGTTATTTGAAAAGTCCGATCCGGTTGGTAAACAAATAACTGTCGCAGGGAAGAAAACCTATGTTATTGGTGTGTTTAAAAAAGAAGGCAAAGGTGGAATAAGTGATAACGGAATGGATGAGATAACTCTCATTCCAATGAATTTTGCCAAGACATTTATGAACATGAGGAATAATTTCCTTGAGGCTAACCTTATAATTAAGGCAAAAGACGGGGTTACCGTGCAGGAACTAAGCGAAGAGACAACTATGATTCTAAGGGCAGCAAGAAGACTTCACCCTAACGAGACGTCTAATTTTTCGGTAAACCGTGCCAGTATGCTTTCGCAGAGGTTTGATGCTGTTTTTGCCGGAATCAATATAGGAGGATGGATAATAGGAGGATTTTCAATTCTTGTGGGTGGTTTTGGGATTGCTAATATCATGTTTGTTTCAGTGAAAGAACGTACAAATATCATTGGTATTCAGAAAGCTCTCGGAGCAAAAAGATTCTTTATTCTTCAACAATTTCTGGTTGAATCCATGCTGCTTTCAATTATTGGGGGATTACTTGGAGTATTTATGATATTTCTAGCCACACTGGTCATAAATTACCTTTACGATCTGAACATGTATCTCACAGTCGGAAACACATTCCTTGCAGTGCTCATATCGGGTATAATTGGGGTTGTAGCCGGTTATGCCCCGGCAAGTACAGCAGCTAAAATGAATCCTGTCGAAGCCATAGGTTTCTCATTCTGATTTTATCCTGTTTTCATCTATCCACCGGGTTAGTTGTATAAACTGATCAACAGATAGTTGCTCGGGTCGCAACCCAAATTCATGATAGTCATCCCGTTTCAATTCAAATGCTGCCCTCACCGAGTTCCTTAATGTCTTCCTTCGCTGATTGAAGCATGCTTTCACTACCCTGAAAAACAGAACTTCGTCACATTCAAGGTTTATGACATCATTCCTGACTAATCTGATTACTCCTGATTTTACTTTTGGCGGAGGTGAAAAAACATTCTCCGGAACTGTAAAAAGATACTCAGTGTCATAAAACGCCTGTAAGAGTACACTGAGAATGCCATATGTTTTTGAACCAGGTCCCGCACAAATTCTCTCAGCAACTTCCTTCTGCAACATCCCGGCTATCTCCACTACCTTTTCTCTATGCTTCAGAACCTTGAAAAATATTTGTGTCGAAATATTATATGGAAAATTTCCGATTACAGCCATTTTATCAGTGAAAAATCTATCAATATCCAAAGAAAGGAAATCACCGGTTATAAC
>JBARBF010000083.1:0-6108 GCA_049792755.1 Bacteroidales bacterium | reverse complement strand
TGGGATTCTCATTAAATTTTCCGTTGGGTAGCAATTCTGCATTTCAAACAGGTTTATTCTTTGAAAGGAAAGGATATTCAATTAAAGATTCCAGCTCGTTATTCTACCAGATTGTTAAAAATGAAACTCCGGTATATTATGTCAATACGAAAGTTCAGACAAATTATGCGATCATTCCGGTTTTGATGAAATTTACACTAGGAAAATCTCATCGGATCTTTATAAAATCCGGACCATGGCTGGGACTAAAGCTAAATGCAAAAAATGTTGGCAATGCATATAATGTAGTGCGTTCAGAATCAGAATATTCGATTAATAAAACGGTTATTTATGATGATTTTACAAAATTAATAAGCGATAATGATATTGGCTGGATTTTCGGTACGGGTGTATCTCTGCCGGTATTTAACAAATTTAAGGTCGATCTGGCTTTACAATACAGTCTGGGTTTTAAAAATGCATTTGACAAGCCTCTTTTTACATCGCAGGAAAGCTCTTCAGCTGCAGACTATGTGATCAGGAACAGGACGGTATCTTTTATGATTGGTTTTACAATCCCACCGGCAAACCATTAAACGAAGATGCCCATGAAAAGAACGGTTTTGCTGGTTGCTCTTTTTTATTTTGTCTTGTCTTGCGACAGGTATCCTGAACCTTCCGTGAAAACATTGGAAGATTATTCATTTGCCTTTCTGACTAATCAGGGAAGTAAATATTTTGCAGGTGAATGGGTAAGTGATAGTATTAAATTTTATGCGGTTAAAAGTAATAATCCACTAAAAGATTCCTTAAAAGTACTTTTTGATGTTGCAAAAGGAGGAGGAAACATTACTATCGCATCAGCTTATACCGATAAAAACGGATTTGCTTACACGGGATGGAAACTTGGTTCGGGATCATTTGAACAGAAACTCACAGCAAAAACTTACGATGGATCACGGAATTACCTTACTTCGAGCGATCTTACTGAATATGGATTCAAGAATAATGCCTGGGATACCTGTAAATTATTCCCCGACGGCAGCATAAACGGAATGGTTGCAGATACGGTTTATAAGGTAACTTTTATGGTAACAAACAATACCGTCTACAGGCAGGGTGACAGATATTATCAATGGGAGCAGGTTAATGATCCTGCATTGGTGTACCCGAGGACGATAAATATGGACAGAAATGGTGTAATTTATGTTAGTACCTGGAGCGGGGAGATGATTAAAAGCACTGATCATGGAGTATCCTGGAAAACTTGTACAAAACCTTATCCTGATCGTCCTTATTATATCTATGATTATGTTTCAAACGACAATTATGTATGGGTTTTTGCATGGGATCATCAGATAAAGTTTTCTAAAGACGGTGGTACGACATGGACAGAAATAGGCGCTTTAAGCGGATTAGCAGCCGGAGGCTTGGGAGATATTTATCGGCTTAAAGATGGTTCCCTTCTTTTTAGTGGTTCAGATTGTTGCAATATTTACAGATCTTTCGATGATGGACTTTCCTGGACCATAATAAAAACACCGGATAATTTGCTCAAACTGTATGTCAGTGACAAAGATGAAATCTTCGTCATTTGTCAGGGACCCGGTATTATAACAATATACAAATCGAGTGATTATGGTGTATCTTACTCATCCCTGTATGCTGTTGCACCTCAATTCGTTACCGAAATGGATAATATATTCAATAGATGGGGTGATTTTTATTATGTGCTTATGCCCGGGTTTGGGATTCTGAAGTCTTCAGACCTCAATAATTATGAATTATACTGGACCAATTATAATCTGAATAACCTATTTATTGATCACAACGGCGTCCTTATCGCGAAAGACTGGAACATGAATACAGTATACTATCGGAAAAACACGGGAAAATAACTTACCCCATCCGATAATTTTCCGATCATATCAAAAAAAACACTCTCTGTCGGTAAAATTCCTTCGAACTTCTATTTAGTTTTCATTGCATTTGGCCGCGAGTTAAATTCATTCCAAAATTGAAAGTTCTGTGGGATTCATTTCCATCAAAGGTTTGGAAACTTTACAAAATATTTAACAACTCTTAACACTGGTTTAGTTTACCTTTGCGATATAAAACTTATTAATTGTTATTAAAGTTATATTTTATAAAAGAAAATCAATTGGTATGAAAAAAATTCTTATCGCTTCAGTTCTGCTGATCTCATTTGTGATATCAGCGAGCTCTCAAAACGGGAATGTCCCAAAGCTGGGCAAAGATCCTGTAAAGAAGGTTATTGCTGCAATGACTCTTGAAGAAAAAGTCAGCCTTGTTGTCGGTACAGGGATGAGGATGTCATTTGGTCCTCCTCCTTCTGCTAATGCAAAATCTCCTGCCAATCCGCCTGCAAATCCTCCCACAGGACCAGTTATTGGTCAGACCAAAGATCTGGTTGAAGGTGCTGCAGGAACCTCGTTTGCAATCCCTCGTCTTGGAATAACTCCGATGGTACTTACTGACGGACCTGCCGGAGTAAGGATAAGCCCGACCAGGGAAAATGACAAGAATACCTACTATTGTACTGCTTTTCCGGTAGGAACATTGCTGGCTTCAACCTGGGATGTGGATCTGGTTAAGAATGTAGGTAAAGCAATGGGGAATGAAGTTCTTGAATATGGTGCAGACGTTTTACTTGGTCCCGGCATGAATATTCATCGTAACCCGTTGTGCGGAAGGAATTTCGAGTATTATTCAGAAGATCCTTATATTGCCGGCAAAATAGGTGCTGCAATGGTAAATGGCATAGAATCTGAAGGAGTTGGCACTTCAATTAAACATTTTGCTGCAAATAATGCCGAAACGAACAGGAATTCTCTTAATACAATTATGAGCGAGCGTGCATTGCGTGAAATTTATCTTGAAGGGTTCAGAATTACCGTTCAGGAAGCACAGCCATGGACAATAATGTCTTCCTATAATCTTATAAACGACGTATATGCATCGGAAAATCCTGAGCTTCTGACAAACATTCTGAGAAAAGACTGGGGATTTAAAGGGTTTGTAATGACCGACTGGTTCGGTGGAAAAGATCCGGTGGCTCAGATGATTGCCGGTAACGATATGCTTATGCCGGGAACGCCAGACCAGATCAAAGCTATTGTTAAAGCTGTTCAGGATGGGAAACTCGATGTCAAAATCCTTGACAGAAATGTCGAGAACATACTCAATATTATGCAGCTTAGTCCACGATTTAAAGGTTATAAATATTCAAATAAACCTGATCTTAAGGCACATGCCGAGGTTACACGTCAGGCTTCGACTGAAGGTATGGTATTGCTGAAAAATGACAATCACTCCCTGCCCTTTGAAGGCGGCATAAAAAATATTTCTGCTTTCGGCAATACTTCTTATCAGATCATTACCGGAGGTACCGTGAGTGGTAA
This sequence comes from Bacteroidales bacterium, assembly GCA_049792755.1. Lineage (GTDB taxonomy): Bacteria > Bacteroidota > Bacteroidia > Bacteroidales > VadinHA17 > LD21. The sequence continues at coordinate 2,707 of JBARBF010000083.1, read as the reverse complement.
AGTAAATGAGGCTTACAGTGTTTCGCTTATTGACGGTTTGCAGAATGCCGGTTATAAAGTAAATGATGATCTCCGTTCACTTTATGAAACCTACCTTAAGCTTACTAAAGCCGGCCGTCCACCAGTAAGAGGACTTATGGCTATGATGGGATCATCTCCAATCGAGGAACTGACCCTTAACCAGGATATAATCAAAGGAATGGCAAATGTGAGTGATGCTGCGATTATTACAATTGGCAGAAATTCAGGAGAGGGAAGAGACCGCACAAATGTAAAAGGCGATTTTCAGCTTAGCGATTTCGAACAACAACTTATTAAGGATGTGTCAGCAGCTTTTAAAGCAAAAGGGAAAAAGACAGTTGTTATTCTGAATATTGGAGGTGTGATTGAGACAGCAAGCTGGCGCGAATTTCCTGATGCAATACTTCTTGCATGGCAGGGTGGTCAGGAAACCGGAAATTCAGTTGCAGATATTTTGAGCGGTAAAGTAAACCCTTCAGGTAAAATAGCAACGACTTTTCCTGTAAGTTACGAAGATGTTCCATCTTCAAAGTCTTTTCCGGGAAAAGAACTGACTGATGTAAAACCTGCCGATCAGGGCCCTTTGAGCTCTTTCATGAGAATAAAACCGGCAATTGTAACTTATGAGGATGGAATTTACGTGGGTTATCGTTACTATGAGACATTCAAGGTAAAGACTGCATACGAATTTGGTTATGGACTTTCCTACACTGATTTTACATATAGCCATATAAAGCTCAGTTCAACAAAATTCTCAGGTTCCATTTCTGTCACTGTAGATGTAAAAAACAGTGGAGCTGTTGCGGGTAAAGAGGTTGCAGAATTATATCTCTCAGCTCCTGCAGTTAAACTCGATAAACCTGCAATTGAGCTTAAAGGATTTGCTAAAACAAAACTTCTTAAACCGGGAGAATCTCAAACTCTGACTTTTGTAATTGATAGCCGTCGTCTTTCTTCATTTGATCCTGCAAGCTCTTCATGGATTGCAGAAGCAGGGAAATACGAAGTTAAAATCGGTGCATCTTCAAGAGATATAAGGCAGAGTACTTCATTTAGTCTTGCAAAAGATCTGACAGTTAAGAAGGAAACAGTTTCATTGCTGCCAAAAGAAAAAATCAGTGAACTGAAACCGGTAAAATAAAAATAGCATTTACAAATGGTTGATAAGTTATGTGCAGCAAATAAGTACGAAATTCGTCTTTAAGTTGCATATAACTTTTTTAATCATGATTAAAAACTTCTTTCGTGTTGCCTTCAGGAATATAGCAAGGCATAAAGGTTTCACCTTTTTAAATGTTACAGGTCTGGCAATTGGCCTGGCCGCTTCATTATTGATACTTCTATGGGTTCAGAATGAATTCAGTTATGAAAAATTTAACCTGAACGGCGAAAATATTTATCGTATAGAAGAGGACCAGTTTTACTCCGGTGCTCGCTATCATGTTACTGTTACTCCGGAACCAAGCGGACCGGTATGGAAAGAAAAGATCCCGGAAATAGAAGATCAGGTCAGGATAAATTTATGGCTTCCCCGTGTTTTATTCAAGTATGAGGATAAGGTTTTCTTTGAATCCTCAATTGCTGCAGTGGATTCAGAGCTGCTTAAAATATTTACCTTGCCTTTGAGTATGGGTGATCCTGCGACAGCGCTTAACTCTCCTCATTCTATTATACTTACACAAAAACTTGCCACAAAATACTTTGGCACTACTAACCCGGTAGGGAAAACACTTACAGTAGAAAATAAAGCCCAGTTTACGGTGACCGGTGTATTCAAAAATATACCTGAAAATTCAATGTTTTCTTTTAGTGCTGTTATTCCTTATTCATATCTTAAGGAGATAGGAGTATCAGATAAATCGTGGGGCGATAATTCAATATTTACATTCATCAGACTAAAGAAAGGAGCAGATATTAAATCGGTTAATAAAAAGCTTACTGATATAGTTGTGGAGAATAGTCCTCAGATAACAACAAAATTCTCCCTGTTTCCATTGCTGGATATTCACCTGTATGGACAGTTTGGATTTAAAGAGACAAAAGGTCCTGTCATAGTGGTTACTATCTTTACACTAATAGCAATATTCATTCTGCTTATAGCATGCATCAATTTTATAAATCTTGCGACCGCAAAAGCCTCAGGAAGAGCTAAGGAAATCGGAATAAAAAAAGTAGCCGGCGCTGACCAGCTTTCTATTATAGTGCAGTTTTTACTTGAGTCGCTGCTTCTGGTATCTGTTGCAATGATATTGGCAGTAATATTAGTTGGATTGTCACTTGGTTTATTTAATAATATATCCGGCAAGAGTTTCGTATTGGCAGATTTGCTCCGTGTCAGGTTTATAATGAATTTTATTGTTGTTGGGTTAGTGGCAGGATTAATCTCGGGAATTTATCCGGCGCTTTATCTCTCTTCATTTAAACCTGTAACCGTCTTGAAAGGGGAGTCGGGTACGGGAAGGAGCAATGGCATGTTGAGACGAGTGCTGGTTGTGATACAATTCACTCTGTCAATTCTGATAGCTGTATCGGCTATTTTCATGTTCCGGCAACTGAAATTCCTTCAGAACAAGGATCTGGGCTTCAATAAAGAAAACCTGATCTGCATCCCGATGCCTGACAATATGAAACCGAAATATTACCCGCTTAAGCTGGAGCTTGAAAAAGAGACATTGATTCAGGGTGT
>JBARBF010000082.1:0-1567 GCA_049792755.1 Bacteroidales bacterium | reverse complement strand
TTATATTAATGGGGGTTACTCTCTTGGCAATTAAATTCACTCTAAATGAAATAATAAGAAAATTAAATTCAAAGCATAATTACCAGATAATGACGTTAAACTGCCACATTATTCTCTTGAATCCATTAAGACAAATTTAGTTGAATTATGTTTTTTAGTCAATATAAATAGTAGACTAGTACATCGATTCCATTTTATATCCATTAATTTTTGTAATATAATGAACATAATATAATTTATGGCACGTATAAGTCACCGTACCAAGCTAAAACTCACTAAAGAAGAGACAGAATATTTGATTAAGCTAAGTCATTCTAGAAATCAGCCAGCAAGTCTTGTTACAAGGGCTAAAATAGTGCTTTTAAGTTTTGAGGGTAAAAACGATACTGAGATATCTAAAGAACTGCGCGTTGCTTATAAGACTGTAAGAAACCGAATACAAAGAGTTTTAGATAACGGGGTTAAAGACGGTTTGAAAGACAAACCAGGTGCTGGTAAGCCCAGAACGATTTCAGATGAATCGCGTGTATGGCTCATCAAGGTTGTTTGTACGAAACCAAAGGATCTTGGATACCCGCATGAAATATGGTCTCAAAGGTTATTAGCTAGACATATTCGAAAAAATTGTATTAAAGAAGGACATCCCGATTTATCAAAAATAAGTCAGGGAACGATTTCAAAAATTTTGAATGCAAGTAATATAAAACCTCATAAAATTAGGTCTTACACCGCTAAAGTTGATCCAGATTTTGACATTAAGGCAAAAAATGTCTTAGAAGTATATAATGAGGCTAAAAAATTAAGAGAAAATTCAAAAAAAAAGAACGAGCTGGATAGGGCAATATTTTCATGTGACGAAAAGGCAGGTATTCAGGCTATTGGAAACAAATATCCAGACTTAATGCCAGTAGAAGGGAAATATCCTACAATTGCAAGAGATAATGAATATGTAAGGCATGGAACTCTTTCATTATTTGCTTGCATTAATTTAGTTTCAGGAAAAATAAGCCATAAAGTGTTAGCAAGGAATAGAAGTCGTGAGTTTATTGAGTTTTTAAGCTTAATTGAGTCAACTAATCCAGTTAATGAAATAACCATGACTCTCGACAATTATAAAACACACACATCAAAGGCAACCGGAAGTTATCTCGATACAATAAAGAAAAAGTTCAAATTTGTTTTTACTCCAATACATGCGTCATGGTTGAATGCAATTGAAAATTTCTTTAGTAGAATTACCAGAAATTTACTGGGAACAATAAGAGTAGAATCAATAGACGAATTGAGTAAAAGGATAGATCTATACATAGAACAACTCAATGAAGAACCCACAAAACCTTCATGGAAATATAGACTAGAACAAAAAGAAAAGATTCCTGGTGGGATTATTATATGAAATTATGTCATCAATAAGGAATCGATGTACTAGTGTCGCGTCCATCCTCAAGGATTGAATGATTCTCAATTGTCGCATTCGATTTTCCACGACATTTTGCTGTTGACTTGACACTAGACTGCAACCACAAAATGGATTTTAAAGCCTTTGAATTCATAGGCTTTATACGTC
>JBARBF010000081.1:0-1550 GCA_049792755.1 Bacteroidales bacterium | reverse complement strand
AGGTTGACCTGGAGTAATATTTTTTTAGAATGTAACTTTTTATTATTTCATTCGTCTTTGCTTAGTAATTTAGTTTATGACAGTACAGGAATATAACAGGTCCGTAGAAGAATTTGCCGATTCTGTTTACCGTTTCATCAGAAGCAATCTTAAGGATGAGGAAAGGGCAAATGATATCGTTCAGGACAGTTATGAAAGGCTCTGGAGAAATGTTGCTGAGATCGAATATGCAGTAGTTAAATCGTGGTTGTTTTCGACTGCATATCATATTATGATTGATATAATCAGGAGAGAGAAGAGAATAACGAAACTGGAAATGATACATGAAAAGGAGATGATTTATGAATCTCAGTATAACGATCTCAATGAAATCCTTCATATGGCGTTGGATCATCTGCCTGAGCAACAAAAATCGTCAGTTTTACTCAGGGATTATGAAGGTTACAGTTATAAGGAGATAGGAGAAATTACGGGATTGAACGAGGCTCAGGTGAAGATAAACATTTACAGAGGAAGAATTGCTCTTAAGAACTTTATCGGGAAAATTGAAACAGTTCTATAGCCATGCAAATCGACAGATCAAATTATGAAATATGGCTTACTGATTGGCTTGATGGAAATCTGACTGATATCCAGGCTGATCAGCTGCATCATTTTATGGAAGAGAATCCTGATCTAAAGGAAGAATATCATGAACTTGTCACCTTAAGACTTAGTCCTTCCGATAAACCTTTTCCACTTAAGAACCATCTGAAAAAAACAACTACAGATCTTTCAGAATATCAGCTTGAATACCTTTCTGTTGCGTATCTTGAAAATGATCTCTCTGCCAGCCAGAAAAAAGAACTTAAGGAAAGTATTGAGATTGATCCTGAAAAACAGATGTCATTCGACTTGATGCAGAAAATGAAACTGTTCCCGGTTTTTCTTTTATATAAACACAAGAAGCATCTTCTCAGGAGAACAGTAATTCAGAATGTTATACGGTTATCATTACTTGGGTTATCAGCGGCGGCAATTATAACACTGGTTGTGATAAGTTATGTTTCAAAACCTAAGGTTTTGCAGGTTAAATTCGAAAAAACAGCTCAGATAAATGTGGCTGACAGCACTATTCAGAGGCCTGCCTTTGATAGAATCTCTAATGGAATAAAACCCGAAAGAAAGATAGTCCCAATCAGAAAATACAGTAAAAACTTCCTTGCCATATCACAAAAAACTACATCCGGATTATCGGAAACTAATTTAAATCAACAGGCACTTGATGATTCATTGCAAAAATCAACAATTCTCCCCCGGACTTTGTTAGACCGGATCTCATTTTCGCCCGAAATCGATTTAAAAGGAGAACAAATACGCAAAACTCTGGTTACACTTAATTTCGTAGTTACTGCTCCTGAATACGACGATGCAAGATCCAGATTTGGAAAGTTTATTGCAAGAACCTTCCGTGAAAAGATACTTAAAGAGAAAACGGCTAAAGACAGCCCTCTGAAGATTTATGAGATAGCTGAAGCCGGTGTCGCAGGACTCGATAAATTACTTGGCTG
>JBARBF010000080.1:0-9499 GCA_049792755.1 Bacteroidales bacterium | reverse complement strand
TATGAAAAAATTAATCCTGTTTTTTATTTTACAGGATATTCTTGTACCCGTATTTTCTCAACTGTCAGTTAAAGGGAAGATTACGGATGATAAGAATGTTCCCGTTATTGGTGCATCAGTTCAGGTTAAAAACACCTTGCGAGGCACTTTTAGCGACATTGATGGAGGTTTCGTCATTGTTGCTTCTTCAAATGACACACTGATATTTTCAATGTTAGGTATGGGCACTCAGAAGATTCCGGTTGCCGGCAGAACGATTATAAATGTGAAGATGCTTGAGGAGTCCAAGGAATTGAACGAAGTGGTTGTGATTGGTTACGGTACCGTTAAAAAAAGTGATCTTACAGGATCCGTAGCATCGGTAAAATCGGTTGATCTTACGAAAATCACCTCCCTAAATCCTGAGCAGGGATTACAAGGAAAAGTTACCGGTGTTCAGGTGACCAGTACTTCCGGCGCACCGGGAGCCATTCCTACACTTCGTATAAGGGGAGTGGGTACCTTTAACAATAGTTCTCCCATCTTTGTGGTTGACGGTGTGATACTGGATGACATTTCCTTCCTTAACTCGGAAGATATAGCCTCCATGGAGATTCTCAAAGATGCTTCTGCAACTGCTATTTATGGTTCCCGTGGATCTAACGGAGTCATTCTGGTAACCACCAAAACCGGACAAAAAGGTGAGGGGAAAGCTGTTTTTAGTTATTCCGGGGAATATAGCGTTCAGTTGCTGGCTAAAAAAATCGATTTGCTCTCAGGGAAGGATTATGCCACAGTAGTTAATGAAATTACTCCGACATATAATAATGTGGATCTGGTTCCAAATACCGACTGGCAATCGCTGATATTTCATCCTGCCTCTATTCAGAGCCATCAGCTATCTGCTTCAGGTGCTACTGAATCCACCCAGTATTATGTGAGTATAGGTTACTTCAAACAGGAGGGGATCGTAGATAAATCGAGTTATGAAAGGATCACATTCAAATTAAATAATACCTATTCCTTAACAAAAAATATTAAGCTGGGTAATTTTATTACAATAACTCCTTATAAGCAGCAAAATGCACCCAATGTGACCTATTCAGCTTACAGGGCCCGACCCGATCTGCTTCCCTATAATCCTGATGGAAGCTTTGCACAAGTTTTCAATGTAGGAAATCCCCTGGCTGATCTGGCATATTCCAATGATTATAATAAAGGGGTTCGGGGCGTAGGCAATCTCTTTGCCGAAGCAACGATAATGAAAAATATAAAAGCTAAAACAAGCTTTGGATTGGACGCTGCCTATAATCAAAGCACAAGTTTTACTCCCGCATATTTTGTATCTCCACAGCAACAAAATCTGCTGAATACCCTTACCAAAGGAAACAGCGACAATATAACATGGCTCTGGGAAAATACTCTTTCTTTCAATAAGCAATTTGGCATTCATTCTATTGATATCGTGTCGGGCTATACAATGCAGAAAGCTTCATCTGAGAATTTCTCAATGACAGGTAAAAATATAATCCGTACATCTCCTGATTTCTGGTACTTCAACCCAAATTATATCTACGATCCTACTAATGGTGTCAATACACTCGGATCCATTTCCAACGGAGTAGATCCAAACCAGAATTATTCTATGATCTCGTACCTTTTCAGGGCTAATTATACCTACAATTCAAGATATATCCTTACAGCCACATTTCGCCGGGACGGGTCCTCCAAATTCAGCTCCAGTAACCGTTATGGGAATTTTCCTTCCTTTGCGGCAGGCTGGATTGTCTCCAAAGAACACTTCATGGAATCTTTACCATTTATTTCTAATTTAAAAGTAAGAGGAAGCTGGGGAATTATAGGAAATGATAAAATCGCTTATGACAAGCAATATTCCCTGACACAGACTATGGTAACAGTGCTGGGAAACCCTCCTACAGCAAATTCAGCCAATACTTATTCAGTTACCGGTAACCCAAAATTGAAATGGGAAAGTACTACTCAGGGTGATGCCGGTCTGGAAATTGGGCTGTTAAAAAACAAACTATCCGGAGAGTTCGATTATTATAATCGTGTCACAAGCGATATACTGATCCCATTGTCCACACCCGATTACCTTGGAAACGGACAGGGTGCCAAAGTGGATTTCAATGCAGCTTCTGTGAAAAACAGTGGCTTTGAAAGTAAAATTACCTGGAAAGACAAAATCGGACAAATGGGTTATACTGTTTCTTTCCTGGGATCAACCCTTCGCAACAAAGTTCTGAAAGTCGGAGGAAGCAGTGGTATCGATTCTGTTTTGTATGGCGGATATCTGGCTAATGGGATTCCTGTGACCCAAAGCAGGGTAGGTCTGCCCATAGGAGCTTTTTACGGATACAAAACAAATGGTGTGTTTCAGTCCCAGGCTGATCTGAATGCATATCCTCATCTTTCCACAGCAAAACCAGGAGACCTGAGGTTTGTGGATGTTAACAAGGACGGGAAGATCGACGGAAATGACCGTACCTATATCGGATCACCAATTCCCAAATTCATTCTGGGGTTTAATTTTGAAGCCGATTATAAGGGATTTGACCTCTCCTTTGATATCCAGGGAGTTTATGGCAATAAAATATTTAATGCCAAAGAAGTTGTCAGACCTGATCCTTACAACTGGGAAAAACATGTTCTGGGAGCATGGACAGGTCCCGGGACAAGCAATACGGAACCTATAGCTTCCTATGGAGGAAACAATTACCTCCCTTCCGACAAGTTTATTCAGGACGGATCGTTTACACGGCTTCGAAATGTAACCCTGGGTTATACGCTTCCTTCAGCTGTTACCAAAAAGATAGCAATTAATCAACTGAGGATCTATATAAAAGGCTCCAATATATATACTCTTTCGAAATTTACGGGCTACACGCCTGAAATCGGAAGCTCCGATGTTCTCTCCAATGGTATTGATTATGGTACCTATCCGGTTACTTCGGTTTACTCCTTTGGAATTAACTTAACTTTCTGATCGTCATGAAAATAAGTAAAAAAATATTGCTCTGTTTATCCATTCTGATGATAGGATGCACCGACTTTTTGCAGATAAATCCTCAAGGAGATTTAACTCAGGCATCTTTTCCTGCGTCTCCTTCAGATGCATTGCAGGCCACTAATGCGGTTTATGCTGCAGTAAGGAATTGGTACTATAATTCAGGAGGGTACCCTATTTTGGATATTATGTCGGACGATGCCTATAAGGGTAGTAATACCAATGACCAGTTATCCACTGTAGGAGCTTACGATAATTTCACCTTTAACACAACCGGGGATGGATTGGACCGTTGGTGGGCCACATTATACCAGGGAATCAAATGGGCCAATGTCGTCATTGAAAATGTGTCGACTATATCGATGGATACTACCTTAAGAAACCGGTATGTAGGAGAAGCAAAATTCCTGCGCGGGCTATTCTATTTCGATCTGGTCCGTGCCTGGGGAGGCGTGCCGGAAGTAACTACGATCGATCCTCCTTTGCATCTTGGACGGGCCACGGCCCAGGAAATCTATAGTCTCATTGTTTCGGATTTATTATATGCAGAGGCACATCTTTCAACAAAGAGTCAACTTGCCTCATCTGATCAGGGAAGGGCTACATCAGGGGCTGCAGAAGCCTTACTGGCTAAAGTTTACTTGTTTCAGAAAGATTTTGTAAATGCTGAAAAGTATGCGCTGAAAGTCATACAATCAAATGAATATTCCCTTGAACCGCGGTTTATAGATGCCAACGGAGTAAACGGGAATAATGGTGTCGAATCGGTTTTCGAAGTTGGGGCCCTGGGAGTAGAAGATTATGAAGGTGGAGGCGCTCAATATGCAAACACTCAGGGAGTCAGGGGTACTCCAAACCGTGGATGGGGATTTAACCGGCCTTCTGTAGATTTAAGAAAGTCCTTTGAACCTGACGACCCGCGTCTGAAAGGTACTATCATCGATCTTGGCGATACACTCGACGGAGTATATATCAAGGGTGATCCTGATCCGGCAAACGATCCGGTTATTATACTGAATCAAAATGGTGATACAATTAATATACAATGCTATAACAGAAAAGTGTGGACCCCGGGAAATGATACACCTACGCAATGGTCACATCATAGAAGGTTAATCCGATACGCCGATGTCTTGCTTATGGCATCTGAAGCCCTGAATGAAAATGGGAAGCAATCAGATGCCCTGACCTATTTGAACCAGGTAAGAAAAAGAGCAAGGGGAGGAAACATTTCTATCTTGCCGGATGTTTCTGTAACTGACAAAGATTTACTCAGGGATAAAATTTACCTTGAACGCCGACATGAACTTGCGATGGAAGGAGAACGATTCTGGGATCTTGTCCGAACCGGGAAAGCGGCCACCGTACTTGGTCCTCTGGGATTTATACCCGGCAAACATGAATTATTGCCCATCCACCAGAGCGAGATCGATATTTCACAGGGAAATTTAACGCAAAATCCCAATTATTAATGTAATTCAATCCCATTCGATATGTATAACTAAACAATTGACAATTATGAAAAGAAAGATTTTGAGTCTAAGTATTTTGATGATGATTACAACTGTTGTTCTGATAGTTGGTTGTAAGAAAAGTAATCCCGCACCTCTTGATCTGGGAACTTTAATGGTTGGCGCTATTGATTTAAATGCCGCCAGTGCTCCCACAAACGTACCGGTTAACCCCACTATAACTGCCACTTTTACCACCGCTGTTGATGTAACAACTGCAACAACCAGTAATGTAACCCTCACTGAGGATTATGATGCTGTTTCAATCCCTTTGACTGTTACAGCTTCGGGAAAGGTAGTTACAATCACTCCTACAGCCAGCCTGGCTAACGGGGCGCTTTATGAACTAGTCATTACAACCGGATTAAAAGCTACCGATGGTCAGCCGCTTACAGCCATCAACCGTTCATTTACTACCCTGGGTTCATTCCTGCCGGCAGGGGTTTTCGCCTACTGGAACTTTGACGGAAACACTAATGACCAGACAGGAAACTATAACGCTGCAACAAACGGTGTCACAGACATTACCTATGTAACCGGACGTAACGCAGCTTCAGGTCAGGCAGCAAGCTTCAACGGAACCACATCACTGATTGAGATTCCCAATGGGGATGTAATTGAAAATTCAAGTGACTTTTCTATAAGTTTCTGGATGAAAGATGATACTACAGGTGGAACCTCTGCAAAGCATGACCAGTTTGTACTGGGATTGGCCGGATGGTATGGATTCCAGTTTGAGTACAATAGCAATATATATGGTACAGGCGCTACTGCCCAGATTGGCCAATGCAAACTGGCAGCCCAATATAGCATAAGCGGCGGGACTTCTGCCTCACAGGACTTATGGCTTGACGGTCAGGGTGGTACCAAGGACAACGGCTCATGGCAGGGATGGACCTTCAGCAAAAACCTTGTTGCAAATGGCGGAACAGGTGTAAATGGTCTGTTAGCTCAGCAATGGGCCCATATCGTTTGTACATATGACCATACTACCAAGATAGGTACCATGTACATAAACGGTCAGGAAATGAAGGCACAGGATTTTAATCTTTATCCAGCTCCCCTGCTGAATGCCACCGGTCTGAAATTTGCCGGAAATGCAGCCAATAATTCATTTGTTTTTGGATTTATCCAGGATAAGGTAAGTCCAACAATTCCTGATACCTGGGCCGATGAAACGAATCCTGCCAATGGCCACTTTCATGGTCTTCTCGATGATGTTGCCATCTATCATTCGGTGCTGACGCCAGCTCTGATAACACTAATGTACAACTCAGGGAAACCATAATTAGTTTTACAGTCAGTTGAAAAGGGAGGGCAAAACAACCCTTCCTTTTCTTTTTATTCCTTATCTTTTGGTTATGAAATACAAATCATTCCCGCTATATTTTTTCATATTTTTAACAGGTATCCTGTCTTGTAAAAAAGATACTTCCACGAATAAAAATGAGGGAATGATTCAACTGATAAGTGTTAAGATCGGCACTTCCGCTCTTAATGTCGCAAATACAATAACAAATGTTCCCAATGATCAACCTGTTCAGATTACATTTTCCAGTGCAGTGGATACCAATTCTATAACTAAAGTGATCACTATTCAGGATTCCAAAGGAGGGAACGTCAATTATAACTACACCTCGACGAACAGTTCAACCGCGATAACTCTGACTCCGACTCCCATTTTGCAAAATTCTTCAAATTACACACTGGCAATTTCCTCCTTATTGCGGGGCATCAAGGGGGAGACTTTCCCGGGCATCCAGTTTAAATTTACAACCCTTGCCGGTTCTTTGGTGATTGATTCAATCAATCTCAATGGAAAAGCAATGACGACCATCCCGTTACAAAACATTGACAATAAAAAAATTAATATTCAGGTTTCCTTTTCCCAGGCACTGGATCCCACCAACTACAAGTCGTTTTTTTCATTCACAGGGCCTCCTTTGTCCCTGACTCTCTCAGGCGATAATAAAACTCTTACTGCCATCAATACTGCAAAATCACAAGGACTTACCAGGTATTCATTTTCCATATCCTCCGCTTTAACCTCTGCCGGAGGCTTTGTCTTTGGAGGCTTTTCTTCTGATTTTTATACCGGTATCGATTCCACCTATCAATTTCCACTTATATCGGACGAAAATCTGTTAACACTTGTACAGCAACAAACATTTAAATATTTCTGGGATTTTGGGCATCCTTCATGTGGTTTGGCACGTGAACGGAATTCCTCAGGTGATGTAGTAACCATAGGAGGTTCAGGATTTGGAATTATGGATATAATTGTGGCCATTGAAAGAGGATTCATCTCAAGAACCGATGGGTTGTCAAGGCTGGATAAAATTCTCGGCTTCCTGGAGACCTGCGATCGTTTTCATGGTGTCTGGCCTCACTGGTTAAATGGGGTTACTGGTAAAACTGTACCATTCAGCGCCACTGACAATGGCGGCGATATAGTTGAAACTTCCTATATGATCCAGGGATTACTTTGCATGAGACAGTACCTCGATTCCACAGTAGTGGCAGAGAAAACAGAAATTACCAGGATCAACAATTTATATAAATCGGTCGAATTTGACTGGTTTACAAATGGAGAAAAAACCCTCTACTGGGAATGGTCACCTGATTATGGTTACAATCTGAAAATTCAGGGCTACAATGAAACACTGATCACGTATGTAATGGCCGCCTCTTCTCCGACGCATACAATTACAGCAGATGTTTATACGACAGGATACGCAAATAACGGAGGCATAAAAAACGGAAGAAGTTACTACGGATATCTTTTACCACTTGGTCAGGACTATGGAGGACCTCTGTTTTTTACCCAGTATTCATTTCTGGGGCTTGATCCGCGACACCTCAAAGATCAATTTGCCGATTATTGGGAACAAAATGTAAATCAATCTCTGATAAATTGGGCCTATTGCCAGGCAAACCCAAAAAAATATCCTGCCTATAGCCCTGGGATATGGGGGTTGACTGCTTCCGATAATCCCTGGGGATACAGTGCACAATCACCGACCAATGACCTGGGAGTAATAACACCTACAGCTGCGATTTCATCTGTTGCATATACTCCGGCTCAATCCCTGAACGCTCTTAAAACTGATTATTATTTTCTTGGGAACCATCTTTGGGGAGATTATGGCTTTTACGATGCCTTTGATGTCACTGAAAGCTGGTGGGCAAATTCTACTCTGGCCATTGACCAGGGGCCAATTATTTGTATGATTGAAAACTACAGAACAGGACTTCTGTGGAATTTGTTTATGTCAGCCCCTGAAGTAAAAAACGGATTGACAAAACTTGGTTTCACATATTGATAACAATGAAAAAACTCATGTTTTGTACTCTAATCGCTTTATTACTGTTTAAGGTTAACAGTTGTACCTGTAACAGGGACAAAACGACAGGAAAAAATAGTTTTTCAGAGACTAAAAAGATAACAGATGATTCGCTCCTCACGCTTGTTCAGTACCGGACATTTAAATATTTCTGGGATGGCGCTGAGCCTAAGTCGGGTATGGCCCGTGAAAGATTTCATGTTGACGGATTATATCCAGAGAATGACGCGAACGTTGTTACTACCGGGGGCAGCGGGTTTGGTCTTATGGCAATACTGGTTGGTATTGAAAGAGGTTTTATTTCAAGGGATGAAGCTTTAAAACGTTATACCAGGATAGTGGATTTTCTTAAAAATGCCGACCGGTTCCATGGAGCATGGCCACACTGGTTGTATGGTGAAACCGGAAAAGTTAAGCCATTCAGCAGGAAAGACGATGGAGCAGACATTGTGGAAACTGCATATCTTATTCAGGGACTATTGGCGGTGAGGCAGTATTTTATCAACGGATCGGAGTCGGAAAAAGCGCTTGCTTCCAGAATTGATACATTATGGAAAGAAGTAGAATGGAACTGGTTTACAAAAGGCGGTGAATCCATTATTTACTGGCACTGGTCTCCGGATTTTAGCTGGCAGATGAATTTTCCTATACAGGGTTATAATGAATGCCTTATCTTATATGTGCTTGCAGCATCTTCACCAACTTTTCCCGTTTCTCCGGATGTTTATCATAAAGGATGGGCCAGGGACGGTAAAATAAAAGGAGAACATGAAAAGTATGGATATATATTGTCATTAAACCATAATGGTTCTGCTGAATATGGCGGTCCTCTCTTCTGGACTCATTATTCATATCTGGGATTAGACCCCCGTCATCTTAAAGACTCATATGCAGATTACTGGCATGAAAATGTCAATCAGACACTTATAAACTGGCAATGGTGTATCAGGAATCCCAACAGGAATGAAGGATATGGAAAAGAGTGCTGGGGATTGACGGCAAGTTATTCAATTAACGGATATTCAGCTCATTGTCCGGGTGAAAGTACTGATCCCGGAGTAATTTCTCCTACTGCCTCCCTTTCAGCTTTTCCATATACTCCGGAACAATCGATGGATGCCCTGAAGCATTTTTACTATGTTCTTGGTAGTAAAATATGGGGTGTTTATGGTTTTTATGATGCTTTCAGCGAAAAACATAAATGGTATCCTGAGAGATATCTTGCAATTGATCAGGGCCCGATAATAATTATGATCGAAAACTACAGATCCGGTCTATTATGGCATCTTTTCATGTCCGCCAAAGAGATTCAAAATGGACTGAGAATTCTTGGTTTTACTTCGGGGGAAAATAATTAATGTAATCAGATGTTATTATAATGGAAGAAAATGTTGTGTTTTTCAATAAATTTTCCAGCTAAGAATAAGATTATTTCATTTTTATATTGGTATGTTCTATAATTTTAATATATTCGCACCGTAATTTTTAAACTGAAACGATTAAAACTAAATAGATCGGAAGTTGTTAAATAAACAAAGTATTAAAAAAGGTTAGAAAAATGAAGAACAAAGTTTTAATGGGATTAGCCGCTATCGCAATGGTTGCTTTCCTTTCTAGTTGTGGAAAAGTTCCACAGG
>JBARBF010000079.1:0-93670 GCA_049792755.1 Bacteroidales bacterium | reverse complement strand
AATTAATCTTTAATACTGAATATATGGCAATGACATTGCTTGAGAAAATTCTTTCTGAACATTCAAAATATGAAGTCGTTCATCCCGGTGATATTGTGGATATTGAAATTGACTCAAGGGTAGCACGCGATTTTGGCGGAGCCAATGTGGTTAAAAACCTTAAAGATTTCGGATTAACAATCAAAGATCCTGATAAAACTTTTTTCACCTTCGATTGTAATCCAACCGGATCTGATCAGAAATATGCGGTCAATCAGCATATATGCCGTCTCTATGCCCGTGAACACGGCATTAAAGTATATGATATCGATGCAGGAATCGGAACTCATATTCTCCTGGAAGAAGGATATGTTTATCCTGGTTCAACGGCCGTATCAACAGATTCACATGCGAATATTCTTGGTGCAATCGGCGCTTTCGGACAGGGGATGGGCGATATGGATATTGCCGCAGCCTGGCATAATGGAAGAATATGGTTTAAAATACCTCCATCAGCAAGAATTAACTTTGAAGGGAAAATTCCGGACGGTGTGAGCTCTAAAGATATAGTCCTTAATCTTCTTAAAATATTCGGAGCTAACTCACTTCTTGGCTATTCTATTGAGATCTATGGTCATTCTGTTGATAATCTGGACCTGGATGACAGGATTACTATTTCCTCTATGGCAACTGAAATGGGAGCAATAATAATTCTTTTTCCGCCAACAAAAGCAATCATTGATTATTGCCTGGCGAGGTCAAAAACGATCTTTAAACCATACTATGCTGATGATAAAGCATATTATGATAAAATATTTACAATTGATGTAACGGTTTTCAAACCAATGGTTTCACGTCCCGGAGAACCTCACGATACTGTAAATGTTTCAGAAGTACTTGGAAGAAAAATAGATTCTGCATTCGTTGGAAGTTGTACAAACGGCAGGATGAATGATATGAATAAGGTTGCAAGTATCCTTAAAAACCGCAAGGTAGCACCCGGTGTTGTCCTGAAAATTGTTCCGGCTACAGATGAAATATGGAAACAGTGCCTGAATGAAGGACTTATTGAAATCTTTAAAAAAGCAGGAGCACTGGTATCAAATGCGGGATGTGCCGGTTGTGCGGCAGGACAGGTAGGACAGAATGGTTCTGGTGAGGTCACTATAAGCACAGGAAACAGAAATTTTTCAGGCAAGCAAGGCAAAGGAAGTGTTTATCTTGCATCACCAGCAGTTGTTGCGGCTTCAGCTGTTGCAGGCTACATAACCACTGCTGACAATATACCTGAAAAACCAAGCGTGTTCATAAAACCGGGAAAGGCTGAAGAAATGCATATTAAAGATCATCTTCACAGGGTAATTAATAAGGTCATAAATGGGAAAAACTTCGTTCTGGAAGGAAGAATCTGGCTCATACCAAAGGATAATATTGATACTGATATGATTTTTCATAACAGATATCTTTCAATTACCGAAATTACTGAGATGGGCCGCTGTACATTTGATAACCTTGAAGGATTTGAAGACTTTTCAAAAAAAGCAAAACCGGGAGATATAATCATTACAGGGAAAAATTTTGGCTGTGGCAGTTCCCGACAACAGGCCGTTGACTGTTTCGTTTCACTTGGGATACAGGCAATAATTGCAGAATCGTTTGGAGCAATCTACGAAAGAAATGCCATTAATGCAGCCTTCCCAATACTGATTTGTAAGGTGCTGTCCGAAATGGATCTGAAAAATGGCGACAACATCAGAGTTAATTTAGAGACCGGACAGATTGAGAATATTGAAAATAAGAAAATTTACCATGCGGAACCATTCTCAGATGTCCAGCTTCAAATTTATAGGAAAGGTGGATTGCTAGGTAAATAAAATTCAAGGTTTCCCGTTATGCCTTTGTACCTTTGTTCCTTTAAGCATATAACAATACATAAATTTCTATTCAATAATTTGATTATGAATCGCCAGACATTTGCCGAAAAGATATTTAAAGCGCAGGCAGGGGCTATAGTTTTTGCAAAGCCCGATATAATTCTTACTCATGATAATACATCAAGTATTTATAAGACATTTCAGAAAATGGGAGGGAATTATGCAGCAGACCCTGACCAGATGCTGGTTATACTTGATCATAACGCTCCTCCGGCCGATGCAAAACTTGCCACACAATATCAGGAAATCAGGGATATAGTATCTAAACAGGGGATTAAAAAGTTTTATGATGCCGGAAAAGGTATCTGTCACCAGATAATGTCATACCATGCGAGACCCGGAATGCTTATTGTTGGTAGTGACAGTCATACATGTACGGCAGGGGCATTCAATTCCCTTGCAACAGGTATTGACAGGACTGAATCAGCCGGCATCTGGAAAAGGGGTGAAACATGGTTCCGGGTACCTGAATCTGTTAAAATAACTCTCTCAGGCAGGTTAAAGGAAAATGTTTCGGCAAAGGATCTTGCATTATGGATAATAGGAATGTTAGGGTCCGACGGTGCAAACTATATGTCGATTGAATACCATGGCGATGGTGTTAAAACCCTTAATATTTCTGACCGGATGACAATATCTAACCTTGCTTCAGAAATGGGTGCAAAAAATGCCGTATTTCCCGCCGATGAAGTACTTGATAAATTTTATGGTGAGAAAACGAGCGGGGTTTGGGCCGACGATGGAGCGAAGTATTTAAGTGAAATTGATATTAATCTGGATGAGGTTTTTCCTGTTGTGGCTGCTCCTCATAATGTAGATAACATCAAATCATTATCCGACGTTGCGGGTACTGTTGTTGATGAGGGACTGATAGGAACTTGTACAAACGGCAGGATAGAAGACATGAGGATAGCAGCCGGTATTTTAAAAGGTAATATGGTTAAGGAAGGTTTTCAGCTTCAAATCATTCCGGCTTCAAGAAAGATTTTTCTTCAGGCGATTGAGGAAGGTCTGATATCTGTATTTCTTGAATCCGGGGCGAATATACTCACTCCTTCATGCGGCCCGTGTCTGGGTACAGGACAGGGAATTCCTGCAAATGGCCATACTGTAATTTCGACAGCAAACCGTAATTTCCCGGGCAGGATGGGAAATAAGGAGGCTCAGATTTATCTTGCTTCACCGGCAACAGTAGCTCATTCATCTTTAACAGGTGTTATAACTGATCCAAGGGAAAGTCCGCATAAGGAAAGGTTCCCTTATAAAATTGCGCAGAGCAAAACATTTGAAATAAAATCAGGTGAAAACAGGAGGTTTGGCTCAGTCTGGAATTATGCAGATGTAGATAATCTGAACACTGACCAGATGTTTGCCGGTAAGCATACCTATAATGTATTAAGCGCTGATCCTGCAGCTATAACTCCTCTGCTCTTTGAAGATTTCGATCCCGGGTTCAGTAAAAACGTAAAAAAAGATGACATTATCATTGCAGGGGATAATTTTGGTTGTGGCAGTTCACGGGAACATCCGTCTGTCGGACTTTCGTATATCGGAATTAAAGCTATAATTGTCAAATCGGTTAACAGAATATTCTATCGTTCTTCAATTAACCAGGGTTTATTTCTTATAGTTCACAGGGAAGCCGTTGAAGCTTATAAGAGTGGCGATCAGGTGAATATTGATTTTGATGATGGTAAGATAATAATTAAACAGGCAACATTTTCTTTTGAACCTCTGGCTGAAAAACTTAAGCAGATAATTGATAAGAAAGGGCTTGTCAACTATATGAAAACAATGTAAAGACGTAAAGGTGCTAAGGTATAAGGCTCAAAGGCAGCCATAACTTTAGTGTTTCGGAGACTTTTCGTGAAAAAGTACAATCAGTAAGAAATACAGTTGCAAAAATTGAAAAAAAACGTACTTTTGCAACCTGAAAAAGGGTTCCTTAGCTCAGTCCCGATTTGAACGAAGTCATTTTGACTTCGTAATCAAATCGAGGATCCACGAAAAACAAAGAAATCGAAGATTTCGGTTTTTCGGGATTGGATAGAGCAATCCCGCATACGCGGGATGGGTCGGGCGTTCGGAATCGGTTGAGATAGATAAATTAAATTTTGAAATATTGGTTCCGTAGCTCAGTCCCGATTTGAACGAAGTCATTTTAACTTCGTAATCAAATCGAGGATCCACGAAAAACAAAGAAATCGAAGATTTCTGTTTTTCGGGATTGGATAGAGCAATCCCGCATACGCGGGATGGGTCTGGCGTTCGGAATCGGTTGAGATAGATAAATTAAATTTTGAAATATTGGTTCCGTAGCTCAGTTGGATAGAGCAACAGCCTTCTAAGCTGTGGGTCGTGCGTTCGAGTCGCACCGGAATCACGAAGAAAGTCAAGGAGTTAGAGCAATTTAGCTCCTTTTTTATTTCATCATTTGCAATCAATTTGCAAACATGTCTATCTTATACAATACCCTGAAATTAAAAGTTGATAACTCAAATCAATTAAATTTATAGTTGAGTTATCAATCGAGCTAATTACCTTTGGGGTAGTGCTGCATTTTCACCCTCAGGTTGATAGAGTTTGTAAATCTAAATTTATAATTGTAAATGGAATCCTATTTTGGAGAGAAATTAAATGCCGGCAAAATAATAGGATTAATACCAGCATTAGACGTAAGCGTATTAGCAAAGCTACGAAGAAAAGGGAATGCGATCGCAGGAGAATTGGTTTT
The DNA here is from genome assembly GCA_049792755.1 of Bacteroidales bacterium. Lineage (GTDB taxonomy): Bacteria > Bacteroidota > Bacteroidia > Bacteroidales > VadinHA17 > LD21. Next base: position 89,023 of record JBARBF010000079.1, on the reverse strand, counting down.
TATGAAACCAGATTCTTTAAACTCGTCTGTAATAGGATCTTTTGTTTCAAACACAGCAATACATTTAATGTCAAGATATAAATAATTGGTCGACTCTGTTATTTTTAAATCAAAATTTACTGAATAATTATGTGGTTTTTGATCATTATAGCCAATGGCAAAGCCCAGATTAATATTAATATTTTTTAGGTACTGAGGCATCTCAAGATTTTCCTTAGCCTGCAGGCAACTTGGGTCAAGCTTAAAATCAACTTTTAAAACTTGAAACGTAATTAATTTTATCGCATTTTGTATAGGAAGGGTTTCCATTATTAAGCAGCAATCCTGTTGGTATTATCTTCGCTGGAATATCGAGTTGAACAATTAGTATTTATTTCGATTTTTTGAGGTTGACAGATAAATGAAATATTTTCGGATTGAAATGTAAATACCTCTTCTACCCAAAAATCGATGAAATCAGGATTTTTTTGATTTGTTAATGGATCAAAAATAAACTCACTAAAATACAATTCGTTCGAAAGAGATTCAAGATAAGTCGAAACATCTACTCCCTCAAATTTCATATTATCATATTTTTTAAGGATAAGGCGAATCTGTTCTTTAGTGTTATCCTTAAAAAACCTATCAATTAATTCTTCAAACTTTACTAATTCATTCATAATTTACAAATTTAGAAACAAAGAAGCTTCTTTTCTGCCAAAGTTACATTTTCTAGGTTTATTATACAAATTATATACCTTGGGTCTAAATTAGTGAAATTTTTCTTTCCTTTAACAAATTTTAAAATCCATCTAGATTTTGGTTTAATATCAACAGCTCGAATAACTTTGTACGGGAAGATACCTTTATACTTATCTTCATTTTCTCTGTCTTTTAGAAACTCGATAAATGTACCTAATTCCCAATTATCTCTAGAAAAATTATATTCGGCAAATTTATTCTGTAATGTTTTTAGCATATTTAGATGCTTTCTTGATCCGACTAAATCGAAAAAAATACTGTCTGCCACTTTTATTATAGCTTCCAATATACAATAATGACCATTATAATGGGAATTTCCCCAATCCTTAGCCATTGGAAAGTTGCATCCCAAAAATAGTACCCGGTCCCCAGAAATGGCTTTTTCTTCTCCTTTTCATTGAATTCTGAAATGAATGGAGCCGTTTCAAATACATAATCATAACCACCTACATTATCACAAGTATGATGACCTATTGTTTCCATCCAACTAAATTAAGAATAATTTAAATTGAAATTAATTTTTATATCACTAATATAAACCTCAGGAGTATTTTTATTTTTAAAATTACTAATCTATCTATGTAGATATATTCATAATGTATGCCCTTTTTATGCGATTTGCGGGACTTTCTCCCCACCTGATATATAATACCTCATTAACTCACCTGAATTGCTGCTATACCTGCATCTCAAATGACAATATTTTTCAGATTTTTTTTTTGCAGGAGAATTTTAATAGCAATTTTTTTTGGAAATTGATTTCGAGAGTACCACAACCACACATTTAAACCCTATCTGTCAAGAGGCGGGGGCACCACTAACTAACTGAATATTAACACAATCATTAATAATTATTCTGTCTTTTCTCATTGTCAATCAAATTTTTATTCATAACTTCATATTGCATTGAACCCAATGCCAAGTGTTAAGCCAGTAACACCTCCGCTTCTGTCGTTACCAGAGTAAGATGTGACTCGTATCAACTATTGTCAGAAGTCTAATAGGTTCACATAGAACCGATAAATCAATATCCATGGATACAGTAACACCTGAACGGTTGCATATCAGATATGCCTGTATCCACTATTTTATAGAAAATTAGTATTATCTATACAATAACTCCTCTCAATCAATCATTCATTCAGTATTCTCTATAATCATTTAAGTATTTACTATAATATGGAAAAATCAGACATATTGCATTTACCAGAAAAGGGAAAATCACCAGGAAAGATATTGAAATCAGTTTTTTCATAAATTTTGCTTTATTATTTTTGATCATCGCAAAATGAGTTATTTTATCTTTTAGCGTGGTTGTATTGATTCCGGCTAATTAATCACTTGGCCAAAGAATGAAATCAATAATTGGACCAAACATTATATATATAAGATAAACAGCTATATACAATAAATGATGAATTGAAATTAGTTTATTAGTGTAGTATTTTAGGACAAGCCATTGTCGCAAAATGCTACAATTATTATTTATTCTGATATATAACGATTTACAGTATTAATCATTCACATTAATCACTTTCCCCAATCCCCCTTTCGAGGGATCAGGTAAGTGAAACTAGTACTGTTGGTTTTCAGTGATTCTTGAAAACTTAAAGTCGAGATGAACCATCTCAGAACAACAATAAAGAAAATGCAGTATAACTCGACTAAAAATTCCAGAGTTCAGGTCTATTCTGAGTCCTCTTTTTTATCCAAATTAACTTTTAATCAGTTAATTATCTTTCAGGCAACGAATAGAATATCCGTTTGTCTTATAGTAGTAGAATGCGGTTACTTTGCTATCAGTAGCAAATATATACCTTGACCAGGCATTTAAAGGATCAGGATAATCTGTTGAAGACCACCAGAATGCAGAGAATCCAATAGTACCGAAGCCAACATCGACCGGATAGCTGCGCAAGCTGGCCGGAAGCGCTGTAAACCCGCTTTCATTTGTAGCACCGGTATCCGGAGCATCCCAATGTGTTGTTCCTGCTTCTTTCATTTTGCCTCCGGCAACACTTTCTCCACGAAGGTAATCTGTTAAAACTGTCCATTAATTTGTACAATTTTTACTTTTTCATATACTTAAGAAGCAAGGCCCTGATTTTCTTGTTCTTTTTATAATCATTTGCATAATCATACGCTGTTTTGCCTTTTTTTGATTTTATTTTTGGATTTGCACCTTTTTCCAACAACAGCTTTACAATTTCCAGGTGTCCCTCTTGAGAAGCCTTCATTAAAGCTGTTCCTCCATTATTAGCCTGCAAATCATATTTAGATCCACTTTCCAATAATATTTTTACAACATCAGTGCACCCCTCATGAGCAGCCAGCATCAAAGCAGTTACGCCATTCTTTGCCTGCCAGTCCAGATCAGATCCCTTTTTCAACAATATCTTTACGACATCTGTATCGTCCAGAACTGAAGCTGACATCAATAAAGTGTAATTATCTTTATCCATATAATTAACAGAGTCAACATTTTGCACCAATATCAAGGCATTCTTCAGGTCTTTCAATTTAAGCGCAGTCATAAGTTTTTCAGCTTGTGTTTCTGTCTGTGCCTGTGTGTAATTTGAAAAGAATAAAAAGAATATGGCAATAACAAATGTTGAACCAACTGTCTTCATTTTATCAAATTTTGATTTATAGATATTTATAAAATTGAATGCATAAATTAATTTGCGAAATTAATAAAACTGTTTAAAATATATTTTTCTATTTGTCTCTTTTTCATTTACTATTTGTATCCTACGATAGAAAGGAAACCTTCACCGAGAAATTGTATAACCGGCCATATCGGGAATACATTTATCTTCGTTATAAAGCTCATTATAATTAATCCGAACAAAAGAAGTGAACCATATTTATACAATCCATTATAGAGTACCGGAAATCTTTTGAACTGAGATAATAAAAGATGTGAACCATCAAGCGGCGGTAATGGAATGAGGTTGAAAATAAAGAGTCCCCAGTTTATATAAATTGCATAAATAAAAACTTCTGATACAATCTGCATAACCTGAGCCATGCGGATAACTGCAACAGAAGAAAGAAGGGATAATATAACAGAGAGGATCATCGCGATCACAGCATTTGAAAGTGGTCCGGCTAGTGCAATTTTAATAACATCTGTTCTAGGATTCCTGAGATTCTGCTCGTTAAACTGAACAGGTTTAGCCCATCCGAATCCCACAAATATTAACATTATAAACCCAAGAGGATCGATGTGTTTTAATGGATTAAGAGAAATCCTTCCCTGATCTTTTGAAGTTGAATCACCGCACATATGTGCAACTAAGGCATGACAGTATTCATGCACGGTCAATCCCAGAATAATTCCTGGCAGGAACTTTAAAACCCTGGCTAAATCAAAGCTTCCCATTCTGTCTTTTATTGACAGGCTGGTAAAAATCTGCCTGAGTCAGGTGGCATTTATTTATCATTTCAACAGCATAAGCAGCGCCGCTGAAATTGGAATCCATGTTATTTGTTCCGACGGTGAATTTTACCCCTGCATTTTTAGCCCTGGATATAAATCTGGCCGAAGGAATCCTGAATCTGTTGTTTATCTCTATGGCAATATTGTGATCCTTCGCTGCTTTGATTACCCTGTCCATTCTTTCATCAGTCCAGAATGAGTCATATCTGTCTGCCATCTGAGCTGGTAGATAAGTAGGATTCACATACATATTTATGGGTTCGGTACTTAATATCCTGACTATGGTGTTGACAAGATAATTCATAAATTCTTCCTCATTATCGATCCAGGTCTCTTCTTTTATCCAGATCCTGTTCCTTCTTCCTTTTGCATCTGTGAAGGTCATGGCATCTGTGAATACATAATCGAATTTATTTATTGATTCTTTTGAAAAATTATTAAGCCATTCTCTTCCTTCAGCCTGCATACCTATTAAAAACTGCGGATAATTCCTGAGGGAGTTTATAACTGAATCAATTTGACTGTCGTTGTGAACAGGAAATCCTATACCTGCATTTGTGACTATTCCGTACCTTATATTTTCATTTTTGGATTTCAAAACTGCGTTTTCAATTGTAAAACCTCCTTTACAATGAACATGAAGATCCGTGATAGGAAAAGGGCTGTTTGTCTGACAATTGCAAAAAGCACATGTTAACAGCCCAATTATAATTATCGTAATTCTTTTCATCTTGAATGCTTATTTGAGATTATTTATTCTGAGCAATTAAATCCTCAATATATTGCGGGCGTAAAGCTAACAAACTTTTATTTATGACAAAAATCCCTTACGTTTACATAATGAGAAAAATCATGAAGAAAATAGTTGTTTTCTGCTTGTTAATATTTCTGACTCACTCTCTGAGAGTTTTCTCTCAGTCGGCTAACGATACTATTGTATATTTATTAACATGTGGACCTGGAACCGAAACTTACTCGATCTATGGCCACAGCGCTTTAAGAATCGTAATACATGAAAAGCACGAAGATACTGTTTATAACTGGGGTGTATTCGATTTTAGTACCCCCAATTTCGTCTGGAAATTTGCCAAAGGAAGATTGGATTACTTGCTGATGGCCGAATCGTTAAAAGGATTCCTGCAAGAGTACATTACAGAAAAACGGTACGTATATTCTCAAAAAATAAATATTAATGCTGTTGAAACGAGAAATCTGGTATCACTTATAAATGAGAATCTAAAACCGGAGAATGTAATGTACAGATATGATTTTTTTTACGATGATTGTTCCACACGTATCAGAGATATGCTTGAAAGAGCAATAGGGGAGAAGCTGAAATATCCTCCGCCGGAAACAGGCAATATACCCTCGTTCAGGGACCTGGTCGCTAAATATCAGAATCCATACCCGTGGTATAAATTCGGTGTCGATCTTATTATGGGCTCAACCTCTGATAAAAAAGCCTTATTCAGAGACAGAATGTTTCTTCCAATAGATATGAAGAATGAATTGTCAAAATCAGTTATACAAAGATCCGATAAAATGATCCCTCTTCTTCAGAATCCAGTGGTTATACTTGATTTTGATGCACCTTTTGTAAAACAAATGTTTCTTATATCTCCTCCGTTTATATTTACAATAGTAATTATACTTATCCTTATTATGGCGGGGCTGACAAAAAGCAGAAGGATTATCAGGGCAGTTGATATTATAATATATTCAGTTTTTTCTATACTTTCCATTTTAATGATCTTCTTTAATTTTTTCACCGATCATCAACAGATGAAGTGGAATATGAATATCCTGTGGCTGAATCCGTTTATTATTATCTGTTTGGTCATGCTGATAATAAATAAATCGGGGACTCTCTGGTTCAGGTTGTTATTTTACATATCTGCATGTTTTATTGTTCTTCACCCGGTTCTGCCTCAGGATTTCAATATTGGGGCTGTACTGCTGGCGATTATATTAATGATAAGAAGTTCTGTCAGATCAGGATTTAGCTGGAATCCTTTATCAATAGGGGATGTTGAAAAAAGTAATTTTCCTTGATTTCTTCTCTTTGTGTTCCTTTGAGATCCCGAGTACTCGGGATTGTGATATTTTGTGGTTCAATGGTTTAGGTTTTACCACGAAGGGACACTAAGGTTGTCACGAAGGGTCACACAGGACTTTTTCAACAGCCACGATCGGGAATAAAAATAAGATTTTAATTTTAACCTTTAACTAATATTTAACACTCATTAACACGAAGTTAAAGAATTCCGGGCTTCTTTTGTGTACCTTTTTTTCAAAAGAAATCAGGTATGGTTAATGATACTCAAATTACTATATTTGCTACTTAAATTTTTAAGCTATGGAGCAAACTGCTGACATCAGAATCTTAAATGAAAAAATTGAAAAGGAGAGTTCCTTCGTCGACATTGTCAGGATGGAGATGAACAAAGTTATTATAGGGCAAAAGCACCTGACCGATAGCCTTATGATTGGACTGCTTGCAAATGGTCATATTCTGCTTGAAGGAGTTCCTGGTCTTGCAAAGACACTGGCAATTAAGTCGCTGGCATCAATAATAGATGCAAAATTCAGCAGGATCCAGTTCACTCCTGATCTTCTTCCTGCCGATCTTATTGGTACAATGATTTATAGCCAGAAGAAGGAGGAGTTTATTGTTAAAAAAGGACCTGTCTTCGCAAATTTTATTCTTGCTGATGAAATAAACCGGTCTCCTGCAAAAGTTCAGAGTGCGCTTCTCGAAGCAATGCAGGAGAGGCAGATCACAATCGGTGAGAATACTTTTAAACTTGATGAACCATTTCTGGTTCTTGCTACTCAGAATCCTATTGAACAGGAAGGAACATATCCTCTGCCTGAGGCACAGATAGACCGATTTATGATGAAGGTTATAATTGATTATCCAGCAATGGAGGAAGAAAAACTTATAATAAGGGAAAACCTGGAAAAGGATTTTCCTAAAGCAAATAAAGTTCTGAAAACTGCTGATATTATAAGAGCGAGAAACATTGTGAGGGAAGTTTATATGGATGAGAAAATAGAAAATTATATTCTCAATATAGTCTTTGCAACTCGTAATCCCGATAAATATGGGCTTCCTGCATTTAAAAATATGATCTCATACGGTGCATCTCCAAGAGCGTCAATAAATCTTTCACTGGCGGCAAAAGCTTTCGCATTCATTAAGAGAAGGGGATATGTTATTCCTGAAGACATCAGAACGATTTGTCATGATGTGATGCGCCACAGGATTGGCCTTACATATGAGGCTGAAGCCGAGAATGTTAACCAGGATCATATAATATCAGAAATTCTTAATGTTGTAGAAGTCCCCTAGCAAATATGAAAATCATTATACTATCTGCAGCATTGATATTGATTTGCGCATGTACGCAAAGTCAGAATCTTATTGGGTATAAGGGAAAAGAAATTCTGAAGTACATGAAGGAGAATCGCCGCGAAATGAATTATAACAACGTGGTAAACAATAAGTTTAGTTATCTGAAATATTCTGATAATTCTGAGAACCAGACGGTATTGTTTTTCCTTAATCCTGATTCTGTCTGCAGAAGTGTGAGAATAATTTGTGATGCGGGCATGAAACCTGAAAAAGTAAAAGAACTTAATTCTCAATATCTGAAAAAAGGAGAGAATAAATGGATAGATAAACGAAATGGGAAAGATTACCAGATCGAGATTATGGAAGGGAAATGGTCATGTGTTATATCTATTGAATCTGAAAAATAATTTGTTCAAAAGTGGAAGCACTTGAATTATTAAAAAAAGTCCGGAGAATTGAAATAAAAACAAAAGGATTAAGCCGCCATATATTTGCCGGTGAATATCATAGTGCTTTTAAAGGACGTGGGATAGCTTTCAGTGAAGTAAGGGAATATCAGTATGGCGATGATATAAGAAGTATTGACTGGAATGTTACTGCCCGTTTTAACCATCCGTATGTGAAGGTCTTTGAAGAAGAAAGGGAACTCACCGTAATGTTACTCATTGACGTAAGCGGATCGGGAAATTTCGGAACACAGGTCAGCTTCAAAAGAGATGTAATGACTGAAGTTGCTGCAGTGCTCTCTTTCTCTGCAATATATAATAATGATAAGATTGGTGTAATTTTCTTTTCCGATAAGGTCGAAAAATTCATACCACCGCTTAAAGGGAAAAAACATATTCTCAGAATAATCAGGGAACTTCTTGATTTTGCCTCGCAAAGCAGAAGAACAAATCTTGACGAACCTTTGCGCTTCCTTACAAATGCTATTAAGAAAAGATGTACAACATTCATAATCTCCGATTTCATGGTTCCTGCATTCGAGGAAGCATTGAGAATTGCTTCAAACAAGCATGATATCGTTGCTTTGAAAGTGTACGATCCTGTTGAGCAGTCTATTCCTGATATCGGTTTAGTAAAAGTGGCAGATTCGGAAACAGGGGAAGAGAAATGGATAGATACCTCCTCTGGTTCTACCAGAAGAGCATATGAAAAATGGTGGACGAATCATATTGAAACCATAAATAATATCTTTAAAAGATGTGGTGTTGACTCTGCAGAGCTAAGAACGGATATGGATTATGTAAAGCCACTTATAAAGTTGTTTGAGAAAAGATAATTTTTATGAAGAAGCTGTTTATTTTAATATTTCTGTTTATTTCAATTATCGTTTCTTCATCCGGACAGAATGTAAACATCACTTCTTCTTTTGATTCATCCAGAATTTTTATAGGCGATCAGATTAAGTATACAATCATTATCGATAAACCGTCCGGACTGAGACTTACCTTTCCTGTATTCAAGGATACCCTGTGTAAAAACATTGAGATTATCTCAGGTCCCCGGGTCGATAGCTCAATTGTTCAGAATGGAAGGATTAAAATCATACAAAAGTATCTGATAACATCATTTGATTCAGGACGTTATCAGGTCAGACCTGTTTTTGCCGAAACTAAAAATGAAGGTGGAATTAAAAGGTTTTATTCTGATTATGCCATGCTTGAAGTTATGCGGGTTAAGCTTGCTCCTCCGGATACTGCTGCAAAAATATTTGATATCATTAAACCTTATAAAGCCCCTGTCACGTTTGGTGAAGTGCTTCCCTGGATTCTGATCATTTCCCTGGTTGCTGTCTTAACATATGCCGCAATCAGGTTCCTGCGCAAATTTATAAAACCAGTAGCTGAAACAGTGACTTATATTCCTCCTGAGTCGGCTCATGTTATAGCCTTCCGGGAACTCGAAAGACTTAAAAATGAAGAACTCTGGCAAAGAGGAGAAACAAAAAAATACTATACCTCCCTTACAGAGATATTGCGACAGTATTTGGAAAACAGGTTCAGTGTATATTCTCTTGAACTAACTACTGCAGAGACACTAGATGCTCTTGTTAAAACAGGATTTAAGAAAAACGGAACGTACAATGATCTGAAAACAGTACTGACAGGTGCTGATCTTGTGAAATTTGCAAAATATAAACCCATACCTGCAGAAAATGAATCCCACTTTCAAACGTCGTGGAATTTTGTGCTGGCAACCAGGGAAGAGCAAGTGATGTCAGTGGCAAATGAAGAAAAAGCAAGTGAAAAGGAGGGAAGGAAATGAATGGGATAAGATTTGCTGAACCTCTGTTCCTCTATCTGCTTATAGCAATACCTGCTATGGTCGCGTTTTATATCCTGAAGCAGCAAAAAGCAAATGCTTCGTTGAGAATGCCGGGATTACTGTCTTTTTCTAAAGCCGGAACTACTTTCAGGCACATTCTCCGGCATGTTTTTTTCGCCCTTCGGACAATTGCAATTACTATGCTGATTTTTGTTCTTGCCCGTCCACAGAAAACAGACAAATTTCAGGATGTTTCAACGGAAGGTATCGATATTGTTCTTACTCAGGATATTTCAGGAAGCATGCTGGCACGTGATTTCAAACCCGACAGACTGGAAGCAGCAAAAAACATTGCCACAGAGTTTATTTCCGGAAGACCATACGACAGGATTGGTCTTGTAGTTTTCAGCGGGGAATCATTTACACAGTGTCCATTGACAACAGATCATGCTGTATTAATCAACCTGCTTCGTGAAATTCAGAGCGGAATGATAGAAGACGGAACTGCAATCGGAATGGGACTGGCAACAGCAGTTAGCAGGATAAAAGATTCTCAGGCAAAAAGCAAAGTGATAATTCTTCTGACTGATGGTGTAAATAACAAGGGTGAAATTGCCCCGGCAACTGCAGCAGGTATTGCAAAAACTTTTGGAATAAGGGTTTATACAATCGGAGTTGGTACACAGGGAATGGCTCCATATCCGGTTCAATCGCCATACGGCATACAGTATCAGAACATGCCTGTGGAAATTGATGAAGGAATCCTTCAGGAAATAGCTCAGACAACAGGTGGAAAATATTTCAGAGCAACTGATAATGATAAACTTACGCAAGTTTATAAAGAAATTGACAAGCTTGAAAAGTCAAAAATTGATGTTAAACAGTTCAGCAGGAAAGAGGAGAGATATTTATTACCTGCATTAATTGCTTTCTTTATGCTGGTCATTGAGATTACAGCCAGGAATACAATATTCAAAAACCTTACTTAAACACAGAACAGAAAATGCAATTGTTCAGATTTGCAAATCCAGACTTTTTGTACCTGTTGCTTCTACTTCCGGCGATAATAATATTGTATATAATAAATGAAATAAGGAAAAAGAGAACATGGAAGCGATTAGGTGATATCAATCTTGTCAGCAGACTTGTTCCTGAAATGTCAGGAATTCGTCCGACAATAAAATTCATTTTACAGTTAGCTGCAGTTTCGTCAGGTATAATTATGCTTTCCAGGCCACAGTTCGGATCTAAAATAGAAGATGTTAAAAAACAGGGAGTTGAGGTAATAATCGCATTGGATGTAAGTAATTCTATGCTTGCGCAGGATATTCAACCTGACAGGCTTACAAGGGCAAAACAGGCCATATCCCGCATGGTTGATAACCTTGACAATGATAAAATAGGGCTTATTGTATTTGCCGGAGATGCATACATTCAGATTCCGGTGACAACAGATTATATATCAGCAAAAATGTTTCTTTCATCAATAAATCCAAATATGGTGCCAAAACAGGGAACTGCAATTGGTGCGGCTATTGATCTCGGGATACGATCATTCAGTCCGGGCGAAGGAAAGAGTAAGGCTATAATAATTATTACAGATGGTGAGAACCATGAGGATGACCCCATAAAAGCAGCTGAAGAAGCTGCAAAAGCAGGTATTATTATACATACTTTAGGAATTGGTTCGACTGAGGGAGTTCCCATACCAATGATAATTAACGGCAGAAAGGACTACCTTAAAGACGCTGAAGGTAACACTGTTGTAACTAAGCTTGACGAAGAAATCCTTAAAAAAATAGCTCTTAGCACCAACGGAAACTATGTCAGGGCAAGCAATTCAAATATAGGGCTTGATGAAATTTTCAGTGGTATTAAAAAAATGAAAAAGCAGGATCTGGAGAGCACCATGTACACCGAATATAACGACCAATTCCAGATATTTGCTGCACTGGCCTTGTTTTTACTTTTGTTTGATTTTGTTGTTATGGAAAGAAAAAACAGAAGGTTGGCGAACATACGATTATTTAAATTTAAAGTTTAATCTATTGCAATAACAGTTATGTTCAGATTGATTCAAATAATTGTGAACAAGTCAATACTCAAAAATCTTACGCTTAGTGTATTTTTGATTATTACTACCGCGCTGAATGCACAGACTGACAAGAAATTAATCAGGAAAGGTAACAGGGAATATGAAAAGAATAGATTTTCAGATTCCGAGATATCCTACAGAAAAGCTATTGACAATAATAAACAAGCCACTGATGCTGTATTTAATGTTGGCGATGCACTTTATAAACAGAATAAATTTGAAGAAGCTGGTAAACAATTTGTTGAAAATACAAATCAGAATGACGACAGGATAAAGAAGTCGGCGGGATTATATAATCTGGGCAATTCAATGTTTAAAGCAAATAAGCTCCAGGAAAGCATAGATGCATATAAAAATTCTCTAAAGCTTCGTCCTGATAACAAGGAAGCCAAATATAATCTATCATATGTGCAGGATTTATTGAAACAACAGCAGGAACAGCAGAAAAAACAGCAACAAGACAAAGACAGGAAGGATCAGAATAAGGATAAAAAGAAAGAAGATCAGAAGAAAGATCAGCAAGATAAGAAGGATAAAGATAAAGATCAACAACAGGATCAGAACAAAAATCAGGACCAGAAGCAACAAAAACAGCCTCAGAAACAGGAAATCTCCAGGGAGGATGCTCAAAGACTGCTTAATTCCCTGGCAAATGATGAAAAAAATGTCCAGGAAAAAGTTAAACTTGCAAAAGCAACAAAAGAAAAAGTGAGATCAAGGATAAACTGGTAATTTGACAGAATGAAAATGAGAAAAGCATTATTATATCAGTTAATCTTCTTTTTATCATACTCAGTATCTGCACAGGATATATATGTAAAGGCTGAATATCAGGCTGTTGTGAATTCAGGGGAACAGTTTACTGTAATGTGGACTGTTAATGCGGGCGGAGGAGAATTTTCAGCACCGTCATTTAAAAGTTTTTATAAACTTATGGGTCCTCAGACTTCCTACAGTTCGAGTACACAGATAATAAACGGTAAAATGTCGAATCAGACTTCTTATTCCTATGTTTATTATCTGCAGGCTTTAAAAGAAGGTAAATTCGTTATTCCACCGGCTTCATTTACTCTGAAAAATAAAACATATTACTCCGATTCATTGCACATTGAGGTTATTGGAAACACTTCTCAAAAACAGAATGTGACATCAGGCAGTAGTAATTCTGCAGTTGATTCTGAAATAGAATCTTCGGGAAAAGATCTTTTCATCAATCTGTCGGTCAACCGCAAGGAAATTTTAATAGGTGAGCCTGTTGTCGCAACTGTTAAAATCTATTCACGTGTAAATATCGCAGGTATTAATGAAATTAAATACCCCTCTTTTAACAGTTTCCTGCGATCTGATATTGAAACGCCACCCCTCACTTCACTGCGTCAGGAAAATGTAAACGGAACAATATATGGATCCGGAGTAATCCAACAGTTTTTGCTTTATCCGCAAGTCACCGGAGAAATCAATATCGATCCGGTCCAAATATCTGTTCTCATACAACAAAAAACTAGGGGTGAGTCCGATCCTTTTTTTGGCGACTTCTTTTCATCATATCAGACAGTTCCAAAAGCTGCTGCAAGTCAGCCGGTTAAAATAAAAGTTAAAGCTCTGCCCGGAGTGCAGCCATCTGATTTTTCGGGTGTGGTCGGTAAATTAGATTTAAAGGCCACTTTAAACAAACAGTCGGTCAATGTAAATGATGCTGTGACCTTTAAGATAGTTATATCAGGAAATGGCAACCTGAAAATAGCTTCTGCACCTGTACTTAAATTACCGCCGGATATTGAAGTCTATGATCCCAAAATTACTGATGATATAAGGAATGGAATTAACGGAACGAACGGACAAAAAAGTTTTGAGTACTTAATGATACCCAGGCATAATGGGGATTTCACAATACCACCGATTTCCTATTCATACTTTAATATTGCAAATGGCAGGTATGATAAACTGACAACTGAAGAGTTCCATTTTAGCGCACAGAAAGTAAGTGGACAGAATACAGGTGCCACAGTTTACGGAGGTGTATCAAAGGAAGATGTAAAGTACCTGGGAAAGGATATCCGGTTTATAAAATCAGACCCGGGAAACCTGAAAAAAGCTGATAATATATTATTCTCTAAACAATCATTTTATTGTGCCTACGCATTTTCACTTTTGGCTTTCCTTCTGATACTTTTTCTAAGAAGGGAACACATCAGACGAAATTCAGACAGCTCTATGGTCAGAAACAGGAAAGCAGGAAAAGTAGCAATTAAAAGACTGCATAGCGCATCTGTATGTATGAAAAATGAAGAAATAGATCAGTTTTATGATGAGATTCTTAAAGCGATATGGGGGTACCTGAGCGACAAACTTAATATTCCTGTTTCTGATCTTACCAGGAATAATGCCATCGCTGCCCTTCAGCAACAGGGCATTGAGGAAGATCATATTCAAAACTTGTCTAAAATACTTGATGCTTGCGAATTTGAAAGATTTGCACCATCCTCTTCCGGTACGGAACCTGGATCAATTTATGAAGGTGCATCACAATTTATTAAGTCAGTTGAAAACTTAATAGGCTAGAAAATGGACTCGAAAATACGATATATTTTGATTCTTCTTTTCGTCTCTCTCTTTATAAATACTGCTGCTTCACAGGGTTCAAATAAAGACAAATATTATCAGGGTGTAACTTTTTTTACTGCAGGCAGTTACAAAGAGGCGTTGCAGGTCTGGACAGATATTTATAATACCGGGTACAGATCTGCAAATCTGGATTATAGCATGGGGAACGCATATTTTAAACTGAACAATATACCTCTGGCAATTCTCTTTTATGAACGCGCTTACCTGCTTAAACCAACGGATGAAGATATAAATTATAACCTGCAGGTTGCCAGAACTTTGATTGTGGACCGTTTTCAGGAAATTCCCGAGCTCTTTTTTATAAAATGGTATAACTTTGTATCTCTTTCTCTCAAGACTAACACCTGGGCAAAAATCAGTATAGTATCATTTATCATCTTTCTTCTGTTATTGTCATTGTACATCTATTCTCAAAGGCATCGATATAAAGTGATCGGATTCTGGTTAGCAATCGCTTTTATAATTTTGTCACTGACTTCATTTGCTTTTACAGCGCGCAATAAATCATTGGTTTATGATAGTCATAAAGCAATAATTTCCAGTCCGGTAGTGAGTGGTAAAAGTTCACCAGACAAAAGTGGTAATGATATTTTTGTTTTACACGAAGGTACAAAAGTAACTGTCGAAGACGAAGTAGGAGAATGGACTGAAATAAGGCTTTCGGACGGCAATAAAGGATGGATCCCTTTAAATAGTAACATAATTATTTAAACCGGTTGCAACTAAAGTGTTATATTTCAGGTCAGATTATATAGGTTAATATTAATCCTTGATCATGAAAAAGGCTATCATATTTTCACTCCTGGTTTTATCGATTATCTCCTGTAAAAAGAAAGAATTCTCACCCGAAGGGCCTACTGATGTAAGAATAAGAAATATATCGGATCTAGCTTTTGAAGAGGTCATTGTTAATACTTCAGAAAAGCCGGAAGATGTTGATACTCTTGGAAATATAGCCATAGGTTCAACATCTGATTATTTTCGGTTTATAAAAGCTTATCCTAAAGCAGAAATCTCCGCAAAGATAAATTTAAGTGGCTCTCTGGTTAAATTTTCGACAGGACCAGTGAGTTACACTTATATGCAATATATCGGACGGGACAGGATTACTTATGAAGTTTATATTTCTGATATGAACAAAAGGGAACTTACAATAAGTAATGTTGTTGAAGATGAAGCTCTGCTTTTTAAATAGTTTTTAGGATCCATTTGCATTTGAAAGTGGAAGAATACGTAACTGCCTGCCCCAGAAACTGCTATAGCACCTGTTCGTTCAGGGTGCAGGTTGAAAATAACCGGATAGTAAGGATTCTTCCTTATTCAGATAACCTTGCGACTCCCGAAGGCCCTTGTATAAAGGGGTTATCCTATATAGAAAGGATGCATTCCCCTGAAAGGATTATTTATCCTATGAAAAGAATGTCATCCGGAGGATTTAAGAAAATCAGCAGGAAAGAAGCTTTTGATATTATAACCGATAAAATAGGATCTGTTATAGAAAAATGGGGCTCAAAAAGTATTATCTGGTACAGAGGAAGCGGTATGTCGGGGCTTACAAATGAAATTGGTTACTCATTCTGGAAAGCTCTTGGAGGAGCAACAATAACTTATGGAAATCTTTGCTGGCCTGCAGGACTTGAAGCAGTACGGCTGACATTGGGTTCCGTAAAACATAATGTTCCGTGGGATCTCGAAAATGCTAAGACAATAATTATCTGGGGTAAAAACCCTGCTGAAACCAATATACAGGAAATTGCCTTTATTGCCAGAGCTAAAGAAAAGGGCTGCAGGATAATTGTCATTGACCCGTTGCGTACGCCAACCGCTGATAAGTCAGATATGCTTATCAGCCCCAAACCTGGAACAGATGGTGCGCTTGCGCTTGCTGTAGCCAGAATTCTTATTGATAAGAAACTGATTGACAATGATTTTATAGTAAAACATGTCAAGGGTTTTGATGAGTTGCAGCGGTCATTGAATATTTCAGCATCTGATGCCGAACTGATTACAGGTATTCCTGAAGAAAACATTGTTGGACTTGCGGGAATAATAGGCAAAAAAGGACCGCTGACAATCATTCCCGGATACGGATTGCAACGTCATACGAACGGAGGTCAGACAATACGATCTATTCTTTTGCTTGCTGTTTTAACTGGAAATATTGGCAAATCAGGCTCAGGATTCAATTATGCAAACCTGCAAAGCTCAATCTTTGACGATATAAAAGAACCATTATCATACTATCCTGATTATGAAAAAGATATGCCATTCCGAAGAACAATATCGATGGCGACGCTGGGTTCAGATATGTTGAATACCCACGATCCTGAGCTAAAAGCAGCATGGATTGAAAGAGGAAATCCACTCCTTCAGTCACCGGATACAAACAATGTTAATAAAGCATTTTCAAATCTGTTGTTTAAAGTCGTGGTTGAACAATTCATGACTGACACTGCAATTTTAGCAGATATTATTCTTCCTGCAAAGGATATGTTCGAACAATCCGATATAGTAGGATCTTACTGGTCTCCATATGTTCAATTCAAACCTAAAGTAATTCAATCTCCCGGTGAAGTACTCCCTGAAAGTGAGATATATTTTCATCTGGCAAAAAGGTTAAATCTGAATATCAGCAATGAGATTTTACCGGAACCGGGCAATGATAATATAGAGAAATGGCTTGAAAAACGGATCAGCGGTTATTCGGGAATTACTCTTGACCAACTTAAAGAGTCACCGGTTCTTGCTCCGGGACTTCAGCTAATAGCTTTCGAAGATCTGAAATTTGAAACACCATCTGGCAAAATTGAGATATTTTCTTCGGAAGCCGCTTTAAAATGGGGTGTTTCTGCATTACCCGATTATTCCGGCATTTTTCAGACACAGGAAGAATTTAAATTCCTGCTGCTGCTTCTGACTCCGAACACTGGGAGCCGTATCCACTCACAATTTGGAAATCTGAAAATAATCAAAGAAACAAACCCGGAACCAGTTATCAGAATTTCGGATATTGATGCCAGGAGGCGTAACATCAGAAACGGGCAAAGAATTAAATTATTCAATCAATCAGGAGAATTGATAAGCAGGGTTGAAATTTCTAACAGAGTTTCCGCGGGTTTGGTCGTACTTTCAAACGGAATCTGGTTTAATGAGGGAGGAGGTTCCAACCGGCTTATTGCCGGAAAGGAAACTGATATGGGATATGGTGCAGCATATCATGATAACAGAGTTGAAATTGAAGGAGTTGATTAATTATGCGTGAAGGCTTTATTTTTAACTATAACAAGTGTGTTGACTGTAAAGCATGCAGTGCTGCCTGTATTATTGAAAACGGATGGTCTGTTCACCCAAGGAATATCTTTACTTTTAATCAGGAAGCTGAGCTTATATTTCCCGTCATTAACTTGTCTATAGCCTGTAATCATTGTGAATCAGCTGTTTGCATGACAGGATGTCCGTCTTCAGCTTTTAGCAGAGAAACAGTAACAGGTGCGATTCTAATTGATAAATTGAGGTGCATAGGATGCAGATACTGTCAATGGAATTGCCCGTATGATGCACCAAAATTTGAACCTGAATCAGGCACTATAGTCAAATGTAATCTTTGTTATTCAGGTTTGCTCGAAGGTCGAGAACCAGCCTGTTCATCTGCGTGCCCTACCGGAGCTCTCAGATTTGGCCAGTTGTCTGAACAAAATCCTGGCAATGTCTTTTCCTGGTTTCCGGATGAGAAGCTTAGTCCGGCAATAGAATTTACTGCTAACCAAAATATCAATTCTCTGAAAATAATACCTGAAAATATTTTTGGACAAAGAGATCAAAAAACAACCTCGGGTGAGAAATACGTTTCAAATGAAACAAGTCTGATAATTTTCAGTTTCTTATCAACAATATCAGTGGCGACAATAATCACTTCCTTTATCAAAGGGGTGTTTCCTGAAAAAAAGATTTTTGTACCGGTTCTTCTTCTGGCAGGATTTGTTTCCTTTTTTCACCTTGGAAGAAAACTGCGGTCATGGAGATCAGTTGCGAACATTAGAAACTCACCGTTGAGCCGGGAGATTACTGCTTTAATAGTTTATTCTTTTATTTCTATACTTGCAGTTTTTTTCTTCATTCCCGGATTTATGGTTGCCTCTTCTATTATCGGACTTATATTCCTCCTATTGATAGATAGTGTCTATGCCTATACATACGGAAGTAAAGCTGTTATCCTGCATAGCGGACAAACATTTATAAGCGCTTTACTAATAGTTTCTTTTTTTTCAGAAATGGTTCTGCCTTTTATTTTTATTGCTTTGATTAAATTAGTATTATCAGTTTATAACCTATCTGATGAGAATCGAAACGGTATATATTTTAGTCTGAGATTCCTTAGAATAGCATTCCTTGTTGTGTCAGGAACCAGCATGATTTTGCATAACTCCAATATTGATATTCTTATTGCTTCTCTGTTTTTATCCGGAGAACTTTTAGACCGTATAATATTCTATATGGATTTTAAGCCGCTTAATATAAATACTTTGATTACTGAACAACTAAATGTTGAGAGAGATGAAAAAAAAGGAGATTAACAGTTCCCGGATTCCTGTTTACAGAGATGCCGGTTTTGAACTTTATGATGCTTTAACGACTGAAGATGCTTTCAGGAAAGAGACGGAACATGCAAGAGAACCTGACCTTTACATTTATTCCCGTTATCGTAACCCTACTGTTGTATCTGCTGAAGAGGGAATAATGAAACTTGAAGGCTCAGGCTGGGCTCTTCTGACACAGTCAGGGATGTCAGCTATAGATACTGCACTTTCAATTTTTCAGTTTGGAAATAAGACCCGACCATGGTTATTCTTCACAGAAATCTATGGTGGAACTATTTCATTTATTGAGTCAGTCCTGAAATACCGAAGAGGTCTGAATATTCAGTATTTTACTTCCGATAATGGAAATTATGATCTTGACGGTCTGGAAAAGGTGATATCAGGTTTAAAACCCGGGTTGGTTTATATTGAAACGATCTCAAATCCGATGCTTATTGTTGCTGATGTTGCGAAAATCTCAACTATTGCAAAAAAACATGGCGCAAAGATTATCATTGACAACACATTTGCAACACCCTGGCTTTACAGACCCTTGACTGAAGGAGCAGATATTGTCATTCACAGTGCCACAAAATATTTATCAGGTCATGGCAACATCACTGCCGGTGTTATTTGCGGAAATGATGATAAGATGATGCAATCCGCTATTGAGTACAGGAAGTTTGCAGGCCACTTTCTTTCACCTGATGACGCCTACAGATTGCAGACTCAGTTACAATCATTTGAGTTGAGGTTCCAGCGGCAATGCAGCAATGCATCTAAACTTGCAGGATATCTTAATGGACAACAAATTATTAAAAATGTCTGGTTTCCAGGATTGAAAAATCATCCGACACATACGATAGCTGAAAAATTATTCGGAAGCAAAGGATTTGGTGCCATGATTACTTTTGATTTTGACGGGAAGGATAAAAATGAAAAAAGAAGCAGGCGGGACAAATTTATTGAACTGGTATCGGGGAAAATTAAACTTATACCAACACTTGGAGACTCACATACTATACTTATGCCGGTTGAAGCTATCTGGGGCACTAAATATCCCGAACCTGGAATGATAAGGCTATCTGTAGGGTTTGAGACTTACTCCGAACTTGAAGATACAATCTCAAAGGCTCTAAATAAGATATAAGGTTAAGGTTAAGGTTAAGGTTAAGGTTAAGGTTAAGGTTAAGGTTAAGGTTAAGGTTAAGGTTGAGTCTTAGGTATTGGTATTGGTATTGGTATTGGTATTCTTAACCTCAACCTCAACCTCAACCTCAGCCTCAGCTTCAGCCTCAGCCTTAACCTTATTTATTGCCAGTTTATGGGTTCAACGCCGTGTGCTTCAAGGTATTCATTGCATCTGCTGAAATGTTTGTTTCCAAAGAAACCTCTTGTGGCGGAGAGAGGAGAGGGGTGAACAGATTCTAACACCAGTTGTTTTGATCTGTCAATTGCTTCACCCTTTTTCTGAGCATATGCCCCCCACAGAAAAAAAACAATATGCTGCTTTTCATTATTAAGTGTATTAATGACACTATCAGTAAATTGTTCCCAGCCTTTTTTCTGATGTGATCCGGCCTGATGAGCTCTTACGGTCAGTGTAGCGTTTAGAAGTAGAACACCCTGGGCAGCCCACCTGTCAAGGTTTCCATTTATAGGTTTTTGAATGCCCAGATCCGATTCTATTTCTTTGAATATATTCACCAAACTAGGAGGAAATTCGACACCTTCTCTTACGGAAAAGCATAACCCATGCGCTTGTCCCGGACCATGGTAAGGATCCTGGCCTATTATCACGGCTTTGACATTCTGAAAAGGACAAAGGTTGAATGCATTAAAAATCAGACTTCCGGGAGGATAGATGGTTTTTAGCCTGTATTCTTCTTTAACAAATTCAGTAAGTCTGATAAAGTATTCCTTTTCAAATTCTGCATGAAGTCTTGACTTCCAGGTCGGTTCGATTCTCACTTCCATTTTTTTTGCTAAGTTAAAAAAATATAAGATCATCTAACCACAAAGGACGCGAAGGAGGCACAAAGTACACAAAGACAAAGCATTAAAAATCTATGCTTTGCCGTTTTTGAGAAAGCCTTGGTGACCTTTGTGGTTATTGGATTTTGTTTTTTAGCTTTACAATAAAAATGGCAACGGAAACAGAACGTAAATTTCTGGTCAAAAGCGAATTCAGACACCTGGCATTCAAAGAGATAAAAATATTTCAATCATACCTGACGATAGATGCCGAAAAAACCATCAGACTAAGGATTGCTGATGATAAAGCTTTTCTTACAGTTAAATCGAGACCTCATAAGAACTCAATAACCAGAAACGAATGGGAAGTTCAGATACCTGTGACAGATGCCGAAGGAATGATGGGTATATGTATACCTGGAAGAATTGTCAAAACACGATATCTTATACAGTCTGGAAAACACATATTCGAGGTCGATGTCTTTCATGAAAAGAATGAAGGCCTGATTATTGCGGAAATTGAGCTTGGTTCTGATGATGAGCTTTTCGACAAACCGTCATGGCTGGGAGAGGAAGTTACCGGCATTCCTCAATATTATAATGCAAATCTTATTAAGTAGAGACGCCCAAATTGGGCGTCTCTACCAGTTCAAATCATCAATTATTCTCTGCAAAACTTCTGTGAAAGGATATCCCGCTTCCCTTGTAGCAGCAACAAAACCACCATCAGGTGAAATGCATGGATTCCCGTTTATTTCAATCACATAAACATTATCATCACTATCTGTTCTGACATCCACTCTTGCATAACCTTTTAATCCAAATAAATGCCAGCATGAAAGAGCTGCTTCTTTTAGATTTGATGCCAGTTGATTGCTGATTTTGCTTCCCGGAAACTCCCTTACCGTATTTATATATTCAAAACTATCCATCTCCCATTTAGCTTTAAAATCGATGATTCTTGGTCTGCCTGCATCATAGTCCACAAAAATTATCTCGGCAGGAGGCAGCACTTCAGGACCGTCTTTACCAGCCAATACACTTATATTGAATTCCCTTCCATCGATATAATCTTCAATGAACCAGTGAGAATCATCGAGTCCTTTTAATCTGGTTTCAAAGCCTGGTTTGCATTCAAATACTGATTCAGAAGTTATTCCCAGAGAACCATCCTCCCAGATTGGTTTAATGATATATTTTCTACCAGGTTTAAGAAGTTTTGGTTTTGAAGGCAGGTAGGCCCCGGGGTTTTTGATTCCTGCCTTTTTCATCATATTACTGCAGATAGTCTTATTTGTTGTAAGAAATATTGATTCAAGTGAATTACCAGAATATTGAATAGAATATAAATTCAGAAGAGCCGGAACAAAATAAATCAGTTCACCTTTATTGTTGATCGATTCAACCAGGTTAAAAACAAAATCGGGTTTCTCTTTAACCATTTCTGCAATCTCAAACATGAATTGTTCCGTGATGCCTTTTCTATATACAGATATTCCAAGATCTGCCAGGTGTTTTTCAATATGAGCCACCTGATCAAGTACATCAAGTTCATCAGCTAAAGCGCCTTCACCTGGTTCGTTATAGATAATACAACATCTCCTCATACTTTTCCACACTCTGCATTAATATAAACTTTAAGATTGTTACCCCTCGATCCTCTTAAGAGCAGCCTTCATTATCATCTCCATTAATGACTGGTAATCAATACCATACATTCTTGATAAAATGGGCAGGTCTGAATGAATGGGGTTTAATCCGGCAAGTGGATTCGCTTCTATAAAACATATCTTACCGTTACGGTCGGCTTTCAGATCGACTCTTCCGGCATCGACTGCATTCAATGCTTTCCAGGCGCCTAGTGCAACGGATTTGCATTCGTCAATAATATCAGCGTCAAGAGGTTTGTAACTACAATAATTCTGATAATTCTCTTTTACTTCGACCGAATACGGCAGGTTGTTTTTAGTCATTACTTCCATGCCTCCAATTGCAATTGCATCCTCACCATATCCTACAACACCGACAGTAAATTCCCTTCCGGGCAGATATTCTTCAACGAGTGCAGGTTGATGGAATTCCTTAAGAATCCATTCGACCATTTTCTCAAGTTCAATAAGGGTGTGAACATGACTTTTCTCGGTAATTCCCTTGCCCGTACCTTCAGACACCGGTTTAACAAAGAGAGGATATTTGAGATTGCATTTGCTGAGATCTTTGAACTCAGTTATCAGGTAACCGGGACTAACCGGCACTCCTGCAGAAGCAACCACGAGTTTTGCCAGATGCTTGTTAAGTGATAATCCCATTATTACTGGTCCACTGAATACATAGGGGACTTTGTATTGATCAAGAATAGCAGGAACCACAGATTCTCTTCCGTCGCCGTACAATCCTTCTGCAATGTTAAAAACAATATCCCATCTCTTTCCTGCAGCAAGAGCATCTATCAATTGAAAAGCATTTCCGATGGGTTCTGTTTCGTATCCCATCTGTTTCAATGAATTTTCAAGTGCGTCGACAGTTTCCTGCTTGTCGAATTCGGCAGTTTCATCCATGGAATATCCACGATCAGTATACCATGACCGCAGATCAAACGTTAAACCAACTTTCATTTAAAAGCCCTATTTTTCAGGATATTCGCATAACACACCTTTGTAGTTACGCAATACTATCCGTTCATCATTGTGTTCAACAACATAGTTTGGGAGCAATGGAATTTTTCCTCCGCCACCGGGAGCATCAACAACAAACGTAGGTACGGCATAACCACTTGTGAAGCCTCTGAGTCCTTTTATTATTTCAAGACCTTTTTTAACAGTAGTTCTGAAATGCCCTGATCCTGGTATTAAATCACATTGATAAAGATAATAAGGCCTTACCCTTATCTTTAGTAATCTATGCATAAGTTCCTTCATAACAGGAACATTATCATTTATACCTTTTAAAAGAACTGTCTGGCTTCCAAGAGGAAATCCCCCATCGGCCAGTTTGATACAGGCTTTTGCACATTCATCCGTTATCTCATCAGGGTGCGAGAAATGCAGACTGATGAAAAGCGGGTGATATTTTCTAAGAATAGTTATCAGATTATCGGTAATTCGCTGTGGCAGTACAACAGGAATCCTGGTTCCTATTCTTATTATTTCAACATGCTCAATACTTCTGATATTGGAAAGGATGTAATCGAGTGTCTCGTCATTTAATGTCAGCGGATCACCACCACTTATAAGCACATCACGTACCTCCTTATGAGCGGCAATATAATTAAATGCCTTTTCGAAATCCTGTCTACCAAGTTTATCCAGTCTCCCTACCGAATGTGATCGCGTACAATATCTGCAATAATTTGAACAAACCTGGGTTACTGTAAATAACACCCTGTCGGGGTACCTATGAACGATTCCTTTAACAGGTGAAAATGATTTTTCATGCAGAGGATCAGACTGTTCACTACTTGTTTCCAGCAGTTCTTCTACAACAGGTATAACATTGCGGCGCAAAGGATGCGATGGTTTGCTGTCGTAAATCAATGAAGCAAAATAGGGTGTAATCCTTATCGGCAGACGGCCTTTTAGATTGTTAATAGCCATAATCTCCTTCTCGGACAATTTCATGATTTTCTTTAGATCTTCGATGCTGGTGAAAGCATTCCGAAGTTGCCATTTCCAATCATTCCAGGAATCGATAGTCGTTAGGGGGAAGTAGCGGTGCATGAACTCCGAACTTCGGTTGCTAACTAACGGAATTGGGATTTCGTTTTGCGAAAAAATCGTGGTTTTCGCGCCAGGCTCTTCATCAGAAGAGCAACCCACGAGGCGACTCTCTCCGTGGAGCGTCGTAGCCTCATTATTGTTAGCGTTCATAGCAGATGATGAAAATTTTCACCTTTTCTTTTTAGTTTAATTGTTTTAAATTAATACTGTTTATTCAAAATAATTAGCCACGAAAATATATAATCTATAAATACAATGTGTCATTTGACCACCAGAAATATTAACACTATTGGCATTTTATTAACAATCGATTTTTTCCGTAAGGTTTTTATCTATCTTATAATATTGATTAATAACATATTACGTTGATTACTCAATAAAAGCAGAATATAAATAAATTTGGTAGTTTTTTGATATTAAAATTTCGAATCATACTTAAATCTTAAAATTAATTCATTCTGAATCCTCTTTGTTTAACATTGAAATTTTTGATACAGAGATTTTCAATAATCGTGCCACAATTTTTTTTTAATTAATTCTCGTTACTGCAATTAAAAAACTTAAACATTAACCAGATGGTTTTGTTCGTTATCTTCTGACCCTGAACCAAACTTATAATTATATCATTATTAAGTCCGGAATACAGGGACTTAGGATTATAACCATTGGTTTTGTTGCTTATGGCCTTGGAATGGTGCCGGTGAATTCGTTTAGAGGCAAGATTAAAAGGCATTACTGAATACTATTCAAGTGACTCCCCATAATCTTTTCGCGTCTTTTTAATTATTCCTCTGATGCGCTTTCCTTCGAGTCTCTTGATTTTTGATGACAATGTCGGTCTTGTAGGCCTGCGTCTTTTTTGAATTGTCAGAGCTTTTGAAACAAGATCGTAGAACTTTTCGGTTACTGCCAACTTATTCATTAACTGGCTCCTTTCTGATTGCGACACAAGTATTATTTCACCATCTGAATTTATTTTATTCTTTAACTTGTTAAAAATAAGCTCTTTTTCATTATCAGAGAAGGAGGTTGTCAGAAGCAGGTTAAACCTTAACTCAACTTTAGTACTTACTTTGTTTACATTCTGACCTCCGGGTCCGCTGCTTCTTGAACTTGAGAAGATAAATTCTTTATCAAGGTTCCGGCATTTCAGTTCTTCCTGAATCATAACTTTATATATTAGCTATAGAAAAAACAGAGCAACACCTCCCACACTTACCAGGGCGCCAAGTATTTCGGGAAGTGTAACTTTTTGTTTATATATTATAACTGCCGGAAGGATTATGAATACCGGAACAAGAGCCATAATTGTTGATGCAATACCAGCTTCGGTATATTTAATAGCAATAAGTGAGAATGATACGCCCAGAAAAGGTCCGAAAAATGCGCCAAGGCTGGTTAACATCATGCCCGACTTATTGTGAGTAGCCTTTCCAATAGTTTTCCACCGTGCAAGAAAAGTTACCAGGATTATATATCCAAATATCCCGGCAATAATCCTGATTTCCGTCGCGGCAAAGGGGTCGTAGTTTTTCATTCCAAATTTACTCAGGACAAGACCAAGAGCCTGTCCGATAGCGCCGCCGAAAGCATACAATATTCCTCTTGGAGCTAGTTTTAAAGATAATTTGTCACCTTTGGCCTGCCGGCTGAAAATTGCCATTGCAATTCCCGAAAATGTCAGGGTCATGCCAAGATAATGAAACAACGTAAGCCGTTCATCGAGAATAACAAAGCTGAAAAAGGCAGTAATAGGAGGGACCAGAGTCATGATCAGCATTGAAAATCTTGAGCCAATCATTGTATACGATTTAAAGAGGAATAAATCTCCGAACACAAAACCAACCAGTCCCGACAACGATAACCATATCCAGTTCTCAATACCGGCATCAACCGGTAAAACCAAACCTCTCCTTATAAGATTGAATACGCTCAGGAAGGCAAATCCGATTATAAGTCTTATAATATTCACGGCAACAGAACCGATTTTGTGACTGGCAAACTCAAATGAAAGTGAGGTAATTGTCCAGAATATCGCCGTCAGCAGAGCGGCAAATTCACCCAGATGATGATTAAAGAAATTCATTTTAATTTAAGAGAGTAGTAATTATCTTTAATGGCCGGTAAAATTAAAATTTTTTATGGTAAATTATCAGGAATTTCCGACTACGGTTGTTTAAAACATCTTTGTGAGCCTCAGTGATAACCTTTGTGTACCTTCGGGTCAAAAGAAAAACAATTTGATCACAAAGGAACAATAAGTAAAACACAAAGTGACACAAAGATAGAAAGTACGAATTATGCAGAAATATATGTATATGGAATTAAAAGAAAGTAATCATGAATACTGAAATCAGAGATCATTTTATCACTCAATGGAAGAAGTATTTTAATAATGCAGATCTTCCTGTTACTTTTTATTATACTGACTCTCCGTCTTATGCTGACATTGTTCCATCATCAGGGAAGTGGAACTGCATAATTTGCCAGCTTCAAAAGGTAAGGTCGGGGGAATCATTAGCCTTTAGCTCCGAATCAGTGAAATGTGGTGGAGCAAAACGTTATATGGGATTTACAGATAAAATGCGTCCGAATTTTGAATATTTCCTTTCATGCGGAATTGAAAATAAAATGGAAGGAGAGAGATATAAACAAACTCCTGAATTAGTTGTGGAACTGATGAAAAAGCAGGAAAAGTTAGAAATTCCAGGGAAATATATTGTCTTTAAAAGATGGGACAAGCTGAATGAAAATGATAATCCTGAGGTTGCAATATTCTTCTCTGCACCAGATATTCTTTCCGGACTTTTTACCCTCGCAAACTATGACCAGTCTGAGCCAAACGGTACTATAACCCCATTTGCTGCAGGATGCGGATCGATGGTCTATTTCCCATACCTTGAAAAAGAATCAATGCAACCAAAGGCTGTAATCGGAATGTTTGACGTTTCTGCCAGGCCATGTGTCCCTGATGGGATTCTTACTTTTTCTGTTCCAATGGTCAAGTTCAGCAAAATGATAAGCTATATGGATCAGAGTTTCCTTATTACTGATTCCTGGAAGAAAGTCCAGAAAAGAATCAAATAAGTTATCCTGCCAAGGATTCATTCCGCAATCTCAAAAGTATATTCTCCTGAACCTGCTAGCATAATAATCTTATTATCAGAAGCCTTTATATCTCTTAAATAAACATTCTGCGATAATACTTTCCCTTCCTCAGTAACTTTATTCTCATCTTTGGCCGGCAAAATAATTGTAGCTGTGGTATTTGCAGGTATTCTGACCTTTACCACAACTTTTCCATCCTTCTTTTCCCATCCTGAAGCAATTGTACCATAGGAGCTTTCAAAAGAAGCTTTAGAATAAGTCAACTTCCCTGAAGGGTGCGGTTGAATAATCATGTGTTTATATCCGGGCCCCATTATTTCAATTCCTGCTGAAACCCTGTACATCCAATCGCCGATGGCACCGTATGCGTAATGGTTAAATGAATTCATCCCAGGATCCTGAAAAGTGCTGTCGGTTTTCTCTCCATCCCAGCGTTCCCAGATTGTTGTTGCACCCATTTTAACAGGGTACAACCATGAGGGATAGGTTTCCTGAAGTAACAAATCGTACGCAGTATCCGTATATCCATTATCGGATAAAACATGACACAGATAAGGTGTCCCCAGGAAACCGGTTGAAAGATGATTATTCCTGCTTTTTATATCATTGGCCAAAAACTCCGCAGCTTTGGACCTGAGGTTTTCAGGTAAAAGATTAAATTTTAAGGCGAGAACATAAGATGTCTGTGAATTTGTTCCCACCCGGCCAGCTTTAGTAACATATTCATTAATAAACACTTCCTTAATTTTATTAAAAAGATCTGAGTACATTTTTGCATCATCTGTTTTGCCAAGCATCTTCGCAGCTTCTGCTACAATTCTTGTGGAATATGCGTAAAATGCAGTAGCAATAAAATCATGATCAGTATAGCCATCCGGTTCTGTGTGATTGTTAACCGGAGGATGATAAAATAACCAGTCGCCATATTTGCTTCCTCCCTTCCATATAAATGTATTTCCTGCTTTCTTTCTTATATATTCGACCCATGCTTTCATACTCTGATACTGGTTTTCCAGGAAATTCTTGTCGCCATATATCATGTACATGGTCCAGGGTGCAATAACTGAAACGTCTCCCCAGCCGGCTGAAGGTTGAGCAATTGCAGAACCCTGTTTGTTCAGAATATCAGGGATTACATCCGGTACTTCACCTCCCGGTTTCTGATCAGCAGCTATGTCTTTTAACCACTTCGTAAAAAAGGATGATACATCCATATTAAAAGCAGCTGTCCTGCAGAATGCCTGAGCATCTCCGGTCCAGCCAAGCCGTTCGTCTCTCTGGGGGCAGTCAGTCGGAACATCTACAAAATTGCCCTTCTGACCCCATTGAATGTTATGTTGTAACTGATTAATAAGTGGATTGGAACATTCATAACTTCCTGTAACTGCCATGTCTGAATGTACAACCACTCCTGTAAGATTATCTGCGGTAAGTTCCCCGGGAAATCCTGTGACTTCAACAAATCTGAAGCCCATGAAAGTAAACCTTGGTTCATAAATCTCTTCACCGCTTCCGTCCAAAGTATATGTCAACTGACATTTTGCTGCCCGGAGATTTGTTGTATAAAATTCACCGAATTTATCCAGAACTTCGGCATGCCGTAATGTGATAACGGTTCCTTTATTGCCTGAAACTTTTAATTTTAACCACCCGACCATGTTTTGACCCATATCCACTATCAGATTGCCTTTTGGTGTTCTGAATATTTTAACCGGCTTAATTTCCTGAATCTTCCTGATTGGGGATCCTTCAGAAGCAATAATGTTATTGTAATTATAATTTCCGATTTTAACATTTTGCCAGTTTTTGTCATCATAACCTGCTATGGTCCAACCTGTAAGTTTTTTAGTTGCATCGTATATCTCGCCGTTGTAAATATCATTCATTCTGACTGGTCCGTCGTTTGAAGCCTTCCATGTCTCATCGCTTATCATCACAGCTTCGGAACCATCCGTATATGTAATTGCTAACTGGAAAAGAATTCCAAGCCGTTTTCCATAAATTGCCCAATTATCTCCCCAGGCGAGAGTACCTCTGTACCAACCATCACCAAGAACGGCTCCAACAGCATTGGTGCCTTTTAAGATCATATTGGTGACATCATATACTTGATATTGAAGTCTTTTACCATAAGAAGTCCAACCTGGAGTAAGTACCTGGTCACCAACTTTTTTCCCATTCAGCCATAACTCATAAAAGCCATGGGATGTAACATAGACTCTGGCACTGGCAACTGTTTTATTTGACAGGAATTCCTTTCTGAAATGCGGTGAAGGAGAATATCTTATTGTGTCGCCCTCCATTTCAATCCATTTTGCTTTCCAATCAGATAGTGAAAGCAATCCCATTTCAAAGTATGCAGTGGAACTCCATTTTGATTCTTTACCTTTGTTGTCCCATATTTTAACCTGCCAGTAATACCGCTGCCCTGACTTAAGCTCAGGGCCATTATATGGTTGAAGGATAGATTCATCAGATACAACTTTGCCTGATTGCCAGATAATTTTTGAAGATGAAAATTTCACATCTGTAGCAACCCTTACTGAATAAGCAGATTGCATGATATTATATCCGGCCTCGATTATTTTCCACGAAAATCTTGGATGTTTATTTTCTGTTCCTATAGGATTTATCTTATGATCCACAGTCAAATCCTTTAAAGATGGATCCTGGGCAAAAGTTACTCCGAAAAGCGAAAGAAAAGCGAGTATAAGTTTAAGTGATTTCATAGTTTAGGAATGTTTTATAATTACTATCAAGATTATAAAAAATTGTCTGAATAAAAAAACATCTCAAAAGTCTTTTTCATGCCTGAAAGTTTATAAATTGCAAATCACTTTCATTAAAGAATTTTGCATGAATCCGATAGCAGGTATACTACTTATTGCATTGGGAAGCATAGGCGCTGCAAGCTTTTATGTACCATTTAAAAAAGTCAGATTATGGGCATGGGAATCATATTGGATAAGTCAGGGGGTTGCTGCCTGGCTTATTGCACCCGTGTTGTTCGCGTTGATTTTTGTGCCCAAGGGTGAGCTTTTGCCGATTATTCATGAAGCTCCCTCTTCTGCTAAACTTATGGCAATGTTTTTTGGAGCTTTATGGGGCTTTGGCGGACTGACATTTGGCTTGAGCATCAGATATCTGGGTGTAGCTCTCGGACAGAGTATTGCTTTAGGCCTTTGTGCTGCATTCGGAACTTTAATACCTCCTATAATCTCTGGTGGCAACCTTTTTTCATCGCCTGCCGGAATTCTTACGATAGTTGGTGTATCAATTACTGTGGTCGGTATTGCAGTTATCGGTTATGCAGGTTCACTAAAGAGCAAGGAGATGACGGAGGAGGAAAAAAAAGCTGCAGTTAAAGAATTCGCTCTGAAAAAGGGAATACTTATTGCTATCTTCGCAGGCGTGATGAGTGCCTGTTTTAATTTCGGATTCGAATATGCCAAACCAATAGAAAATGTAGCTCTTGCACACGGAACAAATCCTCTTTTTCAAAAAAATCCATCCCTTATTTTTATCCTG
Organism: Bacteroidales bacterium; assembly: GCA_049792755.1. Taxonomy (GTDB): domain Bacteria; phylum Bacteroidota; class Bacteroidia; order Bacteroidales; family VadinHA17; genus LD21. The sequence goes on along the minus strand of JBARBF010000079.1, from coordinate 57,594 downwards.
TTCGGGGGTTTCATCACAAATCTAATTTATTGCGGTTATCTGAATATTAAAAACAAAACCTACAGGGACTATTTTTCTGTTTCTGGCAGTGTTCTTCTGAATAATTTGTTTTTTACATTTCTGGCTGGTATCCTATGGTTCCTGCAATTTCATTTCTTTGGTATGGGCTCCAGCAGACTTCCGCAGGGTATGGCTGTTTTTGGCTGGAGTATATTAATGGCTTTGAATATTGCAATAAGCAATATCTGGGGTATCTTCCTGAATGAATGGAAGGGAGCCAAAAGAAAAACTATAATTGTACTTTCAATCGGAATAATTATTCTTATTCTTTCAACGTTTGTCGTTAAATTGGGTTAGAAAAATGGAGACAAAAAGATTTGGTTTTAAAATGAAAATGCTTCCGGGTTTCAAGGAGGAATATAAAAAACGCCATAGTGAAATATGGCCTGAACTTGTACAACTATTGAAAAACGAAGGTATTGGAAATTATTCTATTTTCCTCGATGAAGATACAAACACTCTATTTGCATATCAGGAGCAATCAGGAGAGAGCTCTTCACAGGATCTGGGAAATACTGAAATAGTAAAAAAATGGTGGAAATTTATGGCCGATATTATGGAGACAAACTCTGATAGTTCTCCGGTATCAATTCCATTGGAACAGGTGTTTTATATGGAATAAAACGAGCAACTTAAAATCTGCAATTCGAGTCTTCGGTTCTTAGCTCCACCTGGGGCCGGGGTAAACAAAGAACCGAAGCGAGGATTTGGGCGAGCCCAAAATCAAAGAAAGGAATATTATAAATACAATAATTATGAACAAGGAATTAATTGAAGAATCTTATCAGCTTGCTAAAGGACAATATGCTGAACTGGGAGTTGACACCGACAAGGTAATCTCTGAAATGGACAAGATAGTTATAAGTTTGCATTGCTGGCAAACGGATGATGTTGGTGGTTTTGAGAAACCCGGATCTGTCCTGGGTGGAGGTGGTATACAGGCTACCGGAAACTTTCCCGGGAAAGCAAAAACTATAGAACAGATGAGATCTGATCTCGATAAGGTGATGTCACTTGTTCCCGGAAAACAAAGACTAAATCTCCACGCAATTTATGGTGAATTCGAGGGCAAGATTATTGATCGTGATCAGATCGAGCCAAAACATTTCCAGGGATGGATAGACTGGGCTAAAAAAAAGGGTATTGGTCTTGATTTCAACTGTACCTGTTTTTCTCATCCCCTGGCCGATGATGGCTTTACACTTTCAAGTAAGGATGAAAAGATCAGAAAATTCTGGGTTGAGCATACCAAGAGATGTCGTGCTATTGGGGCAGAAATGGGGAAACAACTCGGGACTCCGGCTGTACATAATATCTGGATACCTGATGGAATGAAAGATACTCCTGTTGACAGGAATACATTGCGAAAACAACTGAAAAAATCATTAGATGAGATTTTCGCGGTTAAATATCCGAAAAAACATCTTAAAGATTCGGTGGAAAGCAAGTTGTTTGGAATTGGTTCTGAGTCAATGGTAGTAGGATCGCACGATTTCTATCTGGGTTATGCAATAAAAAACAATATTTTAATTACACTTGATAATGGCCATTTTCATCCGACTGAATCGGTAGGAGATAAGATTTCCTCTATTTTGCATTTTGTTGATGAGATACTGTTGCATTTAACTCGGGGCGTTCGCTGGGACAGCGATCATGTTCTTACGCTTAACGAAGAACTGTTGCTGATTACTCAGGAAATAGTCAGAACAAAAGCTCTGAACCGTGTTAATGTGGGTCTGGATTTCTTTGACGCAAGTTTAAACCGGATAGGGGCCTATGTTATTGGAATACGTTCTGCTCAACTGGCTTTTTTGTATGCTTTGCTTGAGCCTTTCAATATTCTTGTTAAAAATGAAGAAAAAGGAAAAAACTTCGAAAGACTGGCATTGCTTGAGCTCCTTAAAACAAAGCCTTTCGGTGCTGTTTATGATTACTATTGTCAGAAGAACAAAGTTCCGGTAGGACAGGATTACATTAATGAGATTGTAAAGTACGAAAAAGAGGTGCTTATAAAGAGGTAGAAATTCTATGAAAGAGACTGTTACAGCTATTTATGACATCGGAAAAACAAACAAGAAGATAATTCTCTTTAATGAAGATTTTAAAATAGTATCAGAAATTGAGGAGAAATTTGATGAAATTCAGGACGATGATGGCTTTGAATGTGATGATATTGAGCATATTGAAAAATGGATAAAAGAATCTCTGATAAAACTGGTACATTCAGATAAATATGAACTTAAAGCTGTAAATTTTACCACCTATGGGGCAACTCTTGTCTATCTTGATGAAAATGGAAAAAGACTGACTCCTGTTTATAATTATCTGAAACCAATGGATGAAAAGATCCCTGAGAGCCTGTACAAGAGACATGGAGGAAGAGATGAATTTTGCAGAAGAACGGCTTCTCCCGCACTGGGAATGTTAAATTCCGGATTGCAGCCACTTTGGCTTAAGGCAGCTAAACCCGAAGTATTTGCCAAAATAAAACATATACTTCATTTTCCTCAGTACCTATCATACATAATGACCGGAAAAATCTATTCCGAACATACTTCTATCGGTTGTCATACCTCTCTATGGGATTTTGATAATATGAATTATCATCCTTGGATTAACACTCACGGTCTGAACTTCCCTGAACCTGTACCTGTTGAAACATTAAATGAAACAGAGGTTGATGGGAAAAAAGTCAGTATCGGAATTGGTATTCACGACAGTTCATCTTCGCTGGCGCCATATTTCTCAAGCAGTAAAGGAAAGTTTATTTTGATTTCAACAGGCACCTGGTGCATAAACATGAATCCATTCAATTCCGAGAAATTAACAGCTGATCAGCTCGATAAAGATTGCCTTTGTTATATGAGTATAACCAGACAACCGGTAAAATCTTCAAGATTATTCCTCGGACATCTGCACGAAACGGCATTAAAAAAAATTTGTGATCATTTCAGAAAACCTGAAGATTATTATAAAAAAATCAAAGCCGATAGTCAGTTTTCAACTCTTTTAAAGTCAAAATTCAATGGTAAAAAGGCATTCTTTCAAGCTGGTGCATATTCAAGGGAATTGAAAGATTTTATTGACATGTATGAATTCAATAATTTTGAAGAGGCATATTATCAACTAATGAATGAATTAGGTGATCTTACCATAGAGGCCGTCAATCTTGTTCTATCCGAATATGACGAGACTGAAAACATCTATATAACAGGAGGTTTTTCAAAAAATAAACTTTTCCAGAATCAAATATCAAAAGCATATCCTTCAAAATTTGTTTATACTTCAGAAATAGCTAACGCATCAGCGTTGGGAGCGGCCCTTGTTGTTTCGGGTTCTAATTCCTCACTGAACCTTGGTATTACCAGATGCAGAAATTAATTAAGTACTCTGGCTCTTATCAATAAACTCTTTCACCCATTGCAGCCTTAAGTTTATAGATGCTTGCAGCATAATCAATTTTCGATTTTAGAAGCATCAGCCTGCTTTCGGAAACTGATGTATTTGCATCAAGAAGATCGAGGTTTGTTATTACTCCCGATCTAAAGCTTGTCTCAGCCAGAGAATAAGCCTTCAGGGCCTGTTTCAGCTGGAGCTCGAACTGGGTTACTTTTTTCACTGCTGCCGACAGATATGCTTCAGCTTCGTAAACTTCATTCGATATATTTCTTTTGATAGTTTCAGATTCATACGACAAAGACGTAACTGCAGATTTAGCCTGTAAAAGATTGTACCTGTTCTTCATTCCATCAAATATAGGAACACTCAATCCAAGGCCGATGACATAATTTGGCGTGAACTTGTTAAGATCGGGTATATATCCGTTTTTTGCTCCGGCTGATGCCTGAAGACCTATTACAGGTTTATTCTGCAATTTTGTCATTCCATAGCTTAACTCGGCAAGCGACTTTCTCCTTTGTACTATAAGCACTTCATCCCTGTTACGAAAAGCAAATGACAATAATGAATCGGAAGGGACAACAGGAAGCTCCGCTGATAATTCGTTTTTCACAACAGGGACGGAAGATTGATTATTACCTAGCAGCGAGTTCAGCGATGCCTGTTGAGCAATCAAAGAAGCCTCAAGGTCTACTTTCTGACTTTCAACTGTCGATATTTTGACTTTAGTCGATAGAACCTGGTATTCCGTAGCAGAACCGGTAGCCATCATTTTTTCAATATAACTTAGATGCTCATTTAATGCATCTAATTCCTCATCTTTTATCTTAATTGCACTCTGAAGGAAATCCAGAGTATAGAAGTTATTGATTGCATAGAGCGATAGTTTTTGTTTTACCTGTTCCAGTGTCTGTTCACCCAGAGCCTTGTTCTCATTTTCTAGTTTTATGTACTGCCGCGTCCGCCCGAAGTCATAGATAAGTTGCTGGTAATTAACAGCCGCGGAATAATTGTTATTTGGATTAAGCTGAAATGTTCCCAAGCCCGGGAAAGTAAATTTAATGACAGGCGCCATGTTGGCAAAACTTGCACTTATATCTACTACAGGGTTATACCCGGTTTTTGCCAGACCAATTTTTGCATCTGCATTATTGATAGCTTCTTCTGCAACCTTGACTGTAGGGTATGAGGAAACTACATTTTTAATTACATTTTTTAATGAAAGTGAATCAGTGGAAGTTTTCACCTGAGTTTCTGAATTGACCTGGCCAATGATAATATCACTGAAAAAGATAAAGAGTATTAAGCCAGAAAGAATTGATCTCATGATTATTTTATTATTCATTTGCCGGAAGATTTTTAATTTTTAATTTTTTTGTATGCAGAAATATTATCGGTATTCCTCCCATAAGAGTTATAATGCCTGCCAGTAGAAAATCGTCATCAATGCCTTGTATGTAAGCCTGTTTACTAAGATTTGAAAGAAGCATTGCCTGGCTTTGCCTTGCTGCATTGGCCGGAGAACTTCCGGCATCATTCTGCAGATAATATTTTATTTTAGTCGAAGTCTGCTGGTAAATCTCTGAACCGGGTTTTACGGCATTTCCAAATACCTGCGCATGATAGTTGACTCTTGTGGTCAGTAATGTCGCAAGCAAAGCAACACCCAGACTTCCTCCCAATTGTCTGATTGAATTTGTAATTGCTGAGGCCTGGGCCATTTTTTCACGCGGTATCTCCGAGAGGGAGACAGTTGTCAGAGCAGTAAACATCAGTCCCATAGCAACACCCCTGAGATACAATGACAACATAATGAAATGCAGTTCAGTCAGCCATGAAAGATTGGAGTTAAGGTAGAAACTGAAAGCAAACAGCACAACCCCGATAAAAAGTGGCAGCTTTGGATTGAATTTATCAGAAATTCTACCAGAAATAGGAGCAATTGTTCCCTGAATAATACCTACGGGAAGAAAAACTGAACCAGCCTGAAGAGCAGTATAACCCAGTGAATTCTGAAGATAGATAGGCAATAAAAAAGTACTCCCGAACATTCCAAGACTAAATATGACCAGGATGATATTAGCTATACCAAAATTGTGATTTTTTAGCAGCCTTAAATCCAGCAGAGGCTCTTTGACTGTCAGCTCGGCGGTTATAAAAACCGCAAGGGCAATTAAAGCTATCGCACCGTATGCAAGTATAAAAGGAGCATGCCAGCCGGCTGAGTTGGTAGCCGCATTTCCCTGTGAAAGGATGTAAAGAGTCAGAGGAAGAAAAATCGTCACGGAAATGAAGCCGACAATATCGAATTTACGTGTTTTTCTGTTTATGTATTCGCTTTGAATAATTATTGTGAATATCATTGCCAAGATTCCAACGGGTATATTCACATCAAATATCAGGGGCCAGCTGAACTTGTCGATCAGAAAACCGCCAATCAATGGTCCGAATGAAACAGAAGCTGCTGCAGAAATGCCCCAGAATCCAAGTGCAATACCCCGCTGGTGAGGAGGAAATTCACGAGTAATAATTGCCATACCCAAAGGCTGGATAGTACCGGCTCCAAAACCCTGGATTACCCTGGAGAAGATCAGCATGTTCTCATCTGAAGACCTTCCGCACAGCATTGATCCCAGAGTAAACAAAAATAAACCAATGAAATACAATCGTTTATAACCGAATTTATCCGCAAGCCACCCCGATGTAGGAAGCGCAACAGCCATAGCGAGCATATATGCTGTCACAACCCATTCAATTTTATCAAGCCCGACTCCGAATGATGCCATGATTTTTGGTAAACCTACATTTACAATAGTAGCATCAAGCACTGCCATGAAGGTTCCAAGCATAATATTAGCCAGCAGGAACCATTTGTATGACAAATGTTTAGGATGAAAGGCAGAATTACTGTTCCTTATAAAATATCTGACACGGTGAGATGGTGTTCTTCGTTTTTCCATCTTGTCATTTTATAATCTTAACCACAGCTGACATGCCGGACAAAATGTTCAGCGTTGAAATTTTCTTATTATTCAGCGTTCCATCTATCGAAATACGGACCGGAATTCTCTGGGTGACTTTTGTAAAGTTTCCGGAAGCATTATTGGCCGGTATAAGGGAAAAAACAGATGCAGTACTTGATCCGACCAAAAAAACTTTACCTGTAAATTTCAGATCAGGAAATGCATCAATAGTATACCTTACATTTTGTCCGATATGAATATCCGAAATTTTTGTTTCTTCAAGGAAGGCAACGATCCAAAGGTTTTTGCTGATTGTAAGAGTAAACACAGCCTGACTGGGCTGAACCACATCGCCTGGCAGTAACCATCGCCTTGCAACAATCCCATCTGCCGGAGCATAAAGTCTTGTATTCCTTAGCTGTGCATCCAGCACTTTAATCTGTGCACCGGCTGTTTCAACAGAAGCAGAGGCACTTGAAATCATCGATTTTGAAACCAGTAGCTGAGCCTTTGCAGCCTCCATCTGCGCTGATGCAGATTCATATGATTTCTTAATATGATCGAACTGTTCAGTTGTTATAACGCCTCCTTCTGATTGTTTTTTAGCTCTTGTCAAATCTTCACTTGCCCTGTCAAGATTTATTTCCAGAACTTTAATACCCATCTGATCAGAACTATACTTGACTTCAGCCTGGGCCAGATTGGCTTGAGACTGGGCCCTGACAGCAAGTGTTTGGTTTCTCTGGGCAACCAGATCGGTACTGTCGATGTCAGCCAGTAGCGCGCCATTTTTAACAATAGAGCCTTCATCAGCATAAACAGATGATATTCTGCCCATTATCTTTGACGCTACACTGACGTTGTCAGCATCCACATGGGCATCATCCGTAGTTATGTACATCGAATAATCCCTGTACCAGTACCATGCACCGGCTATCACGATAATAAAAACTATTGCCAGCGGAATGTAGACTTTGAGCCTGTTGTTTTTTGTTTCTTCTTTCATAAGATTGTTCTGAATTTATTTAAATGTCAATTGTTTCTTAATGTTTGAATTTTAAGCCGTTAATGAATATTCTGGTAAATGCGTTTGTGTTTTCAAGCAGCTTTGCAAACTCTTCCTGTTCAATGAATAAGGTTTTTTTATTATTAACAACAGAAATCCTGAGCCCCTTTAATAAGTCGAGAAAAAGCGATGCAGTTGAATCAGTATCTTTAATAAAGAATATTCCTTTGTTTATGCCTTTCTCAAATATTTTTATAATAATCTCCTTTTCCTTTTCTTTAAAAAGCAGAATTGTATCCCTGAATGCAGGTTTGAGGTCAGAATAGTCTTCGAATCTTAATCTGCTAAGGTTCAGCAATGTCCTGAAGTATGACAGGCGCCCGTTAGCATACTCCAGCAGCAATTGTTCAGGTTTATGGAAACTTAAAATCCTCTCTGAAATCTTATCGAGAAATTCGGCTTGTTCTTTCTTAACTACAGCAGAATAAAGGCTCTCTTTATCGGGAAAATAGTAATAGAGTGATGCCTTTGATAATTTAAGATCATCGGCAATTTCACGCATCGAAGTTTTCTCAATCCCGTATAATCCGAAGCGTCTCTGCGATGCTTCGATTATCAGCCTGACTCTGTCACTTTTATCAGAACCGGATTTTATACTGCTCATTTTAAATTTAAAAGTTGCAAATATAACAATCTCTCTGACTAATTTGTTCAAATGGTCAGTTTATGATCAAATTATTTTTCAACAGAATTGCCTGATGAACGTATACTATAGACAATCATCAGTTTGTGAAGAAGAACAACATTAGTGTAGTCACACCTGCCAGAAAAAAACTTATCGGTAAACTAAGCATTAAAGTCTTCTTTGGATTCAATTCAAGGACTATGGCCGACCTTCTGATGTTTCTTAAACTAAGGTATAACCCGGCCAGTACAGCTATTGCCTGAAGCCAGGGAATATATTGAGGTATAAATTGATGCCAAGGTGTATTAGCTGTTCCGAAAAAATCCCATCCCCATCCGAACGGATCGGATAATGATTGTTTTATAAAAGTAACATTCACGAATAGCATTGGAATTACAAATGCTATCCAGTTCATGAGTGCGAAAGGAAGGAGGGAGCCCGCATTCTCAAGAAATACCTGTTTCACGGATCTTTTATATTTTGAAAGTCGCAAACCGGCATATGAAAGGAGATATATAATCCCCGGAACAATTATCAGAACAAATGCCCACATAACAAGAGTATATATCCCGAATAAACCCCAGTTATGTTTATCCATAATGTTTACATAGTCGCGAACTACAGGCCACGGTCCCAGGTACAGAATACTATATATTATAGAAATTGTAAAACTTGCCATCGTCATCCATCCTTCACTTAAATTCCGTGACCCTTTTTCTGTCGCAAAAGGCCGGGCATACAGAGATACATTATTATAAGAGCAGCTTCTCAGACATTCCAGGCAAAGTCCGCAATCAGAGTTCTCCCTCATTTTCCCGACATTGAGGCCATATGGACAAGCCCATCCTGCTGTATTTCCTTTCTCACAATAGTGCGGCTTGCACTGGTCGCAGACATCCTGCGACTTATTTCTGAGCGATAATGTACTCATCCTCGAAAAAGGTCCGACAAAGACACTTACCGGGCACACATAACGACAAAATGCTCTCAGTTCCCATATTCCAGACATAATCGTTGGAACAACCATAAGCATAATTACTGTCACACCTGAAATAAAAGGAGTTGCAACCAGGGTTGTTGAAAAAGTTGCAAGAATCAAAAAGACCAGCAATCTTAACCAGTCATTTTTTAGCCACTCTGGCCACTTCAGGAACAGCCCTGAAAATTTATTGTTATATTTTTTTGTTTTGCCTTTAATCGGATTAAAGAATGATTTTCTCTGAATAAGATCACCGAAAAACGGTAATGGACAGATAGTGCACCAGAATCTTCCAAAAAACGGGGTAATAACCGCTACAAGTGCAAATAACCATACGGCCCACATCAGAAGTACTCCTATGTTCCTCCCTGAAACTTTGGTGCCAAAAACAGAAGTCAGGATCACAATGTAAATCATTACCATCGTAATAATTGTCAGAGTCGCCTGTGTGTACCTCGATATAACTATTTTCCTCAGGAAAGAGTGACCCGATAATATATCTTTGTACCCTTCTTTCCCGTTGTCTGTAATATTTTCCTTTTTGACATTTCTGAAAATTGCTACAAGCCAGATAAAAAATATCCCGATAAGGCTTCCAAGACTGAATATCAGCAGTGTATTAGGCAACAGGATAAGCTTGCCTTGTTCAAATGCATGCATTGGCCCGCACCAGACATGGCAGCGGTAGTTGCTTTTTGATACTATGTAATTATATATCCCGTTATGCCTGGCTACAAGTGTTACTTCTTTCATAATAACCGGTCTACTGGACGGATCACTTGTTTTAAAAACTGTAACCTCATCGCTGGAAGGGCTGATTTTGACATCAATGTCAAACTCCTGCAGAAAAAAGGAATGTCCGGTATCGTCTGTTGAAAAAGTCAAAAGAAGAGTGTCTCCCCTGTTGCATCTTATAACATAAGGATCCTTCCCATACCTGAAACTCCTTATATGAATATGCCTGCTGACAGGTTTTTCGGTAAAAAACTGGCAAATAATAGCTGGAATCAATCCAAAACCAAAGATTATTAACAGATTAATAAAATGATTAATTTTAACGTTCATTTAAGGCATATATCATTAAATGTTTTGATTTTCACAACTCCTAAATATAGGATTCAATAATCTTCAATGATAATTAATTTATTTTAATGCTTTGCTGACATAATGCACATTTAGATTATTTTTACACCTGATGTTTTTTAACTATCCATATTAATTGACGCCTTTTAACAGAAAAAAATCAGCTCAGCTATCATAATTAGAAATGCTTATAAGACTTATTTCATATATCAACTGGATATTGAATAGAATTAAAGTGTCAGTTATGTCCGGGCAATAATCCCTGTAAAAATATGAAAATCAATATACTGTCGGCAGGATCAATTATTGCATTGTTAACTCTGACAATATGCATTGACGGACAAATAAAGCCTGAACGTCAATGGACAGGATTCAGGGGATATTTGGCTTCAGGTGTGCTCGATAATGCTAACCTCCCTGAATCATTTGACTTCCGGAAAATGATAAATGTCAGGTGGAAAACCAGGATACCGGGTCTTGGTTTGTCGAGCCCTGTAATTTGGGGCGATAAACTATTTATTACAACTTCAGTAAGTAAATCAGATAATCAGGGAATAAAGACAGGTATTTACGGAGAAGGTATGCCGGTAGCTGACAGCTCAGTTCATGAATGGAAAGTTATCTGTATTGATAAATACTCAGGTAAAACAATATGGAAAAGAACAGCATACACTGGTATTCCTAAAATCAGACGTCATCCTAAATCGACACATGCAAATGCTTCAATGGCTACCGATGGCAGATTTGCAGTAGCCTTTTTCGGATCCGAAGGATTGTATTGTTATGATTATGAGGGAAATCTTATCTGGAAGAAGAATTTTGGAGTGCTGAAATCTGTTGCATACGATTATCCCGCAGCCGAATGGGAGTTTGCCAGTTCACCTATTATATATAATGGTATTGTTATCATTCAATGTGATGTTCTGGAAAATTCATTTCTGGCTGCCTACGATTTGAAAACAGGAAAGGAAAAATGGAAAATCAAAAGAGATGAATATCCCTGCTGGTGTACACCAAATATTTATAAAGACGGCGATAAAATACGAATCGCAGTAAATGGATACAAACATCGTGGAGGATATGATTTTGAAACAGGGAATGAAATATGGAGAATGTCAGGCGGGGGAGATGTTCCAATACCGACTCCGGTTACCGGTGACAATCTGATATTTTTCAACAGTGCCCACGGTCCTTCATCACCTATATACGCAATTAAAACAAATGCGTCAGGTGATATTACGACTAAACCAACAGGTATTCTTAACGAATATGTTGTATGGAGCATTCCTCACGGAGGCTCATATATACATACTTTGCTTTTTTATAAAGATCATCTTTATAATGTTAACTGGAACGGTACAATAGTATGCTATGAAGCTCTCTCGGGAAAAATTCTTTACAATGCTAAACTCGGAAATACTCAAAGCTTTATTGCTTCTCCTGTCGCTTCAGACGGGAAAATATACATTGTCAACGAACAGGGAACTGTCTTCATTATCGAAGATGGTGTTTCTTTTAAACAACTTGCCGAAATACCTATGAATGATGTATGTTTAACAGCTCCTGCCATCACTGATGGAATGATCTTCTTCAGAACTCAGAATTACCTTATAGCCGTGGGAAAAAAGTAGCATATTTTCTTTATAATTTAACCTATGAAAAAATTTCTTGAAATCTTATTAATAGTATTTTTTTTGATCTTAATAATAAATGAGGTTTCATGTCAGGTTAATCCTGACAGGCAATGGACTTCATATCGTGGAAAAATGTCATCCGGGGTTTTGGATAACGCCAATCTTCCTGATTCATTTGATTTTTCTAAAATGCTAAATGTAAAATGGAAGAAAGAGATCCCTGGTATGGGAATTTCAAGTCCGGTGATCTGGGATAATAAAATATTCATAACCAGTGCTATAAGTCAGGCCGACAAAGAAGGATTTAAACCCGGGATATATGGAGATATATCACCGGTTCAGGACTCATCGGTTCATGAATGGAAAGTATTCTGCATTGATAAGAAAAGTGGTAAAATAATTTGGGAGAAGACAGCCTGTAAAGGAATCCCCAGGATGAAACGTCATCCGAAATCCACTCATGCTAATTCATCAGTTGCTACCGATGGCAAATATGTTGTTGCCTTTTTCGGATCGGAAGGTCTGTTTTGTTATAATATGAAAGGGAATCTTCTGTGGCAGAAAAACTTCGGGTTGCTTAAATCAGTGTTTTTCATGGTAAAGTCCGCCGAATGGGAATTTGCCAGTTCTCCTGTAATTTATAAAGGTATTTTGATAATCCAGTGTGATGTACTTGAGAACTCTTTTGTTGCGGCATATGATGTTAAAACCGGAAAAGAACTCTGGAAAACTCAACGTGACGAATATCCGGGGTGGTGCACTCCAAACATATATACAAATGCCGGTAAAACATACGTTGTACTAAACGGTTATAAGAACCGTGGCGGATATGATCTCCAGACAGGAAAGGAGATCTGGAAAATGTCAGGTGGAGGAGATATTCAGATACCTACTCCGATAATAGGAAATGATATGATCTATTTCAACAGTGCCCACGGAAGAAGTTCGCCAATAATTGCTGTCAAGACTAATGCTGTTGGAGATATTACACTGAAGGAATCTGAAACATCCAATGAATTCGTGAAATGGAGTTTGCCAAGAGGGGGTTCATATATGCATACCCTTCTGCTTTATAAAAATCATCTTTACAACGTTAACTGGAATGGAGTCTTAATCTGTCTCGATCCTCTTACAGGCAAGGAAATTTATAATGCTAAACTTGGCCAGACAAAAAGCTTTATAGCTTCTCCTGTTGCTTCAGATGGAAAGATATTTATTGTAGATGAGGTGGGAACGGTTTATATCGTTAAAGACGGTGATGATTTTAAACTTCTGGCTGAGATACCTTTGAATGATATTTGTATGACAGCTCCTGCTATCACAGACGGTATGATTATATTCAGAACTCAGAAATGGCTGGTCGCAGTAGGGAAAAAATAATCCTCTGCTATTCTTTTTTCAGGCTGGCGATCAGCGTACCTTTTGTAACTGATCGCACTGAAAGAAACATTGTAATTAAACCTGTGAAAATTATTGCAAGAATCATCAGGGACAAATACAACCAGGGAATATCCTGATAATTTTTTATTGAGGATGAAGTAGCAAGAAGAGCTGAAATAACTCCTGCCAGTACCCCGGCAATCAAAATTTTCAATTGTTCAGACAAAATCATTCTCCGGATTTTTTTTGTACGAAAGCCCGCAGCCAGCATGACAGCAAATTCTTTTTTCCGCTGATTATAGTTCCTCAGAAGCACAAATCCAAGTCCTGCAACGCCGATTATCATTCCGAAAGCTCCGAAGACACTAAAGACAGAGAGGTAAGTGTTGGTGACTTTGTAAAATGATGCCAGACGAGAAGATGTTTTTTCAATGTAAGTACCATATCTTTCGAGCCTATCTTCTAAGGTGCTCTTATATTGTTCAGTCAATGCATTATTGCCATCAGCAAGAAATATCTGACTACCTGAAACAGAAGGAAAATACCTGCTAAAGTTTTCTTTTCCAATGAGTAAATTACCCTGAAAAACAGATGATTGTAATCCGGCAGCAATAATAACTCTCACAGGCTGACCATTTTCAGCCCTTAAAATCAAAGTATCTCCGGGCTTCAGTTTCAACCCCCAGTCAAGGACAGTCTGATCAGCTATGCCATACAGTGTATTGTTTTCAGGAGGAATATTTAAATATTGCCATGGGTTTTTAAAAGTTTTAATATCAAGTACTTTTGAAAATGAGAATGATTTTTTTGCTATGAAATCATCCGGATCAATTCCAATCAGAGGAGGAGTGGTAATATGGTTAAGATTCAGACAACTTGCGTCATTTCCCGAATACTTCTTCATCTGCACAAAACTCAAATCCGAAAGTTGATCATTGTCCAGTCCAAATGATTTTTTTCCTGATTCTGAATTCATATCTTCTTTCACCGGTATTGTATTTTCACACCACAGTAAATATCCTCCCGTACCGCCTGCCCGTTTAATCATTTTTTCATCAGAATTCATCTTGTTTACTCCTGTGATGAAAAGAGTAAAAATTCCTGCAGCTATGAACAGGATTGGAGTTACTGCACCTGACGGATTAAGCGAATAATATCGATGCAACAACCGTTTCCTGTTCATAATTCTGCCTGAGTTTGTATCTGGACTCCCTATATAATACTGCCTCCATAATAAAACCAAAGTCAATAACAGAGCTGTTCCTGAAGCAAATGAGAAAGAGATTTGCCGGGAACCGGATAATAGTGAGAACAGAAATAATGAAACTGTAACAACTGATGAGATAATCAAAAAAAATCTGTTTTTCCTGCCTGAAGGAATAGAGTATATCTCTTTTCCGCTTTTATTCAAAATTTTAAGAAATCGCTTAACCTTCACAAACATTAGCACCAGAATTGTAATAAGTGTCAGAAAAAAACCTGAAAGAAGAGGCGAGAGATTAAAGTATGCTTTCAGAGTGTCGGTCTGAACAGCCCCATTCCAAACGGTATTCAGAGCCCTTGTAATAAAAATATTTACCAGGTAACCTGATAATGTTCCAATTGAACATCCTGCCATTCCGATGAAGGCGGCCTCAATAAATAATAATCGGGAAATCCTGCTGCTCTTAAAACCAAGTGCATGTAAAACGCTGATATGTATTCTTTTAGAATCAAAATACAAGGAGACTGCAAATGACAATAAGACCAATGAAGAAAGAATCAGAAAAAAACCAAGACTCAGGAACAAGGTGCTGAAATCAACACTCTCATTTGCCGCTTTTACAGATTCACCTGACAAATCTGTCATCATGAAACCCATCTTCAAAGGATCAAGTGACCCGTTAAGCTTGTTTTCAATAGCCTTTTTGGTCATGCCTGCAGGATAGCGAATAGATGTTGCAGGACCAAAATTATTTCCCCATATCTTCCTTCCTGTGGTATAGCTGATGAAGGCTTTTGGTGTGCCCCTGTATTTGTTCCAGTAATCCTCATCTTTCGTACGGATCTGATGCATTTTTATCGGCACACCGGCATCCCAGTCAGAACATGATTCTTTTCCGGCAATTCCCGGAAAATCAGGCATCAGGAGAGAATCTGACCAGATCCCCTTCATATCAACAATCCGTTTTACTATAAAGTCACTGCTTTTTTCGATTAACTTATTTAATGAATCAGGTGAATACCAGTACAATTTGATAGTATCTCCCTCTTTTGCAGAAAGATCATTTGCCATCCACCGGTTTATTATCATCTCATTGCCTTCAGCTATACCGGAATACAGAGAAGAAGGCAATGCAGAAATAAATGAATAGGGAGTTGATCTGTTTCGGTCATCAAACCTGTTTCCCAGGTAAGTAATAACTGGAGCGGACATTGGTAAAAGATCAGTTATCTCTTTTAAAACTGATTTATCAATAAAAATCCTGTCAGAAATAATTTCATTTTCTCCGGTCTTTTCTATCGACCTTAGCCTTAAGCCAATATCATTTAGTCTCAGAAAATGTTTTAAAACATCAGCTGCCAGTTTAAACGAATTGTTGTTTTTCCTTTTTATAATTAATCTGTTTATTCTAAGATTGCTTCCCCGGTCAGAATCAATATCCGACAGATTCATAAAGATATTCATGGGTGTTATCTGACTAATAGACAGGGAAAAATCTCCCGTGTGAGCAGGTCCAAGAATGGATCCGACCCTCATCACGACTGACATCCCGGCATCTCCTCCCGGCGCAAATGGCGCATCGGCAGGTATATCACTTACAGCTTTAAATCTTATTATAAGGTCGTCGCCCGGTTTAAGTCTGAGATAATCAGCAAGCTGTTTATTAACAGCAATTTCTCCTGGTTTGATAGTTAATGAATCATGTCCCTGAAATATAAAAAAATCTTTTCCTATACCATAAATATGCGTATTGAAAGCTCCTTTTTGTGAATTCAGGTTTTGGCAATAACCTGTAGCTTCAAGTACCCCTGTGCATAATATGTCAGAGAAGTTTTTCATTCTCTGAACAAGTCCATCATCAAAATACCTTATTCCGGAGCTTATTAGAATATCAGCATTACCCAGGCGCTCCGAGGCAGATTTTTTCAGACTTTGTCTGAGAGAGTTACCGGTAAGAAGTGATCCGGTTATAACAGCACAAAGCAAAACAATTATTAAAACCTGGTATAAAACAGGCTTTTTATAGAATTTAATTGATTGTATAATTATTCCGAGCTCCCGTGGCATGGTAATTCTGTGATTCTATTCAATTCAGATTACTAATTTACCTTCCTCAAGATGCCATGTTTTTGACATTTTGTTTGCAAGGTTGACAGAGTGTGTGGCCATAATGATTGCTATTCCGGATGTTCTGTTTATCTCAACAAGAAGTTCACCCATTTTTTCAGCATTTTTTGCGTCGAGCGACCCTGTCGGTTCATCTGCAAGAAGAATGGAAGGATTATTTGACAGTGCTCTGACAAGAGCAACCCGTTGAGCCTCTCCGCCTGATATTCTGAAAGGATAACTATCCCTGAGACTGTAAATGCCGGTCCTTTCCATTAATACCTTTAATTTCTGTTCTTTTGCTTTAATATCTTTCAATGAATTTTTTGATGCCATTAAAGGCAGTGCTATATTTTCAGATACAGTAAGATAGGGCAGGAGCAAATGTTCCTGGAATACAAAACCTATATTTAAGTTCCTGTAATCTGCTGCCTCATCTTCTGTGAAACTTAAAACGGAAACTCCCCGGAAGCTTATATCTCCTGTGTCCGGTTTATCAAGTAATCCGATAATGTTAATGAGTGTTGTTTTCCCGGATCCTGAAGGACCCATAATAGCAACAGTTTCACCTTCTTCCACTTCAAGACAGAGATTGTCCAATACCAGACCTCTCTGGGCGAAAGACTTTGATATTTCTTTTACAAAAAGCATTTTTTTAATCTGAGTAGTTGACAGTTTTTCCTTTGTGTTACTTCGTGGTAAAAAAATTAATCCCAAAGGCGCTCAAAGGGTTGCACTAAGTAACACGAAGGTATTAATATTATAGATTAAGTTAAAGAATTATAAACTTTCGATAGGCCTTCGGACATTTTTTCAAGAGAGAGTTCTGTCAGTACCTTTTCTTTTCCCTGTTTTCCCAGCTTAAAACGTAAGTCATTATCCTTTAACAAAATCAAAAGATTCTTTGCCAGGTCGGAAACATTGTCGTGGGAATAAGTAATTCCGCCTGAAGTTCTTTCAATAATTTCAGGGAATGCGCCGGTCGCAGGCTGCACCACAGGAATACCGGCTGAATTTGCTTCGAGAATATAAAGTCCGTATCCATCATGCTTTCTGACAGGAACACTCATAACATCTATATTGCTGAAAAACTCCTGCTTGCTGTCGCCATGGAATTCAGGATATATTCTGATAAAATTATTATAACCCTTAGCTTTAATTTTCCTCATCTGCTTCTTAATAAACGGCTTGTCATCACTTGTGTAACCGCCCGAAACATGCAGAGTCAACCCGGGCAACTCATTGTTACTTTTAAGTTCAATGAAAGCATCAACCAGCTTATCAAAGCCATTCTGAGCATTGATCCTGCAAAAATAACCGATGGAAGGACATTTGGCCGCGTTTTCAATCTTTGAAAGATCGCCCGGATCAAACCCAAGCGGGACGACATGAAAATTGTCTCCCTTTATACCGGTTTTGCCAATGAACAGCTCTTTATAATATTTACTTGGAGTTAAGAATGCATCAACATTGGGCGCTTCTTTTGAAATTAATCGCCATGCCCGCGACTGAAACGGTTCTGCCATTTCATTGATCCAGTCATCTTCATTTAAGAGAGAGCATACAATTTTGGCATTCATTTTGTTCTTGATCTGCCTTGCCAATCCTATTATCAGGGCATTTGACAGGTGGATAACATCAGGTATACCGTCTCTTGAGAGATAATCTACAAGACGCTGAAGCTCCTTTTCGGGAAAGGCCTTTTCGCCCCTGATCATATTTAGTGTCATCTCTTCAAGTCCCTCGGTACGGGTTGTGCCGGCCCTGCGAGCTGCCATCCTTAGCATAGGGGCAGAATCGACAAGCTTGTCGATAAAAACCGGCATGTTCCTTAGAAATGGCACCTTTTCCCTGAGATACATGGAAATGGCACCGAAAAATACATTTTTATCAAGGCCGGTTTCAATATCCGGCCCATCAGGTGGGAGGTATAATGGAATAGCGGTAGCTTTTGTTCCGGGGACTTTACGGATCGCCCTCAGATATATCATATCACGGTAACAATTACCGCAATAAAACGAACCTCCCGACCCTGTTATAAGATAAACAATTTTCATAATATGTGATATTCTCTATGAACCTCTCGTAACGAACCCCATTGATTTTCTTCGTTTACCCCGACCC
This sequence comes from Bacteroidales bacterium, assembly GCA_049792755.1. Classification (GTDB taxonomy): domain Bacteria; phylum Bacteroidota; class Bacteroidia; order Bacteroidales; family VadinHA17; genus LD21. Next base: position 38,971 of record JBARBF010000079.1, on the reverse strand, counting down.
CAAGGGGAGCGAAGAAAATCAATTTACTCCCCTTGGGGCTGGGGTAATTAAATTGATTTTCGAGCGACTACTTAATACCAAATGCAAGCAACCTTCCATCTTCTGTAAGAATGTAAAACCTGCCATTAACAACTGCAGGAGAACTACTTATCGGAGTTCCTGCATTAAAGCTCCATATCTTCTTACCATCGTTTAACCCCAGAATATAAACATATCCATCCATACCCGTAAAAAGAATTTTTGTAGAATTCAAAACCGCTGAACCGTCAATCCTTCCGTTTGTACGATATTTCCATAACAGTTTTCCATCGGAAGAGTTGTAGCAATAAAGATATTTATCTTCGCTACCAATGACAACTGAATTATTTCCTATCGCGGGAATGGCCATTATTGAACCTGATTCATCGCTTCCCGGTATCTTCCAGACGATTGTTTTTGTTTTAATGTTTACACAGTATTTTGTACCGTCATAATCTCCGAAATATGCCATATTATTCTTAAGGGCAGGAGAGGAGGCAATATAAACCCCTATGTTTATCGTATCAATCTGTTTACCTGTCATCGGATCCACAACCCGCAATATACCATCGCATCCGCCAAATACAATTTTACCGCCAGATATTGAAGGAGTCCCGTTTATGTAATTCTCCGTTTCGACTTTCCAGAGAGATTTCCCGGTTTCAGGATCTACACAATGCAGGAAGTAATCATAACTTCCGATAACAATTCCGGATCTGTTTCCGATAATCCACACATTTGCTGATCCTGCAATTTGATTATCTGTGGTATACGACCATATTAATTTACCTGAAATCCTGTCGACAGCTTTCAGAATGCCCTCACTTGTACCAAATATGATCTTATTGCCAAATATTGCCGGGGCAGCATCAATCGACGAACCTGCCTCATATTTCCACCTGACATTACCTTCTGTACTCACTGCAATAAGTGAACCTTTATCATTTCCAAAATAAACAGTTCCATCACTTATAACAGGAGATGATTTTGTCGCTGCTCCGGTTTTTATGCTCCATAAAAGTTTGGGTGAGGATGTCAGTTCAGATTCAATTCTACCAGCAAGGTCAGCTTTGCCTCTGAATAGCAGCCATTCGTTTTGACCGTTTTGAGTCTGAGAAGCAGGATTAAGAAGAAACAACAGGATAATTGTAAAATAATATCGCATTTATTAAAAAATTAATCCTTGACAATTTAATCATCAACCCTTCCCCTGTTCATCCACCCCCTAAATCCACCAAATGGAGGACTTTGGCTTTCTCTTAATCAATTCTCCGTGTGGTTTTTGGTTCCCCATATGGTGGGTTGGGGGGTCTTCATACTTAATGCCCCTGTCGGGCAAATATCAATAACCTCCTGGCTCCTGGTTTTAAGAATATTGTTAAAATCTTCAGTAAGCGGTTCCGAGACAATGCTGACAAATCCCCTGTTTATAAAACAAAGGCCGGGTTCTTCGTGCAAATCTTCACACAGCCTGACGCATAGACCGCATTTAATACATTTCGCATTCTCAAAAATAAGTCCCGTATTTATATTTATTTTCTTTTGAATGGGCGAATTTACCAGCTTGCCCCTGGGATCTTTTACAGAATATTCATCAGCTATATCACGAAGATTGCAGTTGTCTGAAGCACGGCAATCACAGTGCATACAGCTTCCCGACTCTATGGCAGCTTCCTCAGAATCGGGTATTTCCCTTGCTCGTCCAAGTTCACCTGAACATTCTTTCAACCATTCCTGCAGTTCATTTTCTTCAAGTTTCCCGATGAGGGATTTAAACCGTTTAATCTGTTTCTCCGATTTCCTTTTCTTAAATGAAGAAAGTAAATTATCAGGAACTAAGCCAGAGTTTTCCTGTTTACTCCGTTGTGAAATATATATTTGCAGATTTCTTATTGAGACCGGAACATCAACTTTTTTACGCCGGCAGGCATTCTCGCAATATCCCTTGCAATCTGTGCAAATCAGTTCTGAATCTGTAATCTGAGTGATTGAAAGTCTGATTGCCCCTTCAAAGTCCCTGGCATGAAGCAGCCTGTTCATGAGAGGAATATTATATTCTGCAGGACAAACAACCCGGCAGGGAGCTTCGCATTCAGCACGGTGTTCTGACAACAGGAGTTCAATTGATTTCCGCCTCAGTAAGATAACCTCCTCAGATGTACAATTAATGTCCATTCCATTCTGTGCCAGAGCTGAGCATGATGGTAAAAAATTCCCGGTCGTGTTATCCCTGACCATACATACCATACATGAGGAGTAATGAGGAAGATTCTTATTATGACATAAGGAAGGGATTTTAATTCCTGCCTCTGTCGCAATATCGAAAATAGTCATTCCATCCCTGACTTCAAAATCGGTATTATCTATTTTAAGCTTAACCATTTATATTTATTATTTCAATAGCTTTTTCAGGACAAACAATTCTGCAATTATCACATTTAGTGCATATTAACTGGTTTATCTCATGTCTTTCATAAGGTGTAAAAGGAATCGCCTTAACAGGACACTCCTGTGAACAGATAGTGCATCCCGTACATCTGTCAGTTACAGTATACTTAATCAGATCCCTGCATTTCTTAGCCCGGCATATTCCTTTTGTATGTTCCTCATATTCTTCCCTGAAATATTCAAGACCTGTAAGTACAGGATTAGGAGCAGTCTTTCCGAGTCCGCATAAACTGCCAGCTTTTACAAGCCTTGATAGGTTTTCCAGTTCATTGATATCTTCATTATTTGCTTTCCCTTCAGTTAATCTGGTTATAATGTTGAGCATGTGCTTGGTGCCAACTCTGCAGAATGTGCATTTTCCACACGATTGTTTGTGAGTGAACGTCAGAAAATATTTTGCCATATCTACCATGCAGTCAGAGTCGTCGAGGACTACCATGCCTCCGGAACCCATCATGGCTCCCAATCGTGTAAGTTCTTCGTAATCAATAGCTGTATCAGCTTTATCTGCAGGAATACAGCCACCAGACGGACCTCCTATCTGAACTGCCTTAAAAATTTGGTTATCTCCTACACCGTCACCAATCTCTTCAACTATTTTGCGTATCGTCAGACCCATCGGAACCTCAATGAGGCCTCCTTTGGAAATCTTCCCTGCCAGCGCAAATACTTTTGTTCCCTTGCTTTTTTCTGTTCCGACAGATCCGAATTTCTCAGCTCCGTTTGTAATTATCCATGGAACCAATGAAAGAGTTTCAACATTGTTTACGAGAGTAGGTTTCTGTCTGAATCCTTTAACAGCAGGGTAGGGAGGCCTCAGATGAGGCATTCCGCGTTTACCTTCGAGTGAGGCAATCAATGCTGTTTCCTCACCGCATACAAAAGCACCTGCGCCTTCAAAGACTGAAATATTAAAAGAAAAAGCACTTCCAAAAATATTGTTACCAAGAGTTTTATTTTCATAGCACAACCTTATAGCCAGTCTTATTCTTGCAACTGCCAAAGGGTATTCCGCGCGTATATAGAAAATCCCTTCAGAAGAACCCGTAGCATATCCGGCAATTATCATTCCTTCAATGACTCTGAAAGGAAAAGACTCAAGAAGCATCCTGTCCATGAAGGCACCCGGGTCGCCTTCATCTCCATTGCATACAACGTACTTTGTAGAGCCTGACGATTGCATAGAGATTTGCCACTTTTTCCCTGTCGGAAATCCTGCTCCGCCTCTTCCCCTTAAACCACTCGAGGTGATTGTATGGATAATAGATTCCTGGTCTGATTCTAAAAAACACTTACGAAGTGCTTCAAATCCGCCCGACAGAACATGTTCTTCAAATGATTCCGGAGAAAGATTACCACTGTTCAGGGTGGCTATATGAACCTGGTGATTAAGAAAATTATTAAGATATTTTTCTCTTACACCATCAGAAACATTGATCTGACCCGTAATTTTATCATCTGAAAGGAAGGAATCAACCAGATCGTTTATATTGTACTTGATTTTATTTCTTAATGTTCTTGGTTTGACGTGTTTAAGAAGGATCTCTTCAACCTGAGGTTTACTGACTTTTGTATATCTCGAATGAATATTATCATCTGTAACTATTTCCATCAGGGGTGTCTGGTTACAAACGCCGACACAACCGACAGGCTTAAGTCTGATGTTAAGATTATACTTTTCCCTGATCTCAATTATCTCGGAGAGAATTTCCCTGCTTCCTCCGGCGACACAACATGATCCTATACCGACCCTGATTTCAGCATCAATATCCTCATTTAGTTCTGATAGGGATGTTTTATCGCTTACCCTGGCAGAATTGAGAAAGTTACTAATTATCTCATCCACCTGGGTTGGTTTTACATGCCCGTATGTTTTGCCATCAATCTGTACAACGGGTGCGAGTGTGCAACAGCCCAGACATGCAACCTCTTCAATTGAAAAAAGATTATCGGGTGAAGCATTCCTGGCATCATCAATTTTAAGAACTCTTTTAAATGCATCGGATATTAGCGGACTGCCTTTCACATGACATGCAGTTCCGGCACAAATTTTTATGGTATGTTTTCCAACCGGAAGATGTCTGAACTGTGTATAAAATGTCGAAACACCCGAAATCTGACCTGCTGTTATATCGGTTATCTCGCAAATATGTTTAAGTGCTTCAGAAGGAAGCCAGTTAAGCTTTTTCTGTACTTCCTGAAGTATAAGAATAACTTTATCCGATTCACGTCCGGTATAGTTCACAACCTCCTCGACCACCGAAGGAATATTTACCTTTGATGTCTCATCACAGTTGCAGTTATTGTTCAATATAGAAGTCTTTTCAGTTTTCAATTTTTAGAAATGCAATAAAGATTCTTCCGGCCCCGGATATATATCTTACCGTCTGAAAATGCCGGTGAACAGTCTGCTGCTTCACCCAAAGCCGATTCAGCAATAAGTTTGAAGGTGGGTCCAATTTTAACAATATGCGTCTTACCACTTCTGTCAAGAAGATAAACCATGTCGTCCGCTATTAAAGGAGAGGCATAGAAAGGATCCTGGAAATAGTGTGTCCACAAAGTATCTCCTTTCATCGCATTATAACATGCAACATCACCATTTCCAGTTGATACAAACAGGTACTGATCGGTAGCAACAGGACTTGAAACATCGGGGGTATATGTATTATCTTCCCATACAATTGATACGCCATTGTCGGGTTTAATTGCCACCAGTTTCGCATAGTCAGTTACGGCGTACGCCATTGTACTGTTTACAGCTACTGAAGGTGCGACATCTCCGCTCATGCATTCAACTTCCCAGAGCAAATTGCCAGTTAATGGATCATATCCGCTCACATAAGGATTTCCGTTTATAACCAGTTCGGGGTTTCCCCTGAAATGAGCAAGAACAGGAGAAGACCAAACGGCGTGTCCATGTCGGATAGTTTCCCACTTCTGATCACCCGACTCCAGATCAATTCCTTTTAGCGAAATTTTTGTATTGCTGTCGAACTGTACAAGCAGAAGATCTTTATAAATCATGAGTGAGGAAGCATAGCCATAGCTGTTTTCGGGAACACCTATATTTTTCATCCATTTCTTTTTCCCATCCATATCGAAACATACCAGGTTCCCATTTGAAAAGACTGCACAAACCACTTTCCCATTAGTAGCAGTTGTTGAAACAGCAAGTCCGGCGTCTGGATCAGTTTTAGGCAAAACAGCAGGTTCGCCGGGGATATCAGAGGCAGATCCTGTCCATAATATTTTTCCCGATTTTTTATCAATGCAATAGACTTCACATATCTTATCCTGAGCGCCGGTTAAGAAAAGCTTATCTCCCCATATGACTGGGGAGCTCTTTCCTTTTTTAGGTATCTCAAGCTTCCATGCGATATTACTTCCTGTGGCGGCATCCCATTCAGTAGGGTATCCTTTTCCTCCAGCTGATCCACGACTATCCTGTCCGCGAAAAGAAGGCCAGTTTGTTTTATCCGGTGCAGAGGCTTTTTCATTGCTACTTTCATGTTTCTTCGATGATGCAGGAGCTTTTCCTGAGATATCTGGTAAATCGGCGCGCAGGAAAAACGATGAAACAATAGCTGCTGTCAGAATAAAAGCAGCTGCTGAAATAAGGTATTTTCTGTTTTTTTCCCGGTTCAGTACTGAGTCGGGTTTTGTACCAGCAACAACAGGTTTGAGCTTTTCGCTCCCTGCGATCATTCTCTGACAAATAATAAAGATGACGACTCCCGCAATAAGCAGGTAGGAACCTGTCTCTACCTGCCATCTTGAACTGAAGTAAGCTTTCCTTGCCATCAGATCCATTGCCCTTACCTGCTCTGCCCTGGCTGCATTCGAAGGATCCTTATCATATTGTTCCTTAGCCGATAGCAATACCGGATTATCGAGGGGATTTATTGTTTTAAGCTGTACTAGACTGAAGATCATAGTCAATGCTACAATAAGAGCAAACCCTCCCGAGACATGACTCACAACTTTGAGAATACTTATATCCTTTTCATTAAAATTAAACTTCATCTCAGCTCTTTACTTTAATCGGACAATATTTAAAACATCTGCCACAGCTGTAACACTTACCCTGGTTGGGCTTATATTCGGTTCGTCTGCTCTTTATTGTCAGAGATATCATACCTATTCCGAATGATATTCCAAGGAATGCCCCGGCCCAGGGTGAATAATTCCTGAAACGTCCGATGATTAATTCTTCTTCATTATATAGTTTCGTTTCAGTTTTCCCCGATTCTTTATAAGCAATTACATCTTTCAATGGTGATTCAATACCGCTTTTCTTTTCTGTCCGGATTTCTCTGGCCAGTCTTACAGTACTGTTTGCTCCTGACAAAACAGGAGCCATGTTGTAGAGTAATAAAGCTCCGGCGACTGCAAATACCGGAACAAGAACAAAATACTGAATGAAATGTTTTCTTGACTTCTCCGGCTCTTCCAATCTTTCTTCCAGATTTGAAGGGATTATAGCATTATAAGGGCAAACCTCCTCACAAAGCCTGCAATTTGTGCATTCTGCAGGGGTTATTGTCAGATGCTTACCTGCAAATCTTGAAAAAATATTTAAAAGAACGCCATACGGACAAAGGAATCTGCAGTATGGTCTGTTTACAAATACCCCGGCTAAAAGTAACAGAGCTCCGAAAATTATCATTGTATACGGGGCATCGAGCCTGAATATCCCAACGAAAGGATCATACCTGCATATAATGAATTGACTGTTAGTTGAAGAGAACAGAATTGCAACCGCAAGATAAATGAAAGGCACAGCTGCCAGTAATATTTCAATAAATTTTGGAAGCTTGACCGGCCTAATACCCGTTAGTTCCTGGATAGCTCCGAGAGGGCAAACTCCTGCACAGAAAACTCGTCCGTAGGCAAGAGCAAATAACAAAGGAATTATAAAGAACAAAAGTGCTGTAAGTGGTATAGAATATCCTGTATTAAATAATGCGAGGGATACATTTTGAACTGAGCCAACGGCACAAATGCAGCCCTCCCTGTAGAAGCCAAAATATGCAAGGGAAAAGAGTGACATCCATACCAAACCCTGTCGTGAACGTTTTTTCAATGCCAGCCAGGTTGTTACTGCCAGTGCAGCTATTAGGACGACCACGTCAAAATATTCCCATACCTGAGCTCTTGGAACAGGCATCTGATTGGTCGGATAAACATGACCTGATTCAAATTCAGGACGTGGAAACCGGTCCTGGGCCATAATAGCCACGTGCCAGAATAAAAGCAAAATGAATATTATATATGGAAGGGCTTTCTTCATTTAATCGGTTTTCGTTTTTTGTTTATCTTTTAACGTTTGCTCCCCTTCCCCCCTAAAGTGGAGTAATTCGGGCATATTATTTGTGCTTCTTAGTGACTTTAGTTCTTCAACCTTTGCGATCTTTGTGTTTAATGGATTTAAATTCTAAAAACTTACTTTTTAACTGCATCTTTTGGCAAATATGCAACTCTAGCCGGTATCCTGGATATTGCATTTGACGGGCAGGTACGGGCAATTGAACATTCGTTGCAATTGACGCATCTGTCATGTCTGATCTGCATATAAAGCGATCCGTTCCCGAAATCCCCGCATCCCTTCACACACTTGGCACAGCCATCGCATAGTTTTTCATTAATGGTATACTCAAAATATGGTTCTTCAACAAATTTTCTAGTTATTGCCCCCGTAGGACATAACTGATTCTCTGCACCGGTGCTGATTCTTTTTACACCCTGCCTGAGATAACCTCCGCAAAGATCGCAATAGCCGCACATACGAAACGCATGGACACATTTGGAGGCAGAGGGAGTAAGCACACAATTAGTCTTGCACTGTCCGCATTGAGTGCATTTGAAAGGATCTATCTGCCAGACATAGCCTTTCACCGAGGTCTTCTTTATAAGTATTACAGGCACAACAACCAATGGCAAAACCACAATCAACTTTCCTGCAGATTTAACGAAGTCGCGCCTTGACTGATATTTATTTTTACTTTCACTCATAATTACCGAACCTTATACTTATTACAATCTGCATTTCCATTGCAAATCCCTTTACCAGGACAGATTGAGCATTCATTTGCGCCGGATACCTTTTTCCCGAGTGATATAGCAATTATGGCGATCAGTATCAGGAGAATATATCTCCCAAGTTTCTTAAGCAGTTCGTTTCTGGTCATCACATTCAAAATTCAAAATTTAAGATTCAATTCCATCAGACTCCCTTGTTTTCACCCCAAACCCTCCATGAGGGGCTTAACTTGTTTTTACCTTCTGTGGCTCTCTGTGCTTCACTGTGTACCTCTCCCGCCTAAGCGGGACAAGTTGTGTAAGTTCTTCATTTTTTCTTTTTTCCGATCACCTATCCTCCAATATGGAGGCTGAAAATATGATCGAGAGTAAGTCCCCCCTTGGTGGAATTTAGGGGGTTTTTCGGTTAAAAACATAAAGTTTAGAATCACCGGGATTGGCTGCATAAATAGTAACTCCATCGGCAGAAGCAAGAGCGAGAGGCACAGATTTAATAAAGTTATTCTTTGAATTGACATACTCAACAAATTCACCACTTTTATTTAGAATTTTAATCCTGTTAATTCCTTTTTCTGATGTCACGAAGCCTTGAGGAATAAGCGCGAAATGAGGTGGGGCACAACAGCCACAAAAAGCTCCGGGGCCGATACCTGCTTCACCAAACTGACTTTTTAAGACCCCGTCAATTGTATAAGTTTCGATGCGATGCAAGCCTGTATTTGCCGCATAAAGATTATTGCTTTTATCCAGAGCAACTTCAAAATAAGGACTTGGAATAACAAAGTGTTTATCATTCTGACCAATCATCGTTTTAACCTCACCACCTTTGTCAAGAACGTAAACTATTTTATTTCCTGCATCTGCAAAAGCAAAATATTTTGCGTTCGCGGCTACAGAAGTGATCAAACAGCTATCCTCAAATGGTCCCCATTCATTCAAGATTCTGCCGTCAGTACTCATTACCAGAATCTGTTCAGAAGTTGATGCAAAAATTGAGTCGCCCCAGTTCGTAAGCGAGGTAACAGGATAGGGAGCTTTCACATTCCAGATAAGCTTCATGGAAATGTCATAGCAGGATACAAATGAATCACCACCGAGATAAATTTTTCCTGATGGAGCTACAGAAACTGCTTTGAGGGAGCCTTCATTCACCTTAAATTCACCGGAGATCTTCCATGCATCGGCTATATCCTGACCTTGCGGAATTATCGGATCAGCATTAACTGATCCTGCAGGTTTAACAATATCAATGATCATATACACTATAAAAGCGAGAATGATCACTACAGACATGAATGTAATAGTTTTTTTATTCATTTTAGTTCATTTACCAATATTAAGACAGAGTAAATTCCTTGCATCCCTCAGAATGAGGTATTTACCTGCGATCGCCATCGGACCCCAAGCTTCTATGCCTTTTATTACCTTATGGCTGGCAATTAACATGACCTTATTCTCATCCATCTTATAAAAGTAAAGGTTTCCGTCATCATCAAGAAGATATAGTTTATCTCCGCTTACAATGTATGGACCCAGTCCCCGTCCAAATCTGTTTTCTTTTCCGCTAGACCAGACAGCTGTCAAAAGATCAGATTTCTTATAACAAACCAGCTGCTTTTTCAATGCACCTGCATTCTCAGGCAGAACACTCCATATGTAATTACCTATAATTACAGGTGTCTGCTGATCGCTGGCAAGGCCATTGGTTGCCTTATGCTGTTCCCTGACAGTTGCTGAATATTTTGATCCGTCATAATTTATTGATATTCTTGCTCCACCGGCTCCATAACTCCCAAAGACAGCTATTTCATTATTTCCAAGAAAAAGGGGAGAGGCTGCAGTTGTTGCAGGGCTCCATTCAGTGGTAATCCACAATAACTTGCCCAGATCTGGCTTTTCGGCAGAAACACCGCAGACACCTCCAACCGCATTATATACATACATTCGTTTATCATGAATCACCATTGGCATGATAGAACCATGGGACATCCTGAGGGAGTCGGGGTTAGGGGTCTGCCATACTATTTTGCCTGAGGCACAATCCACACCTATCATCAATGCTTTCCCCCCGGGGGCCAGAACAGTTACATCGTTATCAATCAGGGGACATTGACCTGTGTAGAAATCAGGTGTGATCCTTCCCTTCTCTGTTCCACTGATACCAAACTCTTTTTCAAGATCATGTGACCATAACATGTTTCCATTGACAGGATCAACACACATAACATGCGATCGTGGACCAATTGTGACGACATATTTGTCTGTTACAGCAGGTATAGTTCTGGAGTAACCATGATTTCTTTTCAAATCAACATAATACCATCTTCGCCATAGTTCCTTTCCTGAAGAAAGAGAAAAACATCTGAGTGCGTCAGCTTTCTTTCTTTCATTATAGTCAAGAAGATAAACTCTGCCGTTATGAACTGAAGGGCCGGCATATCCTTCTCCAAGCGTTGTTCTCCAGATTATTGCAGGTCCTGAGGTATCCCATGATTCTGAGAGTGGTGTAGTATCCTTGCTGATATTATCAAGATCTTTCCCTCTGAATCTGGGCCAGTCTCCGGGAATTGCTGCATCCATAGTCCCAAGCGTGTCAAAGAACTGACCTATAATAACTGAGTCAGACCGTGCTTCTTGTTTGGGACGGTCATCCATACCTGGTATCCTTTCTGTTACAGGAAGAGGTTGGCTAACGAGCAACCACCACAGAAGCACAGATACGAAAACTACAACTGCTGCCACTACAAGAATATTCCTATATCTGACTTGCAACATCCTATCTTTCAAATACTTGCTAATCTCATTTTAATCATTAGCCACCAAAGGTAATAAAGATTTTAACTACTTGTCTTTAATATCATATGCCATGAGCACTTTGCCGTGACGGATATAGAGCTTCTTATTATGAATTACCTCCACAGTATGAGCACACCTGCTGTCGGGATATGATTGTTCCCATGAACGGCCATATGGAGTTTGCCATTTTATCTTGCCCAGTGTATCCATCGCAACCAGAACGTCATTTTTATCCCGATTACCCGTAATGTAGATTGAACTATTGCCAAAAGTAACAGAAGAAAATCCGGTAGGCAATTCCTGATTAAACCATAACATTTCAGGACCAGTTTCAGTCCAGGACTTCAATAAGCCAATTTCGGCAGATACACCTGTTCTGTTTTCAAGTCTCCATTCGCTGATTTGCTGACATTCAATTGTTTGTACTGAAAAAAAAACAGATAAAATTGTCAAGAGACAGTTTTTCATTTTTAAGAAGATTTGTTGACCGGCAAATTTATTATTTTATTCAGTAGAAAATTTTCTTCAAATGTTAAATGAATCTAAATATTTAGCACATAATTGTATTATTTTAATAATATTCAATAAATACAGACATTAAATATCATTTATTTAGACATTATAATCATTTACTTAATTAAAATGCATTTTATATCATAAAATATATCAATTTGAATAACAGTCAGTAAAATATTATTAGCTTTGCATCCGGAGCTTTTGAAATTTTTCAACCTTTAATAAATCATTAAAAAGAAGAAATATGTGTGGAATTGTAGGCGTATTTGATTTGAAAGTCAATCATATGGAGTTGAGGTCGACAGTCCTTAAAATGTCCAAAAAAGTAAGGCACCGTGGACCGGACTGGTCAGGAATATTCTATTGTGAAAAGGCGATACTTGCACATGAGAGGTTATCGATTGTCGATCCTCAGTCGGGCAAACAACCATTATACAGCAAGGATTGCAATCTTATTCTTGCGGTAAACGGTGAAATATACAATCATCAGGAGATAAGAAAACGGTACGAAAGCTCTTATGATTTTCAGACTCATTCCGATTGTGAGGTTATACTGCCACTCTATCGCGACAAAGGGCCGGCTTTTATAGAAGAATTAAACGGAATATTTGCGTTCGCTTTATATGACAGGCTGAAGGATTGCTATCTGATTGCCCGTGATCATATCGGAATTGTGCCGCTCTACATTGGCTGGGATCCCTTTGGAAATTTCTATGTAGCCTCGGAGCTTAAGGCCCTGGAAGGTGTATGCAATAAGATTCAGGAGTTTTTGCCAGGACATTATCTTTACAGCAAAGATGGCGTAATGACTAAATGGTACAAAAGGGACTGGGAGAATTATTCTGCAGTTGAAAACAATGGAACAAGCATTGAGGAATTAAAAGAAGCTCTGGAAGCATCAGTTCACCGTCAGCTTATGTCAGACGTTCCATATGGTGTTCTCCTTTCAGGAGGTCTCGATTCATCTGTTGTGTCTGCAATTGCCAAGAAATTTGCTCCAAAAAGAATTGAATCGTATGATATGAGTGAGGCATGGTGGCCTCAGTTGCACTCATTCGCTGTAGGACTTGAAGGGTCTCCCGATCTTGCTGCTGCCCGGAAGGTGGCAGATCATATTGGAACAATACATCACGAAATTAATTTTACAGTTCAGGAAGGATTGGATTCTATTCGGGATGTCATATATCACATTGAAACATACGATGTTACAACTATCAGGGCGTCCACTCCAATGTACCTGCTTGCAAGAGTGATCAAATCGATGGGAGTAAAGATGGTTCTCTCTGGCGAAGGTGCTGATGAAATTTTTGGCGGTTATCTCTATTTTCACAAAGCACCTGATGCAAAAGCGTTTCATGAAGAAACCATCAGAAAAATAGGTAAATTACATTTATATGATTGTCTGCGTGCAAATAAATCACTGGCAGCATGGGGTGTAGAAGGCCGTGTCCCATTTCTTGATAAAGAATTTATGGATATAGCTATGCGTCTGAATCCAAAAGATAAAATGATCAGAAAGGATCGAATGGAAAAATGGGTGCTTAGAAAAGCTTTTGAAGACTACCTGCCTGCAAGTGTAGCGTGGAGACAAAAAGAACAGTTTTCAGATGGAGTTGGATACAACTGGATTGATACATTAAGAGCCCTTTCTTCAAAAGAAGTTACTGATGAACAGCTTGTCAACGCCAAATATCGCTTTCCGATCAATCCACCGATGTCGAAGGAAGAATATTTCTACAGATGCATCTTTACAGAGCATTTCCCTTCCGACTCAGCAGCATCCTGTGTGCCGTCAGTACCTTCAGTTGCATGCAGTACTCCTGAAGCAATTGCCTGGGATGCTTCATTTAAAAATATGATTGATCCTTCAGGAAGAGCAGTAAAAAGCGTGCATAACGATTCGTATAAATAAGGCTTTGCCATGGCATGGCCCTACCGTCTAACATGGCAGCCTGTAGGGTCACGCCATAGCGTAACCAATTTAATTGTTGTTTTTACCCCCCAAACCCCCCAAGGGGGCTTAATACTGTGTAATTGATAAGTTACTGTTTCATATCTGACCAGCTTTGCTCTCACACCTAACTTAGGACCGATTGCAAAACCGCGCTAGCTGAAGATGGTTCTTAAAGTCCCCCCTTGGGGGGATTTAGGGGGTGGATTATTGTGGTTAAGGGATTTCTTTCTTAATTTGGGCAAGAATTGAAACTTAATGATTTCAAATATCCAATATCTAAAACCCACATCCAGAATTCTTTCTTTAAAGAATAAAACTCTGACCGCGGACAGGTATCTCTCAATTGATCAGGCAAAAATAATCACCCGTATATACCAGGAGAATGAGAATCTTCCTGTAAACATAAAAAGAGCAAAAGCATTAGCGGCATCATTATCAGAAATGCCAATAGCAATTGATTCTGAAGAGCTTATTGTTGGTAACCGGACTTCTGACAGCAGGGCAGGAGTGGTGTTCCCTGAAGCAGGAATTAAATGGCTGATAAAGGAAATTGATATTCTGCCTGAAAGACCTCAGGATCCATTTCTTGTAAGAAAAGAAGACGCCTTCTATTTTAAAACAAAGATTGAACCTTACTGGTTTGGAAAAACACTTGAAGACGAGATCCGCAGTTCTTATGGAAATGAGATTTCGGCAATTGAAAAAGTGGTAAAAATTAATCAGAAAGATCATGCACAGGGCCATATATGTCCTAAGGTCGAAGACTGGCTTAAACTAGGTCCGACCGGTCTTCTGAGAACTGCAAAGGAAAAACTTGAAACAGCAGGAGATGATCGTAAAGTTTTTTACAGGAGCTTAAGCATAGTTCTCGATGCAGCATGTAAATTTATCGCCCGATATGGGCAACTGGCTTCCAGAATGGCTGAAAATCAACCTCAGCAATTACTGAAAATAAATCTTAATGAAATTGCAGCTGTTTGTAAAAAGCTTTCAGGAAATCCTCCCGAAACATTCCGGGAAACTCTGCAATCAGTGTGGTTTCTGTTCGTCATTCTTCAAATGGAATCGAATGCCTCTTCCTTCTCACCGGGACGGATGGATCAATATTTATACCCATTTTTCAAAAGAGATATTGAATCTGGCAGAATCAAACCAGAGACTGCTATTGAGCTTCTCGATGCTCTGTTTATTAAGTTCAACCAAATAATATACATGCGCAATGCGAACAGCGCAAAGTATTTTGCGGGTTTTCCTATCGGATTCAACGTAACTATAGGAGGACAAACAAAAAACGGTCAGGATGCAACAAATGAACTTTCATATCTGATACTTAAAGCTCAGGATCATAACAGGTTGCCCCAGCCTAATCTTACAGCACGGCTTCATAAAGGTTCTCCTTATGAGTTTATAGCCGAATGCAGCAGGGTGATCGGTCTGGGCAACGGGATGCCCCAGATAGTCAATGACGAGAGTATAATCCCGGCTCTGGAGAATATCGGAATTGCTCCTGAAGATTGTGTTGATTATTCACTTGTTGGCTGTGTTGAGTTAAGCACCCAGGGAAATTATCTGGGCTGGAGCGACGCTGCAATGTTCAACCTTGTGAAAGTTCTGGAGTTAACACTGAATAACGGAAAGTGTATGATTTCTGGAAAACAGATCGGACCAGACACTGGAAATCTTGAGAATTATCCCGATTATAATTCTTTGGAAAACGCATTCAGGACTCAAATCAATTTCTTTATTGACAAGATGATGATTGCATGTGAACAGGTCGAAAGATGTCATCAGTCGCATCTTCCATCTCCTTTTTTATCAAGTGTGGTTGATGACTGCATCTTCAACGGCACGGACGTAACTGCAGGAGGATCAAAATATAATTTTTCGGGTATTCAGGCAATCCAGGTAGCAAATATAGCCGATAGTCTAGCAGTGCTTAAAAAACTGGTTTTCGAGGATAAAAGTGTTTCAAAGGAAACTATGCTGAAAGCATTGAGAAACAACTTTGATGGTGATGAATCTTTAAGACAGCTTTGCCTAAATCATGTTCCTAAATTCGGTAACGATGTAGCCTGGGTGGATAATCTGGGGGCTAAATGGGTGACATATTTTGCAGATAATATCAGACAGTATAAAAATTTCAGAGGTGGTCGGTATCATATGGGTTTATATACGGTTTCGGCGCATGTACCAATGGGACAAAATGTTGCAGCTACTCCCGACGGCAGATTTGCACAGACGCCCCTGGCCGATGGGGGAATGTCTCCTATGTACGGGCGCGATAAACTGGGTCCGACTGCAGTATTGAATTCTGTCAGTCGGATACCGTCAAATCTTGCATCTAATGGAACACTCCTGAATATGAAATTCCTACCGTCATTTTTTAATAATGATTCTGACAGAGAAAAATTTGGCTTACTGCTTAAAAGTTTTGTATGTCTTCCGATTCATCATGTACAGTTCAATGTAGTGACTGCGCAGGAATTAATCAATGCTAAAGCTGACCCTGAATCTTACAGGGGTCTTACAATCAGGGTTGCTGGTTATACAGCTTATTTCACAGAACTTGCTGAAGATTTGCAGGATGAGATAATTAAAAGGACGACTCATGGACAATCTGACTGAAACCAATGGAACTATTTTCAAGATAAAACGGTTTTCGGTCCATGATGGTCCGGGGATTCGTACCACAGTATTTCTTAAAGGCTGTCCGCTAAACTGCATCTGGTGTCATAGTCCCGAAGGGATAAGTCCTGAAATTACAATATGTCATGATCAGAGTCTGTGCATAGCATGTAGTGAATGTATTAAAAGCTGTCCTGAAAAAGCTCTTAATTTTGTTACTGAACCTGAATCTCAATCTCAACCACTTATAAATATAAACCGAAAATTATGCACATTATCAGGTGATTGTGTAAATGTTTGTCCTACTGGGGCAATTCAATTTACAGGAACAAAAACCAGTGTTTCTTCAGTTATCGATGAAATAATTAAAGACCTTTTGTATTACAGGATGTCAGGTGGCGGAGTTACACTTACCGGAGGAGAGCCACTCTTCCAGCCGGATTTTTCCGCAGAGATACTGGGAGCCTGCAGGAAAAGAAAAATTCATACGGCAATTGAAACATCCCTCTTTTGCGAGAGGGAAACACTTTCAAGTATTTCCGACTTTGTGGATATGTTTATAATCGATTTGAAGATTTCAGACCCGATACAACATATACAGTACACCGGAAAATCGAACGAAAGTATCAAGGAGAATTTCAGATATATCGCAAAATCCGGGAAACTGGTTATAGTGCGGATTCCAATGATAGAAGGAATTACAGACAGTGAAGAAAATAAAAATGCAATTCAGGAATTTGTAAAAAAAACAGATTCACGAATTCCTATAGAATATATTCCATATAATACACTGGCTGAGAATAATTATAAAAGATTAAATGTACCTTTTCTGCTAAACAGGGTTAAATGAAAGAGATAATACGTTTTTTCCTTAAGGTGTTTCTGAACTTCTTCAGATAATGCAACCAATCTGACCTTTTTGAATTCCTGATGTTAGCAAATTTTTATTCATGTTGAACGAAGCTGAACTTTTAAGAAGTATTAGAAACAAGCCTGAAAGATTTTCGGAACTTTTCAAATTGTATTACCGGCCCATTTTTGGATACATACTTCGCAGGACCGGCAATTTTGACAATACAGCCGATATTGCAGCTGAAACTTTTCTTAAAGCTTTTCAGCATATTCACAACTTTAAATATACAGGTATTTCTGTAAAAGTATGGTTGTATCGCATTGCCACAAATGAGGTAAATCTCTATTTCAGACACAAACAAAAGCATAACTCAATATTTGATACATTAAATATTGAAGACAGGAATGTCTTTAATAATTACATTGAGGAGGATAGGAATGATATAGAAACGGAGCTGCAAAAACATAATCAGTTTGTTGCTGTACTTAAGGAATTAAAGACAATGCCGGTCAAATATCAGGGTGTAATAGCTTTAAGATATTTCGAAGGAAAAACTAACAAAGAAATTACCAAAATTCTGAATATAAATGAAGGAACATTAAAATCTCTACTCTCAAGAGGACTTGAAAAACTGCGGAAAAAGTGCAACCAAATTTAACATTTAACATTATTGGTCATGGAAAAGGAAAATTTTGAAAAGAAACTTGAAAAAATGACAAAACCTGAATTGACGCATTTAAAACACGAAGCAATGCTGGCCGATGCCATCATCAATGCAAAAGACCAGTCTGTCGTCAGCTGGTGGTGGTTAAGTGTCCCTGTATTTATTATTTTGATGCTGTTGATGAAGAGTGTTTATATGCCCGGCACATCGCTTGTGACCGGTATTCATGAGCTGGCAGGCCGTGAAAAATATATATCTCTGATATTTTTTCTTGTATCGCCGGTCATATTGATAATCGTAAATTTGCTCAGCATCAGGAAAATTTATTTTCTTTCCGGCAGCCCAAAATCATTTAACTTCCTCGAAATAGTCTGGTTCAACGTCGCAATAATCGCTTTATCTGCTCTTATATTATTAATCTATCTACTTTAAAACTCATCAATATGAAGTTTCCCTGGTTTAAAAGAGTTGGAATATTCTTTGTACCGGCCACCATAGCCGGCTGGATAATATTTTTGGCTGGAGTTGTGTTTGCTGTTATCAGTTTTATGGATATTGACGGCAGATCACATTCAGTAAGCGACACAATGATAAATTTTGTTTTCATGCTTCTGATCATCGGAGCGGTCTATTCTCTGATTGCTTTTCTGACGACCCGGCGTTTCACTCCTAAATCCCCCAAGGGGGACTTTTAGCTTTCATCAATATCCAAAATTATGCCTTTGTTGGTTGGGTAAAACAAAGGCATACATGGATTATTATAGAGCAAACCAATATGAGAACTTCACCAGAAAAATATTATGAGGTGTCATATTGAACAGATTCTTGATGTCATTCCCATATGAAAACAAACCATTCGTATCGGTACTGGTTATCCCTTGTGACCAGACAAGGTATAAAGTCGACCCTGGCAAATATTCCCATCGCACTACAAGATTTGAACGGAACTGTCTGAAATTGAAATCAGGATTTCCAAAGGAATAAGTTCCCCCGTCATTTACATTGTAGGTATTGATTGAAGGATCGAAGGTTAATTCCGCAGGAGAATATTCATAAAATCTTTGTTTGAAAGTACCTGCATCCGGCTGGGTGATTCTTTTGAACGCAGAGTATTTTCCTGCTGAAACGAAAGGTTGACCGTAGTATTCTATACTTAATTCAGGATTAATAGTATAATTAACTCGGAATGTAAAACTTAAAGTCGTTTGATTTAATTTGCCAAAAATATATTGAGGATTTCCATTACTTGTTGCAGTGCTGACATATTGAAGTTCAGAGCTCTGGATACCCCAATCCGGATCAACCGAAATAGATATAGAATTTGATGGTCTGTAATTTATTTCGCCATAATATTCATGACCTCTCATGCTTTTGACATCACCTGATCCGTGATAATTTCCAATGAAAAATGAGAGTTTTTTAGATTGATCTGTACTAAGGTTCAGATTAAAACTCTGATTCCCGGGAACAATAAATGACGGACCACCACGTAACAAAGTTGTGGAAATATTCTGACTTTCTCTGTTAAATTGCCCGTTGAGCCTCCATTTATTTTTAAACTGGGAATTAAAATTTGTATTATAGTTTCTTGACAAAAGCTGACCACCAAAGTCAAAGTACATCCAGTAATTTGTATTAAGATATAAGTTGTTAAATATCCAGAATGGATTTCTCAAATAATAACCCATCCAGTTGCCCTGATAAATGACATCTGAATATCTCATATAGCCAATATCGTTGAATTCAAGTCCTGGAGACCGCACAATTACACATGTCTCGAACTGCAATCTTTTTTTACTGGTTTTTCCGAATTTAACTGTCCCTCCGTAGCCTGAGAGTGAAGTGAGGGATGAATCAACGGAAAGATATTTAGCATCTGGTCTCTGAAAATAGCGTGCAGATGATGTTTGTGTTTGAGTTATTGATGTTGTGGAGCCTCTGACATTACTGAATTCGGCATTTCCTGCTATATACCAGGTTCTGTCTTTCCAGTTATGCTGGAAGTCTAATCCGGTCGTATAGGCTGCCGAATGAAGGAAATTAAGGTTGGTCGATTTTATGTCTCTGTTCACCGATGTAAACATTGCACCAAGAATGGTTTGCCCTTTATTAAAATCCTGCTGAATTCTTGCAACAAAATAATTCGTAAGAGGTTCCACAGTCTCCTTTCGTCTGGTCCCAACACTGTCTATTAATGCATCTTCCCTCGATGTCAGACTCTCGAGAATACCTACAGAAAGACCTTTCTTTGTTTTTCCTGATAATTTCATAGCACCAAGAATTGTAGTTGATTCAGGCATTCTGACATGTACGCTGTCTCCGACTGAAGGATAATACTGAGGATATCTTCCTATTCTCCTGGAGTAAAACAGATTATCGGAATACATATTATGAATTACTATTGTCTGATCGGGCATAAACTGGTAAATGTTCTGACCTTCAATAAAAAAAGGACGTTTTTCAGAAAAGTATGATTCAAAAGCCGTAAGGTTTACCTCGGACGGGTCAGCTTCAACCTGTCCAAAATCGGGATTTATTGTGAAATCAAGTGTAAAATTATTAGAGAGGCCAATCTTTCCGTCCAGCCCGGCTGAAATTTTTGATAATTTTCCTGTATTAAAAGGATCTCCATTGACTTTTTGAAATCTTTCGGTACGTGCGACAGTGTAAGGCATTAATTCGATCTGGTGTTTTGTACTTACGTTATTTATTCCGTGAAGTTCACCAAATAAATGAATTACACCAGGGGATCCCTTTGGAATATATTGCCATTGAGAACGTTCCTGCAAACGGTAAATGACACGTGTAACCTGCAGCCCCCAGATCTGTTCACTGTTTTTATCAAAACGAAGCTGACTTAAAGGAATTTTCATTTCGGCACACCAACCTTTATCGTCAACAGATGTTTTCATATACCAGATAGGGTTCCAGTTGTCATCCTCGTTATTGCCGTCATCTGATATAGCAGCATCACTCTTTGCACCTGATGCTGATGCAGAGAACAGATAATCTGTCTGTTTATCTAAGTGGCTGTCAAATTCCACAAATATCATATCACCGCTGAAATTATCCCTCCTTGACATAATCTTGCTAATCTTATCAGGCTCAGTATCATAACAGCGAACAAGCATATACAGGTTATCATTATCGTAGAGTATTTTAAAGGCCGTCTGTTGCGTCGGAGGTTTGTTTTCCACAGGTTGAGACTGAATAAAATCTGAGGTCCATTCAACAAGGTTCCAGCAATCGTCATTCATAATACCATCAATTACAGGGACGGTTTTCGTAAATGCTGTTTGATATGTCCTCCTGACGATTGTGGAATCAGTTGAATG
This sequence comes from Bacteroidales bacterium, assembly GCA_049792755.1. Taxonomy (GTDB): domain Bacteria; phylum Bacteroidota; class Bacteroidia; order Bacteroidales; family VadinHA17; genus LD21. The sequence continues at coordinate 17,720 of JBARBF010000079.1, read as the reverse complement.
TGCGTAACTACAAACAAACTGCAGAAGAAATATCTGGCTGAGAGCTATTTTTTTAAAAAAGTTGTAATTCATAAGGTTAAATATGTCAGAGAGTAATTCAAATGGGTTAACTAGTCACAAGTCTGATAACGCTAAACTAATGGAGGAGTTACAAAATACTTTATAAAGACTTCAAAAAATATGAACTGATGCTTTACCTGGAGACAATTTGATGGTTAGAAATATATAGTATATGTGTACCTGATACCTGATACCTGATGCCTCATACCTTATTCGTATTTAAGACTTTTAGCAGGGTTTGTCCTTATTGCAGTAACAAGTTGAGAGCTGATTGCAATTCCCGTCACAATTATTGTCAGAAAAAGCGCCAGAACAAATATTCCTGCTGAGAGCTGAATATGGAACGCAAAATCAGACAGGTATTTTTGCAGCAGGAATGTTGATACGGGAACCGAAATGAAAGAGGCAATAAGCAAAAGTTGAACAAACTCACTCGAAATAAGTCTGAATATTGATCTATCTGATGCACCAAGAACCTTTCTCAAGCCTAATTCCCGTTTTCGCTGCTCAACAGTAAAGGTAGCCAGCCCAAAAAGCCCTATGCATGCAATCAAAATAGCAAGGACTGAAAAGTACTTCAGAAGAGTGCCTGTACGTTCTTCAACCCTGTACATTTTATCAATTTCCTGATCGAGGAACTTGTAATCGAAGGGGTAAAGAGGCATAACCTTTTGCCATGTTTTCTCAAGACTGGCTATTGTTTCGTGCATATTACCCGGCTTAACCCTGAAATAGATGAAATTAAGGTATTTGGAAGGCCATATCCACACTGCAAGCGGGTCTATTTTAGATCGCAGAGACTGATAACTGAAATCCTTCATTACTCCTACAATCTGACCCCGGGTAGTTCCGAATTTAAGTTGTTTTCCCACTGCGTTATCAGTTCCCATTAATTTTTCAAGTTGCTCATTTATCATGAATGTACCCGACGAATCGTGCGGAATATCTATTGAATAAGCCTTTGAAAAAGTTCTGCCCACCTTGAGCTTTAAACCCATGGTCTCAGAATAATCAAAATCCACCCCGGCCATACTTACCAAAGAATGCTCATCAGGCGATTTTCCTTCCCATGATATGTTATCAGCATTGCTGCCGATATTTTGCGGGGGATTTGTACACGCTGAAAGTGTTATAACAGAGGGATTTTTTAAGAACTCCTGCTTAATGACAGAATAATTATCTATCATATTTCCTTTCATCTGCAGGTATATTAGGTTCTCTTTTTCATACCCCAATGATTTGCCCTGCATATATTTCAGCTGGCTATATGTAACCAGAGTAAAAAGAATAAGAACAATACTGATAATGAACTGTACAACCACTGTTATCTTCCGGAAGTAGACTCTGGCTGTTCCACCTGTCATGCCCGATTTCAGAACATTTATCGGCATAAAGGAAGAGAGGATGAATGCAGGATAGCTGCCTGCAATCAGAGAAGTAATAATTGTTATAATCATAGCACTCATAATGAATACAGGTGCGATCAGGTCATTTACCCTGAATGTTTTCCCTGTAAGAATATCGAAAGGTCCCAGAAGTGCAGCGACAAGCGCAATTGCCAGTATCATCCCGGTAAAAGCATGAAGCGAACTTTCACCCAGAAACTGAAAAACCAGATCTCTCCTGAAGGCACCGTTTAGTTTCCGCAAACCTGTCTCCTTTGCCCTTGAAGCAGATCGTGCCGTGCTGAGATTCATGAAATTAATACAGGCAATGATCAGCACAAGAATTGCTATCGATGAAAAGATCCATATATTAACAATAGCCCCGGGAGGATGTCCGAAACCCCAGTATTCATGAAGATGGATCTTAAGGAAAGGAAAGAGCAAAAACTTTGTGTTTCCTTGAGTAACATGATCTTTAACCACCTTGTTAATCTTAGTCCTTATCACTTCCGGATCAGTTCCTTTACCACTCAAAATATACGTGGCTATCGAGTTATTCGACCAGTTATCGGAATACCAGCTTGATTTCTTCATATAACTGAAAGGAATGAGGAAGTCAGCATCTATTGAACTATTGGTTGGGATTTTCTTCATAATTCCTGATACCTGAAATACTTCAGAATTATTAATTTCGATACTCTTCCCCAGGGCGTCTTCATTTCCAAAATACTTTCTGGCCATTTCATCGCTAATCACAATCGACTGCGGATCTCTGAGAACAGATCGGACATCTCCTTCCAGAAGGGGGAAGGTGAACATTCTGAAGAAAGATGAATCAGCTGCAACAACTTTATCTTCATAAAAAATCTTATCATTTCTTCGGAAAAGAAGACTTCCGGTGCTGGTCATTCTGCAGCTGTTCTCAATTTCCGGAATGCTCTCTTTCCACACTGGTCCCGATGGCCATGGCGTCACATTAACATGATAAACTCCTTTTGAGTATGGCTGATCCTCTTCAACCCTGAATAAACGATCTCCAAGCTTATTGAAATGATCGTAGTTAAGTTCATCGGATACCCACAAAAAGATGAACATACTTCCGGCCAGTCCGATAGCCAGTCCGAATATTGTGATAGAAGAGATCAGCCTGTGGCGCTGGATATTGCGTAACGCTATTTGGATAATGCGTTTCTTCATGCCTGTCAGTTTATAAAGTAATCTTTATAAAAACGTTACTTTCTGAAATAGATATCACCGCTTATTGTTTCGAGCTTTATCGGATCTCCGCCATTGTTTAGTTTTTCATTTATTTTTAAAGGGATTCCGGTACGAGCTTTATTAAGAGCGAGTTCATGATTCGAATACATTCTTCCTGATATCGTTGAAAAATCTATGTCAGCATGTTTGCCTGCCGGTTCCGTAAGGTCGATATAGCCGCTGATGGATTTTATATTCATCTCAGTGGTCTGACCTGTAATAGTGACATTAGCATTGATGGTCTCAACTGAAAACTTCGTTTTTTCAGGTACATATATTTGCCAGTAAATATCAGTCTGGTTACAGCAATTCTTTTTTCCTTTGAAATAGTTATCCTTAAAATTTGCTTTGACAAAAATCGTCTTGCCTGAATCATCAAATGAAGTTATATAAGCTTCATTATCTTTATTTTCATTTACATTAACTGAAGCTTTTATATAAACTTCATTTTTATTCCAGGTCTGGACATTTATAGAATCAGCAATCTGAATTTTCATGGAAAGTGATTCTTTGCCTGCAAAATCCATGTGTTTTTCAATTATCTGCTGCGCCTGGATCGGGATATAGCATAGCCAGATTACAAATAACATTGTAATTGTTTTCATTGAAATAAATGTTTAAAGATTTATACTTTCAGAATCAATATTTCGGATTTTGGATTTCGGATTTTGTACTTCGGATTGTTTGACATTTAATTCATTCTTAAACCCGTAATTAAAAATCCGCAATCCGAAATATCTTTATTCTTCTAATTTCCCTTTCTCAGATAAATATTTCCGCTTACGCTACCGATGGCTAGTTTGAAACCACCTCCATTAAGAGAATAATTCATTTCGTTGCCTCCGATTTTTTTCAGATTCTTTTGAGATTCTGAAAAATCAAAATCAGAATATATCGCACCGGAAACCGTTCTTAATTCAAGATCTGTGGGTGTTTTTACAGGTAATGTAATGTCAATTTCACCGCTTATCGAATTAATAGAAGATGATTTGGATGAATTAATGCTGCTATAAGTTATATTTATATCACCGCTTATAGTTGAAAGTACGAGTGGCCCAGTTACATTCTTAAGATCAATATTGTGGCAGCTCTTAATATCAATCTCGTTTTTCATGTTTGAAATGGAGATATCATTATTTCTTTCACATCCGCTTGAAAGCTCAATTGACAGGTTTTCGGGAACTTTGATTTTATATTCACCGCCTCTTGTGAACGGCAAAAGACAAGTAATGGTAATCAGGTTGTCTGATTTCTCAACGTCGAGGCCTAATCCTGTATTATCTGTGCCGGCAGGAAATACCGGCTTTAAACCTTTGGCTTTCTCAGGAGGAGTAAGTTCTCCGGAGGTTGAAGTAATTATTATATCATTTCCGTTATAACCTTCGATGGGTAATTCATCACTGAAGTCTTTAAGGATAAGTCTTCCTTCTTTGTTATTCTGGGTTGTGATTTTATATTCCTGTGCAGATAAAATTCCTGCAGTAAAGAATAATAACAGTGCAATTAAGCTGATTTTTATTTTTTTCATGATATTATTATTAAAAAATTAGTACTTCGATCAGACAGACCCGGAATCTGTCACGATTTATCTTAGATTGAATTCAATTTCTTCTAATTAATTTTAAATAAGAACTCTCAAACTGTTTTCTGCTACAGCTCTTACCTCCTTTAATGTACTCCTGTTTGATATAATCTCCTGTATCGTTCTTAAGGCGCTTTTTTCTTTTCTTTCAGCAAGTATGTTAATAAGCGTAACCTGCAGGATCGGATCTGTCTGAAGAGCCAGTGATTTGACAAGCGAATCACTTACAGCATGTTGATCCGTGAACTTGGTAAGAGCATAGGCTGCTGCCATACGTACGTTAACATTTTTGTCGGTATTCAGAGTATTAATCAGGACTTCTATCACATTTTGGTCCGTCTTATCAAGTTCTCCGGCATAATTCACTGCCTGGATCCTGTCACTCGAGGATTCACCTTTAAGCATTGTGAACATGGCGGTCTTTTTCAATTCCGTAACTTCTGAATGAAGCTGTTTCAACTCACTTGAAGCATATTTATTATTAAGTCCGCTGCGCACTGACATCCCTATGAATGTTCCGCATATAAGAAGAGCAACTGCCGCTGCAATACGATACCCGCTTACAAAATACCATGGAGTAATTGGTTTACTATCTGATACACCTTTTCTTTCTTCACTTTTTTTAATCTCGCTGTGGAGCATATGGTAAAAATTAATCCTCAGTGAATCATCCGGTTTTGTCATCTCGTCCTTTGAAATAAGATTAAGTACCTGCTGAATATCCTTTAATTCGTCAATGCATTTTTCACAGGTTTCAAGATGCTTTTCAATCTCCTGGCGAACGCTTTCTTCAAGATTCCTGTCGAGATAATCGATCATTTTTAATTCAACATCCTCACATTTCATAATTTTTCGCTTAAATCTGTTTAAAATAGATACCCCTGAGTTGTTTAATTGCCCTGTACATGGCAACTTTAATGGCAGCGACAGACTGATTAGTTATTACAGAGATCTCTTCATATTTTAATCCCTGATACCTGTTGAGGACAATCAGTTCTTTCTGATCGGCACTAAGATCTGACATAGCCTTTTCAAGCCGGTTATAATCATCTTCGTGATAGCCATCCTGCTCGTCAGCCGGCTCAACCTCATACCTGCTGGTTTTCAGGAACAGTTCCCCGGAACGCTTCTCTTCATTGCAATAATCTAAGTGAAGATTCCTGGCGATCTGAAATATCCAGGATTTCACAGAGTAATCACTGTTAAAACTGTTTTTATATTTGATCATTCTGTAAAATAAATTCTGCGTAAGGTCCTGGCTTACATCCATGTTAAAAGTAAGTCTGAAGAAAAAATTATATATTCTGAGATGATACCTTTCAAAAAGAACAGACATCCCGGAGAGATTGCCTTCCTTTACATTCTGCATTAATATTTCATCTGTTATCTCAGCCACTTTTATTTTTTTGGTCTTCTGTATTGATTACTCGTAAAGGTACAAATGGTTACATCCAAAACCGAAATATTATTGAAATGTCCGATTTTGTGCATAAAAAAAGTCCGCACAGATTTGTATGGACAGTTGAATACATTACAATTACTGCTGGTCAAGATTCTTTAGTAACCACAAAGCTCTCAAAGAAGACACAAAGTACACAAATAAAAGAATTGCTTATCCTTTGTGAACTTTGCGTATCCCGAGTACTCGGTATTGTGATCTTTGTGGTTAAGGGATCACTATTTATTGAAGATTTTTCCGAAGAACATTTTCATATCATCCCAGGATGCTTTATCGGCTTCGGCATTATACCCAATCGGAAGACTAAATTTTATACCCGTCGCTGTCGCATCCGGATTAGTGAAGGCATGGGTAGCATTGGCATAGACTTTTACGCTGTTTATGGCTCCAATGGAATCCAGCTGATTTTTAAACTTGTCCACATCTTTCTGAGAGACAAATTTATCGCTTCCTCCCTGACAAACAAGTATTTTGGCTTTTAACAATTTCTTGTCTACCGGGACTCCGCCCATTCCGCCATGAAAACTTACTACTCCTTTGACATCAGCACCAAGTTTGGCATAGTTCAGGACCATATATCCGCCAAAACAATAACCAATTGCCGCAACATTATTGACATCAGTCTGGGGTAATTCTTTCAATTTCCGGAGAGCAGCATCCAAAAGCTTTTTTGAAAGAGTGGGATCCTTATAGAAAGGAGTCGTAAATTCCTGGGCTTCAGTAGGATTTACGGCAATTTTCCCATTACCGAATACATCTGCTGCCATTGCCACATAACCAAGCTCTGCTAATTTCCGCGCCCTCATTCTCGGATAGTCGTTCAGCCCCCACCATTCAGGAACAATCAGTATAGCAGGTCGTTTCCCTTTGATATTATCATCATAGGCGATAAATCCTTTATAGGTAACACCACCCGATATGTAGGCTACATTTACTTCCTTTATGTTTGGAGACAAAGACCCGGATTTCCCAATTGAAGATATACCTAACATGATTAAACAGATTAAGATTCTATTTGAAAAAAGACACTTTTTCATATCTGGATATTTTAGTTTATAAATTCTTTGATCAGGTTAACAACAGTTTAGATAAAAAGTTCTATTGAATATTTTTTCATTTAAAACATTATAATGCTGTTCCAATGAACATTTTCTTTGAAACTGTTGTTAAAATAATTATATATTATACAGCTAATTATGGAGAGTTCACAATTTGTTTTAGCGTCAAGACCAACCGGAATGCCATCATCCGACAACTTCAGAATGGTAAAAACAGTACTTAAAGAATTACAGGAGAATGAACTTTTGTTAAAGTCCTGGTACATTTCTGTTGATCCGTACATGAGAGGCCGGATGAATAGGGCAAAGTCTTACGCCGCATCATATGAGGTCGATCAGCCAATAAGAGGGGCTATTGTAGCAAAAGTCATCAAAAGCAAAAGTAAAGTGATAGTTGAAGGTGATACGGTTGTCGGCACGTTGCCCTGGGCTAGCTATTCAGTTGAAAAAGCTGAAAATCTGAGAAAAGTTAATATTCAAACAATCCCGCCAGGCTACTATCTGGGTATCCTGGGAATGCCTGGAATTACTGCTTTCATTGGAATGATGGAAATAGGGAAGCCAAAAAAAGGGGATACAGTTGTAGTGTCAGGTGCAGCAGGCGCTGTTGGAATTGTTGCAGGACAAATTGCAAAATTACAGGGAGCTCGGGTTATCGGAATAACCGGCAGTGATGAAAAATGCAGATTACTTAAAGAACAGTTCGGATATAATGAAACAATTAATTATAAAACCTCAAAATCGATAAGAAAAGAGTTAACAACCCTGTGCCCTGACGGTGTAGATGTTTATTTTGATAATGTAGGAGGAGAAATCACCGAGGCTGTTGCTGCCAATCTGGATTTTCATGCCAGAATTGCATTATGCGGTCAAATTTCACAGTATAACAACACCAAACCGTATATAGGGTATTCAATCTTACCGCATCTTCTGACCAGGAGTGTTATGTTGCAGGGATTTATTGTAAGCAACTACAGCGATCGCTTCGGTGAAGCTATTTCACAGCTCACTCAATGGGTGAATGAGGGAAAACTCAAATATATCGAAACCATAACTGAAGGCTTCGATAAACTTCCTGAGGCATTTTTAGGGCTTTTCAGCGGCAACAATCTGGGAAAAATGATGGTTAAAGTAGAATAATTGCTTTGCAAATTAATGAAATAGGGTATCATTAATACTCCATGAGATTACCTTCGGTGAGCAGGAGATTCCTCACTTCGTTACAAATGTTGTCATTAGTAACGAAGTGAGGAATCCTATGAATCTATTAAAGGACTAAGGCACTGTACTTCACTACTAACTCTCATTTAGAATACATCCTTATTCTCCAGGCAACTTTCCCTGCAAACGGGTCAGTTTCAAGTAAGAAACTACCATTTTTCTTAATCAGGGTTATTTTATGAAGCACCTGGTCCGACGGAAGGCAAATAATACCATCGGCTTTTTGCGAATCTGAAGCATAAACAACCAGCTCGAGTTTTGACCAGTCCATCTGAGAAGTAGATTGAGCAAGAGCGATATGCGGAATAACCGAACCGTTATGTACCAGAATAATAATCGGAATTTTTCCTGCCTCAATATTATGCCAGCCAGCTGAATATATTTTCCCGGTCTGGTAGTCGATCCATTGTCCTGGCGGCAGATAGACATCTCGTTTTGTAACGTTTTCCATCAGTGGGGCTACGAGCATATCTGTACCAAACAGATACTCATTATCAACCAGCCATGAACCCGGATCTGAAGGATATTCTATAAAAAGTGCTCGTACCATTGGCAGACCTCTTTCGGTGCAGTCTTTTGCCTGGGAATAAATATAAGGCATCAGTTCGTATCTCATGTTATCCGCAAGCCTGAAAGAATTCATAAAATCCTGACCGTATTCCCATGGTTCAGTGGGTGGGGAACCATGACTTCTGGTATGGGAAGAAAGCATACCGAATGGTGTCCAGCGGCGATAAAGATCTTCAGGCTTTTTATTTACGAATCCACCGATGTCATGCGACCAGAATGAAAATCCGGAAAGACCAAAAGATAATCCGGCTCTCAGAGTTGCTGCCATTGCCGTGTTAGTGTTTTCGGCATCACCACCCCAATGGACCGGATAACGCTGACTTCCGGCCCATGCACTGCGTGCCCAGATAATTGTCTCCCCGGTCACTTGTTTTGTAATCTCAGCAACAGCTTTATTATACCGGAGCGGATAAAGATTGTGTTCATAAAATCCGGTTTGTCCCGAAAAGTATAATCCGTTCTTCGGAGCGGCTTCCCCAAAATCCACCTTTATAACTCCTACACCCTGTTTTAATAATCCAGCTATCTTATCCTGGTACCAGGTAACTGTGGCGGGATTTGAAAAATCAAGAACAGCATCTTCAAACGGAAGATTTCCTTTAGCATCTTTCACATAAAGACCATTTTCTATTATTTCCGGGAACAACGTATTCTTAGGTACGAAATAGGGAAGTTGCCATAAGCTGGTCTGGAACCCGATTTTCTTAAAATCAGCCATCATTTTGGCAGCATCGGTGAAACGTGTTTTCGAGAACTGATAATCGCATCTCCAGTCTTTCTCAAACCATCCTGTGTCGAAATGCAGGACATCACTCGGGATAAGGTTATCTCTGAGTTTCTTTGTGACCGCACGTCCTTCAGCTTCAGAAAAATAGCTAATCCGGCTCATCCAGAAACCAAAAGACCATAGAGGTGGCATCGCTGCTTTACCGGTCAGATTGGTGTACTCATTAAGGATATCTTTAGGCTCTCCGAGAAAAATAAACAGGTCAGCTTCATCATCGCCAATCATGAGCGAATAATTACCACTATAATACTTTCCGAAATCGCATGTTATGGGTGATGAGGTATGCATGAAGACTCCATATCCGCGGTTGCTCATAAAAAACGGGATTGGCTTATACATAGCCTCATTCTGTGCACCGTTGGCATCGTCAGCCCACAACACAACTTTCTGACCTCTTTTATTAAATTCCGTGAAGGACTCTCCACAGCCAAATATTTTTTCGTCGGGCGACAATGAAAAGACCGCTGACATACTTGTTGAATAATCCGATGCTCTGCGGACAAATGAAAAAGGCAATATTGGAATAAATGTCTCTGTACCGTCTAAATTATGTATTGTATGAGTAAGCACTTTTCCTGCCGCATCGCGTATTACAACATGCCACGGATATTTTGTAATAGTTACTGAACCGAACGGACCGGTATAACTGTAACCGCCATCGATCATTTTATATAGCCATGAACTATTGTCATGAGGTGGTTTCCCATTGACAAGCATAAGTGATTCTTTATCGGGCTTAACCTGGAAACGGGAACTTGTCCGAAGGCGAATGGTCCGCGGGGAGATAAACTCAATTGCAAATGGGAGTGAAGGTGAAATGGCATATTCTCCTGTCGGAAACTCATTTGGCTCAACAGGTCTTAAAACTCCCATCATATTATTAAATGCCTGCCGTGTGATGTTTTCATAACGACGATAGGTAATCTCGCCTTTTCCTGACTTAGGATCGAAAGAAGATAGACTATCCGCTAAATAATATGTGTTTGAAAAATTTCGAAAATCACCGCTGATATCAAAGGGCTCATTCAACAACTCCTGATTTTTGTCCGGAGAGTAGATTGGAATCTGAGCCCCCAGGGGCGAATATTTAAAGAGGATTATTGGGAGCACTAAAATAAGATACTTCAGTTGACGAATATTAGTTTTCCTGGTTTTCATAAAACTTATGTATTATCATTATTTGAATTATAAATTCTAATCAATATCAAATATCTGCAATTTTGAGTATTATCTTATTATAAAAACAAGACCTTTAATTAACAACTTTTTAAGAAAAGCCGTTAAATCATAAAAATAGAATAGAACATAGATTATTTCCCGATACAGAAATTCCTGAAGATATTACCTAGTATCTCCTCTGATGTTATTTCTCCGGTAATTTCCCCAAGATAATGAATCGCCTGGCGGATATCAATTGCAATAAGATCTTCAGGGATTTTATCCTCAAGACCTGTAATCACTCTTCCAAGACTTTCAGAAACATGGTTAAGTGCTTCATAATGTCTTATATTTGTGATTATTACATCTTCTGAACTCAACTTATCCTTCATTACCATTTCACCTAGTTTCAACCTTAAATCGTCAAGTCCTGATTTCTCTTTAGCCGAGATAAAAAGAAGCTTGTCATTATCCTCCAGTCTGATTTTGCCCTTAAGTTCCGCCTGACGATTAACTGGCACGGTATCAGTTTTATTTATCAGGAGAATCAGACGCTTTTCTGATCCCGTTATCATCTCTCTGATCGAAGCTAACCTTTTATTAATAGATTCGGCTGAGTCTGAAATTTCATCTATCAACATTATTACAGATGCCTGGCTGATCTTCTCGTGCGTCTTTTTAATTCCCATCACCTCAATTATGTCAGATGTTTCCCGAAGTCCCGCAGTGTCAATAAACCTGTACTCAATACTTTCAATGACGATAGTATCTTCAATTGTATCACGGGTAGTTCCGGGGAATTCTGACACTATTGCCTTTTCCTCCATCAGCAGGGCATTCAGCAAAGTTGATTTACCTGAATTTGGTTTTCCTACGATAGCAACCGGAATGCCGTTTTTCAAAGCATTACCAAGTTTAAAAGAATTTACCAGTCTGTCTGCAAGATCCTTTACCATGACGATTATTGCTTTCAGCTTATTCCTGTCCGCAAATTCAACATCTTCTTCCCCAAAATCCAGTTCAAGTTCTATCAGAGAGGCAAAATTCAGTAATTCATTCCTCAGTCTCTTTATCTCTTCAGAAAAACCTCCCCTCATCTGATTCAGAGCAATCTTATGTGATGAACTGGTCCTTGAAGCTACAATATCTGCAACAGCTTCAGCCTGTGAAAGATCCATCTTCCCATTAAAGAAAGCTCTCTGTGTGAATTCTCCGGGTTTTGCTGAGACGGCTCCATTAATGATCAACAACTCAATAATTTTTCTGATTATATATACAGAGGCATGACATGAAATTTCAACTGAATTCTCACCTGTATAGGAGTGAGGCGCTCTGAAAACTGTAAGAAGTACTTCGTCTATAACTCTGTCTCCTGACTTTATTTCACCCAGTATGACCGTATATCCTTTTGACTCAACCAGCTTTATCTTTTTATCCAGAGGATAAAAGATCTTTTCACAAATATTAAGACTTTGCAAACCGCTAATTCTTATTACAGCGATTGCTCCGCCGACCGCTGTGGCAGGTGCACATATAGTATCTTCAGGTCTGATCACCAATGTAATCCGATTTGCAGTAAATGTATGAAACTTATTTGAAAACAAGAGTAAGAAAGGAGGCATGAGGCATGAGGTATGAGGTAAGAGGCAAGAAGCGTATTAATACCATCTTCCAAGAGGCTCTATGCATCAATAAATTGTGATAAATATTATTTTTGTTTAATGATTTACCGGGAATTATTCGGTATTTTTGAAACCGCGATTATAGCATCACTTAATACCAACTGTTTATGAGTGTTCTGTTAAATAAAGACTCAAAAGTGATTATCCAGGGATTTACCGGAAGTGAAGGAACTTTCCATGCTACGAATATGATAGAATATGGCACAAAAGTTGTCGGGGGTGTAACTCCTGGCAAAGGAGGCCAGGTTCACCTTGATCTTCCTGTTTTTAATACAGTCAGGGAAGCTGTTGCTGAAACTTCGGCAGATGTTTCAGTAATTTTTGTACCGCCTGCTATGGGCGCAGATGCTATTATGGAAGCTGCAAATGCCGGCATAAAGCTCATAGTAGCCATAACTGAAGGAATCCCGGTATCTGATATGGTAATGGTAAAAGAATATCTTAAATCATTTCAATGCAGACTAATCGGCCCAAATTGTCCTGGAATTATAACACCAGGTGAATCTAAAGCAGGTATAATGCCTGGATTCATTCACAGGAAAGGAACAATTGGAATAATCTCACGTTCAGGTACACTTGCCTATGAAGCTGTAGACCAGGTGACAAAACAGGGATTTGGACAATCTACAGGTATAGGCATAGGGGGTGATCCTGTTATTGGAACCACTACATTGGATGCTGTCAAACTTATGATGGAAGACAGTCAGACTGAAGCAATTGTGATTATTGGAGAGATTGGTGGCAATATGGAGAATGAGGCTGCAGAATGGATTAAAGATCATGGGACAAAACCTGTGATTGGTTTTATAGCAGGACAAACTGCACCAAAAGGCCGCAGAATGGGACATGCCGGGGCTATAATTGGTGGGAAAAATGACACGGCTTCCGCCAAAATGGAGATTATGAAGAATTGCGGGATTCATGTTGTTCAGTCACCTGCTGATATAGGGAAAACTGTTGCGGAGATACTAGGCCCCCCATCCTCCCATAATCAGACTTGATTGGTGAGATTGCTTCGTCACCGGGCTCCCCGCAACGACCATAGAATTACTCTATCTCCGTTCGACTCCCATCCAGAACTAATCTTACTTATACAGTCGTTGCGAGTGCAACGAAGCAATCTTAAAATCCTATCCTGAATTATACTGTCAGTATTAGCTTGCCTTAAGTAGTGATGGGCGATCAAACAATGGGAGCTAAAATAAATTATTATATATTTGCAGGAATTTAACAATACCGAAATGAAATTACTTGAAGGAAAGACATCTCTCATTACAGGAGCCTCCAGAGGTATAGGGAAAGCTATCGCAATCAGGTTTGCAAAGGAAGGTTCTGATATTGCTATAACCAATGTTGTGGATGATGAAGAATTTAAAACTACTATTAAAGAAATTGAATTTCTGGGGGTAAAAGTAAAAGGTTACGTTTCAAATGCTGCAAAATTCGATGATTCTCAACGAGTTATTGATGAAGTGGTGAAAGATTTTTCCAGAATTGATATTCTGATTAATAATGCAGGTATTACAAGAGATAACTTACTTCTAAGAATGACTGAAGATCAGTGGGACTCGGTTATAGCAGTTAACCTCAAGTCGGTGTTTAATCTTACAAAAGCTGTTCTGACAACCATGATAAAACAAAAAAACGGCTCTATTATTAACATGAGCTCAATAGTTGGCGTCTCAGGCAATTCAGGTCAAAGCAATTATTCTGCATCAAAAGCCGGAATCATTGGATTTACGAAAAGTATTGCGAAAGAAGTCGGATCAAGGAATATAAGATGCAACGCAATTGCTCCCGGCTTTATTCTTACAGAAATGACAGAAAAATTGCCGGAAGATGTAAAAAAAGAGTGGGCTGAAAAAATACCACTCAAGCGTGGCGGAACACCTGAGGATGTGGCAAATACAGCTTTGTACCTGGCTTCCGATTTATCTTCATATGTAACCGGACAAACAATTCATGTATGTGGTGGTATGTTAACTTAAAAATATTTATTATCTTTACAAAACCGCAGGGCGCCTATCCTTTCTAGCACGAGGAAATGCAGCGAGACATATTTATTCCACACTTATTTTAAAAGGGCGCCCTGCTTCTTTTTTATAGACTGCTGATCAATGCACAATATTATTTTCTTCCTGATTCTTATAATACCTGTAACAGGTTTTATTATTGAAAGATATCTCGATTATCTAAACTCTCTAATGTGGTCAGATACCCTTCCTGAAAAGCTAAAAGGGATTTGCGATGATGAGGAGTATAAGAAAACCCAGTTATATCAAAAAGACAATAACAGACTGTCATACTGGTCATCATCCTTAAATCTTGCAGTTATTCTGATAATGATCATTGCAGGAGGTTTCGCGCTGGTAGATAACCTTGCAAGGTCATTAAGTTCAAATAGCGTAATTATCTCACTTGTTTTTTTTGGAATAATCGGATTTGTCTCGGATATTATCAATATTCCATTCGGATATTATGATACGTTTGTTATTGAAAAGAAATATGGATTCAATACTACAACTATCAGAACATTCATTGCCGATCATATCAAATCGTGGTTTATTGCTCTTCTGGTGGGTATTCCTGTACTGGGACTGATCACATGGTTTTACTATAAGACCGGTAAAAATTTCTGGTTATACGCCTGGGGATTAATTACGGCATTTTCTGTTTTTATCAATCTGTTTTATTCTGAATTAATAGTCCCGCTGTTCAATAAACAAATACCTCTCCCTGAGGGATCGTTAAGAACTATGATTGAAGGTTTCTCTCAAAAGACCGGATTCAAACTAAGAAATATTTATGTTATTGATGGTTCAAAACGCAGCACTAAGGCAAATGCCTATTTTTCAGGATTCGGTCCTAAAAAAAGAATAGTATTGTATGATACCTTGCAAAAGGAACTATCAGAAGAAGAGATCGTTGCCGTTCTTGCGCATGAAATAGGGCATTATAAGAAAAAACATGTTTTACTGAATCTGATTTTTTCTGTTATAATCACCGGATTAATGCTTTTTTTGCTTTCCGTAGTAGTAAACAGCCCCTCACTGTCTTATGCTTTAGGATCGAAGAATTCCAGTTTCCACCTTGGTTTGATTGTTTTTGGAATTCTTTATAGCCCATTGTCTTTAATAATTGGATTGCTGACTAACTGGGTCTCACGAAGAAATGAATTTGCAGCCGACAAATTCGTAAAAGAAAATTTCAAACAAGAGTTATTGGCATCTGCATTAATAAAGCTTTCCGTTAAAAATCTTTCGAACATGATGCCTCATCGGGCTTATGTGTTCTTTCATTATTCCCATCCTCCGTTGTTGGGAAGGCTTGAAAAATTGGAATGAATTTATTTATATTTGCGAATAATTTTGCCTCCTTAGCTCAGCTGGTAGAGCAGCTCATTCGTAATGAGCAGGTCGTGGGTTCGAGTCCCATTGGAGGCTCTAATAACTGTCTCTATGTTGGTTATTAGTATAATTCATATACGTACCAGCAATTTGTTCTTGCCACCCAGTTATTGATATTGAAAATCTTGATCCAATAAGGAAACGATGAATAAACCAACCTTTTCTGTGTTCTAAGATCATTCGAAATGTCTTTATCCTTTGTAACAAATAGAATTTTCCGGTTGGCCATTAGTTCAATTTTACCGATAGAATCAATTTTTACAATTTCAAGATTTGCCCTTTTGTAAAAGTTGATATCCAATACCCGGTTATATGGATTATCTTTTTTATAGTACATAGTTGCAGGACTCTTATAATCAGAATAAACTTTTTTATAAAGCGACATCTGACCATCAGCAGGTGTAAATGCGATCATTATCAGAAAAATGAGATTTATGGCCCAGAATAATTGTGCAGATTTCTTAACAAAAAAATTTTCCAGGAAACCTCCATTCCATCTTTCCTGGATAATCGCGATAGATTTAATAATTATGACCGGCAGGAAACCTATGACCGGGAACAGAAAACGAATTTCTTTATGACCAATGATAGAATGGACGAACAAAAATGGGAGCAGGGTCCATGTTAACAGGTCTTTCCTCTTAAAAATGAAAAACAACACGAAACTTGCTATGTAGACTAAACTGAATGGAGGTATTCCTTCAACAAATATTCTCTCAATATAATACCACCAGGGACGAATTCCGAAATCGGAAACCCTGTTTTGAAGTATATTCTGATCAAAATAATTCCAGATAGTCAGTGTCCAGTTGCCATAAAACCATCTGTCAATTAATATTCCTGTTCCAATCAGGATCATTACACCCAATATTAGAAAAAGAGTACTGCCAATGTCCTTTTTAATCAATAAATGCCATAAGATAAACCCTGCGATAAGAAAGCCGGTCTCGTACCGGCACAGGAATGACAGCCCTAAAAACATTCCAACATAGAAAAAGTGTCTTTTCCCTTCCGATTGTTTTATATAAATAAGTGAGAAAGCTATCAGGAATATACTGCCGGACCAGTTTTCTGATGAAAATCTTACATTTTCATAAATCATGAACCACAGGAAAAACGATAACAGTGAAAACCACAACTTCAAAGTATCATCTAATATGGAACGGTAAAAGGCCTTGTATATCAAGTACATACCCATATATGATACTGCTGCGGATAATATTCTCAATACAAATGCGATCGTAAAAGGATTATTTACACCAAGTAGATTGAAAAACTTATAAACAAGAACAACCAGTGCAGGCTGTATTGCAGGTCTCATTTGATATGTATATTCCCACGGGAGATTAGTTGCAACTGTCATATTTAGTCTTAACCCGGCAAATTCAAGTATCTGGAAATGCTCGTCAAAATGGTAATACCCGCTGGAGAATCCCGCAGTAATAATCAGTGCAAGAATGCTCAATATAAATATGTAGTTATTTTTAATAAAAAGCCGCTTTTCTGCCTTGAGAATAAACCCTTGTTGAAATTTAACCATTATCCATACTTAAAAAGGTTGATATGATGTCATTACGATAATATAACATACATAGTCAAAGTTATATGTGTTTAATCTAAAATCAAATTTATTTTGAATGTCAGGTCCAAAAGAATTTTAAAAAGTTTGAACGTGATATATATTTAATTTGCTGAAATAAATCTATTCATTATTTTTGTCAGGTTTAAAAAATTGAGGGAGTAGGTCAGGGGTAGTCCCGGGTACTCGGGATCCCAGGCTGAGAGTCCTCTATAAACATATTGCGGGAGTAGCTCAGGGGTAGTCCCGGGTACTCGGGATCCCAGGCTGAGGGTCCTTTATAAACATATTGCGGGAGTAGCTCAGGGGTAGTCCCGGGTACTCGGGATCCCAGGCTGAGGGTCCTTTATAAACATATTGCGGGAGTAGCTCAGGGGTAGAGCATCAGCTTCCCAAGCTGAGGGTCGGGGGTTCGAATCCCCTTTCCCGCTCAAATAAAAGGCCGTGAAAACGGCCTTTTTGTAATTTACACGAACCGACTCAGGTTTACCTGAAGGAGGGATGTGTAAATTATA
>JBARBF010000078.1:0-2618 GCA_049792755.1 Bacteroidales bacterium | reverse complement strand
GTTTTACTCCGAAAAACACATCCGGAAGAAATACTATAAACGGGCAAGTTGCAGATGAACTGAATGTTACAGGAATCTATTCACTTTTGCGTCATCCTCTTTACCTCGGGAATTTCTTCATGTGGCTGGGTCCGGTTTTATTCCTGCGGTCAATATCTGCTGCAATATTTTTTATATTGATTTACTGGCTTTATTATGAGCGCATTATGTTTGCAGAAGAACAATTTCTCAGGAGAAAGTTCGGAGACATTTATGACAAATGGTCAGAAAAAGTAAGTTCTTTTATCCCGTATTCATTTAACTATATCCGGCCTAAACTTCGTTTTTCGGTAAAAAATGTACTAAAAAGAGAGTACAACAGCTTTGTCAATATTTTTGTAATCTTCACCATTCTTGATCTTTTCAGAAACTATTTTCTTTCAGAAAGGATCTACCTTACCGGCATGTGGATCTGGCTTTTTGCTTCTGCCTGTGTGATATGGATAGCGCTCAGAACAATAGAGAAAAAAACACACTGGCTGGATGTGGAAGGGAGATAAAACCCCTCTGCCGCTTCGCCTTATCTCCCCAAGGGGGAGAAAATTCTCATACATCTGGTGGAATAACCCTTGCGTGCATATTTTTCTCCCCCTGGCAGGGGGAGTGCCCGCCGAATGGCGGGCGATGGGGTCTATCTTCTAGATCCTGTAAATATCATTATATAATACAGCAATGTTGCCAGGGATCCCAGAGCAGCAATCACATATGTATATGCAGCCCATTTAAGAGCATCCTGAGCCTTTTCCTGAATCTGGTATGAAGTTATACCCGCATTTGACAACCATGCAAGAGCCCTGCGGCTTGCATCTATTTCAACAGGGAGTGTTATAAAGCTGAAAAGGGTTGTAAGTGCAAAAAGAACTATGCCTGCCAGTAATAAAGCCGGGAAAGTCCTTACCAGCAGTATGCCCGCAAGCAAAATCCATTGTACCCATTTTGAAGCAAAACTGACAACCGGAACCAGATTTGATCTGAATCCAAGCCAGGCGTACGCATTAGCATGCTGAACCGCATGTCCGCATTCATGAGCAGCGACCGCCGCTGATGAAATATTCCTTCCTTCGTAAACCTCCCGGCTTAGATTGATTGTTTTATCAGCAGGATTATAATGGTCAGTCAACTGACCCTCAATGCTTCCTACTCTTACACCTGTAATACCAAAGTCACGCAGCATTTTTTCAGCTACTTCACGGCCTGACATACCATTGTCGAGAGGTATCTTTGAATATTTACTAAATTTTGACTTTAATGTCATGCTCACAATCCAGCTCAGGATCATGAATCCTATAAAAATTATCCAGATATTCATAATTTTATTTTACTCCTGAATTTAAATTTATCTCTTGCAGCAAAATTTTTGCCAAATCCATTCTGGCAGCTCTAACTGGTCATTTTGTCAGAAAAACGGCTTAAAGTTGTAACAGCTCATTCCTGACGCCACACGCCTTTTTGTACCTTGCAACTAATATGACAGTTGTTATCTTTGTGTCGTGATTAAATCTATCAGTAGAATATTATCCTTCTTGCTATCTCTTCCAGTATTATTTTACAGGTATTCGATTTCTCCTTTATTACGGCCTTCATGCCGTCATGTTCCGACCTGTTCACAATATATGCTAGATGCCCTGAAGATTCATGGACCATTCACCGGGCTGTTATTAGGAACAGGACGCCTGTTTCGGTGCCGACCCGGCGGAACACATGGTTATGATCCGGTTCCGCTTTTCAGGTTCAAAAAATACAGACCGTTGTCTGAACTATTCACTAAAAGAGAAAAGGGAAACAGATTGAAGGAGGACAAAGAAAATTGAAGCAGGAACAATAGAACATTTAATTAAACGAATGAAGAATACAGAAGTTTTACATTCTGACTTCGCTGTTCGTTTGTTCTTTGTTCTTAATTCGAAAATCCCTTTTACGAAAGATTATTAACCTCCCCGTTCGGGGAAGAAAAGAATAAGGTTTTCAGAAATTAAGCTCCTCTTTCAGGTGTTTATACCCGGCCCTGCTGACAGGAAGCTTATCACCCGACTGGAGAATTGCAACATGGTTATCCTTGCCATAAGGCTCGATACGTTTAATCTCTTCAACTTTTACGATATATGACCGGTGAATTCTCACGAAATCTGCTTTCGGAAGATTATCTTCACAAGATTTCATGGTTTGTTGTTTAAGAGCTTTGCCGGCTGAATGATAGATCATGACATAATCATCCTGAGCCTCAACATATCTGATCCGTTCGACAGGTATGAGATTGATTGCATTTCCTTTGCGTACAACTATCCTGTTGACGGGAGATGAAGGTTCAGGTTTTTTGGAGAGGAGCTGACTTGCCGGTTCCTTGTTTCCTGCTCCGGACCTGATCTTATCAATCGCTTTTTTAACGGCTTCCAGGAATCTTCTTTTCTGAAAAGGCTTCATAAGATAGTCTACAGCATTGAGCTCAAAAGCCCTTATTGCAAACTGGTCATAGGCTGTTGTAAAGATGATTTCGGGTTTCTCTGTAAGCACCTCTACCAGTTCAATTCCGGTAAGCCGGGGCATCTGTATATCAAGAAAAACCAGATCAGGCTTCATAG
>JBARBF010000077.1:0-38594 GCA_049792755.1 Bacteroidales bacterium | reverse complement strand
GTATTCATGCAAAATTGAATTTACCGGATCGGGAAATTGACAGGATAGGTTGGGATTATTCATAAATGAACTGTCAAGAATATTACTTATGTACTTCAGCGATAAGAAATTACCTCTGATGCCATGTGGAAATACAGCATTAAATCCCCCTAATTCAATACCATAAACTGTAATCCATTTAATATCAGGCGAAATGCCAAAATTCTCCAGGCTTACCTCATTTGCAGCCTGGAGTATTTTCGTAAGTTGTACTAATGATTTATGAACCGAAGTATCGTTATAATTAATTTGAATCCTATTTACACTTTCCTGATGTTTAATTTTTTCGCTTCTGTTTTCTATCATTCCATCAGCATACCTGGGTGGAACTAGTCTGGGCAGACCCAGGCTAAGAAACAAACATACCAGAGAGATAACGCCTAAACTTATGATTCGTGGTTTTAAACTTTTACTTCTCAAGGTAATTGCAGCCAGAAGAAAAGCTGCAAAAGGAAAAAACAAAGTGAAAAGGCTGTTGGAAACTGCTCCAAAAATAAAAAAGCAAACAACAGTGCTGGTAATCAAAGCTGAAAACACTCCTGCCCAAAATGAATTTTTAAATTCATTCCTGAATGCAATAATTGAAAGTGCTTGAGTTAATCCAACTCCGGCAAATATTCCGATAGGAATGGAAAGACTGTAAGGATTTGAAGCAAAATCCTGTAAAAAGCTTGACAATAATAATATCAGAAGGATTAAAACCACCCGTAAAAATTTACGAAATGGATTAATGTTGAGAATTAAATTAACAGCTATAAAGCTCAAGTTAAAATAAAACCATCGCAACAAAACCAGTTCGTTGAACTGAAATTTGACATAATATTCCGATTTAAAAATAAATAAACAAAATGCTGAAATTACCGGAAAGGAAAGCAGCCACAACGAATTGAAGAAACCTTGCTTTAGGTCAGCAATTTGTGGATTTCTGGGTTTCTCATTTCTGAAAAGCAAAAAGATAATTAGAATTGAAAAAAGTAATTCTGAGAAAAGTGGTTTTGATAAAAGCCCATTTCCCAGAAAACTTCTTGGAATCAAAAATGATTGAATATCAAATTTATGAAATGCTAATTCTATAATTCTGAACAACAGTAACACCAGGGTTATTGCTATAAATAAAAATGTTTTCTTTTGTTGAGATTTAAAAGAATCAGCTTGAAAGGAATTAGTTGAGATCATAATAGTCTGTTTTATAAGTCAATTTGATTAAAGACCAGGGAATTATTTAATTGTTGCAGCTGAGATCAGACCATTGAAAAGATTACTAAAGTATTTTCGCCCTAATCATATTTCATTCTTTGTGGCTGTGCTCCACTTCTTAATATCGTGGACCTATGTAGATCAATGATTTGCAAAGGTCTTTAAATTTCTTGCTGAAGGAATTGGTGATGGATATTACAATGTACACATTATCAGCTTAATGAAAGGCCATTCAGTATTTTATCTCAGATTTTGACTGGATCAAATAAGAGGGAAGCCGACATGGGGGGTGATTTAAGAACAACGATTAAAATCTTTTGTTAATAATTTTTTTGTTTAGTAAAGATAGGGGTCAGATAATAGATGGGAATAATAACTACTTTTAAAAAAAACCAGACTGTGATTTTCCTTATGAAATAGTATTGATTTTTAACTGAATAAGAAATGGCGCAACAATATTTAGATCATTCAAAAGCAATTTTAACTTCTAATCGTTCAAATTTTAAAGGAGGAAGCAAAGAATCAGGGATAATCTCTTTATTCGGGTATCAGGACGAATATGATCTCAGAGCAGGGTATCCCTTATTAACTACTAAAAAGATGGCTACGAGATCTATGTTTCATGAAACAATATGGTTCTTAAGAGGGGATACAAATATTAAATATCTTGAAGACAATAACGCCCCTGTCTGGAGACCTGATGCATTTCAGGGCAACCTTCCCGGGATGCAAAAAGCAGGAATTTTTTCTGAAGGGCTTGCAAAGTATTCTCCTGATTGGGACAAAGCTATGGAAGAATATGGTCAGAGAATAAAAGAAGATCCTGAATTTGCAGAAAGATGGGGTGATGCCGGACCAATTTACGGGAAACAATGGAGAAGATGGGAATATTTTGATCATGACCAGGAAAGGTTTGTTGAAATAGATCAACTGGCAAAATTGATAGATGGTCTGAGAAAGAAACCAACCGGGAAAAAACATATAGTTGATTCATGGAATCCCGGAGACACTCCAAAAATGTCATTACCTCCATGTCATGTATTATATCAGGCAACTGCAAATGAAGAAGGCGAGTTAGAATTGCAACTCTACCAGAGAAGCTGTGATCAATTTCTGGGTGTTCCTTTTAATATAGCCAGCTATGCTGCTCTCACCCAGGTAATTGCTCAGGAAGCAGGGATGGTTCCTAAGACATTTATTCATACTTTCGGAGATTCACATTTTTATGCCGGTATTGGGAAGAGAACTGAATGGCACAGAGATAATTTCAAGGAACTGCAAAAAAGAATAAAAAATGTTTCTGAAAAAGCAGAATATTTGGAAGTTGTTGAATGGATCAATAATAATGCTCCCAGTGATGGCAATGAAGAAAAATATGATCATGTGACTGCAATTCTTGAGCAAATGTCTAGAGAACCCAAACCTTTACCAAAACTATACATTACAAAAAAACCCTTTGATCAACTGACTATTGATGATTTTGTTGTAGAAGATTATAATCCTCATCCTCCGATCAGAAGGAGTATGGCGGTGTAATGGGGTATATGGTGCGGGGGTACGGGGTACGAGGCCTGGGGATGAATGGGATACTGCATAAAAAAGTTTCCCCTCCTTCAAAAGGAGGAGCAATGTATCAGCGTCTTCTTAGCATGTTTTGCGGTTAAATTATTGAATTAGATGGAGGAATTAGTACTAGTCCACCCAACTGACGAACTTTGGAAATTATTGACTTATAAAAAGAAAGGTCTGATAAGGGGAAATAGCGAAGTATTAAAAAAGATTATTCAAAATGGTCTGTTTCTCAGAAGAGGTGAATTGGAAGAAGACGACTCTTTTAGACAAATTATTCCGTATGCAATCATCTCAAATAAAGACTCATTTTATTTATTCAGGAGGACATCCGGGCAGACAGAAAAAAGACTTCACAATAAATTCTCTTTAGGAGTAGGAGGTCATATGAACCCTGACGACTCTATGGAATCGAAAGAACAATATTTAATTGATGAATTAAAAAGAGAATTATTTGAAGAAGTCAAATTACTAAACGGATGTCTGATAGAGGATATTGAATTTATTGGCTTTATAAATGATGATACAATTCCGGTAGGCCGAGTTCATATTGGACTTTTGTATAACATCCATGTATCAAATAAAGAGGTATATATTAATGAAACGGATAAAATGACGGCAGATTGGATAGATAAATCCAATTTAGCTGAATTTTGTGAAGGAATGGAAACATGGACTAAAATAACATTTGATTTCTATATTAAATGTACATTATAGTCTGTAATATTCATGTTTTTATTCCCGATATACACTTTCAATGAAAAATTGTTTTTGAACACCTGTCAAAAAGATTTTGGGAAGTTCCAAAAAAAGAGGTCAAAAAGGCCTCTTTTCTCGTTTTCTTCCCGGGCGGGAATTGACGATGTTACACAGCTACAGGCATTGAAATAACCAGAGGCTCCTTAACTGTGTGCCGCTCCTTAGCCGGCTGGACCTTAGGATCATTCATGATAGCTACAAGCTTGTCCATATCTTTTACTTCCAAAACCAATAGAACTGATTTAGGATCATCCTGATCCTGAAAAGTTTTAAAACTTGATACGGCAGGAGCAAATAACCGAACCCTTTCTTCATGACCTTTCAGCCATGTTTCAAAATTACCTACTTTGTGTCTGACTACTACTGTTGGCATAATTACTTTTTTTTAGTTATTAATAATTTTAAAAAATTGGACAATTAAAACAACTATCTTGATTTAATGGCATTTAATTTTATTAAAAACAAAGGAATTAAGTTAAAGTTCAAAAGGTAAAGCGTTCTATCAGTATGCCCGTTAACAACAGTAATTATTAAAACAGCCTTCAATAATGCTATGGTCCATTTATTAATAAAACAAACTCAATAGCGCGTCATTAAAATGTAAACCCCGCATGATTACTGGTCTGCGGGGGTTTTGTGTTTCACAGGATTGCTGGAATGTTTTCATCCTGCAAGGAAGATTCGATTATCCTTCTATCTTTTCTTCATGTTATCTACTTTAACACGATAATTCAAGGCCTGTTTTAAAGATAAAACTGCTTTTTTTGAGTCAGCAATAGCCTGTGCTTTATACCCTCCGAAATCATCCGGAGCTTTTTCCAGATAATCTATGGCACTTTCAAGTTCTCGGATTGCATTCTCAATTCTGGGGTGTTTGGCTGCTTCGGTTTTTTTGTTCTGTTGTTCAAAAACAAATGCCGTGGTACCGAGAAATACCACTAGAGATAAAATAATTACAAGTTTTTTCATAGTTTTTCCTTTTAGTTAAACTTATTGGCTTTTACTTAGTTATAAAATAGAAAAATTCTTCTTCAAGACAAACCCCTGAAATCATAAATATGTTCAATACTTTATCAAATTTACCTGTTATTTGTTTATTATATTATATGAGTATCGGTAATCATGAATAAGAATTTGCAAACCGCTTGAAAATCAATTTATTTACCCCATCCCCAAGGGGAGTAAATTGATTTTCTTCGCTCCCCATGGGGCCGGGGTAAACGAAGAAAATCAATGGGTTTATATGCATGATTCCCGATACTTATATTACATTAATTAACCTAATGTCTTTAAATTTGTTTCTATATTTTGCAACAAAATGTTAATATTTTATCTTATGAATCCAAACACAACAAGGGAATTAGCGACTTCTTTTCAGAAAAGCAGAATATTATTGAGTGGTTTTGAACTTGATATATTTACAAATATCGATGACTCCGGAACGACAAACAATCAGATTGTAAAGAATTTGCAATTAGATGAACGTGCCTGTGAACGTCTGCTGAATGCTCTGGTATCTTTAGGGTTTCTTACAAAACAAAACCATCTATTCTTTAATACCTCAGAAAGTTTTGCTTTCCTGTCTAAAAAGAGTCCGGCATATTTAGGAGGCCTGATGCATACAAACCATCTCTGGAATACATGGAGCAACCTTACACAGGTTGTTAAAACCGGCAATTCTGCAAATCCTTCAGAAATTAATGAAAGAGGAGATGAATGGCTTTTCGCTTTTATAAATGCAATGCACGACAGGGCAAAAGAACAGGCTCCGGTTCAGCTGGCAAATGTTGATTTGTCGGGAATAAAATCCAGTCTGGACATTGGTGGCGGGTCAGGAGCATATTCCATGGAATTTGTTTCTAAAAAACCTGAACTTGAAGCAACGGTTTTTGATCTGCCTAATGTAATTCCTATAACAAAGAGGATTATTGAAAAAGAAGGTTATTCAGGTAAAATTAAAACTCATACAGGCGATTATACAACAGATGATCTGCCAGAAGGTTTCGATCTTGTATTTTTATCAGCCATTATTCACAGTAATTCAATAGAAATAAACAGGGATTTAATAAAGAAATGCTTTAACTCTTTGAATATTAATGGTAAAATTATAATTCAGGACTGGATCATGAACAACGACAGAACACAACCAACATCCGGAGCAATTTTTGCTATAAATATGCTTGTCGGAACTGAAGCCGGAGATTGTTATACAGAACAGGAAATAACAGATATGTTAAATGTAGCAGGATTTAAAAATATTACGAGAATAGAATTTGAAACGGGGTTGAGCCAAATCAGTGCCCGGAAGAGTTGAAGTGAGGGGATGGCATAGTATCCCAATGACTAAGGAGGGAGATTAAAATCCGTCAAGTTTCATTGTTACTGTCGGAATCAGCAGCAAAAAACCAAGAAGAATCAATATTAAAAGAATCGGCATTATCCACTTAAGCCATTTCACATATGGAATTCTTGCCATTCCAAGTACTCCTATCAGCACACCGGAAGTGGGAGCGATCATGTCCGTAAAGCCTGCTCCAAACTGAAAAGCGACAATTGTAGCCTGTCTTGTCAGTCCGACAATATCCGAGAACTGGGCCATAATAGGTATCGTCAGGGCAGCTTTTGCAGATCCGGATGTTATTATCAGGTTCAATACGGACTGGAATAAATACATAATTGTTATGGCTGATATCTGGTTTGCTCCTTTTAATGCACCTGATAATGAATACAAGACCGTATCAATAATCTGACCATCAGTGAGTATAGCAATTATCCCTCCGGCAAAACCAACGACAAGAGAAGCTGATACAATATCTTTGACCCCCTCAACAAAAAGCTTTGTTGTTTCCCCTGGCTTTTTACCTGATGCAAAGCCTGTTACAATTCCCATGGCCAGAAATAGAGCAGCAATTTCCATTATATACCATTGATAACCAAGTACGCCAACAACAAGATAGACCATTGTAAAACCCAGAATATTAAGCACAAAAAAATGAATTGATCGTCGAAGTGATAGAATGCTTGAGATAAAGAATAAACCGGACAGAACAGGCAGCAACGGAGCTGAGACTGTCGATAAACCGACAACAAGTCTTGTCACCGGATGTTTAACAGCAAAAAGTGATAATGCGACCCAGACCAGAAATGCAACGATCCAGGCTGATCGGGGAGTATAATATTTTATCTCTTCAATATGCGAATTTCCTTTGTGTCTCCAGTAACCATCAGCATCATACATAGGACTTCTTTGTGGGTTTTTCCTTATCCTCGCTGCATACCAGAGTACAAATGCAATGCTTACAAAAGTTATGATAATCCAGCATAAGGTCCTGTATTCTATACCGGTAAACAGAGGAACACTTGCAAGACCCTGGGCTATCCCTACAGTAAAAGGATTCAAAATAGCAGCTGCAAAGCCGATGTGAGCAGCAAAATAGCATAAGCATATCCCAACAATTGAATCGTATCCCATTGATATTGAAAGAGGCACGAATATCACTGCAAATGCGATGGTCTCCTCAGCCATCCCGAAAATAGCTCCAAAAAGGCTGAAAAGAATCATTATCAAGGTGATGATAATATTGTTAACGCCGAACCATTTCACTATCATGTACCGTTCCATTCTTCGGGTAAAACCAAGGAAAGAAAAAATGCCGACATCAATAGCTTTGGTTTCATTCATTATCCAGAATGCTCCGCCTATCATGAGTATAAAGACAATTATATGCGACATGTTTATAAACCCCTTATAAAAAGCTGAAAAAATCTGCCATGTCTGTGGTTGACTCTCAACGTAATGAAATGAATTGTTTATAATTACACTTCTTTCAACACCGTTTACTGAAACTAAATGACGGTCATACTTTCCTCCGGGAATAATCCAGGTAAGAACAGCTGCAATTATTATAATACTGAAAACAATTACAAGGTTATGAGGAATAGCGAATTTGAAATGCATGGGTGTTTACCATTTTAGTGAAAGAGTACATTTTCTAACCATAAATACTTCTCAGGTTAAAAGTAAAAATAATCAAAAAATGGTCATTGGTTCTTTTTAAGTTTAAGAATAGTTAATTTTACTATTGAATCAATATTTCTAAAAAGGATCATATGCTTTTAATTACGAATGCTGTCGTTTATTCCCCGGAACTTCTGGGTAAAAAGGATTTGTTAATCGGGGGAAATATCATTCTGGGAATTGCGGATAAAATAACTGAGCCTCATGGTGTTGATGTTGAGGTTTTTGATGCAAAAGGCATGACTGTAGTACCCGGACTTATTGATAACCATGTCCATATTGCAGGAGCCGGCGGCGAAGGGGGACCATCCACACGTACTCCTGAACTCACACTTTCAAGGATGTTTGAAGGAGGTGTGACCACAGTAATCGGATGCCTTGGAACAGACGGAATAACACGATCAGTTGAAATTGTTCTGATGAAAGCTAAATCTCTGAGACATGAAGGGGCATCTGCCTGGATTTGGACAGGTGCATACCAGGTGCCTACGCCTACAATAACAGGGGATATTGGCAGGGATATTGCATTAATTGAAGAGATCATTGGTGTTGGAGAACTTGCAATCTC
This sequence comes from Bacteroidales bacterium, assembly GCA_049792755.1. Taxonomy (GTDB): domain Bacteria; phylum Bacteroidota; class Bacteroidia; order Bacteroidales; family VadinHA17; genus LD21. The sequence goes on along the minus strand of JBARBF010000077.1, from coordinate 30,444 downwards.
CGATCATCGTAGTTCCTGTCCGACAACTGATGAGCTTATCCGGATCACCGCACTGGCAAGAGTGGGAGGCATGCTTGGCAAGAAAGCAGGGATGGTTAATATCCATCTCGGAGATGCAAAAAGTCCCTTTTCTCCTCTGCATGGAGTTATTAATCATAGTGAACTGAAATATACTCAGTTCCTTCCGACTCATTGTAACAGGAACAGCTATATCTTTGAAGATTCAAAAATCTATGGCAAAGCTGGTTATATTGATATAACCACGAGCTCATGGCCTTATTACCAGGATGAAGAGATTAAACCTTCTACAGCCCTGAAGCTGTTACTTGAAGCCGGCGTCCCTCAAGATCATATTACATTTTCATCCGATTCATGCGGATCTCTCCCTGGTTTTGATGAGCAGGGACGTCTTATAAAACTTGAAATGGGACTTCCTGCAGCAAACATTAAGGAATTGGCAGATTCAGTTATAGTTGAAAAACTTCCTCTTGAAACATGTTTAAAGGTTCTGACTTCTAATGTTTCAACTATACTTAAACTTCCGGCGAAAGGATTTATTTCAGTAGGTATGGATGCTGACCTGCTGTTCCTCGATTCAGGAATGCAGATGATTCATCTTCTGGCAATGGGTAAGTGGGCTGTGAAAGACGGGGTGGTTATTAAAAAGGGATCTTATGAATAATTTTAATCGCGATCTCTGAGGTTAAAGGATTTCGATTTTATCTTATTTTGAATTTTTGACCGGGAAGATATACACTTAATTGAAGTCCTTCTGTTCCAAGTAACCCGTCCTTTACATTTTTAATTTTGCCGGTATTTTTGATGACTACCACCTGGTGGATACCTGTGACGGTAGCTATATCCCCGTCTACGATTATTGCAGTTGATTCATCAATGCCCACACATAGTTCTTCAGGGTTTTCCACAGCTGCAGCTACCAGTCTGTTCAGTCTTTGACGTTTAATAAAATGTTGATCTATAATTACGTCTGTTAAGAAGCCAAGCCCCCGGGTAATTTCAATATTATCAGACTCAATAGTGACAAAACCGGACTCTGAATCTGGATGTTTTTTCTGATTACCCGTTATCATTTTTTTGCTCATTACAGCTGCCCCTGCACTAGTACCCGCTATAACGGATCCGTTTTTATAGGCCTGAAGCAAAGCGTCCATAACAGGAGTGTTAAGTACAACAGACATAAAACGCGACTGATCGCCGCCACAGATAAAAATAAGTCTGGCATTTCGAAGTGAATCGAGTTGTGCTTTTGGTGGAGTTTCTCCCTTTAGAAAATTAAAACCGAAAACCTTTTTAACCCGCGTGACATTGAAATCTTCTTTTGCCCAGATTATTGCACTATCGGGATCTGAGCTTGCCATTGGTAAGATATATACATAACCTTCATTCCTGACTGCCGCTAAATCGATGAGTTCATTCATCATTGAATCAGTCCGGTTGCCTCCTCCAATAATAAATAGCTTTCCTGTTGAATTTACTTGCTGTTGATTAGTCACACAACAAGTTAATAATAATGCAATTACAAGAATTGTCAGGGTCTGAGCTTTCTTCATAAATGATTTATTTAAGGGATATAATTTATTGAACTAACTTATGGTTTCTCCTTGAAAAGTTTTATGAAATTCTGAATTCAGCATATCATTACGGAATTAACGGGAGATAATATTAATTTCAAATTCTCATTAATATTTTTTTGCCCTGTTTTAAAAAAATACTTTTCGAGTACCATCAACGAAATAAGGTCTTCTCTTTTTTTGATTTTAAATTGTTCAACATATTGATGCGCATTTTTTATTATTTCCAGAGCTTCATCAGTATGGTTTATGTAATACTTCATCCGTTCTTCCAGATCGGAATAATCATCTTTTATAAGTACATAGTGGTAGTTGGGAATTAATGTACCTTCCATATACCATGTTTCATATTTAGGAGCAGGCATCACTGCCAACGAATGCGACGACATTACCCATTTCAGATTGGATGCTACATCGTTTCCTTCAAGGCACAGAATGAATTTATAATCAAGCTGCTCTTCGATTGTCAGTCTTCCCTTCAAGAGATTTTGATGATTATAGTCACTGTTTATTTTTCCTATGTCACAAAGCGGATGATTTATATACATTTCAAGAAACTTAATTCTGTGGGCCTGACCGACTACGTTGCGGCCAACAAGCATATTTTTCTTTTTCCTGAAATCCTTTTTATCATTAATGAACATAAAATGTCTCACCTTATCAAGATTAAGAATTACCGAATTTTCATTATTCCCATGTAAAGGCCTGCTTTTTACAATAGCAGGCTCATCCGGTACCTCAGTTATATCGCCAAATTTGAAATCAATATTCAGGCTTGGTCGAAAATATCTGGTGTACTCGTAACAATCGAAAAAATAGGTTTTGTGCCTTTTCCTTAACTTAAAGTTTTCCAGGCTCTTAACAACATCAGATAAACCGACATTCTCTTCTAATTTATTGTAATAATTAATTCGTTTTCTTATGTAGTCAATATCAAAATCCTTTACAGATGACATTTTTTTATCTAATCTCGATCGGAAGAATATATTAGGAAAAAGTTGGCGTACAAAACTGACGGTGTAATATAAAACCTTGCTGTTCTTATATTTAAGTGAGAATTTTTTAAGCGTTGTTTTCATTGATTGCTACAATTATGTTTTTTTCATGTCATAAAAACATAAGTCGGTGTGAAATATAGAAACCTGATGTCTTAACCATATTTGAAAGTTAAAAATTTATTTATTAGAGATATATCAGTAACCTCTTATCTCCTGCTTCCAGTGATCATTTAAGTCCCCAACTATTATTAGTGCCAACTTATCTATGAAATAAAGTTACTCTTATTTTCTTATTTTCAAATTACGGAGATTGATTATAGGTAATATTGGTCATCAATGGTTGGACTCTTCTTCATGAAGTGCAGATTTGAAATATATTGAAATTAAAACTTTTTGGGAATACTTTCCTGTTAATTATTCATGTTAATTACTGCAAACCTGACGAATATATCCGGTAACAATAAAGTACTGTGCAAAAATATAAGTTGACATTATTATGATTCCGGATGATTCAAACTGATGGCTGAATTTATTAACAGCTATTGCAGAGTCGGAGATTACAAACAATATGGCCCCGGCAAGAACAAGGTAATAACTATCCTTTTTCACTTTTTCTATCCTGTTAATAGCTCCTGCCAGCATTGTAAGAATGACTACTGAATACAGGATAACCGGCAGTCTCATGTCAGCCAGATCAGCATAAAGATAAGATACCAATCCTATTCCATATATTATTACGGGTATTATCAGGTATATTCGATTACTCAGGATGGAATTTTTACCCGGAGTAATAAAGAATACAGTAATATACATAATATGTGCAAGCAGAATGCAGGCTAATCCGATAGTAAATATAATCGTACTGTTTTCAGAAAACTCCAGGATCATGTCACCTGACCAGGAGGAGAGGAGACCTGTAAATATGAATATATGTAACCGGTCAGTGAATGGATTTATATTTATAAAAAGCAAAACCGTAAGCGCTGGAATAATTAGTGCTTTTAAAATAAACCCCGGCCAGAAAGCTGATTGATTCAGAAGGATGATGCAGATTAATCCGATGAAAAAATAGATTATGGATATTATTGCGTTTTTCATACCGCAAAGTAACGCAAAGGAAAATTAATTGAGCTAACATATATCATATCATCAGAAGAGTACTATGATATTATTCTCAGTTTATATAAGTTTCGGCAGTTTCTTAGTATATTTCCAGCTTTAAAATAAAATCAGGTTCAATTCAATACAACATTTATATGAAAAATTATAGGCTAATTCCGATAAGTTTTTTACTCCTTGTTTCGTGCAGTCAACAAAGACAAACAGAGACTCAAATTCCCTTAGTTGAAAAATTCAAAGTTGAAGGGAAAAGGGTAATCGTCTATACAACAGCCGACAGCACAAAGTACAGACTTGCTGTTACGGATACCCTGAGATTTAAAGAACTTATTCAACCTGTTGAGACACAGGTTTGTGTATTTGCAAACCCTGATAAAACATTTCAGACATTCCTGGGAATAGGAGGAGCATTGACCGATGCTTCTGCTGAAACCTTTTCGAAAATGCCTGAAGAGAAACAAGAAGAACTTTTACTGGCTTATTATGATCTGCAGAAAGGAATAGGGTATACCCTGGCCAGAACCAATATCAACAGCTGCGATTTTTCAAGTGGAAGCTATACTTATGTCACCGAGGGTGATAAGGAACTTAAATCCTTCAAAATAGACCATGATATGCAATTCCGGGTTCCCTTTATTAAAAAAGCTATCGCTGCAGCCGGTGGCAAGCTGACATTGATTGTCAGTCCATGGAGTCCTCCGGGATATATGAAAGATAATAACGATATGTTGCACGGAGGCAAATTGAAGCCTGAGTATTACCAAACCTGGGCTGACTATTATAAAAAGTTTATAAATTCATATGAAAAAGAGGGAATCCCCGTGTGGGGCATGACTATTCAGAATGAACCGATGGCAACGCAAAAATGGGAATCCTGTATATACACGGCTGATGATGAGAGAGATTTTCTAAAAAATTATCTGGGACCGACAATTCAGAAAGCAGGATTGGGAGATAAAAAAATAATCGTCTGGGATCATAACCGCGACCTTATGGTCCAAAGGGCCAATGTTATTTTCAGCGATCCGGAAGCTTCAAAATATGCCTGGGGAATGGGATTTCACTGGTATGAAAGCTGGAGTGGAGGAGATAAAATGTTTGATAATGTTAAACTTGTTCATGAGGCCTATCCGGATAAAAACCTGATTTTTACTGAAGGTTGTCCTGAGAGTTTTGATCCGGTTATGTATAATAACTGGAGACTAGGAGAAGTATATGGCCGTAATATGATAAATGACTTTAATAACGGAGCTGTTGGGTGGACAGACTGGAACATTTTACTGGATGAAACCGGAGGACCAAACCATGTGAAGAATTTTTGTTTTGCACCGGTTCATGGGAACACAAAAACAGGACAATTAATCTATACAAATTCATATTATTATATCGGTCATTTTTCAAAGTTTGTTCGTCCGGGTGCAAAGAGGATCATAAGTTCCGCAAGCCGCAGCCAGTTACTTACAACTGCATTTATTAATGAAGACGGTAAAGTAGCAGTGGTTGTTATGAATCAGAGCAACCTGAAAATCACTTATAATCTGTGTATTGGTCATAATGCAGCCGAAGTGAAAATTCTGCCGCATGCAATACAGACCCTGGTTTTAATTTAATTTCTTTATCCCCATATTGAAGAGCGTAAAACTGAAAATATCAGCATATTGCTCAATAGATTTACTTACAGGAGTTCCGGCACCATGGCCAGCATTAGTCTCAATTCTAATCAATACAGGATTATTTCCTGCCTGTTTAGCCTGTAACTGTGCAGCAAACTTGAATGAATGGGCTGGAACCACCCTGTCGTCATGATCCCCGGTAGTTATAAGAGTTGCAGGATATTTAACCCCCTCTTTAACATTCTGTACCGGGGAGTATTTATATATATATTCAAACATTTCCTTACTATCTTCAGAAGTGCCAAAGTCATAAGCCCATCCGGCCCCGGCTGTAAAAGTATGATAACGAAGCATATCCATGACACCAACTGCAGGAAGGGCCACTTTCATCAGATCAGGTCGCTGAGTCATTACAGCACCGACCAGTAATCCTCCATTTGATCCTCCTCTTATAGCAAGAAAATCTGATGATGTATATTTCTGTTTAATAAGATATTCACCTGCGGCAATGAAATCATCGAATACATTCTGTTTATGCAATTTTGTACCTGCAATGTGCCATTTTTCACCATATTCGCCACCTCCCCTGATATTTGCGACAGCGTATACACCACCCATTTCAAGCCATAATGCAACTGAAATACTAAACCCGGGCGTTTCACTTATATTGAATCCACCATAACCATAAAGAATTGCAGGATTTTTACCATTAAGCTGCATCCCTTTCTTATATGTGATTATCATAGGTATTCGTGTTCCATCCTTCGAATTGTAAAATATCTGTACAGATTCATAATTATCCCCGTTAAATGCTACAACAGGTTTCTTATATATTTCTGAACTTCCGGATTTAGGATCAAGCTTATAGATAGTAGCCGGAGTTATGTAGTTTGTAAACGAAAAATATACTTCTTTATCTTCTCTTTTGCCACCAAAACCCGATGCCGTTCCAATACCGGGCAATTTAATTTCCCTGATCAAAACTCCATTTCTGTCGTATTGTTTTACTTTTGATATGGCATCCATCATGTAATGGGCAAATATGTAGCCTGATCCTGTCACAGCTTCAAGAACATTTTCAGTTTCGGGGATCAGATCAGTCCAGTTTTCAATTCCTGGATTTTCCGCGTCGACTGTTACAATTCTTTTATTGGGTGCATTAAGGTTGGTAAGAATGAAAAGTTTTGAACCGTCATTGTCAAGAACGAAATGATCGTTATCGAAATTACCGACAATAACTTTGAATTCATACCCCGGTTTTCTCAAATCTTTGATATACAGTTCATTCCCTGTTGTGGAAACGGAAGCATTCACTACAAGAAATCTTCCGTCTTCAGTCACCGTTCCGCTGATATATCTTCTTACAATATCAGAGCCAAATACAACTTTGTCTTCCGATTGTTTTGTTCCAAGTTTATGGAAATATAGTTTATGATGATCAGTCTTTGCAGACAGCTCACTTCCTTTTGGTTTGTCATAGCTGGAATAATAGAATCCTTCATCTGCCTGCCATGACAGTCCACTGAACTTTATGTCTTTCAGGGTATCTCCAATTATTGTTTTGGTCTCTGCCTCAAGCACGATTACCTTTCGCCAGTCGGATCCGCCTTCAGAGATTGAATAAGCAACCTTACTACCATCTTTTGTAAATTCCATTTCACCAAGAGAGGTCGTGCCGTCTGCTGAAAACTTATTCGGATCAAGGAATACTTCCGGATCGCTGTTGTTCTTCTGGCGATAAATGACAAACTGGTTCTGCAAACCGTTATTTCTGGAAAAGTATGTATAGGCACCCTCTTTTTGAGGAGCGGTGTATTTTTCATAATTCCACATTTTCTCAAGCCGAGATTTTATTTGTTCCCGGAATGGGATCGCTTCAAGATAGCCAAACGTGACCTTATTTTGCTCCTTTACCCAGGCGGCAGTCTCTGCAGACTTATCATCTTCAAGCCAACGGTATGGATCAGGAACTTTAGTCCCAAAATAGGTATCTATAACATCAACCTTCTTTGTTAAAGGGTATTCAATTTTCTTTTTCACAGGAACGTTACATGAAATCAGAATTGCCATTATAATTATTGTCAATAGTTGGTATTTCATAAGAGTCTGTTATAAATTCATTTACATGGATCGTATTCCTTTAAGTCTTAGTATCCAAAAGTAGTTAAATGTTTAAATTCCCGGTAAACATTTTAAAACAATTATGATCAGAAAATTAATCACATTTATGATGGCCTTTAATAATGGTGAAGTGAAAAGGGGTCAGGAATTTTAAACAGCCATGGGGACCAGAACCAGATCTTCAGCCGGATATATATTCTGAAAGGTCATTTAATTTTGAGTAAAACATATTTATTATATAGGGCCACAATATTCCTTTATAATTTTTAATTTTAAGTTTGATTTTATTAATTGAATTTAAAGTTATTCAAGATGAAAAGATTAATGGCGTCAGTTCTGATTATTTTCTTTCTTACTTTCATTATTTCGGCCCAGAATAAATTTAACGGGCTTGATATGAACCTTGGAAATCTTTCCAGGTTATCGGATGCAAAAACACGTTCAATAAGTCCCGAAAATATTACAGGGGAAAAAGGAAAAGGCGGAATGGCTGATCCCACCGTTAAAGACAAACATAACATTGCAAATGCATCAGGTGCTGCCCGTGATCTTGGTCAGGGATGGAAAGTTAATCCTTATGTCATAATAAAGCCGGGAGAAACTTTTAAAATGGCAGAGATTGAAGGTCCGGGAGCTATACAGCACATATGGATGACTCCAACCGGAAACTGGCGATTTTCGATACTCCGGATCTATTGGGATGATGAAACTGAGCCATCAGTTGAATGTCCTGTGGGCGATTTTTTTGGAATGGGCTGGAACAAATTTTCTCCGCTCGTATCATCGGCTATTTGTGTCAATCCCGGAAGTGCTTTTAATTCATATTGGGTAATGCCCTTCCGGAAAAAGTGCAGGATTACAATGGAAAACATTAATGAGGCTGACGAAATGACATTATTTTACCAGATTGATTATACATTGACTGAAGTGCCTGCCGATGCAGGGTATTTTCATGCCCAGTTCCGCAGGGCAAATCCTGATGAGACATCCGTTTACACTATTAATGATGGAATAAAAGGGAAAGGCCAGTATGTTGGAGTTTATCTTGCCATTGGGGTTAATAATAACGGTTGGTGGGGAGAAGGCGAAATAAAATTCTATATCGATGGCGACAGCAGATTTCCAACTATTTGTGGAACTGGTACAGAAGATTATTTCTGCGGGTCGTATGATTTTGATACAAATAAGAAGAATACTTACGGTATTGAGGAGTCGGCTTATACTGAATTCTGTACTCCTTATTCAGGATTGCACCAGGTCATCAGGAGTGATGGGCATTACAATGTAATGCAACGTTTTGGTCTTTACAGATGGCATATTATGGATCCTATCCGTTTTGATTCTGATCTCAAAATCACAATTCAGGATCTTGGATGGCATCTGGGCGGAAGATACCTGAAACAAAAATCAGATATTGCTTCGACCTGTTTCTGGTACCAGACAGAACCTCATGCTAAATTCCCAAAACTTCCTGATTGGCAGAAACTTGAAGTTAACTAATTCCCCAGTTAAAAACTCTCCAGTTTCTTTTTATTGCTGTTTTCTTAAGCTTTTTATCGGGATTTATACAAACCGGATTTCCAACGGAATTGAGGGCAGGAAGATCTGAAATTGAATCACCATAGTACCATGCATCTGATGGCAGACATTTATATTTTTCACAATATTCAAGAAGCCTTACAGCTTTTTCTTCACCAAAACAGAAACTACCAAGAGGACGCCCAGTAAGAAATCCATTCTTAACTTCAAGTTCGGAACAAATTATATCGTCAAGAAGAAGTCTTTTAGCCATTTCCCGGCAGACAGTGGTCAAAGCCGAGGATAGTATTACAACTTTTGCATTTTTAGCTTTATGTGACTCTATTTCAGATATCGCTTCTTTATAAACCGACGGGAGAATTGTCTCATGGAAAACCTCCAGGCATATGTCTGTTATTGAACTTTCAGGAATGCCCTTTACCCAGCTGACCATGTCATCTATTATTTTCACCTGATCCCTGAGTTTAAACCGGAATTCAAATGAAAGCAGAATGGCCTTCAGGAGATTCCATTTAGTCAGAAGGCCTTTCCTGAAGGCTCCCCTTGCCAAAGCTCTCCCGCTTATTGAGCTGGTTAACGTCAGGTCAAGGTCAAAGAAGGCAATATAGGATTTTGGAATATCTCTATCTTTTGAAAAAATGGTTTCCATCCGGATTGTATATAATTTTTAATGCCCCGGGTAAAAGCGTCACGTCAAATTTATTGGAGAAGTACAATTCTCCGTCAACATGAAAAGGGACCACTTCCGGAAATTCAAGATTTATTTCATTTGTCTGGTAATAGTTTACTCTTTTGTCAGTAATATGTTTTCCTTCAGGCACTTTTAGCAAAATAGAGAATCGTTCAGGAAGAGATAGTCTTTTAATCATGCAAACATCTAATAGTCCGTCATTTGCGATGGCCTTTGGTGTAAGGTAGAATCCTCCGGCAAATCTTCTGCCAATTGCAATGGTGTTAATAAAACAGTCCGTTTCGTGTCTGCCTGTTGAAGTGATTACTGTCATTCTTTTTTCCCTGAAGAACAGGAGAGTCTTAACAATATGCCAGATATATTTATATTTACTTCCTCTCTTCACTTTTCCGGGTTCTGTATAATTCTCAGCTGCCACCTGAGCATCAAATCCCAATCCCATACCATTAAGAAAAACCATCCCATTGCATGACCCGGCATCCATTGAAATCAAGTTTTTATCAAAAAAGATATCCCACTCCCTGTCTTCAAAACGGTTGTGGAAACCCAGGATCTGAATGAAGTCATTTCCTGTACCTGCAGGGATTATTCCAGTTATAATATCTTTTTTATTAATCAATGGACGGCACATTTCATTGAAGGTCCCGTCTCCACCGACTGCAATTATATATCTGAATCCTCTTTTGTAATAGTGCTCTGACAATTGGGATGCATGACCGCTTCTTTCCGTGAAAATAATTTCAGCGTCAATATTATGTTTTTGAATCATCTCCTCGAGTTTGGGGACAATCGCTTTTCCAAATCCGTTTCCGGCTATCGGGTTAACAATAAAAACCCATTCCTTTTTTACACTATCCATATCAGAACTATTCAATATTTAAAATTTTCCGGTAATCTGGTATTCTAAGAATGTATGAACCTTCAAATTAACGATAAGCCGATTCTATAACAGTTTTAACTGTTTCTATTATTTCAGCATCGGATTTATCAATCAAATCTTCTCTTTTAATCGGTTTATGAATAACAACATCAAGCTTTGAATCGAAATTAATATAAAACCTGTTTTTTGGTTTTAATTTATAAAATCCATTCAGCGTAACAGGTAATATTTCAATTTCTCTGGTCCTGAACAGGTAAATGAATCCCCTGTAGAATTGGTTGATTTTCCCGTTAAGGGTCCTTGTTCCTTCAGGGAAAATTGCAACTGATTGATATTTAGATTTATGAATAAGCTGACCAATCATTTGTTTGGTGTTTCTATAAGTTGGTTCTTTAAAGGGGACGTAGTCAATTATTTTCAATAAAATGCTGAAAACCGGAACCTTAAGAAGCCGTTCATGTCCAAACCATGATATTCCCGGGAAAAATGATGTTATCGCAACAATATCAAAAAGACTGGCATGGTTGGCTATCAGGATGTATCTTTCACCTTTTTTAATATTTTCCTTTCCAATAATGCGGAATCTTTTTCCCATTAGAATAAAAACTGATTTTGCCCACATCTGAAACAGAAAACGGATCGGTCTTTTTAATTGTAACATGGCTAAAATCAGAACAATAAATACACCTATAGCCGTATAGCAATAGAGTATGCCGAATAACAGAACTGAAATAACTGCGTAAGCTCGTGAACGCATCCTGATTAACTATTTCTTCCGGTCTGAAAAATAGTTATTTTTTTTATTTAAATGAGATCTGGCCCGATATTAACTCTTTTTCATAATTTTATAAGGTTCCCATACCGATCTCTCAAATTCTTAATCTTGTCTATAATTATTGGAAATGAAAAACAAAAAAGGCCTTACCCGTCGCAGGTTTATCACCAATACCACACTCGCCGGAATCGCGACCATCGGTTCAGCAAATCTTTTAACTTCCTGTTCGGGAAAAAGAACCGGAACTGACAACAAAATTATTGCCGACATCCATAAATTTAACGGGGATTATTCGGGAAAGCATCTCGATCGTATTGCATTTCCTGTAGGAGGAATAGGAGCAGGCATGTTCTGTTTGGAAGGTGCCGGAGCTGTATCACATATGTCTGTCCATAACCGTCCGGAAGTCTATAATGAACCATGTATGTTTGCAGCTTTATCGGTGAAAGGGTTAAAAAACGGTACAAAAGTTCTGGAAGGTCAGGTTCCTGACTGGAAAAAATTCGGACAGCCCGACTCCGCAAATGGATCAGGGGGTACAAGTTATGGTCTTCCAAGGTTTGAGTATTCGCGATTTACATCCAGGTTCCCATTTGCTGTTATAGAAATGAATGATAAAGATATCCCGGTTGAAGTCCAGTTGACAGGCTGGAGTCCTTTTATTCCGACCGATGCTGATAACTCAAGTCTGCCTGTCGGAGCTTTTGAATATTCGTTCAGAAATAATGGCTCCTCAAGGATTGAAGCTCTCTTTTCATATAATTCCAGGAATTTTATGAGCAAGACAAACGGAGTGAATAAAATAAGAGCAGTTTCAAATGGATTTATTCTTTCTGAAGAGGGTGTAAAGAATAAGCCTGAAACCAAAGGCGATTTTGCAATTTTCACAAATGAACCCGGGACAATAGTTGATCATTGCTGGTTCAGAGGTGGCTGGTGGGATCCACTTACTATTACCTGGGGATCGATAACAAAAGGAGAAATCCGAAAAAATGATCCTGTGGGTGAAGGAGCTCCGGGAGCATCATTATTTGTTCCTTTGGCATTGAATCCGGGTGAAACAAAGGTTATAAGACTAATGATGGCGTGGTATGTTCCGGATACGGATCTTAATTATGGAAAGGATCCGTCAGTAAAAGCTGAAGAGAAGTGCAGTGAGAAGAGTTGTTCCTGTAAAGATCCGTTTTATAAACCCTGGTATTCTGAAAAATTTAAAGATATAAATGAAGTTGTGAATTACTGGAAAACCAATTATACTGATCTTCGCAACAAATCCTGTTTATTCAAAGACTCTTTCTATAACACCACTATCCCCGATGAAATAATCGAGGCAATAGCTGCTAATCTGGTTATACTTAAATCTCCGACTGTATTGCGTCAACGCGACGGAAAACTTTGGAGCTGGGAAGGATGTGGCGATAACTATGGCTGCTGTGCCGGATCGTGTACCCATGTGTGGAACTATGCCCAGGCAATTCCTCACCTTTTCCCAAAACTTGAAAGGACACTTCGGGAGACTGAGTTCATCCCGAGTCAGGACAAGGATGGTCATCAAACATTCAGGTCGGCATTGCCCATACGACCTGTTGCAACTGACTTTTATGCAGCGTCCGACGGGCAGCTGGGAGGAATAATGAAAATGTACCGCGACTGGAGAATAAGCGGAGATAGTCAGTGGATGAAAAAAATGTATCCGCATGTCATACAAAGCATGGATTATTGCATACGTACCTGGGACCCAAGATCTACAGGGACACCCGAGGAACCCCATCATAATACCTACGATATAGAATTCTGGGGACCTGATGGTATGTGTACCTGTTTTTATCTGGGAGCATTAAAAGCTATCTCCGAAATGGGAAAATTTCTTGGAGAAGATGTACAAAAGTATCAATCGCTCTATGAAAAAGGCAGGAAAGTACTTGAAACAGAACTATATGATGGTGAGTATTTTATACAGAAAATTCAATGGAAGGGTTTAAATGCACCTGATCCTGTTGCAGCATCCAGAGGGGCCTGGAATTCTGATTATTCTGAAGAGGCAAAAGAATTGCTGCAGAAAGAGGGACCAAAATATCAGTATGGTAAAGGATGCCTGTCTGACGGAGTTCTTGGAGTTTGGTTAGCCGAGGTTTGCGGTTTGAAAAATATTGTCGATCCTGTAAAAGTTTCCAGTCATCTTAAATCAGTTTTTAAATACAATTTCAGAAAGGAGCTTTCGGAACACTCAAACCCACAGCGACCTTCCTATGCACTCGGAAGGGAAGGAGGTCTTCTTCTATGTACGTGGCCGAAAGGGGAGATGCTGTCTCTGCCTTTTGTTTACAGTAATGAGGTCTGGACCGGAATAGAATATCAGGTAGCTTCTCACCTGCTTATGGTTGGGGAAATTGAGAAGGCCCTTGAAATAGTTCGTACATGCCGCAGCAGATATGATGGTGAAATCAGAAATCCATTTGATGAATATGAATGTGGACACTGGTATGCCAGGGCTATGTCGAGTTATGGTATGCTGCAAGGGCTAACCGGTGTAAAGTATGATGCAGTAACTCAGGAGATGTTCATAGATTCAAGGATAGGGGACTTCAGAAGTTTTATTTCAACAGAAACAGGTTTCGGGAATGTGGGATTTAAAGATGGGAAGCCATTCCTTGAAACTGTATATGGTGAGATTTCAGTAAAAAATTACATTATAAAATAAAGTCATGCCATGGCATGACCCTACTGTTAAAAACAATTCTATTGCAGGGGCACGCCATGGAGTACCCTCTACAGGGAGAATTTGAAATTTAAATTATTTTCCGGAATTACTTACAAATGCAATTTGCTTGCTATCGGGTGACCATGACGGGACATTTATTGTTCCCTGACCACCGTACAGATATGCTAATACACCTGGTTCTCCTCCATTAACAGGCAGAATTCTTAACATACAGCGTTTATAAGACGGGTGGCTGTTCGGATCAATATCGGGAGGGAAGGAGATAATTACCATCCATTTTCCATCAGGTGAAATATGCGGGAACCAGTTATTGTAATTATCAAATGTTAATTGTTCCCTGCCCGATCCATCAGGTTTGATCCGCCATATCTGCATTGTATTTATGCCTGAATAGTGCCCGTTATAATAAATATACTTTCCGTCTGGTGAATATTCGCAACCATCAACATGTTCACCGGTTTTAATGTCAGTAAGAGCGACTTCTTTTCCTCCATCAATAGAATTTCTGTAGATATTGAACACAGTTTTACCGTTACGTATGGCGACGTACACCAGTTCCTTATTATTGGGTGCCCATCCGTGAAAGTATGAAGGTGTATTCTCGGTAATCAATTTTGGAACACCACCTTCAAGCGGGAGCACATAAACTGTTGAGCCTCCACCAGGTAAACCCTGCCTGGAACTGCTTATGGCAAGAAGCTTACCGTCAAAGGAGATGCCATGATCGTTATTGAGATTTTTGGCAAAATCCGTATTAAGTTTTTCAGGCACTCCACCTTCGACAGGAATTTTATATAATAATCCGTCCATATTGAAAAGAAGCTTTTTACCGTCCGGCATCCAGTTTGGCGCTTCAAACCTTCCGGGTTTTTCGAATATAACTTTCCTTATACCATCAGATATATTCATAGTCTCCATCCTGCAACCCAGATATCCGGATTTTCCGGGGTCATAGTTTTCAGCGACAGGCTGGTCAATTCTGACATTTCTAATTTTTATCGTTTCAACTATATCTGAGTCGTGAGAACATATGAAGGGTCCGGCCAGAACTTCATCCGGCATGTTTTCCATGACATGAGAGCCAATTGTCTCAAGTGGTTTACCTCTATGCGCGGCCCTCATTATTATATTTTTCCCGGCTCTTTCAATCTGGATGACATTAAAAGTCGAGTCTTTTGAAAATATCTCATCCTGAGGATCTCTCATAGCAGTTCCAGCAGATACTCTCCATTGAAGGACAGTTAATCCGCTGCCGTGAAGCGTGGCTGAAATATGTGATGATTTCGCATCCGTTGTTTCCCTGATCATCCATCCGGTTTTCCTGTGTGGATTTGTGCCTTTCCCCACGAATTCAAAATCAGCAGTCAGGATAAAGTCACCTTTTATTTTATTGAATAAATAATGAAATTCATCTCTCTCAAACCAGATGTTATATCCGCCACCCTTCAATATATAGCTCTGATCAGCCTTTTCATAAACTGCCGAACCGGCTTTCTTAGGATTTCCGATATCAGAATTACCATGGAATATTCCAACTGGATTATTCTGTCCGGAAGCGATATTTAATAAACTGATTAGCATAAGGATAAATAGTGGTTTCATAATTCATGGTTATTAAGAACATTGAAAATATCTGAAGTTATTATTTGTTCCAAATTTATATTATTGATGCTTAAAGATATATATATTTTGAATAATTTGAAGCTGATATTTAAGCAAAATATACGAATTGATCAGTTCTGATTTTTTTATTATATGCGTAGTGTTGTTTAATAAAAAAGATTTGCATTGGTTACACTGATAAATTATTATTTAATTTTGGCAGCAAACGACAAATATTGATTTATTTTGGCGGTAATTTACAAAGACATAAACATTCCATTATCATAAAAAATCAAATTTGAATCTTAAATGCAATAGTATGAATGAAATACTTAATAAAATAGCTCAATGCGTCGAATTCGGAAAAATTAATAAAACATCACCTTATCCTCCGAATATGAAAGATCAGGATGGTGCTGATGAACTTACAAAGAGAGCTCTTGATGAAGGGGTTAGACCCGATGAATTACTTGAAAATGCACTCATTCCAGCAATGGCTAACGTTGGTAATAAATTCAGCAAGAAAGAGATTTACGTTCCCCAGATGTTGATGTCGGCTAAAGCTATGAGCAGTGCAATGATGCATCTGAAACCATTCTTCCAGTCGGGTGAAACTAAAAGGAAAGGGAAGTTTATTATTGGAACAGTATCAGGCGATCTTCATGATATTGGAAAAAACCTTGTTGCCATGATGATCGAAGGCGGCGGATGGGAAGTTATCGACCTTGGAGTAGATGTCGGAACAGAAAAATTTCTTAAAGCCATGGATGAACATCCTGATGCGATTATTGGTTTATCGGCTTTGCTCACAACGACAATGGAAAACATGAAAAAGATTGTGACGGCTATTAAGGATAAGTATTCGGCATCTAAAATACTTGTCGGCGGGGCTCCTGTGACCAGGGAATATTGCGAAAAAATAGGAGCAGATTTTTATTCTCCCGATCCACAGGGAGCAGTTAATTATCTGAAGCAACTGGTTAGTTGAATTTTAACCCTTCCCCCAAACCCTTCCCTTAAAAAATAAGGGAGGATGAGGCATTTATATTAAATTGATTAAAAATCAAAATAATGCAGACTATACTTCGTGGAATTAAAAAAGAAGTAATTATTGATACCAACGGCCCTGTAGTTATTATCGGTGAGTGTATTAATCCCACAAGGAGAAAAAAGCTTGTATCCGCTTTGCAGGAAGGGAACTTCGATTATGTGTTTGAACTTGCTGAAAATCAGATAAAAGCCGGAGCAGATGTTCTTGATGTGAACGTAGGCTTCCCGGGGGTCGATGATGTAAAGCTTCTTCCTGAAACAATCCTGGCAATCAGAAACAGGTTTGATATTCCGATTTGTCTGGATTCTCCAAATCCCTTAGCTATTGAAGCTGCATTGAAAGTTGCAGAAGGTAAATTCCTTATCAATTCAGTAAATGGTGAAGAAAAATCGTTGAAATCTCTCCTCAGCATTGCAAAAGAATATGAAGCTGCAATAATAGGCCTGACAATGGATGACGACGGTATAACTCACGATCCTGAAAAAAGGCTGGCTATAGCTGAAAAAATTCTTGAAAGAGCAATTAAGGCAGGAATTAAAGAGGAAGATTTAATAATTGATCCCCTGGCGATGGCAGTAAGTGCTGACTCAAAGGCCTGTACGATAACTCTTGAAACTATCAGGCTTGTCCATCAGAAACTTGGATTAAATATAACCATGGGCGCAAGCAATATCTCCTTTGGCTTGCCCGGAAGGGAAGATCTTAACTCGGCTTTTATATCACTGGCGATTATGAACGGATTGACGTGCCCGATTGCTAATCCGGAGAAAATAACAGCTGCGATCCGGGCTTCCGACCTGGTTTTAGGGAGAGACGATTTTGCCGTCAGGTTTGTAGAATACTTTCAAAGCCGGCGCTAAATCACTAATAATTATTAGTTTTAGTTCAAAATCAAAATATGTCAGGCATAAAACCTGCCCGCAGATGGCAGCCGGCTTTCTTCCCGTTTAAAAAAGAAACATTTGGCAAACGGCTTCTTGCAAAAGTAGAGATTTGTGTGAAGGGACCTCTGTTCGGATGCCGGATGTGTGGCAACTGTCTTCTGCAGGAGACTGCATTCATATGTCCTATGGAATGTCCCAAAGGGATGAGAAATGGCCCTTGCGGAGGTATTACCACTGAAAAGAATTGTTATGTCGACGAAACACGAAAGTGCATATGGTACTCTATTTATAAAAGAGCTTTAAGAACCGGGCGGGAGACTACACTCCTCGAGGTATTGCCTCCCCTCGATTGGAACAAGGTCGGAACAGAGACGTGGGGAGACGTGGTCAGACATGTCAGAAAGGTTGGTACGGGAAAGTTCTTAGGTGGAATTGTATCAGGTAACAAAATAAAGAAGTCGGAGATTTGGGATAGTGTTTTCAAAACTATCCGTCAGCCGGAATGGTGGAACGGCGATGCTGATTATCATTCATCTCCTGACCGGAAACCGGTCTCTGACCTTGAAAGACGGTTTCGTGAAGGTGAATTTGTTGTGGCTACTGAAGTGACTCCTCCCCCAGGCGCACGTACTGATAAACTCATCAGAGACATAGTGTCGGTTAAACCTTATGTAACAGCAATCAATTTTACGGATTCTTCTTCAGCCCGGCCAAAAATGTCAAGCATTGCGTGTTGTAAGGTGGCAATCGATCAGGAATCCGAACCAGTATTTCAGATAGCTGCCCGGGATATAACAAGGACAAGCCTGCAATCAACTATTATAGGAGCAAATGCCATAGGAATAAAAAACATTCTATGTATTACAGGCGATAATTCGGTAATAGGCCCTTCTCCGACAGGTAACCTGAATATACTTGATGTTGATTCTGTACAGATGCTCTGGATACTTCGGAAAATGAGAGATGATGGAGTATATCTGGATGGGAGAATTATCAAACATCGTCCTGAATTGTTCCTCGGGGCCGCAACTTCTCCGTTTGCATCAGATCCTGTGTTACAGGCAATTAAAGATCATAAGAAGATAAATGCCGGAGCACAGTTTTTTCAGACTAACCTTATTTTTGAACCGGAAAGGCTTGATTTGTGGCTGGAACAGCTTTATAAAAGAGATATTTTGAATAAAGTCTATATCCTGATAGGTGTAGCGCCTCTGAAAAGTCTGAAAATTGCACAGTATCTTCATGCCAGTGTTCCGGGTGTCAGTATACCCGGAAAAATAATGAAGAGAATGGAGAAAGCTGGAGATTCTGCTTCCGAAGAAGGAGTTCAGATAGCGCTTGAGGTGATCGACGCCGTTAAACGCACGAAGGGTATAAATGGAATTCATATTATGACATTGAGCTGGGAATCAATAGTTCAAAGAATTGTCATGGAATCGGGATTAAGTACCCTCTAAAGGCGATTTCGAATTCACCTGTATTTAGCCCTCTTTTTAGTAGGAATGGGGAGAAAAAAACAAAGAATACCAGATAAATGATAAACTCAACGTACCATTTTGATTTTAAAGACCTGAAGTTAAGTTCCTCAGTGATTGAGTCTGTTTTAGGGTACAAGGAGGGTGATGACCGAGAGTTTGTAAAAAGTCTGATTGAAGAAACACTTGCAGAATCCTGGAAAATCAGCAACATAAAAGCTCAATTCACAGTCTTTGATGACGTTCATTTTGAGGATGAAACAAAAACGGTAGAAATCGCTAAAATCAAATTCAGGATCAATAAAGTTGTATTCGGACAATTAAAAAAATCGGATTCTGTGGCGATATTTCTATGTACAGCAGGGCAGGAAATTGGAGTCAGGAGCAGGCAAGCAATGCAGGAAAGAGATTTTTTAAAGGGATATATTTATGACGTAATTGGAAGCGAAATAGTTGAAGCAGCTTCAGATCTTATGCAGGCTGATCTTGAAAAAATCAGTCTTGGTTCAGGGAAGAGAATAACTAACAGGTATAGCCCGGGATATTGTGGTTGGGATGTAGGAGAGCAGCATAAATTATTTCAGCTTATTCCTGAAAACTACTGTGGCATTAAATTAACTCCTTCAGCACTTATGGATCCTGTAAAATCGGTTAGCGGGATCATAGGTATTGGGAAAAATGTCAGATTCAATACTTATACATGCAGGATGTGCAAACAGGAAGACTGCGCTTATCGTAGAGTGAGTGAGAAGATGAAACAGCAAGAATAAAAGTTTCTCATTGCTCATCTGATAAATCTTCTTATATTTAAACTCTGTGCACCTCTGAGTTTCCTCTGTGTAACTAAAAAGTATTAGAACTGTCACCGAGGGACACGGAGGGTTCAGAGAGTTGTACAGAGAAGAACAATATAAACGCTGAATATATGCTATTACTTGGGATTGATTTAGGGAGCTCTTCAGTTAAGGCTTCAGTTATTGAAGGCGAGTCGGGTTTATGCCTTGCCACGGCTTATTCCCCTTCTGATGAAATGAAAATCATTGCGCTGAAACAGGGCTGGGCGGAACAAGATACTGATATATGGTGGTCAAATCTGAAAGTTGCGATAAAGGAATGCACACATAAGCTCGGGCAAAAAAAAGACAAAATCGGCGCAATTGGGATATCCTATCAGATGCACGGACTTGTTGCAGTCGATAAAAATAGCAAAGTACTGCGCAACTCGATAATCTGGTGCGACAGCCGGGCAGTCGGATATGGTGAAAAAGCCTTTAAATCTTTAGGTGAGGATTATTGTCTTTCTCATCTGCTTAATTCTCCCGGGAATTTTACTGCTTCAAAACTTGCGTGGGTCAAGGAACATGAACCGGAACTATATTCCAGGATAAACAAAGTGATGTTGCCGGGCGATTATATTGCATTAAAACTGACAGGCGAATTAAGCACATCATTTACAGGCCTTTCGGAAGGTATTTTCTGGGATTTTTCTCTAAACAAAATATCTGAGAAGCTGCTAAGTTATTATGGTTTTGATACCGCAGTTTTACCCGAAGCTGCATCATCATTCTCAATAAGCGGACTTCTTCTGAAATCAGTAGCAATGGAATTAGGATTGCCGGAAGGAATACCTGTTTCGTACAGGGCCGGTGACCAGCCGAACAATGCTCTTTCACTGAATGTTCTTAATCCCGGAGAAGTTGCTGCTACGGCCGGTACTTCAGGAGTGATTTATGGTGTAACCGATAAAAAGAAATATGATCATCTGTCAAGAGTAAATACATTTTTGCATGTTAATCACAATCAATCTCAAACAAGGCTGGGAGTCCTGTTGTGTATAAACGGAACAGGTATACTCAATTCGTGGCTGAGACGAACCTCCAACAGTAACCTGTCTTATAATGATATGAACAATTCTGCTGCTAAGGTTGCTCCCGGATCTGATGGATTATGCATACTTCCATTTGGCAACGGGGCTGAAAGGATGCTTGGTAATAAAGACATTGGGGCAAGTATTACAGGATTAAACTTTAACATTCACACCAGCGCCCACATGTTCAGGGCAGCACAGGAAGGAATCGCATTTTCATTCAGGTATGGTCTGGATTTAATGAAGGAAGTTGGAATTGATCCCAGGGTGATAAGAGCAGGAGAAGCCAATATGTTTCTCAGCAATGTGTTCCGGGAAGTCCTGTCATGTATCACCGGGACTGTGATTCATCTATATAATACCGATGGATCAATAGGTTCTGCCAGAGGTGCCGGGATCGGATGCGGTTACTACAAGTCCGAAAAAGAGGCGTTCAAAGGGCTTAAAACTGTTGGGGTCACAGAACCGGATAAACGTAAATCAGAAGATTATGAAAAAGCATACTTAAAGTGGAAAAACTTACTCTCCTGATTCTAATTAACTGACTTCTCTTTGAAGGCTTTGCTTGAAACTTTTCCGTACTTTGCGTTTAATAGATTTATAAACTGGTTTAATAAAAAATATTCATTATGATTTACAAGAGAAAAAATGAGGCTTATCCCGGTATCGGGAAAATTGAATATGAGGGTAAAAAATCGAAAAATCCCCTTGCATTCAGATGGTATAATCCGGAAGAGGAAGTTGACGGCAAACAGATGAAAGACCATCTTCGTTTTGCAGTTGCATACTGGCACTCATTCTGTGGTGATGGTTCGGATCCTTTTGGTAAAGCCACGCGGATTTATCAATGGGAAGATGTGACAAATGTCGATAGCAAGAACAGACAAAGGCTCGATGCTGCTTTCGAATTTATTACCAAAATAGGCGCAGGATTCTATTGTTTCCACGATACTGATATCGTCGGAGACGGAACAGTCTTTGAAATAGAAAAACGACTTGAAAAAATTGTCCCGGTAATGAAAAAGATGCAGGAACAAACGGGAGTTAAACTGCTTTGGGGAACTGCAAATCTCTTCTCGAACCCGAGATACATGAACGGTGCTGCAACAAATCCTGATTTTACCGTTGTTGCAAATGCAGCAGTTCAGCTCAGGAATGCTATTGCGGCAACCGTTTTCTTAGGTGGAGAAAACTATGTATTCTGGGGTGGGAGGGAAGGTTATATGAGCCTTCACAATACAAATATGAAAAAAGAACTGGAACATATGGGAATGATGCTCTCCATGGCACGCGATTATGGTAGAAAAATTGGTTTCAAAGGTACATTTCTTGTTGAGCCAAAACCAATGGAACCGTCAAAACATCAATATGATTTTGATGTGGCTACAATAATCGGTTTCTTGCGCCAGCATGGTCTGGATAAAGATTTTAAACTTAATATTGAGGTTAACCATGCCACTCTTGCCGGACATACTTTCCAGCACGAGCTTCAGGTTGCAGCAGATGCAGGACTTCTGGGAAGCATAGATGCCAATAAAGGTGATTATCAGAACGGTTGGGATACAGATGAGTTCCCGACTAATATTTATGAGATAACTGAAGCCATGATGGTTATATTACAATCTGGCGGATTTTCAACCGGAGGTATTAATTTCGACGCAAAAGTAAGACGTAATTCCACAGATATTGAGGATCTTTTCGTCGCTCATGTCAGTGGTATGGATACATTTGCAAGGGCTCTTATTGTTGCTGATAAAATCCTGAAAGATAGCGACTACCTTAAAATGAGAAAGAAAAGGTATGAATCGTTCGATAAAGGAGCCGGAAGAGATTTCGAAAAAGGTAAATTGACCCTGGCAAAGTTGAGAGATATTGCTGAAGAACTTGGAGAACCTGAGAAAAGAAGCGGAAAACAGGAGCTTTATGAACAGCTGATTAATATGTACCTGGCTTAATGATTTATTACTCTGTGGCCCTCTGTGAACGGCGAAGCCCTCGAAGAAGTCAATCCTCTGCGTTCCTCTGCATAACTAAAAAGAACTGACACAACTTGTCATGCAAAGCGGGAGAGTGGCACAAAGAAGCACAGAGTGACACAGAGAATTGTGCATTTTAGATATTTGATGTAATAATTTCAAAGACAGGGGGCGAAGCCATTGTCTTTTTAACCTTGCATAATTCCGCAACCGAGATTACGGCTTCTAAATATTTTTCAGGAAAGTCCGGAGGCAGTTTAATATCAAGTTTGATATTGATCGGTAACCCTGTCTCTTCATCGAATTCAGCACTTTGGATAATTTTAATATTATCTGTAGGAATTTTTCGATTGTCACAAAATGATTTTACATAGATTCCTGTACAGGTTCCAATAGAAGCCAGGAAGAGTTCATAAGGTGATGGGGCTGAATTCTGTCCGCCGCTATGCACAGGCTGATCTGTTTTTATTATATGCCCGTGAGAATGAGCAGTTACAACTTTGCCTCCGTCGAATGTAATTTCCATGATATCAAATTTGTCAGATTGTATTATGCACAAAACTAACAAATGATTCAGGAAATTGTTTTAGTTCCTTTTTATAGTCACTTTAACATCTCAAATAGCTTTGACTCCATTTAAGAGAACTTTTTCGGCTGCAATCAAGACACAGGGACTACAGGACTTCAAGACTTTATGACTACTTGATCTTATAGTGATCTTCCAGGATCATTCTGAACAATTTTCCGGGCAATATGTATTTCAGTGCAACTGCCAGTTTTTGTTCGAATGAGGCAATAATATACCTCTGATGCGGATTTTTGCATTCCACGATCCTGACAAGTTTTCTGGCAAGAACTATAGGTTCCCATCCGTTGCCTTCATCCTTTTCAATTATTTCCAGAGTTTTTAGATACTGTTCATGGTAAGGATCGCTGGTATCAGTTGGTGCCAGGAAATTTCTGCGGTTAGCTGAGTTATTTGTATGGAAATCACCCGGATTAATTAGAACGATATTTATTTTAAACTGTCTGACTTCCATTCTAAGCGCCTCACTGAAACCCTCGATTGCAAATTTACCGGCGGAGTAAAATGCCTGAAAAGGCAACCCCATTAGTCCGCCAATAGAACTGAAATTGATGATTGTTCCTCCGCCCTGCTGCCTCATAGCCGGCAAAACTTCCCTCACAAGATTTACTGTTCCGAGGAAATTAGTATCCATCTGGAGTTTAATATTTTCCGTGGGCGAGGTTTCGATAGGTCCTCCTGTATGCATACCGGCATTGTTAATCAGGACATCAATTCTCCCCTCTTTTTGAAGTATATTTTGCACAGACTGTCTTATAGAATCGATATTTGTAAGGTCAAGTCTTAATCCCTTTATCGCAGGGTTTATTTCTACATCCCTTCTGACTGTCCCATAAACTGTATGTCCTTCAGCTGCAAGCAGTTCTGCTGTTTGCTTGCCAAATCCTGATGAGATTCCTGTAATTAAAACTATTTTTTTCATATGAATGCTATTATTCTCACAAAGTTATGCGTACAAGACACAAAGTTACAAAGAGTTTTGCCTCTGTGGTTCTCAGTGAACCCTCTCCAGCTTTGCGGGACAAGTTGTGCTGCTCTGTGTTACAAAAATTGTATTTTTAAATAATGTCTAACTTAATATATGCAGGGATTTTGCTGCTTTGGTAATCTTTTCAACGGAAATTTCAACTTGTTCCTTTGTATGTGTTGCCATAAGAGAATACCTGATAAGGCTATCCTCTTTAGGTACGCCCGGAGAAACCACAGGATTCACAAAAACTCCTTCTTCAAGCAGATTCTGGGTCATTTGCAATGCTTTGATATCATCCCTGATAAAAAGAGGAATGATCGGAGTTTCAGATTTACCTGTGTCGAATCCTGCAGATTTAAAACCACTATGTGCTAAAGCGGTCATATCCCACAAATGCTTAATTCTTTCAGGTTCATTTTCCATTATTTCTATCGAGGCAAGGACAGCAGCAGCAGAAGCCGGAGTCATGCTGGCACTGAATATCAGGGTCCTTGAATTATGTTTGATGTAATTAATAACTTCTTTATCCGATGCGATAAATCCTCCCAGAGAAGCAAATGATTTGGAGAAGGTACCCATTATAAGATCCACTTTATCAGTCAGACCGAAATGTGAAGCAGTACCCGATCCCTTCTTTCCAAGGACTCCAAGTGAATGAGCATCATCAACCATAATTGATGCACCATAATGCTCTGCAAGATTTACTACTTCAGGCAGATTAATAATATCCCCTTCCATTGAAAAAACTCCATCAACAACGATCAGTTTTATGCGGTCTTTATGGCATAATTTTAATTTATTTCTCAGAGCATCCATATCATTATGGGCAAACTTAAGCACCTTGGAAAAAGAAAGTCTGCTCCCTTCAATTATTGAAGCATGGTCGAGTTCGTCGAGCAGAAGATAATCATGACGTCCTGCAAGTAATGATACAACGCCAAGATTTACCTGGAAGCCCGTACTGTAACATAATGCAGCATCTTTATTTACCAGTTGTGCTAACTTGTTTTCCAGCTCAATATGGATATCAAGCGTCCCGTTAAGGAATCTTGAACCGGCACACCCTGTACCATATTTGTCAATAGCGGCTTTTGCGGCAGCCTTAACTTTTGGATGGTTTGTCAGGCCAAGGTAGCTGTTTGAACCAAACATCAGAACCTTTTTCCCGTTGATGATTACTACTGTATCCTGTTCGGATTCAATTGCCCTGAAATAGGGATAGATGCCAGCCCGCATGGCTTGCTGCGGGGCATCATAACCTGAAAGTTTCTCTCGTAAAATTCCCACTATTTAGCTTAAATGATGTGATAATCGAGTCCAAATTTAGTAAAAAAAGAATAAAATGGAAGAAAAACCACTCTTTTAGGCTAATATAGTTATTAATTAAGCACATGAAGCATCTATTTTAAGAAAAGCAAGTGAACACCCGGAGGGCTTTAAATGACTGAAGTAAAGTTGTTTTCTTCAGCTTTAGACACTTCCATCCTGAAGCACTTCAAACTTCTTATGTCATGAGTTGACAAAATAATAAAAGTTTATTTGGAAAGTAAGGATATGAAATTTATTTTTGTTCGCGAAATCAATTTAGGTATTTAATGGACGACGACCCGGCGAATATATTAATCATTACCCTGATCTGGGAGGATAACCGGTAATACTTGGTGGCTTCCTTCTTTATCAGTAAAAGCAAGGAGGTGACAATGACATCACTCACAACATTTTATTTAAGTGGAATAATCGGTAAGGAAGTATTCGGCGCCGATGGTGACGCAATCGGAATAATCAAAGACTTACTTGTTAACACAATGCCTTCGGGAAACAGTGATCCGAATCAGCAACTTGTAACCGGTATCAGGCTGAAGATTAAAAAGGAGGTCAGGTTTTATTCCTTTAAGAGTTTTATTGTTACTAAGGCACGAGAAGTTCTTAATGTAACTTGTACCGAACTGATCGAGCTTGGCGCTGAGGAAGTCAATAATGGCCTTTTGCTTGTTGAAAATATTCTTGACAAACAAATAGTGGATCTGAATGGACGGAAACTGGTGAGGGTAAATGATGTACGACTGGCAACTTTACCAACCGGGACATATACCATAGCTGTTGATATAGGAATTGAGGGACTTTTGCGCAGGATTGGAATTTCTATTCCAATAAAAAGAGTTCTGTCTCTCTTAAGAATAAACATACCTGCTAAATTTATTCTTTGGGATGATGTTCAAGCTATTGACCATTCAAGTCTTAATATCAGACTTTCAAAAAGTTATGCAAAACTTCATACGCTTCACCCTTCGGATATAGCAGATATCCTCGAAGATATGGGCAAGAAATCGAGCATGTCAGTCTTCGCATCACTGGATGAAGAAAAAGCTGCAGATGTTCTCGAGGAACTGGAGACCAATGCTCAGATACACATTCTTGAAAACCTTCCGGTAAACAAGGCTGCAGATGTACTGGAGAAGATGCCTGCTGATGAGGTAGCCGATATACTCGATGAACTCGAGGATGACAAAGCTGAAATGTTATTAAAGGAGATGGATACGGAATCTTCCCAGGAAGTAAGGGATCTCCTTGAATATGATGATGACAGGGTGGGAAGTATTATGACAACGGATTATCTTTCCTTCAGTTCCACTATGACTGTTGCGGAAGTACTTGTTGAATTGAGATCTAAAAAGCCTGAATCTGCTGAACTCTACAATATGTTCGTTGTTGAATCAAACGATGAATTAATCGGAATGTTTAATTTACGAGATCTTGTTGTTTCAGAGCCGAATGTGACTGTGAGTCAGATTATGAAATCAGAGCCTGTTTATCTTTTTGATGAACAAAAAGTGGGTGCAATTGCAAGGATAGTCTCCAAATACAATCTTCTGGCTGTCCCTGTAGTGAATCAGGACTTTCATTTACAGGGCATGGTTGTCATTGATGATGTTATTGAAGACCTTATACGTAAACGGAGGACAAATAAAAGATAGAGGGCGGAGTTATGCCAGGGTCAAAGATCAACATGAAAAAACTTCTTAAACAGGCAGCAATCTTTTTTGCAATACTTGGTCCGGGAATTATTACCGGCAGCGTTGACAATGATGCCGGAGGTATCAGTGTTTATTCAGTGGCAGGAGCAATGTATGGCTATGGTCTGATATGGACCCTCATTCCATCATTCATTGTTTTACTGGTTATTCAGGAAATGAATGCCCGTATGGGTATTGTGACGGGGAAGGGACTATCTGATCTGATACGTGAAAATGCAGGATTGAAGGTCACATTTTTTGTTTTTATCGGACTATTGTTTTCCAACATTGGAAATACAACAACTGAATTTGCAGGTGTTGCAGGAAGTATGCAAATTTTTGGTGTTAGCAAATATATATCGGTTCCAGTGGTAGCTATTATGGTCTGGGTCCTTGTTGTTAAAGGTACATACAAGATAGCTGAACGTATCTTCCTTATATTCAGTGTTTCGTTGCTTACATATGTCGTTTCAGCATTAATGAGTAAACCTCAGTGGAGCGAAATTGGTTCTTCAATCATACATCCGCATCTTGAAATGAATACCCAAAGCCTCGCTATGGTTATTGCTCTGGTGGGAACGACAATTGCTCCATGGATGCAGTTTTATATGCAATCCACAGTAATTGAGAAAGGACTGAAAATGAAGCATTATAATTACACACTTGTCGATATAGCGGTAGGTTGCGTAGCAACTATTGTAGTTGCTTTCTTTATTATGGTCGCATGCGGTTCAACATTGCACCCAAAGGGTATTCAGATAAATGAAGCAAAAGATGCTGCTCTTGCACTTAAACCATTGGCAGGTTACCTCGCTTCACAGGTCTTTGCATTTGGGCTTTTCGTAGCTTCAGTCTTTTCAGCAACAATATTGCCTCTTGCAACAGCATTCTATGTTTCTGAAGCATTTGGATTCGAGGCAGGAATAGATAAGAAATGGGATGAAGCCAAGGAGTTTTATACACTCTATACAGGCATACTGGTTATCTCAGCTCTTATAATCCTGATCCCAAATGCACCACTGATCCAAATTTCAATTTGGTCGCAGGTTTTAAACGGAATCCTCTTGCCAGTAGTTCTTGTAAGCATGATACTTTTAATAAATAATAAAAAGATTATGGGTACTTATGTGAACAATTCATTCCAGAACATTATTGGCTGGAGTGCAGTTGTTATACTGACATTACTATCCCTTACGCTTATTGTTATGCCTCTGGTAGACAAATTGTAACAAGACGGTTATTTATCAGGTTATTCCTGATATGACTTTTTTTAAATGGGAATGAGAATTATCTTTGTTATTAAAAATCTGAAGATTTAAAAAACGGAGAATTTGAAAACTTGCTTTATATGATTCCCATGCAAAAGGGCTATTTTGATTCAGATACTTATCATACTCTACAAAAGGAGAAACGATCGATTTCAGATAAAATTTTTCTTGACAGCAGGATATACTTTACATTTAAATATGCTTCGAGTGTTCTGCGAACCAGAAAGGAAGCTATCAGGAAAGTATATGACACAAAAGCCTGGACTGATTCTTCGTTTGAAATTCTAAGGTTCATTGAAAAGACTGGTGGAATATTTCACATCACGGGCATGGAAAACATTACACAATCTCCAGGTCCAGTTCTTTTCATCGGTAATCATATGAGCACTCTTGAAACAATGATCCTGCCCTCAATAATAGGTCCAC
Organism: Bacteroidales bacterium; assembly: GCA_049792755.1. Taxonomy (GTDB): domain Bacteria; phylum Bacteroidota; class Bacteroidia; order Bacteroidales; family VadinHA17; genus LD21. The sequence goes on along the minus strand of JBARBF010000077.1, from coordinate 1,275 downwards.
ACAGGGAATTGACATTTGTTGTGAAAGAGAGCCTGGTCAAACATCCCTTCTTCGGTGATGTAATGAGATCACGAAATCCTATTGTAGTTGGGAGAAAAGATCCGCGGAAGGACCTTGAATCTGTAATGAATGGTGGTGTCGATCGGTTGAATAACGGGATTTCAATTGTGATTTTTCCCCAGAGCACGAGAAGTGTTGAATTCAAACCTGATGAGTTCAATTCGCTCGGGGTGAAACTGGCAAAAAAAGCCGGAGCAGAAGTTGTACCCATTGCATTGAAAACAGATTTCTGGGGCAATGGAAAGCTTATAAAAGAACTTGGTCCTCTCGATCATCATAAGCATATTCATATAAAATTTGGAGTACCAATGACTATTACCGGAAATGGGAAAGAAGAAAATCAGAAGATAATCGATTTTATTAAATCCTCCCTTGAGGAGTGGAAATGAGATCTGCTATTGCCCCTGAACACCTTTTTATTGCCCGGAAGGGGGGGGGAACTTTGTATTCGACCTTAGTTTATCTGTATATTAAAGTGTTATCGCCCCTTCAGGGGAGATGTCCCGCTTTGGCGGGACAGAGGGGTTTGACGAGCGATACTTATTCGATAAGTTGGGCTATGTTATTTTTTTAAGTGTAATCCTGACATTTAAGTTATTTTTAATAAATTTGTTGAAAGCAAAATCAAAATCCATAAAAGGTTGCTTTGAATTTAACCCATTCATATTTACCTGAGAAGTACGTTTTTTACATAAGACCTTATTATTAATAGTAACAAGCAGTAATTATTATGGCAACATTAGACTGGATCATCATGATTGGTTTTTTCTTATGTCTTATAGGTATCGTTCTATGGGTGGTTAAGCACAAAAAGGATGATACCAGCGACTATTTTCTTTGGGGTAGGAGTGAAATATGGCTGGTGGTTGGGCAGCAAATAGCTCATAATAAGGTGTTCGCAATGCGAGAATTTTTATTAAAATAATACAACTGGATAAACTAATAAGCTTAAAATGATGAATTGGAACTCACGAGAATTTATTTGGCTAGACTGGACAATTATGGCAGTCGGGATATTGGCTGTAGCATGGGCTGTTTGGCATTCAATACGGAAACACAATCGTTTGATACAGGGTGCCGACAGTCAGGACTACCTGTTTGGTAAAGGCGAACCATGGTATATCATAGGTGCGGCTATTTTTGCTGCAAACATCGGCTCTGAACACCTTGTGGGGCTTGCCGGCACAGGCGCAAAGGCGGGCGTAGGCATGGCGC
>JBARBF010000076.1:0-3448 GCA_049792755.1 Bacteroidales bacterium | reverse complement strand
AATGAGATTTTTTTCCTTTAAGATGTGCAACAAATCCGATCCCGCAATTCTCATGCTCAAACTCCTGACGATACAATCCCTGCTTCTGTGGGCGTTCTTTTTTCATAATTATTACCTTAATTTTTTTATGTTTTGTACAAAAAAACCGTTCTCTGTGTTTGAGAGAACGGTCATCCCTAATCCGATACCAAACACCATTCTCAGTCAGTTCCAATTAACCTTTTAATGAAGCGTGATATAATGGATCTATAATTATTCATTTGTATTAATATTTACCGACAAATATACTACTTATTCTTTCAGATTATCGCAAAAAACAATAAAAAAATTAACAAAAAACTGAAATATATTTAAAAAGTTGTTAACCTAATAATTAACAAAATGTAGATGATTAAGGTAATATTCCCTGCTGATGTTAACTATTTGATACAATTATTTGTTACTTTGTTGATTAAAATATTCTATTATATTCATTATCGACTTCTCAGTAGATCAAACATATATGGAAAATCCTAGAAACCTCATTTTTGTGATTTTTGGAGCTTCGGGCGATCTTACTTCGCGGAAGTTGATACCTGCAATTTTTTCCCTGAAGACTCAAAAAATTCTGCCTGAGAAATATGCCATCCTGGGTGTTGGAAGAACCAAAATGTCAATTGAAGAATTCCGAATTAAGATTACTAATGCAATCATCTCATATTCTGAGGAAAAGATAACTGATTTAAATCTTGTTACAGGTTTTGTCATGGATCTTTATTATCATTCGATGGATAGTATTTCCCTGGAAGGATATATGGAACTTAAATCATTATTGCAGGAGATTGATAAAAAATATGTTATCGGAGGAAACTACATCTTCCATATGGCTACTCCACCAAGTATGTATGAGGTCATTGCGGTTAATCTTGCTAAATCAGGACTAAGTAATCAGGAAGACGGATTCCGAAGGTTAATAATCGAGAAACCTTTTGGTTATGATCTTGGATCAGGTCGGAGACTCAATAAGACTTTACATGAACTGATTTCGGAAGATCAGATCTTCAGAATTGATCATTATCTTGGAAAGGAGACAGTTCAGAATTTACTGGTTACCAGGTTTGCAAATGGTATGTTCGAACCCCTCTGGAACAGAAATTATATACACAGGATTGAGATTACGTCTGCCGAAAATTTAGGAGTAGGTGATAGAGGTGGTTATTACGATTCTTCAGGTGCCTTGAGGGATATGGTACAGAACCACCTGCTTCAGATGGTCGGATTAACTGCTATGGAGCCTCCTTCATCGCTCGATGCTGATGCTATTCGCAATGAAGTATTAAAAGTCTTCCAGTCTTTACAACCTATTAGGGAAGAAGATGTACCTTCCCAGGTTATCAGAGGCCAGTATACCCCATCTCTTATCCGTGGAGAGTGTGTTACAGGTTACCGGCATGAAAAAGGAGTTGCAGCCGATTCCCGAACAGAAACTTATGTGGCAATAAAATTTTTTATTAATAACTGGAGATGGGGAGGAGTGCCATTTTATATGCGTACAGGCAAAAGATTGCCAACAAGGGTCACCGAAATTGTCATACATTTTAAACAAACCCCTCATCACCTTTTTCAGAGAGAGTCGGGGAAAGTATCTGCAAATCAGCTGATAATACGTATCCAGCCTGACGAGGGAATTTTATTGAAATTTGATATGAAAGAACCCGGAGCCGGATTTAACGTGAAGAATGTAAATATGGATTTTCATTATAAAGACCTTGCAGATATAAGAGTCCCGTCTGCCTATGAAAGGTTACTTCACGACGTAATGCTCGGCGATTCAACTCTGTTTTCACGTGATGATGAAGTCGAAACAGCATGGAAATTTCTTGAACCGATTCAGTCGGCATGGGCAAATAACAAGGCAATAAAGGTATTTGGTTACCCGGCAGGTACATGGGGTCCCGAGCATGCCAACGACCTCATCGAGGGTGATGGCCTTACCTGGAGATATCCATGCAAGAACCTTGCGGACGAGGAGCTATATTGCGAATTATAATGGCTTAATGGCGTGAAAGCATAACGAAAGGATGGTGATGAAGAAGCGGGAGGGAGAAATGGAAAATGGGAGATTATATCCAGGTGATACTCTGTGAAATTCTGTGGTAAAGAAGAAATTATTGTTTTTAATCCAATATTAACCAGTTGGATAAAATTGTAAAAATATTCCATTCGCCATATGATCTTTCTAAGGAATTAGCACAGGAAATGGTGAACATGATGGCTGAATCAGCTGAAAAAGATAAACAGTTTACAGTTGCTTTATCAGGAGGTTCAACTCCCGGATTATTATTTACAATTCTGAGCAAAGATTTCGCGAAATCCGTGTCATGGAAAAATGTACATATCTTCTGGGGAGACGAAAGATGCGTTCCTCCTGGCAATGCCGAAAGCAATTTTTGGATGGCAAAGAAAATATTGCTTGACAAAATTGAAATACCTGATGACAATATTCACAGAATTAAGGGAGAAGATGATCCTGCTAGGGAGGCCCCAAGATATTCAGCAGAAATATCGGTCTTTACCCGGAAAAGAGATGAATTGCCTTTGTTCGATCTTATTCTTCTTGGTTTGGGCGAAGATGGACATACAGCTTCCATATTTCCGGGCAACATGGAATTGCTGAATTCTGATAAAGTATGCGATGTGGCTTTTCATCCGGTAACCAGGCAAAAGAGGATAACTATTACAGGACGGATTATTAATAACGCTGATACAGTAGCCTTTCTTGTTGCCGGGAGGAAGAAGGAAAAAATTGTTGAAAAAATGTTTAAAAATGATCCATCAGCATTAAAATATCCTGCTTCTCATATTGTTCCTGTTTACGGTAGTCTTAAATGGTTCATTGACAAGGAAGCCGGCAGATTATTATAATCGATTAACTTTATCTCTGTATGATTATTGTTAAGAATATTGATGATTTTTTCTATATTTGGAATAACTTTTCATTAATTTAAAATAAGTAGCCATGTCACACGAAAAAGCTAAAGAACAGACAAAGAACAAAAAAGAGCCTACCAAGAGTCTTAAAGAGAAACGGCTCGCAAAAAAAGCTAAAAAAGAAGAAAAAAAGAGACAATAAAAAACGTCTTTAATTTTTAAAGCATCGGGCTCTTCTCAATCTTTACGGTTATCAAAATAAAAAATCCCGATCAGAAGACCGGGATTGAATAATAAATCTTTGTATGGATAAACTAAGCTAGTCTTACGTCTACTGCATTAATTCCTTTTTTACCTTCCTGAAGTTCAAATGTAACTTCATCATTCTCTTTTATCTGATCTTTCAAACCAGATACGTGTACAAAATATTCATTATCCGAATCTGCATCTTTAATGAATCCGAATCCTTTTGATACGTTGAAAAATTTCACTGTTCCTTTGTTCATTTTATTCTGTTTTTAAATTAATGGCGCAAGAT
>JBARBF010000075.1:0-2328 GCA_049792755.1 Bacteroidales bacterium | reverse complement strand
TAAAAACAGTACAACATGGAAAATATCATTATTGTTAATCCTAATGACTTTTGGGATAAGCATCGTGAAATAACGAAGGAAGTAATAAGGGAAGAACTTGACAAAGAAAACCCATGTAAAGAAAATGGCGAGGATATCCTAGTTATAGAGGATGTTTGTAAACTCCTTAAAAAATCTAAACAAACTATCTACAACTGGATGGAGGCTGATATAATTAAAGGCCATCACATTAATGAAAGCCTCTTCTTTTTTCGAAGCGAAATAATAGATCTTCTCAAAAGCGGTATTAAAGAACATAAGAAGAGACAATAATGCAACTTGCTTATAATCAGTATAGAGAAAATATCTATGTGATACTTATAAAATATGCACTAGATACTTATAAGGTATTTATTTAAACCATAATAGATACTTTTCAGGTATGCAGAAGTTGTGTGAAAAATATCATTTTACCGTTTAAAAGTTACTTGTATGAAATACATCCCTTTAAATAAATTCCCGGAGTATGACGAAAACCCATTCATGGAGAATGCTTTGCAAGAGATAAGCAGGCATTCAATTAAAAAAAAGGTATTTGTCAGAGGGAATAAATCAGTATTAAACCAGGTAATCAACGATAATGGAGAGATAGTAGCCCACAGTGCCTTTTTGCGAACAATAGAAGTGGACGAAAGCCAATTTGTAAAGGTTTACTTAAGTCGGTTTGCTGCCTTCTACGATTTAAATAAGGCTGCAATGAAAGTGTTCGGCTATATCCTTACAAAATGTGTAATACCTAACAAGGATATTTTATATATAGACTTTGGTGAAGCAAAGGACTTTACTGGTTATTCCGCCAATAATATAATTCGTGCCGGTTTGTCTTGTCTGGTAGAACAAGGAATTATTGCCAGGTCCACGAATCCTTATAAATACTATATGAATCCATTAGTTGTATTCAATGGAGACAGGATAACGTTTGCAGATTCTTATATCAAGAAGAAAAAGAAGATTACTGATGCAAATAAAAACCAATTATCAATTTGGTCCGAGGAACTATAAATTGTTACAAGATTGAATATGAACTGTAACGAAGCCAAAAGAATTGACATAATTAGTTTCCTGGCAAAAAATGGGATTAATCCTGATTATAACCAAGGGGTTAATTATTGGTATAAATCTCCTCTCCGAGATGAAAAGAACCCTTCCTTTAAAGTAAATTCTTTTAAAAACCTTTGGTTTGACTTTGGAATCGGAGATGGTGGGGATATCATCAAACTTACAAGTTTGCTTTTTAAGGTGGATAGTTCGAATGCGTTAAAGATTCTATCAAATAATAATTATTCAACTCATCAAAAAGTTTTAAATAGTGAAGATTCAAAGGTGTTAATCACAAATGTCAAAGAAATATCAAGTATTCAGCTCATTAACTACTTAGAATCACGAAAACTAAAACTTCAATTAGCAAAAGAGTATTGTAAAGAAGTTTCGTTTAAACTAAATGATAAGAATTTTTACGCAATAGGATTCCAGAACGAATCCAAAGGATATGAATTAAGATGCAAATACTTTAAAGGTTCTTGTTCACCCAAAGATGTAACCCTAATTAAGAATAATGCTAACAAACTTTTACTGTTTGAAGGCTTTATAGATTTTCTATCATGGTTTAGTTGCAAGCAATTCTTTACTGGTAACCATGATTACTTAATTCTAAATACTCTTTCATTCCTGAACAAGAGTAAAGCTTTGATAAAGGAATATAATGAAGTATTACTCTTCCTGGATAATGACGAAGCCGGGAATAAGGCTACTGCTGAACTTATTGGAGCCGGTCTTTCTAAATGCATTGATATGTCCAAACGGTATTCAGAATTTAAAGATCTGAATGATTCATTAGTCAGAAGATAAATAGTCAGACCTTCTTCAAAGCAAGTTCACCGATTCTGGCATTTTAAATAAATAATATATTGTTTTTAAATATTTATAATATTTTATTATGTTATATTATTTATAATATATTATTTTTATGTAATAATTATAATATTTACAATATTTGCACTTATATAAAGAAAATAAATGAAGAAAATAGTTATTGCTAATCACAAAGGTGGAGTTGGAAAAACCACTTCGTCAATAAACATTTCTGCCGGGCTTGCAAAAAAGGGGAAGAATGTACTTATTATAGATGCAGATCCTCAATCCAACCTTACAGAAAGCTTTGGCATTTTTGATCCAGTTAAAGATTTATACCTTTCTTTCAGTAAAGGAGAACCGCTCCCAATAATAAATGTCAAAAAGAATTTATCCATAGTCCCAAATTCTTTGAATTTCTCAGGAATAGAATTGGAA
>JBARBF010000074.1:0-4564 GCA_049792755.1 Bacteroidales bacterium | reverse complement strand
GAGTACCTTAATTCTATCAGACTCATCAGATTGGGGACGGGTCTGCAGAGCTATACCCGATTTCGAAGTAGTCTTGACATTACCCGGGAGAAATCGCAACTGAGATTTCTTAAGGAGCTTGGGACACAATATCTTGATGAAAACCGCCGGTTATGGATGCTGCGAAACAAACCAGGCGGATATAAACTAAGCGTATCTGTATTGAACACCCTGATGCAGCAGATTGATGATCGTCTTAAACTTCTCGACAAGACTTCCATCAGAAGATCATTTAACAGATTTCTTGAAAAAGTCGGTACTGCAGGTGTAGTTTTTTATTTAAGGTCAACCTGATGAAAACCCTACTCTTTAAAAATATTCATTATAAAACTATATGTAATGGCCCGACGGTTTAATTGAGTTGGCGTCCGTGTCGAGGCACCAGCGCGTCGGCTTGCAACCCTATTGACTTTGTCTAGGAAGTGGGATCTGTCCGGGTACAACATAATTTGATAAGTTGAACTAAATTTACTTGCATAGACTTTAGGAGCTGATTGAGAAGTAGTCAGGGTTGCAAAAGGCAATTAATTAAACCGTCCGAGTTAGCAACAGGTTTTTTATAGTCCCGATTACTTTCCTCGGTTTAATCGCCTGGAAGAAAGCTTTTTCCAAATATTATGAGCAAACTTAATTTCTTGTTGGTCAAGTCCAAAATGTTCTTTTAATATAACTTGATTTGTGATTTTTAGGATCTTTTCTATATCAGTCTTGTCACGGACTAGGTTGTCAATAATTGATAGAAGATCTGCATTTTCTTTTTTATACGGAAGCAAAATTCTTTCTGCTTCGTTTGGCATAAGTTCTAATACTCCTCCACCATGACTTCTCCCACAAACTTCGGTAAAGGCTAATGAAAGAGAATTATAATAACTAGCAGTCAACGCATTTATATCTGTTCCAGGGCGAACAAATACCCGGTGCATAGTATCAGTTGTATATGCTTGAGCCTGATTAATAATTAATCTTGGATATATGTTGTTTCTTCTTATAAAAAGTGCGTCTGATATTTTTAAAGATGGGACTACAAACCAATCATCGCGTATACCTGTCTTGTAACCTGTATGGATACTTTTACTCTCTCCATACGCAACATAGCGTAAAGCTCCATTATTTAATGGAATTGATTTCTTACTGGGGAAAACCAGTAAGTGGGCTTTGGACTTAGAATGTTTGTTTTCTTCCCAATCCTCTTTGGTAAAAATCACACTGTTCACCTGAACACTTCTACCTACCATAGGTTTTGCATAATTGTGTAAACCATATTCCTCAACAGTTGACAGAGGTACTGTGAAAAAGTCATTCGAACCTGTCGTAATGCCTACCTCAACATGTGCATATTTCTCAAGTGTGAAGATGTTCCTATGCTTTGCGATATTTTCTAAAAAATCTATTTCATCTTGATCTAAAAAGTAAAAAGTCCACTTATTTGATTTAAAATCAATCTGCTTTTTGGGACTCCGTAATCTGGCTACATCAAGAGTTTGTAATTCGTTCGCATCTTTTAATTCTATATGTTCAATCTTATGTTCACTACTTTCATTTTTTTCGCAAAGGAGAAGAACAACTTCTTGTTGAATATTTGGAAATACAAGTTTCTCAAATGAGATGATATTAATTTTATTATAAAAATGTGCAATAAAGTTCCTTAATTGTTTTGCAAATGAAACTTGCAATATTTCAGCTGGTAAAACGAAACCTATTTTACCGCCATTATTTTTTAAAAGCAAGGAAGACCCAACAACAAATGAGACCCATGCATTGGTTAGTTTAGAATATGTTAATCCCGCTTTAATGAAAAGATCTCCCGCCTCTGCCTGTTGCAATCTGTCAAAAAACTGGTAACGAATATAAGGTGGATTGCCGACAATCAAATCAAAACGCTGCAAAGTATTATTACAGTACGAGTGAAAATCAGCATTTATAATTTGTTTGTTTCTTAGCAGGATAGATTCAGCTTTTTCTGCTTCTACTTCGTCCAGTTCGATAGCAGTTATTGAATTGTAACTAAGATTATTTTTTTGAATTTGTTTAAGAAAAATTCCATCACCACAACTGGGTTCAAGTATATCAGAATGTAAACTTCCATTAATACCCCATCGCAAAATAAAATCAGCTATTATTTCAGGGGTATAGAAACCTCCTCTTAGTTTTTCTGCCGTTGCTTCCGAAATCAGTTTCATGGATTAAGAATTCTTTTGTGACTTTAAATACTTAACTTTCTTTTCAGCAGTTTTCAATACTTCATTTGCCAAATCTTCATCACCGACAACCTTATAAACAACTGTATCACTTAAGGATGCAATCTTTAAATCTTTAACACTTACATTAAAGAAATTGGCTATGTTTTCAATAAATTTTTGAGTTGGCTTTCTTGTATTTTTTTCAATTTTACCGAGCATTGATGTATCAATATTCAAAGCTTTTGCTACTTCACGTAAAGTAAGACTTTTCTCGTTTCGGAGCTTTTTAATTGTATCGCCAAAGGTTATTTCAGCGTCCATTATTTTGGACTAATTTTGTCCAAAAATAGAAAATGTTTATTAAAATAAAAAACGAAAATCCATAAAGTTTTCAACAATTTTATTGATTTATCATTCAATGACAATGCTGAATAAATTTCCATCTTTAGCTGGATAGTACAAATTGAGAGTCTTGCCGGTAATATTATTTTTTTTCAGATAAGAATTTAAAACAGCACCCCAATGAATTGTTGTAGGAATATTATGTTGCCCTGATATTCTATCTGGATCATGACTTATTTTGAGCTCATGTTCTCCAAGGTTAACCTTTTCAATAGTTATGTTGAATTTACATTTTGTGACTTGCAAAGGAGAATTATTGGTTCTTAATTCAGATGTCCAAGTTAGATCTCCAAAAACAGAATTTCTAAAGTATGTATTTCTATCAATTTTTTCACCATCAATTTTGTAATTCGCATCACCGAGTCGTATTACGCCAGTAATAGCTGTGTTACCACTTACTTGTTGTGCGTCGGAATTTGGTAAATCCTTCTTCTGCCATACTAAGCTGCCAAGTTCAAATTGTAGAATATCAGATGTTTCCAATTCATCGAGAATTTTTTTAACCCTAGGATCCGTTTTTGATTTTCCACGGAATTCTTTAGGAATTTTTGCAGTTGGTCTTTTAGGTATTAAAGTATCAAATTGTTTGTCATTGCTTTTCCCTTCAGTAGGTCTTTTCCCGTACTTCTTAGTGCGTGTATTTTCACCTGGGACAATTCCTCTGTCTATGAAATCTTGAATCGTTGTTTCTGAGATTTTAAATAAATTAGGATCATTAAATTTAAATAAACCCTTATAGTAATGTTTCAATTCAGTTAATAATTGATTCCCTTGCGCATCTTTACCAGAAAATTCTACAAATAAAGAGCTCTCAACATTTCCAAAAAGGCCTCTGGCTGTCAAGTTGGATGAACCTAAAATTAACTTTGTTTTATTGTTTCCTTCGAATAAATAAATTTTTGGATGAAAAATAGGTGGTTCCTCCTGATAAAAGATGAAACTGTTTATTTTCAAGTTTTTAATTTCATTTAACGCTTCTTTTGATGTTCCCTCCTGATCTATCCCGACAATTAAATTTATGTTTTTGAAATTTTTCTTTGCTGTTTCAATATAGTTAGAAAGTCCTAAAATACCAGCCTCACTAGCAAATGCTGAAATACCTGTGAATGTGTGAAAACAAGTTTGTGAAAGTAATTGCATAAGATGTTTTCCTACTGCGTTGACTGATTCAGGCTCATATCCTTGACCTAATAAAGTTATTTTCATACAATTGGACTTATTTATTAGCAAATATAATCAAATGTTAGTAAGCAGATTGTTGAATATTATGAGCTTGTATAATAATTATTCAAGCTTCTGATTTAATAATATGATGAAATGACGCTATTGATTTATCTTTCCTGACAAATCTTGACTGTGGCTCTCAAGTTGGACAGATGGGACCAAGTCTCGGTAAATTGGTAGGATTTGTCATGTTAACATAAATCGGTCTAAGTGGAACAAATGCGTTTTCAGGGGACATCTGATAGTGCTACCCTTGTTGCTAACTTATTTATATAGTTACATAAATTCCTGCCGGATAAAAGTATCCACCTTTATATAACCATATTTTGTCTGCATTGATCTTCTCTGATCTGCATTATCAGGATTTTTTGTGAAAGGGCAACGAGAGATCAATTCTGAATACCTCAAAGAAATAAAATAATACAGAAATATCTCTTTTTTAAATACCTCATAATCAAAGGTAGAGAACTCAATATTGTACTATTGTTGAGTTATGAAACACAGAAATAAATTCTGATGAGAAAGTGAAATTTATTTAAACTTTTTCGCCCTTAGATTGTTATTTAATTATTTTGATAAAAATGCTCTGACTTATGAAAAAATTAATCCTGTTTTTTATTTTACAGGATATTCTTGTACCCGTATTTTCTCAACTGTCAGTTAAAGGGAAGATTACGGATGATAAGAATGTTCCCGTTATTGGTGCATCAGTTCAGGTT
>JBARBF010000073.1:0-1965 GCA_049792755.1 Bacteroidales bacterium | reverse complement strand
ATCAAATATAAAAATGCTCTTTTCATTTTGGAACTGGTCGATTATTTAACTATGATTTTTGCAATTGCACTTATTGGAATTCCTTCTTTTGAAATACCTTCAACCTCGATAATATAACTTCCGGAATGATCAGAGGCATAAAATTCAAGGTCCTGATTATTGTTTTTTGAAATTTCTACGTCAGGGTTCCAGAATAGCAGTTGTCTGAAATCCGGCATGTAATCTAAGTTTTCTTTTAAATATGTCCGGTTTATGAATACCGAATAGGGCTGGTATGGTTCGAGTTGCAAACGGAGAGATCCGGGTAAGGGTTCTAAATGATCTATTTCACCTTTATTGCTGAATACAGCTAAGATGCCGGGAAATAACTGCTCTCCGTAGTTATACCTTGTACATACCATTTCTATCCTTTTAACTTTATCGCTTCCCAGATGGATTATACCGGAAACCTCATCAATCAGAACGCCATCGAGAAAAATTACCGGCTTCTCCTCCATGAACATATGCTGGTTTTCATCTGCCATATTAGCAGTGTAAATGTTATTATGTTTTCTGATTCTCAGTTGTGGCGGCAATATCTCTGCCGATATATCGACAAAATCATTCAATGGCAGAAAATCGGAAGGCTTGACACTGTAAGATGGTTTATAATATATCCTGGGGCAAATATTGATTGTTTTAAATTGTTTCTTTATTTCCATTGAAGAAGCTGGATTGTAAACTTTTTGAATACTCACAATATCCTGACATTTAAGTATATAATCCTTCAAATATGAATTCTCCTGATGTTTTAAAGGTTTAAAGTCATTGATGAGTTCAAATTTATCGTCGGGTTCTATTTTAAGTTTATTATTTTCAGGATTATCTTTTATGCTGAAATAGAGATCTTTCCCATCGTAATAATCATTTAAGAGGAACCGGAACAACCCGTTTGTATCGGAATAATCATATTTCAGGTTGACGATGGAGTCCTTAGCGGATAGAAAAATACATGAATTGGCAACAGCTTCCCGGGTCTTCCGGTCAATTATCCTGCCTTGTATAATTTCGCCTTTCATCTCAGGAAGGAATCTCAATTTCTGAAGATCAGGTAATCTCTTAGAAATGGAATCGTCCGACTTCTTTGAAAGATAATTGCAGATAGATAATCTGTTGTCAGTTCCGGGCACCTGTTCAAACACTGAGATTGATATATCAGCCGCAATGCCGGATGTATTTTCAGGAAATTTCAGGGAAAGATTGATCTTTTCACGCTTGTTATATTCTGCTTTGTCAGGAATCACAATCATGGAAATATTCTCTTTCACATCCCGTGGTGTATTGTTATATTGCGCAGCTGAAAGATCGGGAACAGCGTTAAGAACATGTAATTCTTTATCGAAACGGTTTGCCACAAAAATCTCTTTTCTGAAGAATGATTCTTCACCCCAATTTCTCATCCAGTTTGTAAATGCAGTGAGCTGGTAATGGCCTGAGCTTAAAGTATCGGACAGGAAAAAACTGCCGAAAGCAATTCCTCCCTCAACTTTAAAACGGATTTTAGCAACAGGGACACTGGCGCTGTTTCTGAGAATCATGTATGCAATCTTGCTGATATCGGAGAGTTTGTGGGAATTACCATTAATTATATAGAGCTTGAAGAAAACATGCTCCCCGGCAATATAAAACTCCCTGTCAGTATGCACAAAAGCCTTCTCGTCCGGATAATATATTTCATTTCCATTAGCCTTATAATCAATGCTATATAGCACTATGATCAGAAAAAGTATATATATCAGTTTTTGGTTAACCATAACTCATCCATAGAATTTATTTTCATAAATCCTGTTTAATTAAAATTTACCAGCCAGAAATCGGGAAGATATTTACTGGTCCCGGTAACTGGCAAACCTGATAAATCTCTGATTTGTAAATAATTTACATGCCCTTCACTATAATTAAATCTGAGCCAATAAGATTTGGTTG
>JBARBF010000072.1:0-39118 GCA_049792755.1 Bacteroidales bacterium | reverse complement strand
TTCTGATCTGCTTACTATTTGTTTTCCCTGGTGTGCGGCAATAGCGCAGAAACTGCATCCTCCGAAACAACCTCTATGAATATTCACCGAATATTTTATCATTTCATATGCAGGGATATCTTCCTTCTTATTGTAATGCGGGTGAGGCAGATACATATATGGAAGATCAAAAGTTCTATCAGCTTCATCCTCTGACATCGGAGCAAATGGCGGATTGATTATAACTTTCAAATCACCATATGATTCAATAAGCCTGGCAGATTCTATTTTATTTGATTCCTTTTCAAACTTTACAAAGTTTTCAGCAAACAGTTTTTTATCCTTCAGACATTTTTCATAAGAATGGAGTGATATATTTTTCCAATTTTGTTGTACAGGTAACTGTTCATCGCACTTAATAACAACCGATGTCTGAGGAATTGTTTTCAGAGATGAAAACGGTATTCCTTTTGCTAACAGTTTTAAAAGTTCTCTTACAGGTTGTTCACCCATACCAAAAATAAGCATATCAGCTCCGCTGCCTATTAATATAGATGGTTCAAGTTGGTCTTTCCAGTAATCATAATGTGTCAGTCTTCTCATCGAGGCCTCTATTCCTCCTATTATTACGGGAACATCAGGAAAAATCTCTCTGAGTATTCTTGTATAAACAATTGTCGGATAATCCGGCCTGAAGCCTGCCTTACCACCCGGAGTAAAAGCATCATCTGATCTCAAACGGCGTGTGGCAGTATAATGGTTGACCATCGAATCCATATTTCCGGCTGTTACAGCAAAAAAGTACTTTGGTTTACCCAATTTGCGAAAATCCCTCAAATCGTCCTGCCAGTTTGGCTGAGGCACAATTGCCACCCGAAATCCTTCCTCTTCAATAACTCTAGCTATAACAGCAGGTCCGAATGACGGGTGATCAACATAGGCATCACCACTGAAGAGTATTACATCTATTTCGTCCCACCCAAGCAGATCAACCTCTTTTTTAGAAGTGGGCAACCATCTGCTGTCAAAAATATGTTGAGTTTTCACGCTGCTAATTTACTTAAAATAACTATCTTGCAATGATATGTGCTATTTATCAGTAGCATTTTAAGATGCTAAATATGAACGCTTATTTCTGTTTGTTTTCACGATATTTGCGAAAACTTATTATTATAAATTGTCTTTTCTGCCTCTTTTCCTTTTATAATACTATTAATATTAATGCACAGAATGTCCAGGTCAGACCGCGTATTGGTCTGGTTCTCAGTGGGGGCGGCGCGCATGGAATAGCTCATATCGGAGTGATTAAAGTTATGGAGGAAGCAGGCTTAAGACCTGATTTTATTACAGGTGTAAGCATGGGTAGTATTATCGGTGGCTTGTATTCCCTGGGATATTCAGCAGATAGCCTGCAGAAAATACTTAAAAGTATAAACTGGAAACTTATTCTCTCAAATAAGATCCCTGAAAACAAGGTGATTTTTCTTGAAAAAGATCATTTCGCAAACAGTGCTATCTCCCTTCCTCTTTCATCGAAAAAAATATTACTTCCCTCAGGTCTGATAAACGGGCAGCAGGCAGAAAATATGCTTAGCTACTATGCCTGGCCTGCAGCAGATATCAACGATTTTTCCAAGCTGCCAATCCCATTTTTATGTGTTGCAACTGATATAATAAACTATAAAATGGTAGACCTGAAAACCGGGTATCTGCCAGACGCCATAAGGGCTAGTTTTTCAGTCCCGTCAATTTTTACTCCCCTTAAGATAGATAGTCTTCTTCTCCTTGACGGAGGCTTGATACGAAACTTTGCAGCAACTGAGGCCAGGGACATGGGAGCTGATATTATAATCGGATCGTACGTAGGTTTCAACGGCTACAAGGCAGACAAGCTCATGAATGTTGGTGGAATAATGGAACAGATAGCAATGTTCAGAAGTCTTGATGATTTTGAGAAGGAGAAAAAACTGGTCGATGTTCTCATAAAACCCAATACAAATAAACTTTCTATTTTTCAGTTTGACAATGTTGACTCACTTATCAGGAGGGGTTATGAAGCTGCACTTCCTTATAAGGAATATTTCAGGAAAATTGCCGACTCTCTTAACAAAATCGGACCACAGAAACCAATAAAGTCTATCCTTGATAAAAAAACGTATAGGTTCAGTCAGATTGAAATTACCGGAAACAGAAGCTATTCCTATGAACAGATCCTGGGGGTCCTCGATATCAGGCCTGAACAAAAAGTAGATAAGGAAATGCTTACTGACAGAATTGAACTACTCTACGGTAAAGCCTGGTTCGACAAAGTTAAATACCGGGTCATTAACCGGAATGATTCTCTTACGCTCAATATCGATTGTATAGAAAAGCCAGCTGCAATGCTTTATGGATCTGTGCATTACGATAATGCTCTTCAATCTGGCCTTATATTTGAGGTCTCAATGAAAAACCTTTTAACTCAAAGGTCAGTGATCAATTTTGGCTCGCGGATAGGACAATATTTCAGATTTGATCTCAATTGTCTTCAGTTTATTGACAGGAACCAGGTATTTGGAATTTCAGCTAATTTTTATGCCGATAACACATTACTTCCTCTTCTGGAACTGCGACGGGAACAAGGAGAAGTGATAAGCAGAAATTTCACTCCGGGATTATCTATCAACAAGAGAATAGGATTAAATAACCTGATGAGCATATCAGCCAACTATGAAAATCTGAATCTGGTTTTACATTATATCTCTGATGCTCACCTGAAAAATTTTTCATACAACTATATTACCGCAACATATGATTACAAGATAAACACACTTGATAAGAAGTATTTTCCCAACAAAGGTTCCGTATTAAATTTCTCGGCAAGCACTTCAAAACTGCAATCAGCAGAATTGAAAACAGATACTTCCAGATTAGACTATACGATGAATAACAGAGGGGAGTTTTCTTTTGACCGATTCTTTACAATACATGGGTCTGTCGATCATTATTTCTCACCTTCAGGAAAACTTACATTTTCATTCGGAGGCGATATACTTTTTATTACTAAATGTGATTCGATCTCAGCACAGAACAATTTTTATCTTCTTGGAGGAGTTGAATCAGTTAGTAAGAGATCGATTCCTATGGTCGGTTTCCAGCCAAATGAAATTCCTGTAAAAAAACTTGCCGGTTTCAGAACCTCTCTCGATATGGAGTTATTTGAAGATTTCCATCTGAACTTTACTGCAAACGTCTTTGCAGCCCAGGAAGCTAACCGTACTTCCGGCTTTTCACTTCTGACGGGTATCGGCGTGGGTGCAGGTTATATGTCAATTATTGGTCCCATTAAAATCGGATTGATGTACGGGAGCTATAATCGGGAAGAGTATTTTAATAAAATAAAAGGGTATATAAGTATTGGATATAATTTCTGAGTTTGAAATACAAACTTCCTTTCACGAACGTAATATTATAAATAGCCTGAAAATCAATTTATTTACCCCTTCTCCAGAGGGAGTGAATTGATTTTGACTTCATCGAGCTCCAGGGTGTCTCAAAAGCTCTCTTTTTATTTTTACCACTAAATCCCACGGGGGGAACTTTTTAATTTACTGATAAATAAAAGCCCCCCTTGGGGAAATGGGGGTGAATTTTCAATTATGAGACAGCCTCTCGATTCTTCGCTTTCCGCCAGCCGGCGAAATTGGGGTAAACGAAGAATATCATGTACCTGGTTCTATTAATGGTCTGATTGTTGTATATATGGTATTTATTACAATGAAATGATTTTTTGTCATGTTTCATTTCATATAAATAATATTTTTATAATAGTAAAATATGACTCTTCCCGAAAATTGGGATCGGTTTAAAAGAATAGAAAGATGGAGATTTCAAAGGTGATTCAACAACATAAAAGACTATGCACACTGATCTCAGAGAAGAAAATAAAGCAAAGTCTTGACATACTGACAGATATGATTTCCAATTCCTCATCAGGAGATATGCGCGATGAGTTTAATAACATAGAAATGACCTATAGGAATATGTTAACGTATACAATCGATGGAATAAAAGATCCTGAACGTAACAAGATATACCTTAAACTCATTCAATCAATTCTAAGTCTTTCCGACAAAGCACGGCAAGACATATTGTCACATAATTCGGGCTGGCACACATACTGGGTAAAGCAACAAGCTGAAAAAGAGATGAAACTTGGTGGTAAAACCATAGTGGAAACTGTTGATGACCTGATGTTCAAATCGGAGCTTGATGAGTGGTTAAAATTAAGCAATGAGATTAATCCTGATCCGGATTCGGCCATTTCAAAAAAACACAAACAGCTTATCAAAAATATTTTCAACCATCTCTGGTTAACTGATTATTATGGCGAAGCAGAAAACAGTCTGATTAATATTATTCTGAAATCGGGTAAATTCAGATGGTATGAAGCAAGCATTTTTACCACTGCCATCACCCTTAGTTCTTTCAGAACATGGCAATCGGAAAAACTCTTTCATCTGATAAGTCTCTATGAAGCCGGGCAGGAACAGGTTATGGAGAGAGCTCTTTCGGGTCTGATCCTCAATCTTCATTATTATAACGGAAGAATATTGTTGTATCCCGATATCACTGAAAGGATTGTTGCTATGAGCCGCGAGGCAAGATTTAAGGAACATTGCAGGATAATAGTTCTCCAGATTATCAGATCGCGTGAAACTGAAAACCTTAGCAGAAAACTTCAGGATGAAATTCTACCTCAGGTTGCCAAACTAAAACCAATGATTGAGGAAAAGCTTGATCTGGAAAATATCCTCCCAAAAGATAAAAATGAAGAGAAAAATCCTGACTGGGCTGAAATGTTCAGCGATTCTGAGGAAATATTCAAGACCATGGAGGAACTGACAAAGCTCCAGATGGAAGGGGCGGATGTTTACATGTCAGCGTTCGCCAATATGAAGCATTTTGATTTTTTTAAAGATTTTCAGAATTGGTTTGTCCCCTTCTATCCCGATCACGAGACTGTTGATGAGATCTACAGGGATGAAATCCTTGGTCCGGGCACCAATGAACTCGCTGAAGCTTTGTACAAAACACCTTTTATCTGTAACTCTGATAAATATTCATTGCTTCTGAATCTGAAGCATTTGCCCTCTTCACAAAAAAGCATGATGTTAAAGGTGTTCCGTATGGAACTTGAGGGTCTCCAGCAATTAAGTGAAGAAGAATCCGCTACTGACCCGTACAGAGTTTTCAGAACAAACATTACTCAGTATCTGCAGGATATTTACAGGTTTTTTAAACTCTCTCCATATAAAAAAGAATTTGAGGACCTGTTTATCGGCAAACTGGATATCTATAATTCAGAATTTTTCAGAATGACTTGCAATGCATCAGAGGCTGAGGCAGGTCTGGCGGATTATTTCTTCAGCAAGAACTTTTACAGTGATGCTCTTCAGCTTTTCCTGAAACAGGTAAATGAGAAACCATCAGATGTCCAGCTTTATGAAAAGATAGCCTATTGCTATCAGCAAAACTCAGATTATGAAGAGGCTCTAAAGTTTTACAGAAGAGCGGAACTTATTGACAGAAAAGTCTGGACTATAAAGAAAATCGGATTATGTCTGCGGCGGCTTGGATTGAATGAGGAGGCTCTGGAATATTATTTACAGGCATACGATCTGGAGCCTGAGAATATACATACTGTAATAATGACGGCACATTGTTTCATTGATCTGAAGAAGTATGAACAAGCTCTGCAGTACTATTTCAGGGTTGAATATCAGGAACCTGGTAACCTTAAGATTTTAAGACCTATAGCATTTTGTTATTTTGCTCTTGGAAGATTCGATGAGTCCGAAAAATACTATGACCGCTTATCGACCGGGAAATTAAATGCACATGATCAGATTAATAAAGGTCATCTGGCGCTTTGCAGAGGTAAAAAGAAAGAAGCTGTTGAACTTTACAGACAAAGCATGGTGAGTGGGGAATTGTCAAAAGAGCAATTTATATCAATCTTCTCGGAAGACACAGATTTGCTTATTTCTTTGGGTGTCAGTCCTGACGATCTGCCAATCCTGTTAGATTATCTTCTATTTATTATAGGGTAGTTTTGTAGTATCATGATCAGGGAAAGGAGGAGGTGTTCCGTCAGGTGCCATTCTTCTGCCCGGATTATGCCATCTTTCTTCTCTTGAATTAAGTGTATCATTTGGGTGATTCTTCCTGTTTTGTCTTATTATTTCCTGACGACGCTCATCCATCTCTTTTAATCTGGCCAGCTGTTCTTTGGTAAGATTCAGATCCAGTTCTTTTCTGAACTCCTTCATATTGGAGTCAAGCTCTTTCCTGAAATTATTTTGAAGTTCACTGTTTATTTTAGCGTATTTATCAAGAACCAGATCAATTTTGGCTTTCTGTTGTCCATCAGGTTGTATAGTTTTGAAAAAACCATCCCTGAATCTCTCTTCTGAAAAAAAGACTCTGACCGGTTTCAGCCTGTGATACCTTATCTGAGCTGATGTCAGCATTCCAAGAATGAATCCTATTATCAAAGTCACCAGAATGACCAATATTGATTTTGCTTTCATTTAATTCTAATTTCCAGTTAACAGACATACAATACTTTCATCATAATTATCGCTCAATCCAAGGAATGAATTTATTGAAAGGGAACCTTGCATCAGAAATATCGAGATAAGCAGAACTACAATTGCAGCCACACCTGTAAGAGCAACCCGGTAGAAAGCAAAATTCATATATTTGACGAACTCGACCTCCCTGGTTGCAGTTAACCCTGCAGAAAACAGTTTATTGAGTACCTTGTCACTAAAGCCCTTGCTGAAATTAAAGGAAATCCCCTCTCTTTCCAGTCTCTCTGAAATCTCAACATTATCAGCATTGTCATTCAGCGAACTTATTATCAGCGTTTTAATCTCTGATTTTTTCATTTTATAAATTGAGTATTTATAGTTTTTCCAAAATATTTCTTAATTGCTCCTGAGCTCTTGATAACCGTGAAAGAACAGTTCCCATCGGAAGATCGAGTATTTCGGCAGTTTCTTTGGTTGAATATCCCTGAAGCATTCTCATAGTTACTATAATTCTGAACTTGGGGTCCAAAGCCATTAAAGCTTTATTTACTATTTCGGCTGCCTCTTTTCTCTCTTCAGTATCATGATCAGCAATTTCAATTTCATACATTTCATTATTAGCCTTTTGCGAAAACAATGAAAAAAATCTTTTTCTTCTTTTTATCT
This sequence comes from Bacteroidales bacterium, assembly GCA_049792755.1. GTDB lineage: Bacteria > Bacteroidota > Bacteroidia > Bacteroidales > VadinHA17 > LD21. The sequence goes on along the minus strand of JBARBF010000072.1, from coordinate 31,898 downwards.
CATTCAGAGTCATATTCACGGCAATCCTCTGAATATATGTTGAAAGTTTTGCTTCTCCCCTGAATTCTGACAAAGAGTGATAAAGTTTAATAAAAACCTCTTGTCCTATATCTTCCGCAAAAACCGAATCTCCGAGCATTCCTTTCACTGTACGTGCAACCATTTTCTGATAACGGTTTACAATTTCTCCGAATGCATTTTTATTGCCATCCAGGGATGCTTTAACCAGTTCATCTTCTTCAGTTACGGTGTACGACTCTTTAATCATACTTCAACATATAGACAATCTCTTCCCTCCGGATATTCCCGATTGTTAAATTTTATTAAGACTTATCAGAAATTTGGAATTACAAATAAGGAGTATTTTTGAAATGCCAATTTATAATTCATAATTACTGATCTGCAATTTATTCTATTGAGGAGGTTTATTCTCATCTTCTAACAGAACTTCATAGTTTTTTGTGTATCTGACCATAAAAAGTTTCTGGTTTTCAAAACCATCTCCGTCAGCTTTTTGTCTGAAATCGTATTCGTTCTCCAATAGGTCAGGATAATGGTTTTCAGGATGTTTAATAAAGCTCTTCCCCTGCATTGCCAATCCGCTTAAAAAATAAAATGCAATATCATATCCCTGCCACGCATAGCTTTTTTCAAGGGGTTGTGTATGAAATTTTTGCCTGAAACCTGAGTTAAACTGTATTACATTCTTTTTTGAATAATCAATCCAATAAGGGGAATAAACCATAATGTCCATATCAAAAAGTTCCTTTTGGTCCAGCCTGTCAAGTTCCCTTATGACCGGGTACGCGAAAAGTTTTACATCAAACCTTCGAGAAAGGCTGCTTACATTATCAATTACTTCACTAATAACAGGAGCCTCTTCGGAAGCTATAATGACAATGTTTTTTGATTGTTCAGAAAGTGTTTGACTCAATCTGTTTATGGAGTCATTGTTAAACATCGACTTGCTATAGAATTTAAATTCTTTAAACTTAATTTCTTCATAAGGAATTTTATAGCTCAGCTCTGTGAAAATCAAATTTTTGAATCTTTTAACATCCTCATCAACCTGAAGGGTATCGGTATGAATAAATACAATATTATGATCATAATATTCACCGATTTTTTTTGCAAGCGCTCTCTGGGCAATTTCGAGTGAGGAACTAGCCATAAAGAGAGTAGGATTTTTAATCAGGGCAGAATTATTCATAAGTGGAACAGGAGATACAACAGGAATATAAAGTTTTTTCGCATAATCGGAAACAATAGAGAGATTATGGGAATAAACCGGACCTATGATAAGATCCATATCAGCTAATTTTCCCGATCTTATCAGTTTTGTAATTTCAATTGTATCGCTTTTAATGTCATAGGTATGCAGGGTTATATTCAATCCCAGTGTTCGTAAAGTATCAGCAGCGAGTAATATTCCCTGGTACATTTCAAGAAAATCGAGACTTCCCGGGTAAATCCAATCCTCGTTCACTCTATTCGACTTGTATTCCTTCCGTCCTTTCACCAGATTGGATGAATCAACCTCAGTCCGGATGGAGTTTTCTGACAGATAGAATGGAAGCAAAACTGCTACATCCAGTGAACCTTTCAGATCCTTTACAGATGTATATCCCGGAGCTTTTTCAATCTTCAATGGCGGAATTTCCACAGCAACCGGTACAGTATCCGTTTTAATCTGTTCAATCTCTTGTATTTCAGCTCTTTTAGCCCCAGGTATCCTCACAAAATCACCAACCTGGGGGAATCTTAAATCCCTGTTTTCCCTCCTCAGCTGCCGGACAGTAAGACCATATTGTCTGGCAATAGAAGAAAGTGTTTCTCCCATGAGCACTTTATGGTAGAGGTAATTATTCTCCCGGTCGTCGAATTTCTGCTGAGGATTCATAAACTCTCTTTTCGGAATCGCTATTTCAGTACCCACGGACATTTTATTTATATCAATTCCCGCGTTACTCTGAATTATTTCGTCTTCAGAAACGCCGTAAGATTTCGAAAGAAAGTAGACTGTTTCACCTGGTTTGAGAGTATGGTACATGAATTTGGAATCATCATGATCCTTTTTTACAGGAACAGATTCCGTTGGTTTGGCTTCAGTAACAAGATTGACAGGTATTCTGAGGGTCTGTCCCTCTTTTATACCAAAAACTGCGGGAGGATTTTCCCGTGTAAGGTCCTCAACTGATATCCCGTAAGCTTTTGAAATGGAGAAGGCAGTTTCTCCCTTTTTAACCTGATGAATAAAATAGGCTGTCCCGGAAATCATTACTTTGTCTTTTGATCTCTCAACGACAACCTGGGAATTTACCATATTATTGCAGATCAGAACAGATACAAGTATCGTCAGAGCTTTTATCCAGTTTATGATTTTCATTAGGTACTTTGTTAGTCTCTCTCCGGTTTACAATGATTTAAGAAATGTTCTGCAGTTTCTCTCAATTCGTTCAGGCACATTACTGATATCTGATCTGATAAATCTTTCGCCTGTTATCCTTTCATAAAGTTCAATATACCTTTCCGATACCTGATTAACAAATAAATCGCTCATTTCAGGGACTTCCTGTCCTGATTTTCCCTGGAAACCATTATCCATAAGCCATTCTCTTACAAACTCTTTTGATAATTGTTTCTGGGGAAGTCCCTTCTCAAAATCCTCCTGATATTTATCGGCATAAAAATAACGCGACGAGTCCGGAGTATTGATTTCATCAATAAGGTATATCTTTCCATCCTTCTTGCCAAATTCATATTTTGTATCAACAAGAATCAGACCATGTTGCAATGCAATTTCAGAGCCTCTCATGAAAACATCCATAGTATATTTTTCAATCAGAAGATAATCTTCTTCAGATATAAGTCCGCTGTTAATTATTTCTGTTCTGGAAATATCCTCATCATGTCTGCCCTGTTCAGCTTTGGTTGTAGGAGTTATTATAGGTGCCCTAAAACGCTGATGTTCTTTCATCCCATCAGGAATTTCAATACCACAAATTTCTCTTGCCCCGGATTTGTAGGTTCTCCATGAGCTTCCTGTAAGATAAGCTCTTACTATCATTTCTATCGGGAATGGATCGCATTTGTGTCCAAAGGTGACCGTAGGATCGGGTGTGGCGATTTTCCAGTTTGGTACAATATCACTGGTTGCATCCAAAAAGTTTGCAGCTATCTGATTAAGAACCTGTCCTTTATACGGAATACCCTTTGGGAGCACAACATCAAAGGCTGAAATCCTGTCTGAAACTATCATAAGAAGATATTTGTCATCAATGTTATATACATCTCTGACTTTTCCTTTGTAAATACTCTTCTGCCCAGGGAAATTGTAATTAGAGCTTAATATTGTCTTTGCCATATTGTTATAAAATTACAGTCATATCTATTCGCTGTATAATCCAGTCGATTTGTTACCTCTCCCTAAATCCCTCTCCCAAGGGCGAGGGACTTTCCTGGCCTACCCCCTTCTCTCCAGGGAGAAGGGGGCGAGGGGGATGAGGCAAAAATCCCACAGAGTTATTTATTAGTATTATTGTTTTTCAATTTCTCAGCTTCATTTTCTTCATTCTCGTAAGCCCTTACGATTTTCTTAACCAGTTTATGCCTCACAATATCCCTCTCATCGAACTTGATTATCGAAATGCCTTCTATATTTGCCAGGATCCTCATCGCCATCAGTAATCCGGAATCATTTTTTCTTGGAAGATCTATTTGGGTAGTATCACCGGTCATTATGAACTTGGAGTATACTCCCATTCTCGTAAGAAACATCTTAAGCTGGCTGATAGTTGCATTCTGTGCTTCATCAAGAATCACGAATGCATTTTCCAGGGTTCTGCCCCTCATAAATGCCAGCGGAGCAATTTGTACTGTCCCGTCCTCAAGCCATGTTTCCAGTTTTTTAAAAGGCAGCATATCGTGAAGAGCGTCGTATAATGGCTGAAGATACGGGTCAAGTTTCTCCTTCATATCTCCGGGAAGAAATCCAAGCCTTTCACCGGCTTCAACAGCCGGCCGGGTAAGGACTATTTTCTTTATTTCCCTGTCTTTCAGCGCCTTCACAGCCAACGCAATTGATGTATATGTTTTACCTGTACCGGCTGGTCCTTCGGCAATAATCAGATCGTTAGTTTTATAATCATTGACCAAAAGCAACTGGTTAACAGTGCGAGCACGAACAGGCTTTCCGCTTGTACCAAATATAATGACCTGTTCAAACTCACCGTTTGATGCAGATTTCATGTGTTCAGCATCAAAAAGATATTTTTCAATGTCCTGTTCATCGAGCCGGTGATATTTTTGATAATATTCTAACAGCTCGTTAAACTTCTCTGCAAATATTGTTATCTCAGTCTCCTCTCCCATGCATTTAATCTCATTGCCTCTGGCCATGATCTTAATTTTAGGAAAGAAACTGCGGATTTTGTCAAGCAGCGAATTGTTTGTTCCGAAGAAGACAACAGGATCGATATCCTCAAGAAAAATAACTATTTCTGTCATTAAACCTAACAAAAATTAATGAACTAAAGCTCTAATCGCCAAATTCATCCGGAAATATGGTAAATAGTTCATAAAAAAAATCATTGAAAAGTACAAAGTAAGGTTATTTTTTCTTTAGAAGATTATCTTTGTTATAAGTTTTTTCATATGCCGGTAATAACATTAACAACAGAATGGAAGCAAGATGATATCTATTATGGAATCATTAAAGGTAAGCTAAGCAGCAGGTGTCCGGGAACAATAATAATTGATAACGCAGGCAATATCCCGGCTTTTAATATATCACATGCCTCCTTCATAATAAGGAATACATATAATAACTATCCTAAAGGTTCAATTCATATCATTTGCGTTCATTCGGAAGCACATAAGGATCAGGATCATTTGATTGTCAGGGCCAGAGATCATTTTTTCATAGGAACTGACAATGGAATTTTTAATCTCATTCTTAATTCAGATCCTGATGAAGTAATAAAAATAGATCATACGGGAACGTCCGACGAACTTGAAATATTTGCTAAAGCTGCCTCTGATCTCATAGCCGGAAAAAAACCATCTGATATTGGAAAATCGGTTAAAACACTTAGTGAAAGAGTACCGCTAAGGGCAACCATCGATAAAGATGTTATTATTGGCAGTATCATTTTCATCGACTCTTATGGAAATGCCATTTCTAATATAACAAGGGAAGTTTTTTACAGAGTATTTGAAAATAAAGCCTACAGGATACTTATTCAGAGTAATAAAAACTATACGGATCAGATTTCCCTGAAATACAGCGATGTACCTGTAGGTGAGTTGCTGGCGAGATTCAACCAGCTCGATCTTCTTGAAATATCAATCAATGGTGCTGATGTATCTGAATTACTGAGTCTTTCAATAGGATCTGTATTGCGCATAGATCATACTGATAAAATAGCATCCCCTGACCGTTTGTTTTAAAACCATTACTTATGAATGATATAAACAAAAGCCTTGAAGAGTTTACCAGGCTTCTTGGCATTATAGATGAACTAAGGGTTAATTGCCCATGGGATATGAAACAAACTAACGAGAGTCTGCGGAAACTTACAATTGAAGAGACCTATGAATTAGCAGATGCAATTTTCTCCAATAACGACGAAGGTATAAAAAACGAACTAGGAGACCTTATGCTTCATATAGTCTTTTATGCAAAAATTGGTGCAGAAAAAGGAGTATTTACAATGGCAGATATTCTGGAAGGAATCAACAATAAGCTCATTTACAGGCATCCGCATGTGTTTGGGAATGTCAGGGTTTCCGGAGCATCAGAGGTTGAGGAGAACTGGGAACAACTTAAAATAAAGGAGGATAATGGTTACAAACCAGTCCTTTCCGGTGTCCCGTCTTCATTGCCTGCACTTGTAAAATCCAACAGGATACAGGAAAAGGTAAGGGGTGTCGGATTTGACTGGGAGAAAAGGGAGCAGATATGGGACAAAGTTCTTGAGGAGATAACTGAGCTGAAGGAAGAGATAAAAAATCATAATACAGAATCAATAGAATCTGAACTTGGAGATGTGCTTTTTTCAATTATAAATGCATCGCGCCTCTACGATATTGATCCGGAAGCAGCTCTTGAAAAAACAAACAGAAAATTTATAAAGAGATTTAATTATCTTGAAAAAGAAACCCTTACAAAAGGCATTTCTCTACACGATATGAGTCTGGATGAAATGAATGTTATTTGGGAGCAGGCGAAGAAGGAGGATTGATACATTTCCCTTTTTTATCCCTTTTCAATTTAAGGCCTCTCCCTAAATCCCTCCACCAGGGGGGAGGGACTAAACCGCCTTATCTTTATTTAATACCGAATTAATTCCCCAGGCATAGAAAAATTATTTAGTATTTGGAAAGTTCTTAGCGCCTCCCTCTTGGGGAGGGGTTGGGGAGAGGCAAAAGGAATAAATGTGTAGAGGTCTGTCTGCCCAAGAGAAGAGTAATTGATTAGGCAAACTTATAGCTCAGTAGCTGGTAAATGATTTTTGCTGCAACAAAATCAGGTGTTTTATTTGTCGCTGAGGGACATAATTCGACTACATCAAAGCCGACCACGTTCCTGGCATTTATGACATCTCTCAAAAAATGAATGAGTTCATAATATGAAGGTCCTCCCGGCTCCGGTGTACCTGTAGAGGGCATCAAAGAGGGATCAAATACGTCTATATCGACCGTTATATATACATTCTCCGTCAGTTTGTCAAGGGCTTTTCCATAAAGTGTCTTGTCATAATAAAGTTCATGTGAGAAAAATATCCGGTCCTTTTCCACAAATTGCCTCTCCTCTTCCGACATGCTTCTGATACCGACCTGGACTACAGGTGAATAATCTCGTGCTCTCGCCATGGCACAGGCATGATTAAACTCCGACCCTTCATACACCTGTCGCAGATCCGAATGTGCATCCAGCTGAAGAACTGTCAGTTTTTCAAAATATTCCGAAAAAGCTTTTATTGCCCCAATCGAGACAGTATGATTTCCACCAATAATTACAGGAAATTTCTTTTCTGACAGAAGAGATAAGATCGTGTCATGAACAGCTTTGACAAGTTTTTGAGGCGTTTCCTTTTCTAAAACCGGGGCAATGGTGTTTATCCCGTTAAGATGAGCTTCGGACGAGGTTTCTACATCATAGAATTCAAGATTTACAGAAGCCTCCATAATAGCTTCCGGCCCTTTATCCGCTCCTCTTATCCAGGTACTTGTTTCGTCGTATGGAACTGGAACAATAATTATTCTTGATTCCGAATAACTATATACTACCTCATTACCACCAAAATTCATTGATTATATAATTAGTTTCTGGCAAGGCATAAACTTCTTCATTTTCCTTTATGTCACTTTGTGTTTTATTTGGTGATCCTTTATTTGGTTTTTGACTTAGGTGGTGCCTTTTTCTTCTTCTTTTCTGTACCAGGAGTTGATTTTTCTGGAGTTGCTTTTTCATCTGAAGCATTTTCTTCAGTTGCAGTTTCAGGTTCCTCCTTAACAAGAAGGTTAAGTTTATGAAGAATATTATACCACTGAGCAACTTTTTTTATGTCGCTGGCATAGACCTTTTCTTTTGAATATTCAGGAAGAATCCCTTCAAACCACGATTTAAGTTTTGTCGGATCAGCTTTAGAATCTACAGTCGGTCCACCATTCTCTTTCTCGTGAATCAGGTCAAAAACCTTACCAAGTGGCAGATCCTCTTTATCAGTAAAAATTGCAATGTCTTCCAGAGAGCTTACTTTCGCTGAGCCATAAGCGCTTCTTCGCTTTTTTGTTTCAAGGTGTTCAACAATTATTGCATTTTTCCCCTGAGCAATAAATTTAAAAAGCCCGGGTTCGCCTGAAATTGCCATAATATCTTTTAAAATCATCTCTTAGTAATTTAAGTACAAATTTAATGCTAGTATTTTAAAGTCCGTTTCATAACTGATCTTTTTTCAATTTCATGGATCAGTTCATATTTCGTTCTTTTTTTATCTTTTCATATGCTTCATTAACCATGGAAAATTTTTCATCTGCAGATTTCCTGATATCATCGCCAAGATGACTTACTTTATCGGGATGATACTTCATAGCCATCTTTCTGTATGCTTTTTTGACATCCTCATTTGAAGAAGATGGGTCTATTTCAAGAATTTTATAAGAAGAATCTGTTTCGGGAATAAACATATTCTTTATCGACAAAAAGTCTCCGGAGGCGACTCCAAGATATGATGAGATCTTTTCAATAATCTGAATTTCCGAAGGGTGGATCACTCTGTCGGCAAGTGATATATTAAATAACAGATGTAACAATTGAAGCCGTGAGGAATAATCCATGTTTCTTTTTATCTGGAGGCAAACATCTCTTACTGGTATTTCCTGTTTTAGTATATCTTTTAACATCAATAGAGCCTGCTTAGCCGATTCCTGCCCGAATTGTCTGACAAAGAACTGCTTAACATAATCAAGCTCAGATTTAACAACCTTTCCATCAGCTTTCATGACAGCTGCAACAAGAACAAGCAGACTCATTCCGAAATCTCCCTGGCTTGTCATGCCGGTGCCTGAAGTGTAAGTTGACGTATGAACTGTTGTACCGTCTATCATGGAACCTACCAGAAAACCCAATAGCCCACCTATTGGTCCACCAACAGCAAATCCAAGTCCTCCACCAATCCATTTTCCAAATATGCCCATTTTCAGGATTGTGTATTAATAAAGGTTAAAATGTCATCATTAATTTTCATTACGGCAGTTATGATCATATCATTTTCTGAGTTGCAGATTACATAATCGGACAGTTTTATACGCGTCTCATCATTCATCTGATTCTTAATCCTCTCCATAACCTGTTCCCTTGAAAGTCCGTTCCTCTGAATTACCCTTTCTATTCTTTGTTCAACCGGAGCGACAACTGTGACAATCCTGTCGACTAACCTGGCAGCTCCGCTTTCAAAAAATATTGCAGCCTCCATAATTACATAAGGTGCTGTTTTTTTCAACGTCCATTCCCTGAAGTGATCGAAAACAACAGGATGAACCAGCATATTTACCTTATCAAGGAGGAATCTGTCATTAAAGATAATCTTTGCCAGCTCCATCCTGTCAAGACTTCCGTTAAGGTAAAGGTCCTTCCCTGCAATAGAATTCAGCCTTCTTATTATCCCTTTATTATTCTCCATTATTTCCCGTGCTTCCTTATCCGCTGAAAAAACAGGTATTCCAAGCACTTCGAAAACTCTGCATACTGATGTTTTGCCGCTTCCGATACCCCCAGTGACTCCCAGCTTAAATACAGGTTTCATAAGAGATTATCGTTTCTTTTTATTATCAGACATATTATCCGGTACAACCGATGAGTTTGCTGCTACCTTATCAAGTGAGAAAAAGAGTGTATCGGGTTTGATTGAGGTAATTTCACATCCTGATCTTATTTGAATATTCAGACTTTTTATAAGTCCCGATGTCACAATATAATAGTTTAATCCGTTTTCACCGGGAGCCCTTTTATAACTGATTTTTGAAATGTCAATTAACAAGGGAGGTTTATTGCCTGAAATTTTAAGTTTCAATATTGAATAACCTGGACCCTTAAGAAACATGTTCAGTTCGGTTGGTTGTAATGTGCTGATTACTTTTTCTTTAGGGATATTTATATATTTAAGCTGATATTTTATTCCAGCTTCATTTTCTTTACCGAGAGAATTCAGGTACCAGAAAAAAAAGGAAAGAAAAAGGAAGAAAGTAAAAACAGCAACGTCTCTGTTGATCCTTCTTACCCTCTTTTTTGTAAGGTTTTCAGTCCGTTGTCCATCTTCCCTTTTCACTAAATATTTAATGTATGGAATTAATTACATTTCGTCTGCAGAAGGATCTTTAAGAAGAGCATTTTTGTCAATTCTAAGCTTGACATCTCCACCAACGTCAACAGTTACATAGTTATCTTTCACTTCATAGATTTTCCCATAAATTCCTCCTGTGGTTATAATTTTATCACCTTTTTTCAGGGAACTTCTGTAGCTGGTCATTTCCTTCTGTTTTTTCATCTGTGGTCTGATCATGAAGAAGTAAAAAACAACAAATACAAGAATAAGTGGAAGGAAAGTCACAAGTGGATTAGTCTGCCCGGTGGTCCCACCAGGTTGTCCCATCAAATACAAATAAGCAAAATTGGTCATTGGTTCAGTTATTAATTATTATTATTTATTAGTGGTTACTATTTCTGCAACTATTTTTAATAACACAACAGGTTTTGAAGCATTCGATTTCACTGTAATGGTTTTTGTCTGTATACCGTTTCTGCCGGAAGTGTCAAAGACTACTTCCAGATTTCCATTTGCCCCTGGAGCAATCGGTTTTGTATCATATTTTGGAACCGTGCATCCGCATGTTGTTGATGCGGAAGATAAAATAAGATCAGATGTTCCTTTGTTATCAAAGATAAAAGTATAACTCACCTTTTCCCCTTCTGCTACTTTTCCGAAATTATGCTCATATTCCCTGAAGCTTATCTCGCTCGTCCCAGAATTGTTATTTTTAGAATAAGGATCCGACGGATTCTTGCTGTTTCTGCCAGTGCAACCAGAAACAGCTGCAACAACCAATACCCAGGATACTACAATTATCTTCCTCATGATGCTGTATCATTATCAGTTTGTTAATTATTGTCTGATGCTTCCCCTACAAGGCCTCGTCCAAACTTGTTAAAAAGACCCTCATCACGGATTTCTTTTACTATATTATCAAGAATTCCGTTGACAAATGTACTGCTTTTTGAAGTACAATAGTATTTGGCAATCTCAATGTACTCATTCAGGGTAACCTTCACCGGGATTTCAGGGAATTCAAGTATTTCAGTAATTGCCAGCTGCATCACCAGAATGTCCATCAAAGCTATTCTGTCAACCTCCCAGTTTGTGGTGTTCTTATCAATTAGTTCAGAACATTTTTTTGAATGAAGGATTGCTTTTCTGAACAATATTTTCACAAATTCTTCATCCTCATCATTTTTAAATAACGGCATCAGAGGAGTCTTTTCTCCTGAATCTGTTTTAAATTTTTTCAGAGTTTTCTCGACCATAGATGAAATATACTCTATATCATCATTCCAGTAAATACTCTGTTCCTCGAGACTTGAACAGAGATCTTCAGAATTTGGAAACAGCTCGGTAACAAGCCTGATAATAAATTTTTTATCAGAAGGATAATTGCTGTTTTCCGCTGCCATATACTCTTCGTACACTTCCCAGACAATCATTTTATTATAAAGTAAACGAGGGATATGTGAGTTATTAACCCAGGAAAGTTTTTTAGAGGAAATATAGGTTTTAAATTCAATGTTTTTTCTTAGCTGGGTGATTAACTGGTTATCGATGAATCTCCTTCTTGGATTAAGGTCCTCGTGCGACGGAATTCTTTTCAGCAGAGCCTGATCGATCTTCTCCTTTGCAATATCAGCGATTTCAAGAACGAGCAGCAGCAGATAGTGATAAAGATCGTAACTCTTACCAACGCTGAACATTAATTCTGACTCGGCCTGGGCAAGATTCTCATCCTCCCTGCGGTTAAAAGCATAAAGAGCCATCAGGGCTTTTATACGTAATAATCTTCTGCTTATCATTATAAAGAACCTCAAATTTCCGCAACAAAAATACTCTTTTTCCCTTACCCTCAAAGCAACCGGGCAAAATTAAGAACAAATAATCTGTCAGGTTTTGATTTGATAAAATAATTGTTACATTTGACAATACAAAACAAAACCCTAACATTAACTGACTTAGCAATGGAAGAAGAAGCCGGAATACAGGAAGTCATAAACGGGCATGATGAAAAAATTATAAAAGAAGAAATATTCACCAAAGTGGTGCGTGCCGGAAAGAGAACTTATTTTTTTGATGTGAAAGCTACGAGGAAAGATGATTATTATCTGACCATAACAGAAAGCAAGAAACGTTTGGGCAAAGAAGGGAAAGTATTTTACGAAAAACATAAGATCTTCCTTTATAAAGAGGATTTTGAAAAGTTTTCGGAAGGTTTGAAAGACGCGGTTACATATATTGGTAACGGGAAGGATGAATCTAAAATACCTGAACCAAAATTCGTTGCTGAAATCAGTGATGAAAAAAATCCTGTTAAAGTTGAAGAATTCACAAACGTCGAGTTCGAGGATCTTGGCAAAAAGTGAAAAGGCACATTTAAATGTCTGATTATATACTCCTTATTCTGGGGATCATTTTTTTGATCATAGGGATAATAGGTTGCCTGGTTCCTGTATTACCCGGTCCGCCATTAAGTTTTCTGGGACTAATATTTCTTCATCTGACAAGGTTCGGACAGTTTACAACTTCTACCCTGATCATTTTCGGTACGTTAGCTGTTATAGTTACAGTACTGGATTATATTGTGCCGGTATGGGGAACAAAAAAGTTCGGAGGTTCCAAGTACGGAATTAAAGGTGCAACTGTAGGTTTAATCGTAGGGTTTTTTCTTGGGCCCCTTGGTATAATTTTAGGTCCGTTGATAGGTGCATTTGTCGGGGAAATGATTTTCAAAGACGATATGAGTTACGCTTTCAAGGCCGGTTTTGGAAGTCTGTTGGGATTTCTTACCAGTATCGGACTTAAATTAGCAGCTTCGTTAGTAATGACATTTTATTTCGTGAAGGAGCTGATTTCCTGAAAGGCACGGGGCACAGGGCACAGGGCGCCGTGCACAGTGCTAGAATATTATGTTTTTGCTTTTGCCCCATGCTCTGAGCTCTGCGCACTGAGCTATAAAGTTCCCAGTGTAGCAACCATAACAGCCTTAATCGTATGAAGTCGATTCTCAGCTTCATCGAAAACTATAGAGTGTTCTGATTCAAATACATCTTCTGTTACTTCCATCCCGTCGAGACCAAATTTTTTAAAGATATCCTCCCCTGTTTTTGTGTCCCTGTTATGAAATGCCGGCAGGCAATGGAGGAATTTGACTGATGGGTTTCCTGTCTTTTTAATTGTTTCCATATTAACCTGGAAGGGTTTTAGAGATCTTGTTCTTTCTTCCCACACAGAATCCGCTTCTCCCATTGATACCCATACGTCGGTGTACAAAAAATCTGCTCCTTTAACAGCCTCTTCAACAGCTGACGTAATGGTGATCTTTGCACCTGTTTCATTTGCAACAGCCCTGCATTTTGCAACCAGCTCTTCTGATGGCTGATACTCTTTTGGAGCAGCAATTCTGAAATCAATACCCATTTTTGCAGAGCCAACCATCAGGGAATTACCCATATTATACCGGGCATCACCCAGGTAGCAAAAAGCCATCTCATTAAGCGGCTTGTCAGAGTATTCTGTCATTGTAAGAAAGTCGGCAAGGATCTGAGTGGGATGAAATTCATTTGTAAGACCATTCCAAACCGGCACTCCTGCATATAGAGCAAGTTCTTCAACTATATCCTGACCATAACCACGGTACTCAATTGCGTCGTACATCCTTCCAAGTACTCTTGCAGTATCTTTCATAGATTCTTTCTGGCCAATCTGCGAACCTGTCGGCCCAAGATATGTCACATGAGCTCCCTGGTCATAAGCAGCAACTTCAAATGCGCAACGTGTTCGTGTTGAGGCTTTTTCAAAAATAAGTGCAATGTTTTTACCTTTAAGATATTGTTTCTCAGTACCATTATGTTTTGCTTCTTTTAACTTTGCAGCCAGATTGAGGAGATATGTGATCTCTTCCGGCGTAAAATCAAGAAGTTTCAGGAAATGACGGTTATGTAGATTGTGTGACATTGTTTTGATATTTTAAGATAAAAGACAAAAGTAGAAAGATAAAAGTAAAAACAAAAGCCAACACCTATCGTCGATCATCTTCATATTCCATCGTAATCTTTGATCCATACTTTTTATCAGCCAGTTTAAAAGCTTCAGTGATAACGCTTTTTCTGCCTCCGTGTTTAATAAAACTCAGACATGCCTCTATCTTTGGCGCCATGCTTCCCTTGGCAAACTGACCTTCGTTCAGATATTTCACAGTATCGTTATAATTGAGAAATTCCTTTATCTCCTGATCCGGCTTTTTATAATTGATGTATATATATGGAACATCCGTAAGAATATAAAATTCATCAGCACCAATCTGTGTTGCCAGAAGTGAAGAGGCCAGATCTTTGTCAATCACCGCTTCTACAGGTCTGACATCTTTCTTTTCATCAATATATACCGGTACTCCTCCACCACCGGCAGCAATAACAATATTGCCTTTCCTGGCAAGGTCACAGATTATTGATTCATTAATCACACCAACAGGAACAGGAGATGGGACAACCCTTCGATACCCTACCTGAGCTTTGACGTCCTCTTTGAAAAGCCATTTCTTCCTGGCGGAAAGATCATCAGCCTGTTCCTTTGTATATATTTTACCGACCCTTTTATGCGGGTCGCTGAATGCGGAGTCATTAATATCAACCAGAACCTGTGTGACAATGCAGATAACATTTCTGGTAATCCCATGTTTGTTTAGAACATTCCTGAACATGCGTTCAATCATGTATCCGATTCCACCCTGCGAGTCAGCAACACAAATATCTACAGGCATCTGGGCAATTCCGTACAACTGTTCCCCTGCATCATTCCTCATAAGGATATTACCTACCTGAGGTCCGTTCCCATGAGTTATGACCAGATCGTAACCATCGTTTATTAAAAAAATGAGGTTTTCAAGAGTTTCAGTTGTATTTTGTTCCTGCTCATCAATAGTTCCGGCCTGATCACCTCGTAACAGAGCATTACCTCCAAGGGCAACAACGGCAAGTTTCTTTTCCATAATTTTATTTCTGCAAGATCACAAAAGTACCAAAATTGAAGATCTTCGCAGCAAGCTACGAAGAATCTTCGATCCCCTTAGGTAAATTCTTAATGCTCGCTGCTGATTAAGCGAGTAACGGAGAAGGCGCTCGTGGGGATTCAAAGAATTCCAATTCAGAAAAATAAGAATAGAAATCCTGGTTGCCAATTGATATATGCAAGACCAACCACGATATATCAATATTATCAACTGTTACAATTGAAGTTAAAAAAAAATATTACATTTACGAAATTCAAAATCGACCAGATAAGTGAGATTCAGCTATGTAATGTTCATTGCGGTAATCTTCGCAATAACAGGTTTCTCCTGTAAGGAAAAGGGGGGAAAATATTTAAATCAGGGGGAAATCCATTATAACATAGATTATATAGGCAATTTTGGTCCGATGCCAAAAGAAGTACTGCCTAAAAACCTTATTGTATCTTTTAAAAATAATAAAATCACCTTCGAGATGATATCTTCTTTTGGAAATTCAGGAATACTTAACCTGGCCAATCCTGAAGCAGGAATTCTCGACACCTATTTCAGTCTCTTTACTTTAAAATATTTCTACGCCGTTCAACCAGGTGAAGAATTCCCTGGTTTTGACGCAATGAAAGGAATAATGATAAGAAAAACTGCAAAGACTTCGGTAATCTGCGGGTTTAACTGTAAAAACGCCGAGGTTTCATTCCCTTCTGACAGGAATAAAACCTACAATATATGGTATACTAACGAGATAAATATTAAAAATCCCAATACTGCCACTCCTTTCAGTCAGATCGATGGAGTACTTATGAGTTTTTTCTTCTTCCTGGGACCGGCTGAGATGCATTTTGAGGCAGAAACAGTTTATAAAAAGGAAATACCTGATAAAGCCTTTGAGAGAAGAGAAAAATTCGTGCAGGTATCGAGGGAGGAAATCGACAACTTCATTAATAAAATGATCAGCCTTTAGGGCACAGTACAAAAGATAAAAGTTAAATACGATTCCATTATTTCATTATTCCAAAAAATCCGGTAGAAAAACAAAATCATTTGACTGTTTTTTGAGTGCGGCTCAAAATTATTACCTTTGGGTTGCGTTTAAAAAACGATAATTGTATTGAAAACACATTACCAAAGATGAATAAAGAGAAGGAAGATACCGGTAAAAAGAATACAAAAACGACAAAAAGTCCTGTAAAAACCAAATCTTTCATTACAGACGAGAGAATTAAATTTGTTATCGGAATTCTCATTACGGGTTTTGCTCTGTTTCTTCTCATCGCTTGTGTATCATATCTGTTCTGGTGGAAAACCGACAATAGTTTCTCCTATTCCGACACAATTTCCAATGCTGATAAAGTGGTAAAAAACTGGGGTGGAAAACTCGGACATTTGCTTGCCAACATGATAATCACCCAGGGATTCGGATTTGGTGCTTTTTTTATTCCTCTTATTTTTGGTGCCATTGGATTGTACCTTCTTAAGTTTCCGAATATCAAGCCATTCAGGCTGATTGCCAAGTTTACGTTTGCGACTATCATTATTTCACTTATTCTTGGTTTTATCTTCAGTAAATCAATTGTTTACCTTGGCAGCGGTCCGGGAGGAGCCCAGGGATACTATGTCATAAGGTGGTTGAACGCTTTCATGGGGATGATAGGAACAGGTGTTGTTCTGACATTTATTACTATATCTTATATGGTTTTTGCACTCAGAGTCAAGCCTGAATCATTTGGTCTTAAGCTGCCATTATTCCTGAAATTCAGAAAACATACTGATAATAAAGATATTACTCCTGCACCTGATGGAATGACCGGTAAGGTTGAAGACGAAGAAATTCCTGATATTAAATCCGCCAGTGATAAAAACAAAGAAAATGACAAAGTTGAGTTTATTGTTCGTACTACGAAACAATATGAGGATGATGAGTCCCTGGATGAAGACATTGCGGATTTACTTCCGACAGGTTCAATAATACATGACTTTGATGATGAATCATCTGTTCCTCAGGGCGATGATGTACCAATAAATATCACACACCCGGAAGCAACAGATACACTGCCGGCACATGAGGTTGACAGAATGATGGGAGACTATGATCCCCGTCTGGATTTGTCAAGATACAAATTCCCTCCTGTTTCAATTCTGAAAGAGCATAAATCTGAGAGTGCCTTTGATAATTCTGAGGTATTTGAAAACAAAGAAAATATAATCAAAACTCTTGGCGATCATAAGATCAGCATAAAGAGTATTTCAGCAACTGTCGGTCCTACGGTAACATTATATGAGATTGTACCTGAGCGGGGTGTAAGACTTGCGCGTATCAAATCACTTGAGGATGATATTGCCCTTAACCTTTCAGCACTAGGTATAAGAATCATTGCTCCAATCCCTGGAAGAGGAACTGTCGGCATAGAAGTGCCAAATAAAAAACCTGAAATAGTATCGATGCGATCGCTGATTACTTCAAAAGCATTCCAGGAGACAAAATTCGATATTGCTCTCGCACTTGGAAGAACCATTACCAATGAACCATATATTGTTGATCTCACAAAGATGCCTCATTTACTTGTTGCAGGAGCAACCGGACAGGGAAAGTCAGTGGGGATTAATGCAATTATTACTTCAATATTATACAAAAAACATCCTGCCGAGGTCAAATTTGTACTCATCGATCCTAAGAGAGTTGAACTGCCTTTGTATATGAAGATTGAAAGACATTTTCTGGCAAAGCTTCCGGACGAAGAAGATGCAATTATTACCGATACTCAAAAGGTTATTAAAACTCTCAATTCATTGTGTATTGAAATGGACAACAGGCTGGAACTTCTTAAAGCAGCACAGTCGCGTAACATCAAGGAGTATAATGAAAAATTCATTTCAAGAAAACTTAGTCCTGAAAAAGGACATAAATACCTCCCTTACATAGTTTTAATTATCGATGAGTTTGCCGACCTGATTATGACTGCCGGCCGGGAAATAGAAGGGCCCATTGGCAGACTTGCTCAACTCGCAAGAGCTATCGGTATTCACCTTATTATTTCGACTCAGAGACCATCAGCAAATATTATCACAGGTTTTATCAAAGCAAATTTTCCGACCAGAATCGCATTCCGTGTATTTTCATCGATAGATTCGCGTACTATTCTGGATGCCACAGGAGCAGACAGACTGGTTGGCCGCGGTGATATGCTGGTATCTTCAGGAAATGAACCGGTAAGGGTGCAGTGTGCTTTTATAGACACTCCGGAAATAGAAGAGCTAACGGATTTCATAGGATCTCAAAAAGGTTATGCGGATGCAATGCATCTTCCGGAGTATGTGGACGATAGTGAATCCGGTGTACTTGAAGTCGATCTTCGTAAAAGAGATCCGATGTTCGATGAAGCTGCAAAGCTTGTCGTTCAGCACCAGCAGGGTTCCACATCTCTGATCCAGAGAAAACTATCAATCGGATACAACAGGGCAGGGAGAATTATTGATCAGCTTGAGGCTGCAGGAATTGTCGGCCCTTTCGAAGGAAGCAAAGCCAGAGATGTACTCTGTACCGATTTTATTGTTCTGGAACAGATTTTGAAGCGCCTTGAATAAAACTATTAAGATGAGACCCATTTCATTTATTATTATTTTTCTTATTCTGTTTACTCTGAATGCATACGGTCAGAATGATCAGGAAGCTATCAGGATTCTTGATAAGTTTTCCGATTATGCACTAAAGGCCCCTTCCATATCAATGAAATTCAATCTGATAACTACTAACCAGACAAATAATACAAATGACACTATAGAAGGAGACGTTATTCTCAGTAAGGATAAATATAAACTAAATCTTCCTGATAATATCGTATGGTTTAACGGAGAAACATCCTGGAGTTATCTTTCTGCTGAAAAAGAGGTTACAATTACGAAAGCCGATAAGAAAGATAATTCGTTTCAAAATCGTCCTTCATTGATATTTTCAATGTACAAAAAAGGATACAAGATCAGGTTGATTGATGAGAAATCAGACTCTTATATAATCGACCTTTATCCCGAAGATATAAAAAGCGAGCTGCTGAGGGTCAGACTTTCCATTGGAAAATCTCTTTCAAATCTTATTAGACTTGAGTATAAGAGAAGGGATGGTATTATAAACACCCTGGAAGTCAATGAATATAATCTTACCATAAAACCGGAAGCCGATACTTTTATCTTTCAACCGGGAAAATATAAGGATGCTGAGATTATTGATATGAGATAAGCTGCTTAGGGCACAAGTGCAGAGCAGCATTATCAGTAATTTTTAAAACTTCCTTTCGGGATAGGCTATCCGTGTATGATAGATATTTGAAAGTCTTTTCTTAAAAGCACTTTTAATATCGGAAATATCTTTAAATGTCAGAGGGACATCTGAAAACTGCCCGGCTTGTTCCTGAAGATAAACCATTCTTTCAACAAGCTCATTTATAGATTCTTCCGTAAATTTCACAAGGCTTCGTGAAGAGGCTTCAACTGCATCTGCCATCATTATAACAGCAGTCTCTTTTGAAAATGGTTTTGGACCGGGGTAAGTAAACTCTTTCTCTTTACTTAAATCCCATGGGTGCAGATCGGTATATTTTTTAAAGAAGAAATATGCAATTGTAGTACCATGATGAGTTCTGATAAAATCAATAATCTGAACCGGCAACTTAAAATTCTTTGCCAGTATTACACCATTTCTGACATGATTTATGATCACTTTTACGCTTTCCTCAGGATCAAGATTATCATGAAGACTAATTCCATCAGTCTGATTTTCAATATAATAATTTGGGTATGCAATTTTACCGATATCATGATAAAGTGCACCTGTTCTCACAAGAAGAAGATTACCACCGGTTATTCTTGCTGCCTCTTCAGCCAGGTTGGCAACCTGCAGAGAATGCTGGAATGACCCGGGAGCCTCCTCAGCAAGTTTTCGCAACAATGGTTGATTTATATCAGCCAGCTCAAGCAAAGTGGCATCTGAAAGGAACAGAAATTTTTTTTCAAAAACAGATATAATAGGATAACTTATAAGAATAAGTAATCCGATGCCTGCAAGCAAGCAGAATTCAGAAAGTTTTACTTTCTCAAAATTTCCGTTGTGCATTAAGCTAAGGGCCAGATAGAGAACAGAGTAACTGATAATCACTGTCAGAGAAGTTATAAATAATTTAGCTCTTCGGTAAATATTCGTCAATGTGAATATAGCAACCATGCCTGAAATAAAACTCATAAATATGAATACAAACGGATCAGGTACCATAAATCCTGAAAGCATTATGGTTATCAGCAAAATAAATAATGCCAGCCTGGCATCATAAAAGGTTCTTATTACTACCGGAATGATTACAAAAGGGATAAGAAACAATACCTCTTGATCAGCAAACTTTATTACAACCCTGGTTAATAAAACAAAAGAAAGGATAATAAGAATAATAAAAAGTGTCTTCCTGGTTACATTAAGAACCTCGGAGCGGAAATGAGCGAGAAAAAGCCATAGTACCAGGTAGCATGATGAAACTAGAATAAAAATCCCTAGAATTCTGATCCAACCCTCCTTTGAATTGTGAGGCCAGATAAAAACAACGATTATCGTACTAAGTACAAAATAAATAAGGTTTAACAGATATTTTCTTGTTGGCTTCCAAAGAATCTGAGATTCAGACATCGGGGGTAATATTGAGAATCAGTATAGAATGGTAAAATTAGATTAATTTTCATAAAATCATTCATGATATTAAAGTACAATTCTTAACTGGTAAGACTCAGTGTCATTCTGTGAACCCTGTGTAGCCCTCTTTGTACCTGAAAAAACAAGAACTGACACAGAGAATCACAGATAAAACACTGAGTTGCACAGAGAATAAAGAGAGAATTCAGGATAATTACTAATTTTGAGATAAATAAATGAAAAATGGAAAATTTTGTTTGTGAGAATGTCTTTGTACCGTTGAGATCGGGTCCATCGCATAAAACGGAGATGCTTAGCCAGATTTTGTTTGGTGAAAAATATTCTGTTATAGGTAACGCAGGCAGCTGGATGAAAATCGAAACAATATTCGATAAGTGCCAGGGATGGATCGACATGGATCATCTTCAGCACTCTCCGGTAAATAACATTTCATGCGGCCATGTATTGAACAGATCCTTACTTAGTTATAAGAACGACAAAACAAAAATTATACTAGAGGCAGGTTGTGAAATATTCAATCCCGATTTCGAGGACAAATTATTTTATGTCGGGAACAATCAGTATACAACCAGTAATGAATTCAACAATAAATATATATCAACAAATGATACTATTACTGATACAGCTATGAAATTCATCAACAGTCCATTTTTATGGGGAGGACGGATACCTTCAGGAATAGATTGTTCCGGATTCACACAGCTAATTTATAAAATACAGGGTATTCCGATTCCACGGAATAGCTTGCAGCAGGCAGAAATAGGCAAAAACATTGATTTCATCGATCAGTCTGAGCCGGGTGATCTTGCTTTTTTCGATAATGACAGGGGTAAAATTTCACACGTAGGAGTGATTTTATCAAAAGGATTGGTTATACATGCATCCGGCAGGGTAAGAATTGACTCGATTGATCACCAGGGGATATTCAAGACAGAAACAGGCGGCTACTCGTATAAGTTGAGGACAATCAGAAGAATTCTGTAGTTAAAAGTGCTATGATTATTTGAAGTAGTAGAGACTCAAAATTGGGCGTCTCTATATGAGAATTTTTGCATTAATTGCTTTAAGGATTTCCTCCTCTGCAGCTTCAGCTTTGGATTCAATAACTTCACCCCTTGCAATTACACTGGCTACAAAATCCTTATCATTCAGTCCGGAAGCATTGATTCTGACATTCAGGAATGCTCCTTTAATACAAGACCTCAGTGCCAATGCTCCTACTCCTGCATCACTGATGGAATTCGGATTTCCTTTCTCGACCATTTCACGGATCAATTCGAATCCCGGTAAGGCTGTTTCCATCACTTTTAACGGGATAAGAGTTGCATTTTTTGTAGCATCCTGTATTGCTATTTCACGTGTTTTTATTTCTTCTTCGGATTTTTTTGGCAGTGAATATGCCTCTATAATCCCGTTAAATGCCCTTGTATCATCGTCAACCATTTGCAATATCTGATTCTGAATCATTTTACCATTTTCAGCCTGGTCTGAAAACTCTTTCCACCGGTGGTCCCATCCTCTTTTGTGACTTGAGAGATTAGCAACCATTGTACCAAGTGCGATACCGAGTGCACCGATATAGGCCGAAACAGAACCTCCACCGGGGGCTGGCGAATCTGAAGCAGTCTCTTCCATAAAAGCTTTCAGATTCATGTCGATAAGTTTATGCTCATTTTTATCTGCCATGACAAATTCAATTATTTTTTCTTCAGGTTTAAACAGATGAATGTCATTAAGTCCCATCGATCTGATCGCAATTTTGATCAGTTCATCATCAGATACCCCGGATGATAGTTGCTGTTTTGCCAGGAAATAACGTCCGGCGTCGAGCAGGGACTTGAGAGGAATCAACCCCACAAGTTCAGATCCGGTGACTCTAACGCCTCGGGCATCTGCTTTGCGGCATACCTCATCGAATGCAATATGTACAGGTGTCACAGAGATATTTGTTAGATTCATTGAAATCTGTGCTATCCCATATTCTTCAATATACCATCCTATAGCTTTTACAGCCTTCAATGAACCAGGAATCATTACTTTTTCACCTCTTTCATCTCTTACAATCTTTCCTGTAATCTGATCTCCCTCTCTTTCGGGACGCCCCTTCTCTCTTATATCATAAGCTATAGCATTTGCACGTCTGGTAGAAGTTGTATTGAGGTTCACATTAAACGCAACCAGAAAGTCTCTGGCACCAACTGCTGTAGCTCCCACCTGTTCATTGAACTCAGAAGGTCCGAAATCAGGCTTCCATTCCGGATCAGAAAGCTTTTTTCTTAATCCTTCATACTCACCGGACCGGCAGTTAGCAAGATTTTTTCTTTCGGGTCTGCTGGCAGCATTCTCATAACAATAAACAGGGATGCCCAATTCATCGCCTATCCTTTCAGCAACTTTATGAGCAACAGAAACAGTCTCCTCCATCGTGATTCCTGAAACAGGAACAAAGGGGCAGACATCAGTTGCGCCCATACGGGGATGAGCTCCGTGATGTTTTGACATATCTATTACCTCGGAAGCCTTTTTGACTGCGCGAAACGCAGCTTCAGCAACTGCATCAGGGTTTCCTACAAAGGTAACAACAGTTCGATTAGTGTCTTTCCCGGGATCCACATCTAGCAGTTTCACACCTTCCACCTCTTCAATAACATCAGTGATCTGCTTGATTATTCCCATATCCCGGCCTTCGCTGAAATTCGGTACACATTCGATTATCTTCTTCTCCATAAATAATTGAATATTCAATTTTGTTTTAGCTCTGTGTCTTCTCTGTGGCTCTCTGTGTAACTGTAAAGTTAAGAACTAATACAGAGTTGCACAGAGGGTTCACAGAGTTACACAGAGGGTATAATATTTCCTTTTAGTATTACAGTCTCAATCAGGTTACTTCCAAAAGCATATGGCATAAATTCATATGATGGTATCTCTTTTGTAATAAATACATTAGCTACCTTACCTCCTGCAATCGATCCATGTGTGCCGGAAATACCCATTGCATAGGCAGAGTTGATTGTGACCGCATTTATCACCTCTTCCGGGAGCATTTTCAAATTGATGCATCCAAGTGACATTATGAATTTCATATTACCTGAAGGAGATGACCCTGGATTATAGTCCGATGCAAGTGCTATCGGCAAACCAGCATTTATCATTTTTCTGACCGGAGGGTTTGGCATACCCAGGAAAAAGGCTGATCCGGGAAGTAAGGTCGGCATGGTTTCCGAACCTGTAAGTGAATTTATTTCTTCTTCACCCGTAAATTCAAGATGATCAACAGAAAGAGCATTATATTTTACTCCGGTTTGTATTCCGCCTGAATAATCTAATTCATTTGCATGAATTTTAGGAGTAAGTCCATATTTTAGTCCTGCCATCAATATCCTTTCTGTATCCTCAACAGAAAAAAAGCCTTTGTCGCAAAAAACATCAATAAAATCAGCGAGTTCTTCTGAGGCTATAACAGGTATCATTTCATTTATGATAAGGTTTACATAGATTTCCGTGCTGTTTTTGTACTCTTCCGGAAATGCATGAGCTCCAAGAAAAGTAGCTCTGACTTCGATTGGACTGGTATCTTTAATTCTTCTGATTACTCTGAGCATTTTCAATTCATCAGGTAGATTCAGACCATAACCACTCTTTATTTCGACTGCTCCCGTACCCGATGAAATGATTTCATTTATCCTGGTCATAGATTGAATAAACAGCTCATCTTCTGATGTTTCGTGAAGTTTCTTTGCCGAGTTAAGAATTCCGCCTCCCCGTTTGGCAATTTCAGCATACGATAATCCCCGTATTTTGTCGGTGTACTCAATTTCACGGCTTCCGGAATAAACAAGATGAGTATGAGAATCGCAGAATGAGGGAAAAACAAATCTTCCGGTTGCATCAATAGTTTTAAACCCCTGATTCTTATGCAGCATTTTAGCATTATGAAGCTCCTTCATTCTTCCAAATTCAGAGATAATACCATCACTGATAAAAAGATAAGCATCAGTTATTGATGAAATCTCAGACATCTCTTTACCACAAATTTTTAATTTTGGTGAAACCTCAGTCTGAACAAGACACTTTATATTTTTAATCAGTAACCCTGTAAGCATTTACTCGTAAAAATAAGCTCCTAAGGTAGCAAATATTAAAAAAAATGACTGTAATTTCCTTTTTTCTTTATCTTTAACATTATGAACCAAACCTATAACCAATGAAAAAGACCTGTTTAGTTTTTCTTCTCTCACTATTTGTATTATCTGTATCAGCACAGGAAAAAAAGGTAAAAACCGGTTGGAACTTCGGTGGTGCATTACCAGCCGTTACTTTTGACTCTGACCTCGGGTTTCAGTACGGAGCTCTTGCAGAATTTTTTAATTATGGAAATCCAAGCGTATATCCCGATTTCCTCGATCACACATATACAGAAATATCACGATACACAAAGGGTAGTGGAATTTATAGGTTTATGTTCGAATCAAATCATATTGTTCCCGGTGTTCAATGGATAAGCGATCTCAGCTATCTTCCAAACCAGGCAGCTACATTTTACGGATATAATGGCTATGAATCGGTATATAATAAGGACTGGATGGATGACAAATCAGCAGATTACAGGACAAGAATGTTCTATCGTTTTCAGAAGAACCAGTTCAGATTCAAAAATGATTTCCAGGGGAAACTATCAGGAGACCATTTAAAATGGAGTGCCGGCTTTGCTTTTCAGGATTTTACGACGAGCTCAGTTAATATAGATAAGTTAAACAAGGGGAAAAAAGATAAACTCCCGTCAGTTGACTCAGTCCCTGGTCTTTTTGAACGATACCAGGCACTCGGTATAATTCCGGTTGATGAGACTAAAGGAGGTTGGATAAATACAATCAAAGTTGGTATTACCTGGGATAGCCGTGATAACAGGTCTAATCCGATGAAAGGGATATGGACTGAAATAGGAATTGAGGCAGCGCCAAAGTTCATTGGTAATAATTGGGGATTTTCAAAATTGTATATAATACACCGGCAGTATTTTACATTAGTAGAAAAAGACTTATCCTTTGCTTACAGGTTAGGATATCAGGCCACAATATCGGGGCATGTTCCTTACTTTGATCAAACAGAGGTAATCACATCGAGACTAACCGGCGCTACATCTGAAGGACTTGGCGGTTCAAAAACATTAAGAGGAATTCTTCTTGACAGGGTTGTTGGTGATGCCTTCTTTATGGGAAACGCCGAACTTCGCTGGAAACCTGTATATTTTAAACTCTTCAAACAAGAATGCTATCTTGGACTTAACGGATTTTATGATTTTGGGATGGTAACTAAGGATATTAAACTCCCAGATAATCTTAAAAGTACTTTTAATGAAAAATATCCTGATGAGAATTATTCCGATTATTTTAAATCCGGACCTGATAAACTCCACATGAGTACAGGTGTCAGTGTGATGCTCGTTATGAATCAGAACTTTGTAGTAGCTATAGATTGCGGCAAAGCCCTTAATGTACAGGATGGAAATATCGGATTCTCAATCGGATTGAATTATTTATTCTAGGAAAATAAGATATTAAGTAGGGACATGCCATGGCATGTCCTTTTTTGATATTATTGATCAGTATCCCTTCAGGAAATACCCTAATCCCACACCCAGGTAATTGCCTATCACATAGCCAATAATTCCTACAGTGATTCCTGTTATAATAACATCCTTGTTCTTTAAAGCGCCGGCAACAACAGGAACAAACGGAGGGGAAAAAACAAAGGCTGTTGTTGTTATCAGAAAGTCATCAGCGTTTACCTTAAATATTTTTGAAAGTATAATATGCAAAACTAATGTACCAAAATAAGCATACGAAATATAAGCAAACAGGCCAAGAAAACCTATGCTGAAAACAACCCGAAGGTCAGCCATCGAAGCTACAGCGAATGAGAATACCAGAATAAAATACATTCCAAGCTGAAATGACTTTTCAATTTTGTTTATCCAATTTACTAAAGATCCTAATATTCCAAGCGTTGTAATAGAAAGAATTACCACCACCATCTTTGAAACCTTTGGAAGCAGAAGACTGATACCAAAAGAGGCTATAAATATGAGAATCGCAATTCCTAATGCCATTAAAAGAGGAAAAATCCGTCCTCTTCTGAACATACCTGAGAAATCTTCAAAGCTCTCTGCTTCTTCAATCATCTCATCGGTAACTTCAGTATCTCCATGATGTTTGAAAGGGGGCAATATTGCCCTGAATATTCTTGGGCCAATGGTTATAAAAAATATAATTGTGATTGCACCAACAATCATATCATAGGTACTTGTCATAACAAACAGGTTAGGATCTACTCCAAGAGCAACTTTGAGCGATACAAGGTTTGGTGTTCCTCCGGTGTAAACTCCAACCAGCATACCGGCTACTTTCCAGCAATCCGGAACTACATTCCTGAAAATAAAATAGCCTGATGAGACAATAGCAATAACAGAGATCAGTGCAAGAATCATTGAGATAAATCCTTCCCTGGCAAATCGAAGCCATCTTTTAATATTAAGTGAAAAGAGAAGTAGAGGAAAAGATAGCGGTACAATTATTGAGACAAGTAAATCCTGAGTTGATGCGATTGAATTTACATAACTATCACCCTGACTAATAGTTCCTGAATCAAGAAGCGCCCGCATTTCGGTATCAGGAAGAGCAGCTCTGCCTTGCAGAGCAAGACGATAAGCTTCACCTCCGTGAGGCAGAATGCCGATACTTCCCAAAATGAGGCCAAATCCATATGCCAGTACAATTGATCCTAATTTCTTCAGGATTGACCATCTTTTGCACAAGTAAATGATTATCAATGGAAACGTGAAGTAAAACAGGATAAGGAGTGTAATTTTCATAATGATCTCAGGGTTTTGTTCCGGTCAAATATAAAAAAAGCGACTCACCGAATAGCAAGTCGCCTGAAAAATAGGCTTTTATACTTATTTAATTATATTACTAATTACAATCTTCAAAACTTTTCCGGTACTGTTCTATAGCCTTAATACTCATACCCATACTTGAGAATCCTCCGTCGTGGAAAAGGTTTTGCATTGTTACTTTACGTGTAAGGTCTGAAAACAGGGCGACACAGTATTCAGCGCATTCTTCAGCAGTTGCGTTACCTAAAGGCGACATTCTTTCGGAGAAATCAATAAGAGATTCAAAACCATGGATCCCGCTTCCCGCAGTTGTAGCCGTAGGAGATTGTGAAACAGTGTTTACCCTTACCTTCCTGTCGCGGCCATATATATATCCGAAACTACGGGCAATTGACTCAAGCAGTGCCTTCGCATCACCCATATCGTTATAACCCGACAGGGTTCTTTGAGCAGCTACGTAAGATAATGCAACCACTGATCCCCATTCCTTTAAAGAGTCAAGTTTATAGGCCGTTTGCAGAACTCTGTGAAAGCTCAGGGCTGAAATATCAAATGTCTTAAGCATATTTTCATAACTGGTCTGTTCGTACGGAATATCTTTCCTCACGTTAGGTGACATTCCGATTGAATGAAGAATAAAATCGAATTTGCCTCCAAATATCTTCATGCTTTCTGAAAGCAGGTTTTCGATTTCATCCATTTTTGTGGCATCAGCAGGAATTACCTGACTCCCCGTAATTTTTGCAAGATCCTTTATATTTCCAAGCCTTAACGCTACCGGAGAATTGGTAAGCACCAGTTCGGCTCCCTGTTCCCAGGCTTTCAAAGCAACCTGCCATGCAATTGATTTCTCATTTAATGCGCCAAAAATGATCCCTTTTTTCCCTTTTAACAGTCCTTCTCTCATGGTCAGTCTAGATTAGTTCAAGCAATTTAATTATTTTCTTAACTACCTCATCCTCCCGGCTCACCGCGATTCAGACGACCTCCACCTAAATCCCTCTCCCAAGTGAGAGGGACTTAAAAACTTCTTTTCTTCCTCCTCTTCTCCCCTGGGAGAAGGGGTTGGGTGATGAGGTCAGATCAACCCACGGGAGAGGGGTTGGGAAGAGGTAAAAGACAGGAAGATATTCCAAAAAACAATTGCTAGCTATTAAATTAGTATTAATTCATTCCGGCCTTCAGGAGCTCACGGGCATTTTTCATAGCCGTTTCGGTGATTTCACTACCACTTAACAATCTGGCAACTTCAAGTATTCTTTCTTCCGGTGATAATAATTTAACACGGGTAAATGTTGAATTATCCGTATCATCTTTATAAATATGATAATGCCGTGTTCCCCGGGAAGCTACCTGGGGTAAATGAGTAATATTGATAACCTGCATATATCTTCCCATACCTGATAATATCTGTCCCACTTTGTCAGCTACCTCACCTGAAACTCCGGCGTCAATTTCGTCAAAAATAATAGTTGGCAGATTATTATTCTTTGTCAGTAAAGATTTAAGACTAAGCATAACCCTTGATAATTCCCCACCCGAAGCGATTTTAGCAAGGTTTTCCGGGGCAGTTTGTTTGTTAGCCGAGAAGAGAAAGTCAGCCTGGTCAATCCCCGTTGCAGTGAACTCCTTTAAGTGAGTAAGTGATATTTTAAATTTAGCATTTGGAATTCCAAGTTGCTTAAGCAATTCAGTTATTCGTGATTCAATATCTGGTAGTACGCTTTTTCTCATGTGTGATATCTTTTCAGAAATGGTCTTCAATGAGCCGGCCTCTTTTTCAAGAAGCGCTTCGAGTTGAATGAGACGTTCATCACTGGTAAAAATAGAACTTATCAAGTCTCTAATCTCATCTTTTTTCCTTATGAGTTCATTGAGGTCTTTTATCCGGTGTTTCTGAATAAGTGAGTAGATGATGTCAAGCCTGTTATTCACACGAGCAAGTCGCTGCGGATCAGCTTCAATAGAGACTGACAGTTTTTCTATCTCCGCAGCCAGATCATCAAGTTCGATCAGTGTAGATTCAGTTCTTAACTGAAGACTCTCGCATTCAGGCAAGTATGTTTTGATTCTTGCCAGGTTAGATTTAACCTCCCTGAGCATTGAAAGGATGGACATTCCTTCAGCAAAAAAGAGATTTGAGGATGTACTTAGTGCCAGTTTAATCTCTTCGGCATGTCCAAGTAACTCCTGTTCTGCTTCAAGTTCTGCCTGTTCCCCTGCGACAAGTTTAGCATCCTCGAGCTGGTTATACTGAAACTGGTAATATTCCAGATCTGCCCTGTTTTTATCGGCTTTTTCTTTTATTAAAGAATACTCTTTATTTAATTTCCGGTAATTTAAGTAAGTTTCCCTGTATTCATTCTTTAGATTAGCAGTGCCAGAAAATGAATCAATTAAATTTAACTGGAATGAGTTATCATTCAGCATTAGAGTCTGATGCTGGGAATGAATATCAATAAGTCTGTCAGCCAGCTCTTTAAGTAAAATGATTGTGACTGGAGTGTCATTAATGAAAGCTCTTGATTTGCCGGCAGGATTTATTTCTCTTCTTAGAATTGTAACAGCCTCATAATCAAGATTATTTGTAGTATAAAATTCATTTAGTTCATACTCTTCAATCCGGAATGTGCCTTCAACAATACATTTTTCATTTTTATCAAGAAGGACTGAGGAATCTGCTCTTGTTCCAAGGATCAGAGAAAGAGCACCTAAAAGAATGGATTTACCGGCACCAGTCTCTCCGGTGATAATGGTCAGTCCATTTTCGAGTTCAACGTCCAGCTCTTTTATAAGTGCATAATTCTGAACGAACAGTTTTATGAGCATAACATGTTATTATGGTGCAGTGGCTGAATTTATCTTTTCATATTTAGCCTTGTTTGCCGGGTCAATTTCTGTCAATATCTCCACAACACGGCTTTTCTCTTCGGGAAATGCCGCTGAAAAAATATTAATGAGTTCGTCTGATTTTGCATCCATCACTACCTGAACAAGGTACATAAAAGGATCGGGTTTTTTCCTGAAAACATCCTGAACCAGTTTGAGACTCTCCACCATACTGGTTCTTGCTTCGGGAGCTTTTGATTCCATTTTATCGAGACCATTAATATAATAATCATAAAGAAACTGTCTTACCCCTTCATATTCCTTATCGAGAACATTTTTTACAAGCCAGTATCTGTTTCTGTTCCTTGAGCCATCGTAGGGTTTCCAGCCTGGTTCAGGAGCATTCTGGGCATTTGTAACAATTTTTTCAGCCATCTGGAAGAATTCAGTGCCTCCCATTGGAGCAAAAGAATCGTAATCAAAACCAAGGATCATATATGTATAGTAGGCTAAAACCGAAACCAGGCTTGATTTGTAGGTGTTTGGATCAAACTCAAGCGGTTGAAATTCGACATACCTGAACTGAAAACTATTATCAATGAAATTCAGAAGTGTTGAATTATACGTTGTATTGAAGACCGGCCTGCTAAGCTGAATCTGGATAGTTCCTTTAAATTCATCTGCCGACAGCTGATCGGTAAGGTTAATTAATATATTACAGTCGATCCGTTCAGCATAATTAAATACATGATTTGTCCAGACAGTATTGTTCATAAACTCATAAAGGTCCTTCTGCATACTTTCAAATACCTGTCGGTTTGATCCCTGAATTCTCTGAGCAGATATCTGTATGTTGCAGTTCATCTCCTGCGCACTAATTAAACGAGGCAGAAGTGCCAGAAAAAAAATGAGATAATATTTAAGACGATACACCATTATCTGTTTGCAATTTAGTGAATCATTGAAACAATTTTATCAAGAATGTCTATTGCAGCTTCCTCTTTGGATTTCAACTCAAATTTATCAATATTATTGTTTCGGTCAATAATTGTGATCTTGTTTGTGTCATGTCCAAACCCTGCTCCGTCTTCTTTCAGTGAATTTAAAACAATTATGTCGAGATTTTTCGCAAATAGTTTCACTGTTGCATTATCCAATTCATTGTCAGTTTCCAGTGCGAATCCTGCAAGTATCTGGGATGAAGATTTACTTTTACCCAATGTTTCCGCAATATCTGTTGTAGGTTTAAGTCTCAGGATTAGTTCCTTATTATTTTTCTTTAACTTTTTCCCATATACCTTTACCGGAGTGAAATCTGCGACTGCTGCAGAAAGAATTGCTATATCGCAATCATGAAACCTGGATATGCATTCTTTTGCCATTGATTCTGCGGTTGTAACATTAATGATTTTTACGGAGCTGTTTTTTGGCCTTACATTTACAGGACCGAGCACAAGATCCACCTCAGCTCCGTACTCTGCGGCGGCATCAGCCAGTGCAATTCCCATTTTTCCTGAAGAAAAATTACTTAGAAAACGAACAGGATCAAGAGGTTCGCGGGTGGGTCCGGCATTAATCAGAAGATGTTTACCGTTCAGAGGCTCTTTTTTTTTTTCAAAAAAAAGTTACCGATCTCTTTTACTATTACTTCAGGTT
>JBARBF010000071.1:0-3248 GCA_049792755.1 Bacteroidales bacterium | reverse complement strand
CATCAGGTTCTTACGGAGGTTCTTCTTCAGGCAGCAGCCGCTCTTCGTCATCATACAGCAGCGGATCTTCAGGATCTGAATCAAGAGGATCCTATTCCTCAGGATCTTCTTCAAGTTCCTCATCAGGTTCATCTTCATCCGGAGGTGGTGGCGGAGGTTCTTCTTCAGGACGGCGATAGTTTAAAATAATCAAATATTGTTAAATAGTTCATTCTAAAAATAAGAGTGCGGGGATAGTCTTACAAAAAACAGAAATCTTATGAAAAGGATAAGTTTATTAATTTTAATAGTATTTTCTGTATTCGCCGGGATTAATGCCCAGAATGTAGATGATGCATTGAGGTACTCTCAGATATTTTATGGTGGAACAGCCAGGTTTATGTCAATGGGTGGCGCTTTTACAGCTTTAGGCGGAGATATCTCATCCTTGAGTCAAAACCCTGCAGGTCTGGGTGTTTTCAGATCTTCCGAATTGATAATTACTCCGCAATTGTTCCAAATAAAAACTACAGCAGGTTTCAATGGAGTTTCTTCATCTGACAAGCTTGATAAATTTAATTTACCTCAGATTGGAATAGTAGCTAACCTGATCTCTAACAATAATGAAACCGGACTAATTACTCTCAACCTGGGTTATTCGTTCAATAAAACAAATAATCTGAGTCAAAGTACAGTGATTCAGGGGGTCAATAATTCAAGTTCTATGGCCGACTACTGGGTTTCCAATGCTAATGGTATTACTAAAGTGAATCTTCCTGATGAGTCATGGCTCGCAAATAAAACTTGGCTGATAGATACACTTTCAGGATCAAATACAATGTACGGAACAGTATTTTCAAATTATGGTGATAATCCTCCGTCTGTATACGGGCAGAACGTTCAGACAATCATTACAAATGAAGGATATACCGGAGAGCATGCGATTTCAATAGGCGGTAATTATTCTAACAAATTCTTCTTTGGTGCCACACTTGGAATCACTCAGCTAAGATATACAAGTCATTATGAGTACACCGAATCGACCGATATAGCCCTGCCTTCTCAATTCAAGGATTTTACCTACACCATTCACTCAGAAGATAAAGGAACAGGATATACCCTCAAGCTGGGTGCTATATATAAACCTATCGATGCCCTCCGGATTGGTCTGGCATTTCATTCTCCGACATGGTACAAAATAAATCACTATACGTTTAGTGATTTAACCTCAAATTTCACCGATGGAAATCAATATGACGCATACATCAATCCGCTGAGATTTAATTATGCTCTTGCCACGCCATACAGAGTTTTGGCTGGAGTAGCAGTCCAGATAAAAAAGTTTGCACTTCTCAGTGCAGATTATGAATTTGTTGACTACGGCTCTGCAAGGTTCTCTGAAACGGGCGATGGCTTTAATTACGGTCCGAAAAATGCTGAAATTCAAGATATTCTGAAACCTGCAAGCAACATCCGTTTTGGTGGTGAGTTCCGGCTGAATAATATTTACCTGCGAACAGGATATGGTTTTTATGGCAAAGCATTAAAATCAGACGAGCCTAATAATAATCTGGACTATAATACGATTTCTTTTGGAGCTGGTATAAGGGAACAAAATATTTCTATCGACTTTGCATTTACAAATTATAAGTATTCCCAGAAGTATTATTTGTATCCTGTGGATACCGGTGTTGATCCAGTCTCAAATCTGAATATGGTAAAAAATATGTTTACACTCACTTTAGGATACAAGTTTGGAATTTAATACTTTGATGACTTCCTTTTTTCAGGCTGTTTCTCACGATACAGCCTTTTTTTTGTAATAATTTTCGATTTTTACAAGACCGCGCTATGGCGTGGCCCTGCAAGACCCATCTAATGCTTGACCCCTTACAGATAATTAATTGCCTCAGGTCCCATGTTAAAAATCAGGTCAATAATACTCAACCCATTAACAAAATGATTTACAGTATTAAAAACCTGGATGTATTCTTTACCGGCGAAACGAGTTATTTCTTTAGGCGATATTTTGTATCTGAAGTCATAGGCAGCTTCTCCTCTTGGTTCAAATACAGTAGTGTGTGTTAATTTAATATTTAATTTAAGCATTTTGAGAACTGATTCCGTAAGTTCCATATTAAGGTCAATTAGAAATTCGGTCCTCCTGGAAATTATTTTTTCAATATTTTCAAAATAAAATTGAAAATAGGGTGATGAGTTATATGATGAAGTTATAGCCCTGAGATGAACCTGCTGCCATCGTTTGGAGTAGTCTATCCGGATTTCTTTTAAGGGTGTTTTGTGTTGACTTCCAAGATATACCGGCACAGATAAAAGCTGTGGCCCATGCGCTGAAAGTATATAACATCTGTTCCTGTAAGATTGTTTCGGGTAATTTTCCTCCAATTCAACCAGTACTTCATCAGCATGTGAGACCAGAGAGAAATATTCCACCGGAGGTAAGTAAGCTGTGGAAACAAGTATCTTCCCCTTCATTTCAAAAAGGATCACTCTATTTTGTTAATCATACTGGCGGCGAAACCGGCTCCAAATCCATTGTCGATATTCACAACAGTTACCCCGGTCGAACAACTGGTCAGCATGGCCAGCAAAGCCGAAATACCTCCGAAATTGGCCCCATATCCAACGCTGGTTGGAACAGCAATTACCGGTTTATCAACAAGGCCTCCTACCACACT
Organism: Bacteroidales bacterium; assembly: GCA_049792755.1. Taxonomy (GTDB): domain Bacteria; phylum Bacteroidota; class Bacteroidia; order Bacteroidales; family VadinHA17; genus LD21. Next base: position 570 of record JBARBF010000071.1, on the reverse strand, counting down.
TGCAAGAGCCCCCTCCATACCTGCAATAACTACAATTACTCTGCAGTTCCTGATTTCCGGTAATTTATCTACAAGACGGTGAATTCCGGCTACTCCTGCATCATAAATTCTTATAATATTATTTCCAAGAAGCTCAGCTGTAATTGCAGCCTCTTCTGCCACAGGTATATCCGATGTTCCGGCTGTAACAATTGCAATTCTGCTTTCAGGAACCTTTGGCTTCTTCTTTTGTAAGGAAATAATCCTCGCAACAGGGTAATAAACAGCACTATCAGATATGTTCCTGACTGCCTCATACATTTCATTATTTGCCCTTGTTCCGATTACATTATTTTCCTTCTCTGACATTACTTTGAATATTTCACTTACCTGCCCGACTGATTTGCCTGCACAGTAAATAATCTCCGGATATCCTGTCCTCATTTCGCGGTGATGATCTATTCTGGCAAATCCAAGATCAGTGTACGGAAAATTCTTAAGTACTTCCAATGCCTTTTCAATACTTGTTTCTCCTTTTTTGACATCAATAAGCAGTTTTTCAACTTCCTTTGCATTCATAATTATTTTTTT
>JBARBF010000070.1:0-2687 GCA_049792755.1 Bacteroidales bacterium | reverse complement strand
TTCTTGCTAAATACAGCAAGAATGCCGGATAGAGGCATTTCTCCATAATACCTGATCACCGGCAAAAGATCAATCCGCTTAATTTCGTTGGTGCCCAGATTAATAATCTGATTAATATCATCGACAGGTACACCATCTAAAAAGATTATTGGTTCTATGAATTGGATTCCCTTATTCTGCGTGTCAATAAAACTTGAAGCATAATTGTCGTTTATCTTTCTGACTTTCAAAGCAGGCAAAAGTTCTCTTGAGATCTCAATAAAATCAGGAAGAGGGAGATAATCTGCAGGGAAAACCCTTAAATATGGCTTGTAATAAACCCTCGGAATTGCTAATTTATGTTCGATTTTTTCCCCTTTACCTGTTTCGGCTCCAACAGAGTAATATTGTTGGACTTCAGAAATCTTCAGACATTGTAACAAATAAGACCTTATACCCGGACCAGTTAATAAATCTGATGGGATATAAGGTTTAGTCAGCTTGAATTTATCATCAAGTTCTAAAACTGCCTTTGCATTCTCTTTAAGCCTTATGATTAACTCTTTTCCATCGTAATAAGGATTAAGAAGAAACCTGAATGACGCGGACGAATCGGCTGAAGTGTATTGCAGATTTACGATACTATCCGGGGCTGAAACCAGGACAGTATATCTGATTGAGTCGGATTTATATTCTTTGTTACCTAAAATATATTGATTGTCTGAATGTTGCACAGGAACAATTCTTCCATCTATAATTGCTCCTTTAATTTCAGGCTGATACCTATATGGTCCCTGCCCTGATCCTCCTTCTTTTTCTGTTTTGTAAGAGTTGCTAAAATACCCGGTAACAGAGGGCTCATTTCGACTCCAGGGAACAATCTCACTCACTGAAACTGATAATATTATTGTTGAATCATTCTGAATATTTCCGGCATCCACAGAAAAATCAACTTTCTCTCTTGTTCTATAAATCAGTTTATCCGGTTGTATAAAAAGATTTTCATTTTCTACCCTATTAATGGAATCTGTATTGGCAGAATTAGCTGACGGTAAAGTATATAATGTACTGTCAAACCGTTCCAGCTTCTTATCAAATCGATTTGCAATAATAATTTCTTTTGTAAAATAGGAATCTTCACCTTCATTTCTCATCCAGTTTGTGTAGCAAACAAGCTGGTAAACATCCGAATGAAGAGTATCGGGAAGCGGTATATATCCAAAAGAGGTCTGATTCTTAATTTCAACTCTGGCCTGGCTTACAGGCAAATTGTAACGGTCGCGCAAAACAAGATAAGCATATTTACTTAAAATTTTTGAGTTCCCCTTTAAATACAGAATATAAGATAAGTTATCGCCGGCAATATATACATTCTTGTCAGTTTGCAGGTAGACCCTTTCGGGTTTTACTGATTCAATCTTGTTCTGTGCAGCACCGGAATAAAAACAGCTTAAGAACACCAGAAATGAAAAGATGAATGTTTTCATATTATTTTTAAAATATCCAGAATGAAGGAATATTAATGTGCACGCTTCCAAACCCTAACCTGTTGATCAGGCATCCATAAGGCCCAGGAGGCAGAATATATGGCGTTTTTATCAATGCAGGCTGTGAATTAACCAAATTCAGGAAATCAACAATATAGGAAGAATTGCTCACGGATGAAGCTTCGAAAAAACCAATTGCTTTTTTCTCCGGATCTGTTATACATTTAATGTTTCCTGTGAGCTGAGAAGCAACAGGGTCAAATAGTTTCCCTTCTGACAACATCTGTTCTTTGAGGCTCTTATAATATAAATATGTTTCGTTATTGATAGTGTATAGATTCATATAAAGAATCCGGTGGTTGATCTCATAAAATTGTGAACCGGCTTCGATTGCACTCCCGGTGGTATCGGCCATATTAACTTTGCATCGATAAATTATGGCCCAGACATATAAATTATCATCAAGAAAACAGACAGGGAATTTCTTTATGGAGGCAGAATTTAAGAAATAATCACCTCCGGTCAGGTCAATATCAGAATTGGCATTAATTGTCTGCCAGCAATAAAATTCAAAACCGTACATAGTGTGAATATCTATTGAAAGGACTTTATAGTAAAAATACTGCATTACCAGGTTTGATGTAATCCTGAATCGGGGAAGCGTGTCGGACGGATTATGGATGTCGAGGAGTATATCAGCTCCGTGTGTATTCACTTTTAATCCTGTAGTAGCTTCCAGAATTTCTTTATTATCAAACTCAGCATTAATATTGTCAGGGTTAACCTCCGGGAAAATTCTTTGGGGATCCGATTCATATTCAATACCTTCCGCAGTGACGATGTGAAGCCGGTAAATATGACCTGGTTGACCAGTAAACTGCAATGAATCAGAAACGTAATTTCCACCGGCCCGTTCGTTGAATTTGTACGAATTGTCGAGGTCGTCGGTAACATAAACACTTGCGCCACTTACAGGTGAACCTTTTTCGCTTGAATTAAATGGCACGGGATAGGAGAGAATAATATGATATGCATCGGTTTTGTTTGTTATCATACCATCAACTTCCAGAACCTTTTGGGCCGCATTGACATGCGGATCATAGACTTTGGAACATGAAGTCAGTAAACAGGTTGTTGTTGTCAATATTAATATTAATGTTCTCAAGCTTAATTAAATAATATATATCATTTCATAAATAGCTTTTCGTGGTATTTCCTGTA
>JBARBF010000069.1:0-3125 GCA_049792755.1 Bacteroidales bacterium | reverse complement strand
AGTTGAGCACTAAGGTCCTGTATATTATTTTCACTCTGAACTACTTGTTTTTTTGCATCTGCCAGCTCATTTTCCAGCATATCTTCCCTTTCAATAATAAACTTATAAACAGATGCAGGATCCAGTTTTACAAGAGAGTCGCCTTTATGGACAATTTTACCATGGTCAGCCAATCCGATTATTTTAAACTGGTAGCCATACTGCCAGTCAATATCAGGCATCGGAATAAATGATGCCTTCACAGCTTCAAGTTCCCCTGTTTGTCTGATTGATTGTCTGAATGACCCGGACATAACCGTAAAAACCTCATGTGTAGCTTTATTGCAGGAAAGGGAAGAGGAGATCAATAACAGAAATAAAATGAATTTTGACTTCCAATTAAAAAACCCGGAAATCAGAATTTGTCTTTTTCTTTTATTTATTCTTCTTTTACTAATCTTATGAGTGAGCATCTGAAAATATTTGTATTTAACGATGAAGGATAATTAAGATGAACTGGCTTATTCTCTGCTTTTGCGTTGGGCTTTAGTTTCTTCTTTATTCAGATAAGGATCAGTTAATGCAAGCTCTTCATTTTCATTCAACCCCTCTGAAACTATGGCAAAATCTGAATTTACAGATCCGATTTTGACCGGTTTCCTTTTAAAACCGGAATTTGTTCTTGCATAAACAAAGTCATTCGTTTGATCTTTAAAAACTGCATCCAGAGGGATGTACAATACTCCTGGGATTTCCCTTATTATTATTTTGCAGGTAACAGTCAATCCCGGTAACAGGCTTTTTGACTTTCCATCTATAGCAATCTGTACAGGGAAAATTTTAATTTTCGATTTTGAATCTTTATTTTGTGCGAGATTGGCAACTGCAGTAATTTTTCCCTGGAAAGTTGAATCGGAAAAGGCATCAGGTTTGATCTCGACCTTAAGGCCTGTACTGACTTTAGCAATATCCACCTCATTGATTTTCACTTCGGCCAACATAGCATCCATGTCAGGAAGCTCAATTAATGAAGTTCCTGAATAGGGCTGATCCCCAACCTGCCATTTCTGATTTGTCATCCAGTTGTCTTTTAGTATTGCTATTCCGCTATTCGGACTTATCACAAAAAGACTGGTCACAGACCGTGTTGCATCATCAAGCGTTGCTGTTAATTGTTTAATATTTAATGTTTTCTGATAAATTTCCTCCTGGTGTATCTTTTTCTTGTTTTCAATCTGTTCTTTGGCACGCGCAAGCGCAATATTCGCTGTTTCAAGCTTAAGGTTGATCTCTTTCTTTGTCACTTCCGACTCATAAAGAGCTTGCTCGAAATTGATTTTCGAAATCTCCTGCGATATGCGTGATATTTCTAAATCTGATTCAAGATCTTCTATTTCTGATTGTTGAGTTGCTTTTAGTTTCTCAAATTCTGCATTAGCTATTTCCAGTTGCTGCTGCGCATTAATTATAGCTTTTTTTATCTCAGAAGGGTCAAATACTATGACAGTATCCCCTTTTTCAACGTCTTTTCCATCAGTGACTATTTTGGTGATTTTAAGACCTCCATACCTGTAGGAGATATTAGGTGCATTTATATTAGTAGAGTTAACAGCTTTCACATTTCCAACCTCAGTCAGTTTCTCAGTGAATGTCCCTTTTTTAACAAAGGTCGTCTGAACCTCCTGAACTACTTTTTTTCCCCTGCAAGAAATAAGGTTTATACATAAAAGGAGAATAATTACTTTGTTCATTATCATACTGTTTTTAAATGATTTCCACATGTTTTTTCATTGTAACAATTTTGTTTATTGAGTCTTTTCTTACCATATCCCTGATGCTTGAGGAAGATTTTTTCTTAACAGAATTTCCCCGCTTCGCATCATGAAAAATTAGTGAGTAAGGGGGTTCCATCAGGGCTATTGTCTCATTTCCCATAAGTCCTTTCGATACAATACTCTCGGAATTGTTTGAAAAGCCGGTTTCTATAATAACCGCTAAAAATTTACGGCCCTTAGAGACATATACGATTTTTGTGCTGTCTTTTGTGAAAATTGCTGCAGAGGGGACAATAATTGTTTCTTTCACCTCATTGATTATTATACTGCATGAAGCTCCCAGGCCTGGCTTAATACTGGAATCACAGCTATCGACGCTTATTATAACTTCATATGATTTGATTGCTGATTTTTCATCTCTGTTTTTAGTTGCAAGTGATTTTCTGACTACTTTCCCGGTCAATTCATGGTTTGAAACTGACACGATCTTAATTCCAACCTTCTGGTCATTGTTTATCCTTTTATAATCAGCCTCAGGGACTTCAACCGACACTTGCATTCTGCCATTCTCAGGGATCTGCAATAAAGGCATAGAGCTAAATACCTTGCTTCCTTCTTCAATTTTCCCGCCAATAGTCGAACCTCCGGAAGTGTAAAATGTAGGTGTTTCGGCATGTATAACAAATCCATCGGACGGTGCAACTATATAGAGAGAATTTATCTGACCCTGAAATATCTGGATCCTGTTCTTCTGTATCATTATACGTGATCCTATTTGTTGAAGCTCTGAGCTGGAAATTTTTTTCTGGGCAGCAAGTTTTTTTTCAAGTTTCATTTTTTCAATTTTCACTTTCTCCATTTCCAGATTTATTAGTTTTTGTTTCACTGCAGACGCAAATTTAAGCTGTATGGAATCCAGCATGGTGATTTCCATTTGTGCCTTGTTAGTTTCAACCTGAGCTTCCAGCAAAGAGAGTTGCATGGCCTGATCTGCTTCAATCGAGTCCTTGGCTCCTTCCATTTTCTGAAGTTCTGTTTTAAATTGTTCAAACGTGTTTATAAGATCAGGCGCGGCAAGAACACAGATAGTATCGCCTTTTCTGACAAATGATCCTTCCTTTACAAGGCGCGCCACCTGTAAGCTTGAATAAACCCTCGGAGTAACCACAACATTATTGTTAACTGCTTGTACTGTTCCATCAGTTTCGATAGTTTCTAAAAATACGGAGTGTTTAAGATTGAAAGTGATAATATTCGATTTTCTCCTAATGCATCCAAAACAGATACAAAGAAGAAATATTATTATAATGTAAGAATGCTTCATTGTAATTTAAAGGTTTTGGTTCTTTGCAAAATACTGAATTGAAATAT
>JBARBF010000068.1:0-43303 GCA_049792755.1 Bacteroidales bacterium | reverse complement strand
TCATTGTTCCCTGTTCCCTGTTCCCTGTTCCCTGTTCCCTGTTCCCTGTTCTACTTCCTGCCAATTATTACAGATTGATTACTGTTTGTTTTTTTGTATATCGGCAATGATATTATTATATACCTCTTTTAATGGAATTTGTTTATCGATCGCTATTCGTTTACAGTCTTCATATTCAGGTTTACAGGATACCTCTTTACCGTTATAATATGATCGTTTAACTGTCAATTCGCCATAAACAGTCTTCATAGTTTCGAAGTTCCTTACAAGTGTATCCTTTCTGAATGGGAATGTCCTGATTCCCAATGATGTTGATTCAGCAAAAATGATATTTTTGACAGAGTCGGCTAATTCTTTTTCACAAATTACAATGAGCAGGATGCCCGGACGACCTTTTTTCATAATTATATTTGAAAAAAATACATCTGAAGCTCCTGCATTAAAAAGTTTATCGGAGATGAATTCAAAAAATTCAGGATTCATATCGTCAATGTTGCATTCAATCTGCAAGGCATCATGTCCTGATACCTGATTCACAGCTGTTTCGCCAAGGAATACTCTCAGAAGATTGGGAACATCAGGATGGTCTTTCTGGCCTACCCCATAGGCAGTTTTTTCAATTCTAATAGCCAGATCAGGGTCAAAGGAAGTACCTAAAGTAGCCAGAATTGCAGCGCCGGTTGGAGTTGTAGCTTCGAAGTCTAAACCGCCTTTTTTCACGGGAATGCCTTTGAGAAGTTCAGCAGTTGCAGGAGCTGGAACAGGAAGTTTGCCATGATTGCATATAACGAATCCGCCTCCGAGTTCCACTGCAGATACATGAACAGCTTCAACATTTAAAGCATTAAAACATATTGCAGCACCAATCACATCAATTATTGAATCAACTGCACCGACCTCATGAAAATGTACCTGTTCAACAGAGATTCCATGCACTGTAGCTTCTGCCCGGGCAATCTTTAAAAATATTTTTCTGCTTAATTCCTTGGTTTTTTCGTCGAGTGTTGAGTCTTTTATGATTTTCTCAATATCTGAAAGATTACGGTGTGCAGGTTCATGTCGGGTTTGATTTACCGTCACTTTTGTTCCGGAAATGCCATGTCTCTGATCTTTCTGTGCAAAGAGTTCCCAGCCGGGCAGGTTAAGTTTATTCAGTTCATCCAGAAGATATTTTTTATCAACACCCAGATCGATCATTGCACCGAGATTCATATCTCCACTGATGCCTGAGAAACAATCATAACCTATAATTTTCATTTTTTTAAAGCAGTTTAATATGCAACAAATAAAATTAAAGAATGTTAAAAATACCTTTAAAACGCATCTACCTTTGTTTTGGTGTGCTAATATACTATTTACAATCTTTACGGAATAATAAAAAAAAATTGTATTTTTCGGAACTTATCCAAAAATTGTTTTAATTAACCAGATTATTAAAAGTATGAAAAGAAGGGAATTTTTTAAAACATCGATTGGCGGAAGTTTAGCGGCCGGTGCAGCTTTAAAATTGGGTGGATTTGATAAACTCTGGTCATCAGCATCACTTCCTGTCAAGTACGACATGGTAGCTGTAATGGGTGGGAACCCTGATGCAATGTTTGACCTTGGAATTCAGGAATTAGGCGGGATGGGTACATTTGTTCTGAAAGGACAAAAAGTTCTTATAAAACCTAACATTGGCTGGGATGTAATTCCTGACTTAGGAGCCAATACCAATCCGTTTCTGGTAAAAAGGATTATCGAACATTGTTTCAAAGCAGGAGCCAAAGAAGTTTATGTATTTGATCATACATGTGATAACTGGGTAAATTGCTATAATAACTCGGGAATTGAGAGAGCTGCTAAATCTGCCGGAGCGAAAGTAGTTCCAGGCAACTCGGAAAGCTACTACCACCAAATTGAAATTCCTGGTGGAATAAAGCTTCAGAAAGCAAAGGTTCATCAGCTTTTACTTGAAACCGACGTTTTTATAAATGTGCCTGTTCTTAAAGATCATAATTCGACCCGTATGACCTGCTGTCTCAAAAACACAATGGGGCTTGTCTGGGACAGAGGTTACTGGCATTCAAATGATTTGAATCAATGTATTGCCGACTATGCTCTCTATGAGAAAAAACCGGCACTTAATGTAATTGATTGCTATAATGTTATGGTGAAACATGGTCCCCAGGGAGTATCAAAGGAAGATGTCGTTCCCATGAAATCACAGATTCTTACTACCGACTGGGTAGCGGGAGATTCAGCTGCAGCAAAAATGCTTGGAATTGCAGTTGAAAAGATCGAGTACATTCCTATCGCACATAAAATGGGACTTGGTAATATGAATCTGGACACTCTTAATATTAAAAGAATTAAAATGTAATTTCTGATGAGTTCATCTGTACTAAGAAGAATCCGGATCGTTTTTTCAACTCTCGTTTTTATCTTTTTTGTCCTGGTTTTTGTTGATTTCAAGTCATTGATTCCTTCAAACTATATTAACACCTTGATGTTTTTGCAGTTTGTCCCTTCTGTTATAAATTTTTTTGATCTTAAAATTCTGACTGCAGGTGGTTTTCTGATAATTCTCTTGCTGACTTTATTGACTGGTCGCACCTACTGCTCTTTTCTGTGCCCTCTTGGTATCGGACAGGATCTCAACAGCAGAATAGGCGGACGGATAAAGAAAAAATTCAGGCGATATGGGTTTAAGAGGCCTTTTACTATACTAAGGCACACAATTCTTGCAGCTACGCTAATTGTTACATTGGTATGGGGCATATATATGATTACTCTTCTGGACCCATATAGTATTTTTGCCAGGTTTATGACCTATTTTGCCAAACCGGTAATTATTGTTTTAAATAATTTTCTTGCCGGAGTTCTTGGTAAATTTGATCTGTATAACTTAAGTAATGTTCCTGTTAAAGGATATCCCTTAATTGTCTATTCTATTCCGGCAGCTTTCTTTTTTCTAGTTGGCGCCCTCTCTTTGACAAAAGGACGTCTTTATTGTAATATGATCTGCCCTGTAGGAACATTTCTTGGTCTTATTTCGAAAATTTCGCTCTTCAGAATAAAATTTAATGAAGTTGCTTGTACAAGATGCGGCAGATGTGCAATAAGGTGTAAATCCTCCTGTATTGACTTTCTGAAGCCACACGTTGATCTTTCAAGATGTGTCAGTTGTTTTAACTGCATACATACATGTCAGGATAAAGCAATTTCATTCGGCCTTGTGAACTTTAAAAAGAAGATACATGAGACTGATGAGAGCAAGCGCAAGGTGATAGTCGGATCTCTTCTTCTCCTTTTCGGGTTATCGCGTATTGCAAAAGGGCAGGAAAAGCCTGCTCCAAAACCTAAAAAAGACTCTACCGTAAAAGAGAACAGGACATGTCCGGTCTGTCCGCCCGGAGGAGTAAGCATAAAAGATTTTAACAAGGATTGTATTGCATGTTCACTCTGCATAAATGCCTGTCCTAACGGTGTTCTTCAACCCGCATATAAACAATATGGAATTGAGGGTATCATGCAACCGGTTATGGATTACCATAAGAGTTTTTGTACATATAACTGTACAAAATGTACAGAAATTTGTCCCACTAATGCATTGCATCCTCTTCTTCTCGATGCTAAAAAACTTACTCAGTTAGGGAAAGCAAAGTTTATAAAGGATAATTGTATAGTAAAAACCGAGAAAACAGCTTGCGGAGCATGTTCGGAAGCATGCCCGACCAAAGCATGCCATATGGTTCCTTATGAAGGAAACCTGGTTATTCCTGAAGTTACGGAAGATATTTGCATTGGATGCGGTCATTGTGAATTTGCATGTCCTGCATCGCCATATAAAGCGATTTTTGTTGATGGAAATCCTGTTCATGTAGCGGCGAAAAAACCTGAAAATGTAAAGTCTGAAATAAAGACACCGGTAGAATTTCCATTTTAATGGACTCCTTGTTTTGATAGTCCTCTCCCCAACCCCTCCCCCAAGAGGGATGGGCTAATACAATATATATTATTTAATTACACCCTTCTCTCCCGGGAGAAGGGGGCAAGGGGGAAGAGGCAAAAAAGAGATTGAGAAAATAATTACCTGCAATTATTAAAAACCGTGCTATTATATTGTAACCTATGATGAAGCCATCACATATTGAACATATCGGGATTGCAGTCACAAACCTTGAGAATGCTATCAGCTTTTATGAAAAGGTCTTAGGTCTGACATGCTATAAAATTGAAGAGGTATCTGAACAGAAAGTGCGGACTGCATTTTTCCAGGTCGGACAAACAAAGATAGAACTTCTTGAATCGACCGATCCTGAGGGACCCATAGGAAAGTTTATTCAAAAGAAAGGAGAAGGTATTCATCATATCGCTTTTTCTATCGAGAATATTGAAGAACAGTTGGATCATGCATCAAAACAGGGCATTACATTGATTGACTTTAAACCCCGGAAAGGCGCAGAAGGTCTTGATATTGCATTTTTACATCCAAAATCGACTTCAGGTGTTTTGATCGAGTTATGTGAATCGAAAGACATAACTTCCTGATGGTGTTCATGTTTAAAAAATCCGTAGGTTTGTACAACATTATCAATCTTGTGATAATATGAATAAATCAATAGCAATCGCCGGTAATTCAGGTCCAAAGGTCAGATCCGATTGCGAAATCGCATTGGAACTTAAGTCGGAGGGAGGAAAGACAATTGAGGTTATCTCTAAAGTTAAAGTATTATATGGTGAATCTATAAAGAATCTGATTACTGAAGTGCTTGATTTTTTTGGAATTAAACATGCACTTGTTAAGATTATCGATTCAGGTGCTCTTCCGTTTGTTATTGCGGCCAGAGTGGAATCGGCTATCAGACAATTGATTAATACGGATCTTGAATATCTCCCGGAATTCCTTAAGGAAAATAATTATTCAACAACCCGCGACAAATTTCGTTTTTCAAGGTTATACTTACCTGGCAATACACCAGGATTGATGATCAATGCGGGACTTCATTCAGCTGATGGAATAATCCTTGATCTTGAAGACTCAGTTGCTCCGGAAAAGAAAAATGAAGCAAGAATTCTTGTCAGGAACGCATTAAGGCAGATCAATTTAAACGGCGCTGAAAGGATGGTGAGGATAAACCAGGGTCAGAGGGGACTTGAAGATCTTCATTTTGTCATTCCTCATAATGTAAATCTTGTACTCCTTCCTAAATGTGAAAGCGAAGAGTATATAAAACAGGCAGAAGAAGAGATTGCAGGTATAAAAAAGAAATTAAATATTAGAAATCAGGTGTTTCTGATGCCTATTATAGAAAGTGCACTGGGTATAGAGAATTCTTTTAAAATTGCCCGTGCATCGGAGAATATTGTTGCAATCGCTATAGGTCTGGAAGATTATACTGCAGATTTGGGTGTTTCCAGGACCGTAGAAGGGAATGAATCGTTTTATGGAAGGACCCGGCTTGTTGTTGCTGCTAAAGCGGCAGGAATTCAACCGATAGACTCAGTTTTTTCAGATGTTGCGGATATGGAAGCCCTGAAACAGACTGTGATAGTCTCAAAATCGCTGGGTTTTGAAGGGATGGGATGTATTCACCCAAGACAAATTCCGGTAATAAATCAGGGATTTGCACCGGATGATACTGAAATAGAAAAGTCGAAAAGAATTATTCTTGCATTTGAGATGGCGAAGCTTAAAGGTCTTGGTGTGGTTGCCCTTGGAGCAAAGATGATTGATCCGCCGGTAGTTGTACGCGCACAAAAAATAATCGACCTTGCCAGGCGTCTGGCACTTCTGTCCCCTGACTGGATAAAAGAAATTCCAGCTGATGAGAAATAAGAACCAAAAGAGACAATATGCCAACGAAAACCGTGTTAAATGCAGCCGGCAGGTCGGTTCCTCTGGAGATCAACGGGCAGCCTGTAGTCCCCTATAAAGGAGTTGGTAAATATAAACCTGAAGGTCGGAAATATTCTCCTCCGATTCCGTCATGTTCCGATTATCCTGATGATGGTAACAAAGTTGTAGGTTCCCTTGAAGAAGCTCTCCGGAGATGTGGTCTCAGTGATGGGATGACAATTTCGACACACCATCACCTGCGAGATGGCGACCTTGTAAGCAATAAAGTATTTGAACTTGCTTCCTTAATGGGAGTAAAAGATCTGATATGGTTTCCTTCTGCCTCTTTTCCCTGCAATGACCCCGTTATTAAATACCTTGATGACGGTACAATAAACAGGATAGAGGGTAGCATGAACGGTCCTCTCGGAAGGTATGTATCTGAAGGAAGAATGAAGGGTACTGCTGTTCTTCGATCACATGGCGGGAGAGTTCAGGCTATTCAGGACGGCGAGGTAAGGATTGACATCGCCGTACTTGCTGCGCCAACAGCAGATTCTTTTGGCAATGCAAAAGGTACTTCCGGTTCTTCAGCCTGCGGAGTTCTCGGTTATGCAAAGGCTGATTATTTATACGCATCAAAAGTGATTGTAGTGACCGACAATCTGGTCGATCTTCCATGCTTCCCAATGGAGATTGAAGGGAATTATGTTGATTATGTAGTTGTTGTTGACAAAATTGGGATACCCGAAAAGATCGTATCGGGAACAACACAAATTACTAAGAGCCCTGACAGACTTTTAATTGCTGAATTAACTGCATCGTTTCTTGAAAAGTCAGGCATTTTGAAAGATGAAGTTACCATACAGGCCGGCGCCGGCGGAACATCTCTGGCTATTGCAGTATATGTCCATAAGATCCTTAAGGACAAAGGATGGAAATCTAAATTCGGATTTGGAGGGAGTACCAAATATATGGTTAAGATGCTTGAGGAGGGACAGATGGGATTTATCCTGGATGCTCAGGCCTTTGACCTGGACTCAGTAAGGTCGATCGAGAATAACTCAAATCATGTACCGTATTCGGTTTTCAATGCTTATAATTATCATTCAAAAGGTAACCTGACAAGTATGATGGATATTATGATCCTGGGGGCTACTGAAGTTGACTTGAACTTCAATGGTAATGTTGTTACACATTCAGATGGTTACATCCTGCACGGCATAGGAGGATGGCAAAACTGTCTGCATGCCCGTAATGTCATTCTCCCGATACCATTATTTCGCGACCGCATACCTGTTATTGTGGATGATGTCACTACTTTGTGCGGTCCGGGTGAATTGATTGATGTAATAATAACTGAACGGGGTATTGCTATTAATCCTCTCAGGCACGATCTTATTGAAAGTGTAAAAGGAAGCGGCCTTCCTTTAAAAAGCCTCAGGGAATTGAAAAATGAAGCTGAAAAAATTTGCGGGATACCTCAAAAGCCTGTATTTGAAGACGATATTGTTGCTGCTATTAAATGGGTAGACGGAACAGTTATAGATGTGGTGAGAAAAATAAAAGCGGGTTAATTTCTTCCCATGGAAAAATTCAAATGTGTGGTTTGTGGTTATATTTACGATCCTGAAGATGGAGATCCTTCTGGTGGAATTGAGCCTGGCATTAATTTCAATGATCTGCCTGATGATTACATCTGTCCAGTTTGTGGCGCCGGGAAAGATGAATTCATTATATATGAACAATAAGGATTTATTCTCCCTGACAATAAAAGTTTCCTGCTATTTTATCGGCATATTTTTTACTACATCAACCAGAAGATCCCAGAACATCTGTGCAGTAATAATTTCGATCATTTCTTCAGGAGTGTGAGCTCCTTTGATAGTAGGTCCAAAGGATATCATATCAATACCTTTTATCTTCTCATATACCAGTCCACACTCCAATCCGGCATGTATAGCCCTGATTAAAGGCTCTTTCCCGAATAAATCGACATAAGATTTACGGGTTATTTTGAGGATTTCCGAGGTAAGATTTGGTTTCCACCCCGGGTACCCGTCAGAATGAACTACTTCTGCTCCGGCAAGTCTGAGACAAGATTCAACCATTGCTCCTGCATTTTCCTTAGCTGATTCTAAAGAACTTCTTTGTGTAGTGATTATTTTTATGGTATTGTTATCAGAGAATTTTGCCGAAGCAAGATTGGTAGATGTTTCTACCAGATCTTCCATCTCCCGTGACCACGCAATTACGCCATGGGGACAGCAGGTTAAGGCATTCAGGAACTTTTTCTGACTCTCCTCATCCATTACAAAAGACGGAATCTCAGTCTCCTTTACAGCAATTTTAAGATCTTTCTCAATATCTCCAAATTCATCGATCTGGGTAAAATAGAAATCATTGATCCAGCTCTTTACTTTAGAAATTACTGATTTATCGAATACAATTGTTGAAAATGCTTCCCTGGGTATTGCATTCCGGAGATTTCCTCCGTCAAAGTCGGCAACTGAAATTCTAAATTGATTCGAAATATTCCATAACAGCCTGTTCATTATTTTAACTGAATTGCCATATCCTTTATGAATTTCATCACCTGAGTGACCGCCGTGGAGACCAGTAACTGATATATTAAGAGCACATGAACCATCCGGTACCTGAACAGCCTTATAATTCATAGTTCCTACAGTATCCATACCCCCGGCACAACCGATGAAAAGTATCCCTTCATCTTCCGAATCAAGATTAAGAAGTGTTTTGCCGCTGAAAAAATCGGGTCGGAGATTGATAGCTCCAGTCATACCTGATTCTTCATCAACAGTAAACAGGCATTCAATTTTTCCCGCTTTCAGGTTTTTATCGGAAAGGATAGCCAATTGTGATGCAATGCCAATCCCGTCATCGGCACCAAGAGTTGTTCCAGTAGCAGTAACCCATCCGTCTTTAACAGCAGGTATAATGGGAT
The DNA here is from genome assembly GCA_049792755.1 of Bacteroidales bacterium. Lineage (GTDB taxonomy): Bacteria > Bacteroidota > Bacteroidia > Bacteroidales > VadinHA17 > LD21. Next base: position 34,517 of record JBARBF010000068.1, on the reverse strand, counting down.
CAGTTGACCAGTTATGAGGATAGTCTGCATTTTTTTCCCCTACCATATCCATATGACTCTGAAGAACAACTGTTTTCCTGTTCTCCATTCCCCTGGCTGGTGGTTTGATAATGAGTATATTTCCAACTTCATCCTCTTTTGATTCGAGATTGTTTTTCTTGGCGAATTCAAGAAGATACTGTCTGATTTTCCCCTCATTCTTTGAAAGACGTGGAATACTACAAATCTCTTCAAAGTAGATCCAGATTGGCGCTGGATTTAACTTACTTAATATGCTCATGCCCGAAATAATAGTACTAATTTGCCGCAAAAATACTATTTTTTTCCATTTATCCTGTATATCTATAAAATTATAGTCAGGTATTAAGTCCTGATAAAAATTGATTATTTTTACGAATAGCAGTATCTTCCAAATTAAACAAACAGAATTCTTATGGCTAAACGTACAATAGTTACATTACCTGGCGATGGGATAGGAGCGGTGGTTCTTCAGCAGGCGATAAGAGTATTAGATGCAGCAGGATTTACTGCAGATTATATCCATGGCGATATCGGCTGGGAATTCTGGTGTAAAGAAGGCAATCCTTTGCCTCAGAGAACCATCGATCTCATTGAAAAGCATAAGATTGCCCTTTTTGGAGCAATAACCTCAAAACCAATTGATGAGGCCAAAGCAGAGCTCTCACCGGAACTTCAGGGTAAGGGCTTTACCTATTCAAGTCCTATTGTGGGCTTAAGGCAGCTTTTCAATCTGGATATATGTGTACGTCCTTGCAGATCATATAAAGGCAATCCGTTAAACTTTATTCGCAGAGGAAAAGGAAATACGATTGACGAACCAATTATAGATGTTGTAATTTTCCGTCAGAATACTGAATGTTTATATTCCGGAGTAGAGTGGACCAACCCTCCGGCTCAGGTTTACCAGGCTCTGATGACTCATCCTAAATTTGTAGAAAACTTTGGAAAAGTTCCTGTCGGCGAGCTTTCAATATCCACAAGAATATTTACCAGAAAAGCGACTGAGAGGATAATACAGGCTGCATTTGAACATGCAAAAAAATATGGATATAAATCCGTGACAGTCTGTGAGAAACCTAATGTGATCCGGGAAACATCGGGATTAATGTGGAAGCTGGCAAAAGAGATTCAGAAAAGCTCTTTTCCTGAAATCAAACTTCTGAATACAAATATAGATGCACAAATGATGTGGCTTACTAAAAATCCTGAGGAATATGGTGTTATAGTTGCAGGTAATATGTTCGGTGATATAGCATCTGATGCTTTTGCCGGGCTGATAGGAGGTTTAGGTTTTGCGTGCAGTGCTCAATTTTCATCCGATGGAATAGCCGTTTTTGAGCCGACTCATGGATCAGCTCCGAAATATGCCGGTTATAAAATCCCAATTGTGAACCCTATTGCGATGATTGAATCGGCATGCATGATGCTTGATTATCTTGATAACAAGAAAATTTCATCTAAAATACGCAAAGCTGTTGCCACTGTTATTGAAGAAGGCAAATTCAGAACATACGATATGATGAAGATGGCCGGAAAACCTGAAGTAGTTGAAAATGGAGCAGCATCGACGATTCAGATGACTGATGCCATAATAGCCCGATTAACGTAAATTAATTTATAAGGAATGACCGGTCAAATCAAAAAGCTATGGCCCGAACTTGAATGGATCATAGATCATTCTCTAAGGGAAAAAACTGCCAGAACATGGGAAATAGCCCTGGAAAGAAGCGTTCTTACAGTTGATGATCTTGAAAGAATACCTTTCACGCTTCTTTGCGGCCCTGGCCTTAATGTAAGCTTTATGGCGCACAAAAGATGTATGGTTCATATAGCCCGTTCATGCGGTGAAAAGATGAACGAGTTTTTCAGCACTGACCTTCCTGTAAATATGGATGTACTTATTTCAGGAGCTATCCTTGCCGATGTCGGTAAATTGCTTGAATATGAACTTGATAAAGAAAAGAAAGCGATACAGGGTAAATATGGCCAATATCTGAGGCACCCTTTTTCAGGTGTAGCCCTGGCAGAAGAATGCGGAATACCTCCGGAGGTTTGTCATATAATTGCTGCACATGCACATGAAGGTGATTTAGTGAAAAGAACCACCGAGGCATATATTGTTCATCATGCTGATTTCATGACTTTTCTGCCTTTTAAAAGCAGATTGATAGTTTAAAAAATCGCCCCCAGCCACAAGGGCAGCTGACAGGGCTATTCCTAATTATAGAGCATCATTGGCGGAACGATCTTTTTAGGCTGGCCGGGTGCTTCAATAAGGAATTCCAGACCTAGTCCACCCTCGCACTGAAAATATTCAATTCTTAGTTTATGATAACCTTTACTTAGAGGGTAACTTTTTCCTTCTTCTCTCATTCCATGGATCCCGTCATTCAGAACCGGATCGGTTTCGTCTATTATCAGTTTACTTCCGTCATCAGAGTTTATATACAACCCGTAAACACCATCTTCAGGAATTCGGATATAACCTTCAAAAACAACACCGAAATACGAATCCCGGCCGGCTATGGTATGATAAACACCGGGTACTGTTTTCGTTACTATTGGTTTAAGTTCAGAAAAATCTGGTAACTTACTATACTTTCCGAAATAGATAGTTGCTTTCAACCCTGGTTTTAATTTGTCAATTTCAATCGGTTGCATGGCGCTCCTTTTCTCAATTTGATATGAAGCCACACGACTTTGGGCATCATTCCATTTTGTGAAGGTTTTAACGGTGGTTGTCTCTGAGATCTTAAATGGCCCGTTATAAGGAATCGATTTTTCATCCGGGATGTTTCCATCGACAGTATAGTAAATTTTCCCGCCTGCTCTGGAATTTCTTAGTTCTACAGTAAACCTGTCAGTAAATATCCTGTCATGTGAAATAAGTGAAGCAGGTATTATATTATTATTTGCCCTGAAAACATTTTCAACTCCCATTTTATTGACCTTCCTGTCGTAAGTCAAAAGACCATTCGTTTCTGTTTCAACATCGGTAGTTTGAGTATAAATTGTTGCACTTAAACCATTTTCTTTCACAAACTTGTGAATCATATCAAAATAAGATTCATATTTTGATAATAGCTGAAGTGTATCTGCCATATTTCTGTAGCCCCAGTTTTTTTGTTCCCATGTATGACCCTGAAGAGGAAGACCGAGCCCTCCAAACTCACCGAGGACTATTGCTCTCTTTTCCTCAGCAGGCTGAACAGCAGGATCGGGATAATGATGGATATCATTTATATTGCCTGTGCCTCTGTCGGTCCATCCTGAGGAGCTGTTAACAAGACGGGTGGGATCATATTCTGAAATCAGCCTGGTAATTCTTCCTGTTTCAAACTGGCCCCAGCCTTCATTGAATGGCACCCACATTATAATGGACGGATGATTATACTTTGTCTCTATCATCCTCTTAAGTTCGAACTCATACTGTTCAGTCGCATCTTTCGATTTATTTATATCCGGCATATTATCCCAGATTGACTGATCACCACTGGGCATATCCTGCCAGACAAGAATTCCAAGCTTATCGCACCAATAATAAAAGATGCGGTTTTCAACTTTTACATGTTTCCTCAACATATTGAATCCCATTTTCTTTATCATTTGAAGATCATAAACCATAGCATCCTCAGTCGGAGGAGTGTAAATCCCATCGGGCCAGAAACCCTGATCGAGGGGCCCGTTCTGATATATGAATTCATTATTGAGAAGCATCCTGGTGAACCCGTCAGGTGTTTTCCCGATCGATATTTTTCTTATACCTGCATAGGATTTAACCTTATCAACTGTCTTATTTTTATTTTTCAATTCTATGGTGATATCATACAAAACAGGTTTGTCAGGTGACCATAGTACAGGGTCTTTAATCTGCAGGGTAGTTTCAGAGTCGGATTTTCCGGTAGCAGATGCAATAGTGCTTCCATCTTTTATTATTTTGAAAAGGAGGGAACCGGAATCAGAATTTTTAACATTTGTTTTAAAAATGATAGTCCCGTTATCTGCATTTGTGACCGTTCTGAATGAGGCTATATAGGTTTCATTTACAGGTTCAATCCATACGGTTTGCCAGATACCTGTTGTTGAAGTGTACCAGATACTTCCGGGGGATGAAACCTGTTTACCTCGAGGTTGTGTGCCTTTATCAGTTGGATCCCAGACACAAACAAGTAATTCGTGATGTCCGTTTTTACCCAGGAATGAAGTAATATCGAATGTAAACGGGTCGTATCCGCCGAGGTGGGTTCCGACCTCATTACCGTCTACCCAGACAATAGTTTCCCAGTCACATGCTTCAAAATTCAGAAGAAGATGTTTCTTATTCCATACATTTGGTATGCTAAAGATTCTTTTATACCATAGATTTTCATTTTCCGAGACTTTTTTTCTGACCCCTGAAAGAGCTGATTCAACCGGATAAGGAACAAGGATTGAACCATCCCATTTTTCCGGTTTCATCCCTTTCCTCGTGATTGCATAATCCCAAAGGCCATTAAGATTTATCCAGGCATTTCTTACCATATCAGGACGAGGGTACTGGAGCCATGGTTTCAGCGGGTCAACCTCTGTAGCCCATTTAGTCAGAATTGGGTTTTCAGCCAGTTTCCAGTTTATCTCTTTTTTATGAATACAGGATGAGCTAAGTACTAAAAAAGAAAATACTGATACAATCTTAAGTATTCTCATATGTGCTTAATTATTAGACTTAATTATTGATAAGTTCAGTGCTTTAAAACCTTCTGAGCTGTGCGTCCCGTGCCCCATGCCCCATGCCCTCTGCCCTGCGCCTTTTCTTCCTACCCGAGTTTCATCTTCTCAACCTCTTCTATATTTCTTTCATTTGTAACTGCTTTTGCATCAGGTGTATATAAATAATCTATGAGTTCCTGATATTTATCCATTACTTTTCCCCGTACAATCTTCATTGTAGAATTCATAAGGCCATTATCTTCAGTAAAGCTTTCTTCAAGGATACCAATTGCAACAGGAAGCCATCGTTGTGGAAACATGTTCCCGAATTTTCCGTTTGTACGGTATTCATTAACTTCACTTTCGATCAAAGTAATAACCGATCGTATCCCTTCATCAGAATCAGCTGTCAGATTTTTTTCTTCAAGATAAAGTTTGAGTGCGTGCTGATTAGGTACAACAAGAGCAACTGAATAAGGTTTCTGATTGTTGTAAAGCATGCATTGATCAATATATTTTGATTGTTCTGAGATCGATTCTTCGATACCTTCCGGACTAAATTTTTCGCCATCATCTGCTATCAGGAGGCTTTTAAACCGACCCAATACATAGAGGAAGCCGTCTTCAGACAAATATCCCATATCACCAGTATAGAGCCATCCGTCTTTTATCGTCTCCTTTGTAGCCGCCTCATTTTTCCAATAACCGTACATTACATTTCCACCCCTGATAACTATTTCTCCTTTTTGCCCCGGAGGAACTTCTTTACCGTCGTCGTCACAAATTTTCAGGTCCATATTATTGACGAGTGCACCGGATGATCCGAGTTTATGGCGGCTGGCAGAATTTGAGGAGATAACAGGAGAGGCTTCACTTAATCCATAACCCTGGTACATTGGAATTCCCAGCGCATAAAAAAATCTCTGTAGCTCTATTTCAAGCAGGGCTCCACCACCAATAAAATAGTCAAGCTCTCCACCATATGCTTCACGAATTTTGCTGAAGAGAAGTCTGTCGTAAAATCTTAAAAGAGGTTTTTTAAGCCTCTGCAACCCTCTCCCTTTATTCCAACCCTCTTTATTGTATGAATATGAGATTTTAAGTGCATGGTTAAATAACACTTCAATAGCGGCTCCTTTTTCTTTAATTCCTTTTTCAATATTCTTTCTGAAATTCTTTGCAATTGCAGGGACACTCATTAACATATTGGGTTTAATTTCTTTCAGACAAACCGGAAGATTCCTTAATGTCTCCATTGGAGTTTTACCGGTTTTTACAGAGGCAATACTTGCTCCCTTACCCATAAATGCAAATATTCCCCCTGTATGGCCGAAAGAATGATCCCAGGGAAGAATAAGTAATGTCTTATAAAAAGATGGGATATCAATAAGACTATATGCCTGATATACATTAGTAACATAATTCCCATGAGTCAGAATAATACCCTTTGGATCGGCTGTCGTTCCCGATGTATAGCAGATGTTTGCAAAACTGTCTGGAGTAAGGCTCTTAAACAGATCTTCGAACTTCATTAAGTTTTCAGGCAATTCGAGCCATTCCCTTCCGATTTTCCTGACTTCATTGAAATGGACTTCATTATCTGCATACTCTTCCTGTGTGTCGAAATGTATTACTTTTTCAATGGCGGGACATTCTTTCAGAATTTCTTTAAGTTTCTGAGCCTGAATAGAAGAGACCAGTATCATTCTTGACTCTGAATGATTTATCCTGAATTTTATTTCATCCGGGTTCAGTTTTACAGACAAAGGCACATTAACCGCACCGGCGTACAGGATCCCCATTTCCCCAATAACCCAGCTGTTCCTGCCTTCCGAAATAAGGCTGAGCTTATCTCCTTTTTTAATTCCGAGTTTTATGAGTCCTGCAGCAAATTCATAAACCTGCTTTCTTGTCTCACTATAAGTTGTACCTTCATACTTATCATTAGGTTTTTCCCAGAGATAAACATTATTACCGTACTTCTCTACACTCTCTTCAAAGAATTGTATTAGTGATTTCATCTGCAAGGTTTTAAGGTTTGTTCCCAAATTTTATATGCCGAATATACAAAATCTGCAGTACTTTATTACAAAGAGTCATACGTTATTGATTTAACTTTGCGTGCTTTGCGCATTATTTGCATTCTTTGCCTGATAAAGAAGATCTTAAAAGGTAACTTTTGTTATACTGTAAAAAACATGGAAAAACTTTTAATTCCTGAAAATAGTCTCTTCTCTGTCAGGACCGACAGAAACCATTGTTACTGGTACACCGGTCTGGTATTCAATGAATTCTATATATTTTATCAGAGCTGCCGGTAATTCCTTATAATCTCTTTTAGCTTTTATATTCTCATTCCAACCTTCAAATACGGTATAGACCGGTTCAATGACGGAATCGTTGTTAAAAGGCAATTCGTTACATATTTTCCCGTCAATTTTATATGAAGTGCAGATCTTTATGGATTTAAATCCTGACAAAACATCTGCTTTGGTCATGAAGAGCTTAGTGATACCGTTTATCATAATAGAGTACTTCATAGCAGGCAGGTCGAGCCATCCGCAGCGTCTGGGTCTTCCTGTTGTTGAACCGAATTCATGTCCAATATTTCTTAGATTAGCACCAGTATCGTCATGCAACTCTGTTGGAAAAGGGCCCGATCCGACCCTGGTACAATAAGCTTTAAATATTCCAAAAATCTCCCCGATAAGCTTTGGCGAGATACCTAAACCAGTGCATGCACCAGCACTGATTGTATTTGAGGAAGTTACGAAGGGATACGATCCAAAATCCAAATCGAGCATTGTTCCCTGAGCCCCTTCGGCAAGTACTCTTTTTTCTTTCCCTGCGAGTTCATTAACCAGGTATTCCGTATTACAAATAGGAAATTTTTTTAACATTTCAATTCCCTCAAACCAGCCCTTTTCATATTTTTCAAGATCGAAACTGAAATCGTACGTTTTAAGTATTGTAAGATGATTCTTAAGGTGATCATTATACTTTTGCCTGAAATCTTCCTTCATAATATCTCCAATTCTAAGTCCGTTCCGGCTCGTTTTATCGGTATAAGCCGGACCAATACCTTTTAGAGTGGAGCCTATCTTAGAAATGCCTTTGCTGAATTCGTATGCGGAATCCAGTATAATGTGGCTTGGCAGAATAAGGTTTGCCTTATTGGATATAATCAATCGTTTTGCAAGTTCGCTTACCGGATATCCTAATTCTTCAATTTCCTTTTTAAAAACAGCCGGATCGATTACAACCCCATTTCCTATAATATTCAGTTTATCTGCATGAAATATACCGGAAGGTATGAGATGAAGAACGTGTTTAACATTATTAAACTCAAGGGAATGTCCTGCATTGGGACCACCCTGAAAACGGGCAATAACATCATATTCCGGACTTAAAGCATCAACGATTTTACCCTTTCCCTCGTCACCCCATTGAAGACCTAACAGTATGTCAATGTTCATATTAGATATATGTAATAATTTTTTTTAAATGCTCAACAAGGTACAAATTAATTTCTGAAATTTTACTTTATGCTGGTCTTGTTATAATTTCATAAAAAAGTGAAAGTTGAAACATTGATAATATTTTTGTAAATATTTAAAAATGACTATATTATATTTTTTTATTTGTTCAAAAAGTTTTAGTTTTGAGTAGAATTTATGATTCTTTTTAATATTTGAAAATATGAGAAGCAATCAGAGACTCTGTTTAGTGATGTTAATGCTTTGCATTATTTTAGGGCAGGCGAATATTTACTCTCAGGCAAATTCAGCTGATAATCAGTCAAAAAAATTTCTGATTAAGCTTAAGGATGGTTCGACAGTTCAGGGGAGAATTGTCCTTGAAAATGCACTTGAGATTGATTTGGCTACAGACAATATTGGAACTCTTGCCATAAAAAAAGATCAAATTAAGTCACTGGTTCCTTTAGATTCAACAAATTTTAAAAAGGGGAAATACTGGTTTCCTAATCCAAATTATTCCAGGTACTTCATTAGTCCGGGTATACAACTTAAAAAAGGCGATGGATACTATCAAAATATTGACATCTCGGCTAATACAGTGAGCTATGGTCTTACTAATTTTTTAAGTGTTGGAGGAGGTCTTGAGTTGTATTCAACATTAACCGGACATCCCATCATTATTTTAATACCTAAGCTCGGATTTAAAGTTGGGAAATCGTTGTGGATCGGAGGAGGATTACTTTATTTAAATGCAGCTGATTTAATTTCTGATTTCAGTGGTCTGGGAATAGGTTACGGATCAGCCACAGTTGGAAATGAAAACAATAATATCACACTTGGTGCCGGATGGGGATTTATTGGATCCCAATGGTCCGATAGACCGATATTAGCATTAAGCGGTATGACCCGGATATCCAGAAGAATTGGTCTGATAACTGAAAACTGGTTTATTCCCGATAATTCAATTTTTTCATATGGGGTCCGTTTTATGAGTGAGAAATTTGCTATTGATTTCGGACTGGTTAACAATAAGAATATTGTAAATACATTTCCTCTCGGGCTCCCTATCTTTCTTGATATTGTTTTGAAATTCTGATAATAATATATCTATTCAAAGGTACTCAGGTCACTTCTCGATATTAGCAATAAACTGAAACATTGTTTAGGATAACTCCTTACTGTCCGGGTATCTGAATATTTTATTCCCTGGTATTATTTTCAATATTACCATAAATATAAAGGGAGTGGTATTGCGGGTTGAAATGATGCATTTCACTGGCAGTATTAATGATCTCATTGATCCTCGGGTCGCAAAACTCTATAACTTTACCTGTTTCAATGTCAATCAGATGATCGTGTTGCCCGCACTGGTAAGCTCTTTCAAATTGGGCAATGTTCTTTCCGAACTGATGTTTTATAACAAGATTACAATCGAGCAGCAACTCAATGGTATTATATAATGTTGCTCTGCTCACTCGGTAATTTTTGTTCTTCATAAAAATATACAGAGACTCAATATCAAAATGTCCTGACCTTGAATAAATCTCATCAAGAATCGCATACCTCTCAGGAGTTTTCCGATGACCCTTCTTTTCGAGATATTCAGTGAAGATCTTCTTTACTGTTAATTTGGTATCGTCACTAATCATATCTGGTCTAATTTAAAATAATAACAAAAGTAGGCAATTTTCCCGGATATTTCGGATTGAACCGGCAGAAAATTTAATTTGAGAAATCTTCTACTCTTTTGACATTTTCAATACCATTGATATTGGAGATTTTAAGAATAAGATTGTTAAGGTCCTTTGTATGATGAACAAATAAATCGATTGTGCCTTCAAAAATTCCATTATTAACTGAGATGTTAATCCTGGTCATATTAACTTTCAGTTCGGCAGATATGATGGTCGTGATATCATTTACCAATCCTATCCTGTCGATGCCGGTCATGCTTATTCTTGCAAGGAAGGAAACCAGTTTATGAATTGCCCATTTCACCGCAATTATCCTGTTTCCTTCATTCGACATAATTCTAATTGCTACAGGACATTTGGGCTTATGAATAATAATAGTCCCTTCCGGGGAATGGTAACCGGTAACTTCGTCTCCGGGAATAGGATTACAGCATTTTGCTATTTCATATGATTGTTCTGAATTATCAACATTTTCCCTGAGAAGGAAAGGAACATTCTTATCAATTCCACCCTGTGAAACCTCGGAATCTTTTTTCTCTTTCTTTGATCCGATAAGTTTTAATTCCCAGTATTTAATGACATTATTAGCCGGGTTCTTCTTAATTATTTTCTTAAGATTGTCGAGGTTGATACGCCCCTGACCAATTCCAGAATATAATTCTTCTTTATTCGTCACATCATATGAGAGAATAAGGGATTTAAGGGTTTCATTATTAGAATTGACTCCGATTTCCTTAAGTCTGGATTCCAGAATCTCCATTCCTTTCTGGATACTATCCTTTGAATCAATCCGAAGGGCATTTTTAATTGCCTCCTTTGCTTTCGATGTTCTTACAAATGAGAGCCATTCTATGTCGGGTTTGGCAATATCTGACGTAATTATTTCAACCTGGTCGCCACTCATCAGAATTGAGTTTATAGGGTTAAGCTTATAATTTATTTTTGCGCCAATAGCTTTATTACCTATCTCAGTATGTATTTCATAAGCAAAATCAAGGGCTGAAGCTCCTTTTGGAAGGCTGACAAGAAAACCTTTTGGTGTAAAAACCATAATTTCTGATGAGAACAGGTTCATTTTAAATTCATCCAGAAACTCAATAGGATCTTCATGTGGATTTTCGAGCATTATTCGGATCTTTTTTATCCATTTGTCGAGTTCTGTCTCCTGGACTTCGTCTCCTTTGTATTTCCAGTGTGCAGCGTAGCCTTTTTCCGCTATTTCATCCATCCGTTTGCTTCTTATCTGTACTTCTACCCACTGACCTTCAGGACCCATTACAGTTACATGTAAAGCTTCATATCCATTGGGTTTTGGACGGCTTACCCAATCGCGTAGTCTGTCAGGCTTAGGCAAATATGAATCAGTAATAATGGAATATATGTTCCAGCATTGTGTTTTTTCGGGTATCCCGGCAGCGGGTTCAAAAACGATCCGTATAGCAAGAACATCATAAATCTCTTCAAACGGGACATTTTTTGCCTGCATTTTCTTCCATATTGAAAAGATGGATTTTGGTCTTCCGCTGATGTCGAACTTGAGACCGGCCACTGTGAGTTTTTCAATTATTGGCAAGGAGAATTTATTGATGAATGCGAGATTCTTTTTTTCACTATGTTTCAGTTTCGATGAAATTTCCTCATAGATCTGAGGTTGACGGAACTTGAAACTCAGGTCCTCAAGTTCACTCTTAATAGCGTATAGACCAAGCCTGTGAGCAAGAGGAGCATAAAGAAATATAGTTTCTCCTGCAACCTTCATCTTCTTGTGTTCAGGCATAGAGTCGAGAGTTCTCATATTATGCAGGCGATCAGCAATTTTAATAAGGATAACCCTGAGATCGTCGGAAAGGGTAAGCAGCATTTTCCTGAAGTTTTCTGCCTGCAGAGAAGAAGAATTTTCTTTGTTATATGTGCCTGATATTTTCGTCAGACCATCAATAAGCGATGCTATTTTTGGACCAAAATCCCTTTTAACATCTTCCAGTGAATACTCAGTATCCTCAACAACGTCATGAAGAAGAGCTACGGCTATTGATTTGGCACCCAGACCAATTTCATTATTTACTATTTTTGCGACTGATATCGGGTGTATTACATAAGGCTCACCTGATTTTCGACGCATATTCCAGTGAGCTTCGTTAGCTATTTTGAATGCTTTATCAATAAGCTCCCTGTCTCCGGGTTTGTTACACCTGAGAAGATTGTTTATCAGACTATTATATTCAGTCTGAATAAGAATTCTGTCTTCTTCATCAAAAATATCTTTGTTACCCATAAAATAACAGCGGAGAAGTTCTTATAAAGGTTACAAATATAGCCTTTCCAGCTCAAAATTACTAGCCGAAGATGTAAAAGAGATGATGATTTTATTATCTGTCCCTGATAATGGTGATGGTTCCAGTTTTTGAAATTGTCTTTCCCGAAGGGGTCGTTAATTTTAAAAACCAAAGGAAGACTCCCTGAGGTTGAGGTTTTCCGTTCTTTGAGCCATCCCATGATTCAAGGTAATCTCTGGTTTCAAAAAGAATGTTGCCCTGCCTGTCGCTGATTATAAGTTGATAATCAGATGGTGTGAATGATAGGACGGGTCTGAAAAGATCATTATCCAGGTCGTTGTTGGGAGTGAAAACATTCGGAATCGTTATGATCTCAATAGGAGAAGTGCAAATTGTCGATGAAATACTTGCACCTGAGATACCGTAAGGATTGGATGCTTCAGATGCATCGATGTAGAAACAAACTTCATTACCTGAGACCTTGTACATTATTTGTTGATAATCCTGCACGAAGACTGTATCTGAAGCCGGGATGACATTTTGTTCTTCATATCCTTTACCACTGTTTACAAATAACTTGTATGAAGATATTGTACCCAGCCAGCTTTGATATGGGTTCCATGAAAGGATAATATTATTACCTGACCTTTTTAATGAAAGAACTATATTGGAAGCCAGATTTGATACCATCACCGGAATGTTGCAACCGTTGACAGCAGATAGCCTGTAGTAGTTAATAATGTTTGTATTTGCCTGGTTATCTGTATAATATACTGATCCGTTGACTGAAACTGGTCTCGATATCTCCTGAAAAGTGCCAGATGATCCGGTTTTTCTTTCGAGACTGAAGTGTTTTATTTCTGACATAGGGTCAACTGTAAAGGAAAGCGTTATTTTCCCTTCAGAATTTAAAGTTGCCTGGTCGGCATTGATCCAGAGGGGAGGCCTCTGCATCTTTGTTGACAAACAGGTTTTATTTGAAGTGGAGAATTTTCCTCCTTCCAGATTCGCACGAACCACGAAACAGTATTCAGTATTAATTGTAAAATCATTCAGGACGTAACTTGTATCACCGGCATTTACATTTCCTGCTTCGTAAAAAGTTCCGCCACCTTCAGACAATAAAACAGTATATCCCGTGACTTTTTGAGGAAAAGATGGATATCTGTTCCACAATATCATAATCTTTTTATTACATGTATCAAGAGATGCCGTTTCAAATATCGAATTAATCGAATCTGAAAGTATACTGGTACATCTTGGTAGTCTCATAGCTGCTATCACATAGGAGACACTGAAATATTTTGAAGCAGTACTTGATAATGTATAACTTGTTGCAGTGGAATCCCAAACAGTATCGACAGGCATACCATCTCTGTTTTTATAAGTATACAGTATGTAGGCGGCAATATCAGAGGACGGACTCGATGTCCAGGTTAAGTTTGTATTGCCTGTTTCCGGATCTACCGAAACAGATGTAAGAACAGGTGGTTTTGGAGGATCTGTAATACAGTTTTGCGAGAAAGCATAACCGGACCAAAAAGGGCATAAAAAAATGATAATATTAAGAAGCCTGTATTTCATTCTGAGCCTGCCGTTATTTCATAAAGATCATCAATATTGTAATACGTTCTCGCCAGCTCAGTTATTTCATATGGTTCAATTGTTTTTATTTTTTCAGCTAACCTGTAATAATAACTGTTGTCCAGACCGAATTCCCACGCTGATCTGAAACTTTCGGCAAGTGCAAATGGTCCGTCGAACATTCTTACCATCTCGCCCGACATATAATTACGTACAACTGCCATCTCTTCCTTTTTCAAAGCCACATTCTGCAGAATCTTTATCTCCCTGTAAATTTCATCTATCGCTTTCTGACAGTTTTTCTGGTCCACCTCTGTTGAGATCACTTTATAGCCTGATAGATCCAACGAGGATATTGATGAACTAATTCCGTATGTGTAGCCTTTTTCTTCACGAATATTCTTCATTAAACGTGAGCCGAAATATCCGCCAAGGATTGAATCCAGAATCTTCAGACCAGGATAATCGGGATGCTTTTTATTAATTGTTGTGGATCCTATTCTTATGGCATTCTGGACAGCGCCTGATTTGTTAATATGGACTTTTTTTAATTTTTCTCCCTTTATATTTTTAATTGATGTTTCATTTTTATTTGCATTTTCATTTGAAGAAATATTTCCAAAATAAGAATTAAGGAGTTCGGCAGTTCTGTTGTGTATTTTACCCGATATTATGACTGCCATTTTCTTAGGAGTGTAGTATTTAGAGTGGAAATCTGATAACAGAGAAGGAGTTATATTTTCAAAATCCTGTTCGTGAATCTGATACCCGTAAGGGTGATTTTTCCCAAAAAGAGATTCAAAAAACTGATCGATAGCAAGGTTTTGAACTTTTTCCCTGTTTACCAGGTACCAGCGAAGTCGTTTTTTCATCAGTGAATTTAATTCAGCTTCTGGAAAAACAGGACGAAACAATATCTCACGGCTGAGTTCCAGCACTTTTTCAATATGCTTATTCAGGAAAAAGAGAACAATACCGGCGCAATCCTTTTCAGATGACTGATTTAAAAAAACACCATAGAAATCGAGCAAACGGTTTAGTTCTTCAGAACTGTAATTCAGCGATCCTTCCGAAAGCATCATGTTGCATGTCGAAGCAATAAGCGGAAGGTTTTCCTTTACCTGTCCAGCTCTGAAAACAAACTCAAGACGCATTATATCTTCCGTTCCTGCTTCGATCAAATAGACAGGAGATCCATTATCCAATCTGAATGATTTTGCTTCAGGAATTACTACTTTTTCAACCGGGAATGTCGGTGGTTGAGTTCTTTGCAGATTTTTCATCATTTCTCCTTTCGGGTTGATAAATAATTAATTGTACTGCAATTACAAGGAATAAAAAATCTTTCCAGAGCTTCATTTACCATATGGTGGCTGACATTTCTATAACTATCAACTTCAATATTTATTAATCCCGGGTCACCTAAAAGTTCAAAGAATGAGAGGTTTGCCGCTTTGTTGAGGATACTTGTGTTTGAAAATACTGTTGAAGACTCAAATTTGTTCTTCACTTTTTCCATTTCGACACCGATTTCATTTTCTTTCCGCAAATCATTGATAACATTATTAATTGATTCCTCAGCGTGTTGAATATCAATTCCTTTCATTAGTTTACCCTGAACAATAATAAGTCCTGGGTCTATATCTGCGGTCAGATAGGCATTTATTTCACTGAACAATTTCCTTTCTCTGACGAGTTTTGTGTACAATCTGCCTGATTCTCCTCCGGCAAGAAGATCTGTGATAAGGTCAAGTGTATAAAAATCAGTACTATTTCTTGGGCCGGTATGCCAGACTTTATATAATGCAGTTGATGGAACATCATTTTCAATCGTCAGGTCTCTTGGCTCTGTCTGTTCAGGTTCGGCAGGCAGGTTTCTTATTTGTATTGTTCTCTTTTCAATAGGTCCAAACCATTTCTGTGAAAGTCTAAATGCAAGATCATATCCAATGTTGCCGGTAAGTGTGAGTATTGCATTATTTGGAGCGTAGTGTGAAAAGAAAAATTTTCTAACATGTTCAAGATCAGTATTTTTGATGTGATTCATATCCATTCCGATAGTTGGCCATCTGTAGGGATGTACTTTATATGCCAACGGTTGAAGTTTTAATATAGCATCTCCATAAGGTTGATTCAGATATCGCTGTTTGAATTCCTCAATGACAACATTTCTCTGGGTATCGAGATTCTTTTGTGAAAAATCAAGTTCGAGCATTCTGTCAGATTCCAGCCAAAAACCTGTTTCTATATTTTCTGAGGGAATTGTAAGGTAGTAATTGGTAATATCATTATTGGTAAATGCATTATTTTCACCGCCAACCAGTTGCAATGGTGTATCATAATCCGGAACATTTAATGAACCTCCAAACATAAGATGTTCAAAAAGATGCGCCAGCCCGGTCATTGCAGGATCTTCATCTCTCGATCCGACATCATAAAGAATGTTCATTGCAACAAGGGGAGTGGATTTATCTTCATGCACCAAAACCCTTAATCCATTTTCAAGAGTAAACTTCTTGTACTTTATCATAAACTATTTCGAATCTATTCTCTTTAATTAATTTTTTGCCCACTTTCAGTGAAAAAATATTAAATAAAACGCCTTCCCCTGACGGCTGGCGGAGAAGGTTGGGACATGGTAATCTTAGTTATTTTAATATAATATAATATAATATGACTATCAGGAATGAATAATATTTATTTGAGAAATGCTTTTACCTTGTATGTACTCATCCCCCTGCCCCCGTTGACTTCGTCGATCCCGCAAGCGGGATTCTCTTACAGGCAAAAGAAGGGGGAGATATCCTTCTTAGCCCCTCTTTGCAGAGCAGAGAGGGGTTGGGGTGAGTTCATGAGATTATATGATTGAAAATTAATCACTTAAAATAGTTTATTATTGAATGCCGATATTCATATAATATAATTTAACTGATTTACTCCGGAGTCATATATTAAAAGTTCTATCGGACATATAAATACATTGCTCCAGGCTGATCGTTGTGACAAACTTAATTAAAAAAACAGTGCGGGTTTACTAATGTTTTTATATTTGCATAATTATGTTCAGAAATCCTTTATTCAGAAAAATACTTCCTAAAAACCTTTTAGAAATTGATCAGGTTAAATTAGTGTACTTCCTTAGTCTGGTTGTAGGATTTTTGAGTGCCATAGCTGCTGCTTTACTTAAGTATTCAATTCATTATACTCATAAATTACTTACCGAAGGGATTACCTCGGAGTCAGGCAACTATTTGTATCTGGCTTATCCACTTGTTGGGATGTTACTGACTTTTTTATTTGTCAGGTATATTGTGAAGGATAACATAGGGCATGGCATAAGCCGGATACTCTTTTCAATTTCGAGAAAGAAAGGTTATCTGAAAGCGCATAATACATGGACTTCCATAATCGCAAGTACTCTAACAATTGGTTTTGGAGGTTCGGTGGGAGCTGAAGCGCCAATAGTATTGACAGGATCTTCTATCGGATCTGCTTTTGGCAGATTTTTTAAGCTGAATTATAAAAATATAACTTTATTAATCGGATGCGGAGCGGCAGGAGCAATTTCCGGGATTTTTAAGGCTCCGATTACCGGAATTGTTTTTACTCTTGAGATACTGATGCTGGATCTTACAATATCATCAATTGTTCCGCTTCTCATTTCTTCTGTTACAGCTGCAACAGTTGCATATTTCCTTATGGGAGATAAAGTTCTGCTTAGCTTCAATGTGGTCGGATCTTTTAACATTTCAAATATTCCCTGGTATATGCTTCTGGGGATTATTTCCGGTTTGATCTCTCTTTACTTCTCGAAAATGACATTATTCCTGGAAGGAAGTTATAATAAAATCACCAATGCCTATTTAAGACTTTTGCTTGGAGGTATTGTGCTTGGAAGTTTGATTTATCTATTTCCTCCTTTCTATGGTGAAGGTTATGACACAATTATGTTGCTCCTACAGGGAAAGTCGGATTTAGTTTTTAATAGCAGTATTTTCAGTCAAAATTCCGGCAGTTTTTTGATGATTATTCTTTTTATGTCGGGATTAGTTTTGCTGAAAGTGGTCGCGAGCAGTTCCACAAACGGAGCAGGCGGAGTAGGAGGGATATTTGCACCCACTCTGTTTATCGGAGGAATAAACGGATACCTTGTTGCAGGTATCCTGAAAAAAATTACTAGTGTAGACCTGCCTGATAACAGATTTGTACTTGTGGGTATGGCTGGTATGATGGCGGGTGTAATGCACGCCCCACTTACTGCAATTTTCCTGATAGCAGAAATCACAGGAGGATATAATCTGCTTATCCCACTGATAATAACCTCGACAGCAGCATATATTACCACGCGAAGTTTTGAAAAACATTCAATTTATCATGTTCAACTGGCAGAAAGCGGGGATCTTATTACTCATGATAAGGATAAAGCTGTGCTGACGCTTATGAACTGGAAGAAGGAAATTGAAACCGATTTACTGAAGGTAAAGCCAACAGATACTCTTGGCGAATTAGTAAAAATAATAGCCAGATCGAAAAGGAACCTTTTTCCTGTTGTAGACGAGAACAATATTCTGGAAGGTATAGTATCCCTTGATGATGTAAGGGAGATTATGTTTCAGCAGGAATTGTACAGTACTACCCTGATGCGTGATCTTATGACCATTCCTCCTTCTTACATTGATAAAAAGGAGAATATAGAAACTGTGATGGATACATTCCGAAAAACCGGTGCATGGAACCTTCCTGTACTTGATAACGGTTATTATGTCGGATTTATCTCCAAATCAAGGATCTATTCAACATATCGCGAATTACTGGTTGAATTTTCAGAAGAATAATTGTATTAAAATTTTATATTATGAAGAGAGATACTTTGATTTTTGACCTTATTGAAAAGGAGCGTCAGCGCCAGATAAACGGAATTGAGTTAATTGCCTCAGAAAACTTTGTCAGTCCTCAAGTCCTTGAAGCTATGGGATCGGTAATGACGAATAAATACGCTGAAGGGTATCCCGGAAACCGTTATTATGGTGGTTGTGAGATCGTTGATCAGACTGAGCAGATAGCTATCGACAGATTAAAGAAACTTTTTAATGCTGAATATGCAAATGTTCAGCCGCATTCCGGAGCCCAGGCAAATATGGCTGTTTTCATGACAGTGCTCAAACCGGGAGATACTTTTATGGGATTAAATCTTGCACATGGAGGACATTTATCCCACGGATCTCCTGTTAATTCCTCGGGTCTTTTTTACAAACCTGTTGCCTATAGCGTAAAAGAGGATGATGGATTAGTCGATTATGATATGATGGAGAAGATCGCTCTGAAAGAAAAGCCAAAAATGATAATTGGAGGGGCTTCGGCTTATTCACGTGAATGGGATTATGAAAGAATGAGAAAAATTGCTGATATGATCGGTGCCATGTTGGTGATTGATATGGCACATCCGGCAGGGTTAATAGCAGCAGGACTTTTAAGGAATCCGTTGAAATATGCGCATATAGTAACCTCCACAACTCACAAGACGCTCAGGGGACCAAGAGGAGGAATTATCCTGATGGGTAAAGATTTTGTAAATCCATGGGGAATAACTACACCAAAAGGTGAAATAAAAATGATGTCTTCACTTCTCAATTCAGCTTTATTTCCCGGTATACAGGGCGGTCCTCTTGAGCATGTAATTGCATCAAAAGCAGTTTCTTTCGGTGAGGCACTTTCTGCCGGATTTAATGAATACCAGCTGATGGTTAAAAAAAATGCGGCCGTAATGGCAAAAGCCTTTATGGACAAAGGTTACAAAGTTATCTCCGATGGTACTGATAATCATTTGATGTTAATTGATCTGAGGACCAGATTTCCGGAAATATCAGGTAAAAAAGTAGAAAACACTCTTGTTCTGTCACATATTACAGTAAATAAAAATATGGTTCCTTTTGACACCCGTTCTCCTTTCCTTACCTCTGGTTTGAGAGTAGGTACCCCGGCTATTACTACACGCGGTCTTAAAGAAGAACACATGGGAATAATAGTTGACCTTATTGATGAAGTTATTTCGAACATTGAAAATGAAGCAGTTATCAAAAGTGTCGGAAAGAATGTTATTCGGATGATGAAATCATTCCCTCTTTTTGCAATGTGAGCGTCAGCAAATAGAACTGACTAATTTTAACTTAGCTCAATTAAATTTTTATTTTAACTTTGTATAAATCCATTTTCAACTTTTCATCGATGAGTAGCCAGAAACTTATTTTTATTGTAGACGATGATCCATTTATTAACATGTTGGTTGTTAAAAGATTTAATACTGAAGGATTCCGGCTTGAAGCTTTTTCATATGGTGAGGATTGCATCGGCGCACTAAACAAAAACCCCGACCTGATAATTCTCGACTACTATTTTGTTAATAATGACCATAAAGTAATGAATGGAATGGAAGTTTTCGACAAGATAAAAGAGTTGAAACCTGATACTCCGGTAATTATGCTATCAGGTCAGGATAAAGGTGAGATTGTTCTTGAACTTGCCAGAAAAGGCATTGATGATTATATTATCAAAGACAATAATCTGATTGATAATCTTAATGTTGCAATTAAAGAACTATTTGCAAGAGAACATTCATAGTATAAGCCTGATAATTGCAATGTATTAATTTGCAGATAATTGTTGCTTTAATATCCTATTTCAATATAAAATTATAAGTTATTGTACCCTTCTGGATTACAGGAGCATCTTGTTTAACTTCGAACCGGGCCTCAAGAGCAGCTTCTTTTGCAACTTTCAGAAGATATTCATCAAGTGTTGTAGAACCTTTTGTTCCCGGGGTTGCCTGAACAACCTTACCGGACCTGTCAACGCTAACCTCAACGACAACCCTTCCTCCACCCTGATAATCGTATTTTGGCTTAGGAAGTGCCTGAAATCCACGACCTTGTAGATCATATGAAATACCTCCCTTGCCTCCCGGGCCTCCTGTACCGGTACCTTGTGTTCCTAGTCCACTTCCCACACCCCTTATTTTGGAATTTACCGATCCGTTAGGATCTCCCTGGTTGCCTGCTCCTCCGGCAATGCCTTCACTGGTAGAGTTTGTTCCTGTATTTTTTGAATCAGCCAGGGCATTTTTTGTACGGTTCTTTATATCTGACTCGCGTTGCTGATCTGCTGCAATCCTCTTTTTTTCAGCTTCTTCCTGTCTGATCCGGATTATTTCAGATTCACGCTGTTCTCTGATCTTTTTGTCAGATTCAATTTTCTCCAGCTTTCTCTTTGCAGCTTCAGGATCTGTTTTTTTTACCACAGGTGCTTCCTCAGTATTTTGACTCAAAAGGGATTCATCTTTAGTTTTTACAGAGGGTTTGTATGATGGCCGGGTAGAAGTCACCTCTTTAATCGGAGGAGGGGCACTCACTTTCTGGCTTGCAGGTGGTGAAGGTTCAATGGAACCCATACCGGTTTCGCCGGTCCCGAAGTTGACCAGGATACCCTCTTCTGTATCTGAGGGGGGCCGAGGAACTGAAAAACCTGCCAGGATAAGGAATCCAAATAACAAGCAATGTACAAATACGGTACCTGCTATCCCTTTTGTTCTCCCTGATGCTGACGTCCGCTGTTCGGTATGTAATTTAGTTTGCAATAATCTGTTTTTATAAGTCTCTACCCGGTCTTCATTAAGTTTTAACATGCGAAGTTATTAATAAACGGGATGATATCCTTTTCTATTATGCATGCTTAATAACAATGATATAAAATTTATTAACTAAGGTTTCAGATGGGAAGAAAGTAACACGCGACTATTTATTCCTGATTTTTGTCTCATCCTCCTTCTTCATATCGGCTTTTATTTTTTTCCTGAATAAATCGGAAAACCTGTTAAAATCCTGTTTGTATTGTATACCAACACCCTGAGTGTATGGGCTCAATCCGGAAGTATAATATGTGTCATTAAAACGATTAAATACTTTGAATCGCAACTTTTCTGTAATCTTTATTTCTGCATCGAAATCCCCGGTTAATTGATTTGTATTACCTGTTAATTGAGTAGTATTACTTGCAGTTGCGGCGCCGGCTCCCCTTACATCAAAATTACCGTTAAGTACCACCTTATTGTTTAAAACCTGGGTGGATAAAGCGAGCTCTGCCTCCTGCGGGGTTATTGCATTCGATCCGGGCCTTATATTCAATCCGATATCAACGTTTTTAGATATCTGTGACAACATATTTGTGACCCGGTTTGAGATCATCTCCATAGATGTGGCTGCCATTGCCGATGTAGCAGTTGTTGTCGTTGAAACTCCGGAATTTCCACTGGAAATGAAATTGTTCATTAAGAGGAGAGCAGTTACCTGCCGGATCATCTCCTCTTGTGTGGAAATTGCATTTCGCAGACTTGTTCTGGTCTCCTCATCAGCATCCGGAAGATAAATATCGAATCCCACATTAGGATTAAATAGTTTACCGGATAAATTCAACTGAGGTTCAACACGAATTCTTTCTTTGTATTTTTCGTCCGGAAGGATCTGAGGGTAAAGTGTGGCTTTAAGGTTTAAATAGGAAGCCTTCAAATCAATTTCTGCATCCTTAAGATTTCCGTTGAACATTATCTTTCCGCCGTTTTCCACACTAAAAGGTTTGTTTATTATGGGGCCAAGAGTGAAATTATAAGTGCCGTCTTCAATTGTATAGTCACCCAGTATTCCAAAATCACCTTTTTTATTAAGACTTACATTCAGATTATAGCTTGAACCGTGACCTTTCATGATATCACCTGCCTTGGAATCAAAGATAATCTGGATTTCAGCATCGGGAGTCACCTCAAGATTCATATCAAGATCCATTGAAATTTGTCTTGCAGAAGAAGAAGGTATTGGGTTAGCTTCAATAAGTTTCGTACTGCTTGAATCTTCAAATGTGATGTAGGAATAATCTGATGCAGAAAGACCCTTACTGATAGGAACATAAAGTTCAGAGGTCTTTCCTGTTTTAGCCGATTTACTTGTTTTGGCAGATATATCAAATGAGAGTAAATTCTGATCGCTTTTTATTTTTGCCACCCCTGACGCATAAACAATTCCATAAAACATTGGATTGTCTTTCGGTTTTGTATTTAATACCAGGAATCCATTTGAAGTAACATTGATAATAAGATCAGCAGTGTAATCGCGAAAATTTTTATGTTTAACTGATCCTGTAAGTGTTGCCAGGTCTCCCTCAGCGTCATTAATCCTTATATTATCGAATTTAAATCCTTCCTTATCGAATCTGACAGTATCATTCAATGAATATTTTGTCTGGAGATAATTAATCTTCAGAGAGGAATTCTCAACCTTCGCGGCACCGGTGAGAAAAATGTTGTCATTTTCTCCTGATAAGTTAACTTTTCCCGATGCAAAACCGCTTATTTCCGAAGCAAAAACTTTAAGTAAAGGATTAAGAAATCCAATAGGTAATTTAACAGCCTGTGCATCAAGATTTATTTTTTTCTTTGAAGGGTCATAAATTCCTGAAACATCAAACATTTTTACAGAATTGAGATTATTGCTGGCTTTGATGTTAACCACTTTTTTAATGTTGTCCAGATCAGAGTTTATTGAAATTTTTCCAAACTCGCTGCCCAGCACAGAAAATTTATCTACAACAATATTACCGACCACCAATAAACTTTTGTAAACATTGGTTATAAGAATTTTTCCGTTGATAAGACCTTTAAAATCCAAAGGAACCATACCAGGATCATTTCTTTTCCGGTTAATCCAATAATTAAGAGGAGCTATATCAATTCCTTTAAAACCGAGATACAATGTATCCGCGGAATTCTCTGAAACAGAACCATCAACGAGATAGTACCTCTCTTTACTAATGATATAGAGCTTGTTTATGTTAATGGCATTCGAATCGATCCGGATTGATGAATTACTAAGTTTCCAGAGATTATTATCAGTATAAATCTGGGAGGAATCAATATCTACATTTAAAATTGAATTTTGTTTTCCGGTGGGGTTTTTTATAACTGTACCATGAGCAACAAAATTGCCCTGGTTAAGAATGGTGTCTTTATTATCCCATTTAATTTTAAAGGTAAAATTATCAGGTATTGTCTTTAATCCGACAGAGAAATCTTTAAGTTCAGATTGCCCCAGGAGGCTGAGTGAGCTACTATTGACACCCATTGTTAACTTAGATCCTGAGACTGAGGTGTTGAACGATAAATTTTTTAAAACATTATTTTTAATTGTCAGCAATTCCGTCTTTCCTGCAACATTTATAATACTATCGGCAAAAATTGCTCCCTTTATATAACTTTTATCAGCTAATTGTAATCCGGTTCTGAAGAAATTGTTGATCTTATCGGTATTCTTAAAATTAATTTCAAAAGTGAACATATTTTTTTTCAAGACCTTCTCTTTGTCTCTGACTGGAAACCGGGAAGGCATCAGGGATGCCAGAGTAGATCTTACAAGACCCCCGAGACCTGCAAAATTGTAATAACCTTTTATATCTGCATCCAGAAAATCGGTTCTCAGACTTAAAACAGGTTTATAGCCTTCATTGTGGGTCTTTATGGAAAAATCATGAAGTTCAAGGTTATTGTTATATTTTATGAACTTTGAATTAAGAAGTTTTATTTCGCCATCCAGGTTGTCTATACTATTTCCTTTAAAATTAGATGTCAGAAGCATTGTAACAGCTGCAGATGTGTCAAGTTTATCAAAGTTCAACTTATACAGATTTGCATGAGCAATATTAAGAGTAAAATCAAATTCAGGCAGCTTATTATTAAAGTTAAGTAATCCCTGAAGGTCAAGTTTAATATTCTTATCGGAAATATTCACACTTCCATCCCATTTCTTTTCTGTAAAAGAGCCATTCAGGTTTATGTTACGGTAGATGTATTTGTTTATTTCGATACTGTCAATCCTGCCTGTAAGATCGGCTGCAAATTTTTTTAGAGAATAAGCATAACCATCAACATTAGCCTGCATACTAAGCTTACCTAAAAATTCAGATTTACCGCTTAGTTCTCCTATGTTTATATCACTTCCTCTCACCAGGCCTTTTATCATATATTTTTTGGATTCTCCCGGTCGGAGAGAAATATCAGTACGAATGTTTCCCTGGCTGGTTCTGATTTCTCCATAGGTTACAAAATCTGTTGTAAATCCGGTAAAGCTTCCGTTAAATGTGATATTCCCAAGCTTTTTAACAGCATCAGGTATTATTAAATACCCTTTTCCTGGCATTTTGATTTCTTCGAGATCTTTTGCATCTGTTTTCAGACTGTTGACTCCAATATACAAGTAGGTATTTTCTATTTTGGGAAGCCCTGAAAAATCAAAATCGCAGTCAATCGAAGTATATTTCCTGTATGCTAATTTTATATTACGGCCTTTTAGTTCCGAAATGGTTCCCATAATTTTCCCGGATAGCCAGACAGACTCATTAATACTATCGGCATGTGGTATAAAATATTGCAGATCAGAAGTATTTATAAGCGATTTATCGAGTTGTATATCAAGTTTTACCCTTTCAGTAAAATTTTTATATGAACTTGCAGAATCAGCTGTAAGCCTGAATCGGGGAATATTTAACATACTACTATCGCAGGCTATGAAAGCCTTGCTAATGAGAATGTTTTGCCTGGCCAGAATGACAGAGCTGCTCATCTTCTTCACCCTGAAACCATTTGATTCAGTAAAACCCAGGTTGTAGATGTTAAAAGTGGTCGTATCATTCAATGTCTTCAGATCTTCTATTATCCCATTTATCCCTGACAGATTCAGGTTGTTAAAGTCAATCCTGTTTTTACCTTTGAGAGCAGTTCTGTTAATAAGAGAAAACCTGGCATTACTGATATCTATCTGATCAATTGCGATTCTGTTGCCGACTTTTTTTATAGTGTCAGCCGGATTCTTAATAAGATTAATATACCAAGTAAGATTCATCAAACCGGAAGAGTCGGTAATAAACGCAATTACAGGTTCGATTAATGTTACTTTTCCTAACCTGAATGATTTATTTTTAAAATCCAATCTCCTGATACCAACCTGAATCTTCTTGGAATAAAGCAGAGTATCGTTATTTTTATCTTTAATAATTACGTCGTTGACAGACAATTTATTAAAAAATTTATACTCAATTGAACCAATAGATATTGTCGATTTGATTTCGTTTGAAAAGTGACTTGATATTCTTTTTACAATGAATGTCTGTACTTCGGAAGTCTGCAACAGGAGATAAAGGACTGTGGGAAGCATTATTATAATTCCGAGTACTATAATAAAATATTTAAGTGATCTTCTAATTGTTTTTAGCATACAAAAGTAAAAGGTCTCAAAATATTAATTTCCTGATTCATTAAAATTCAAAGCATTAAAGATAGTGAAACTAAGACTAATTGTCGGGATATATATTAGTCAGATTGTTTATTTTTTGTTTCTGATAAATTCATTTATCAGAGGTTCTGCTTTGTCATAGTCGGATTGTTGAATATAAAGATCTATCGCCGCAGGAACTCCTCTTAAAAAACTGTCATTGGAGTCATTTCGGATTGTGGCAGATATTCCAATTACTTCCAATTTTTCTTTTAGGGAAATTACATATATTTCCTTACCGGTATAAATCCTGATCAATTTCTCTTTTTCTTTCATTAGATTTGGTTTTTAATTCGTTTGCATAACCAAAGTTACAAGTTCAATTCTTATTTTTGTATATCATTAATAAACTTTCATCTTTGGTAATTAGTGCGATGGCTTCTTTTTTTATATTTTGACAGAAAGAGACGATCTTAATGTATTATCAGAAAAAACAAGTTAATAAATAGGATATCTCATTATCACACTATTCATGCTCCGATATGAAAAAACAAAGATTCAGAATAATAAGCTACGTTAAAGGAGATAATTCTTTCTACGAGACAAAAG
The DNA here is from genome assembly GCA_049792755.1 of Bacteroidales bacterium. Classification (GTDB taxonomy): domain Bacteria; phylum Bacteroidota; class Bacteroidia; order Bacteroidales; family VadinHA17; genus LD21. The sequence continues at coordinate 7,860 of JBARBF010000068.1, read as the reverse complement.
TGAAAACATGGTTTGGATGGGTTTCTTTTGCTGTATTTTACAAGACTGAAATTCTTCATATTTTGTCAGTTCCGTCAGTTCAAAAATCTTTGGCATATGAGCGCATTTACCAGTACTGCCAGATAAAAGGATATGAAAAGAAACAAATTGAAATTACAGAAATTAACAAAGGTGAAAGCAAGAAATGGATATTGTTTCAAAGAATTTATTCAGAATAGAAACACTTAGATCTGTTGTTTTTTAACTCTTTATCTTCAAATTCTTTTTAATCACCTTCTGTAAGAAATTTAAATTTCACTTTGCTCTTAAACTTCTATTTGTCATTTGCTTCTTCAGAAAATGTTTGACAAAGATTGTTTTCGTGCGCAGCACTGCAATTTTTTTCAATGGCTCTGATTTTACCGTGATTTTTTTTGAAATTTGCACCCTGATACAAATTCATTGATGCCAATTACAATCTTAGCAATCGAATCATCGTGTGATGATACTTCAGTTGCAATAATCAGAGATGGTTATGTACTTTCCAATCTCATTGCGAACCAGGATATCCATATGTTATTTGGAGGTGTTGTTCCTGAACTAGCATCCAGGGCTCATCAGGCAAACATTGTTCCAGTGACACACCAGGCTATGATAGAAGCCGGAGTAATCGCCGGGGACATTGATGCTGTTGCATTTACACGCGGACCCGGACTTCTGGGTTCTCTGCTGGTAGGAACATCTTTTGCAAAAGGATTTGCTTTGGCTCTGGATATACCTTTAATTGATGTGAACCATCTTCAGGCACATGTTATGGCACACTTTATTCTCGAGAAAGATAAGAATAACCGATTACCTTCTTTTCCTTTCTTATGTCTTCTTGTTTCAGGAGGTCATACTCGTATAATTATAATGAAAAGCCATCTGGAGATAGAAGTTATCGGAAACACAATTGATGATGCAGCAGGCGAGGCTTTTGATAAATGTGGAAAAGTAATGGGTTTTTCATATCCTGCCGGTCCTATGATCGATAAACTGGCCAGTGAAGGAAATGCCGGTGCTTTCAGGTTTTCAAAACCTAAAGTTAAAGGTCTCGATTTTAGTTTTAGCGGATTAAAGACAAACTTCCTTTACTTCCTGCGCGACAGGTTAAAAGATGACCCTGATTTCATTGAACAAAACAAAGCTGATCTTTGTGCTTCCCTTCAGCAGACAATAATCAATATTCTTGTAAGCAAGGTTGTGAACGCATCATTGCAAACAGGAATCAGGGAGATAGGCATCGCTGGTGGAGTTTCAGCAAATTCCGGCTTAAGGAATGAGATGAAAAAAGAGGCAGAAAAAAGAAATTGGAACTTGTTCATTCCTGAATTCAGATATACAACTGATAATGCTGCGATGATAGGTATAACAGGTTATTATAAATATCTGAGAGGTGAGTTTTCTGGTCACGATGTGACTCCGCTTGCAAGGTTTTAATTATATTTTAATTTTTTTTAGTAATTTGGTGGCAAATAATTTAAGATGGAGGAGTTGAGGATTTCGCCAACTAAGAATACACCTGAGATAATCTTGAATCCTGAGGGGATAATTCTAATCAGAGGCCGGTCAATTCATGAGAATGTAACTGATTTTTTTGAGCCTGTAGAAGATTGGATCAGTGAGTATATTACAGTTCCGGCAGAGATCACAAGTGTGGATTTGAATCTAGAATATTTTAACAGTGCAAGTGCAAAAGTATTTATACATATTTTACAGAAGATAACTTATGTCACTTTAAAACATAAGAAATTCATATTTAACTGGTATTACGAAGATGGTGACGACGATATTCTTGAAAGAGGAGAATACTTTGCTTCTGTACTTGACGTCAGGTTTAATTTTATAAAACTTAAATGAGCCGGGTGAACTTTCGCCTGAGACACTCGGATTCATAACTTTCGCCTGATGTTTCAAAGTTATTTTTAATCAGCCAGCGGATCAGAAACTCTACCCATGAAAAGTATTGAATTGGTAGTGGTCTCTCTGATGATATATATGAATGAATGGTCAATACTAAGAGTGAAAGGCTCCATCACTGCGGTAGTTGAAATCCCTACTATTGTAGCAGCTGCAGCTTCAGTGCCTTCCTCATTTGTTTCAATAACTGCCTGGTGAAGCACTAAACTGATATAAAGTTTGAGATCGGATATATTAGAGAAATCTGCATAATGACCAAAAGTTATTCCCATTCCCATATCAGTTAATATATTGGTAAGTTCCTTTTTATATCCATATTTAAAACGCGGAAATGAAAGATCAGTTTTTCTGGAACTCATAAGATTGAGCCATCCGTTCAAAGTATTGTTATCTAACAAAGGAATTATATTATCAATTCCATTGTTATCATCAGGAAGAATCACGTCCATTACAAAATTTCCTTGTCCGTAAGGAAGTTCGGCCAGTGTAAATCCTGAGCCTTTATAAATTTTGTAGTCAGAAGTCTGTTTCATCATTGGCACCTGTTCTATCACATTACCCGGTTTATAAAATGATCCCTGAACAGTGTTGGCTACATCGAATTGAGATTCCCACTTTCCTTTGAAATAGATAGCATTTATCAATAGCATTACAGTATTTGGATCGAGATTGTCAATCATGTTTGTTATTAAACCGTTCGTCTTGGTATCTATCCAGCTGTTGATCTGTGCAGGAACCTGTGGATCGGTAATATCAAATGATCTGGATTCGGCATTATAATATCCGGTCAGGATATCAGCAAAAGGTTTTTTAACTACAAAATTTTTCTCACTCCAAACCGAGTTGGCAATTGAGATTAAAACTTGTTTATCAACATTAAGGAGAGATTGGGTAAGACTTTTGTATGAGCTATTTATTATATCCGGAGTTAAAGAATCCATTCTTAAAGTTGACAGCATTGATCTGAGGGTTGACCCATTTGCTCCGTTAAGAGTCATGGAAAGAGAGGTGGAGATGCTGAGAGGAGAGATGATGACATTTTCAGTTTCCGCAGCATTTTCAACAACCATTCTGAATATATCAATAGCGAATAAATTCCCTGATTCAATAAGTGAAATCTGATTTGCAGTCAGATTTATAGGTACCGGCTCACCGGGTAAAATTTTGGCAGGCTCTTTTTTGCAGGATGTCAAAATCAGTGTAATCAAAACTAATAAAAAAGCTGCGGTTTTGAAAATAATTCTTATCATAGTATTCATATTTCAGGGCCTTGTAGTTAAATTGAAATATATCCAATTCAGCGAAGTCCGGGTTATCAGGTAAAAATGCTCAAAAACCATGCCACCAGATCAAAATTTCTTTTTTCTTTTTTTTGAATTTTCCAGATATGCCCTCAGGTAGATATATGATACAACAAAAAAGATCATACCAAGGGAAAGAAGCATAATGAAAGCAAAAACTGACGGTTTTTCAAGCCCTGGCAGAGGATGTTTCAATCTGAAAGTATACCCGTAAATGCTATATATCAGAACCATTAAAGAAACAATAAAACTAAAAATTATTGAGGTGCCATCAAATATCCTCGTTGTTTTGTAAAACTTTGTGCTTTTAAATTTTCCATACGATGTCCGGGCATACACTGTAGCTCGTTTACGTGAGCGGTCCTGCCTGTATTTTCTCCAGTCTTCCATCGCCTGATGATACGCCTTATCATCAGTTGATATTTTTTCGTGATTTGCAATTAAAAACTCGTACGCTTCGGTTATTAGAATAAAATGGTCTTTGGCATCAGGAGCAGGATTAATATCGGGATGGTAAAGTCGGGCTTTTTTCCTGTAAGCTTTTTTTATCTCATCAATTGACGATTTTGCCGGAAGACCAAGAATCTTGTAATAATCTGTGGCTGTCATTTTTTCAACTTATGTTGCTCCACGATTGTTTTTGACTGAAAAGTCGTTTCAGTTCCGATCTGAAGATCAGGTTCTGATTATCTTCGAGCAACGGATCGAGGATTAATATTTCTTCGGCGATATGTCTTACATATTCAATTAGTTGTCCGTCTTTACCGAGGTCAGCAATCTTCAGGTCAAAAGGTATACCACTCTGAAGGGTTCCTTCAATATCGCCCGGTCCCCTTAGCTGGAGATCTGTCTCGGCAATTTCAAAACCATCATTCGTTTTTATCATCACTTCAATACGTTTTGCAGCTTCTCTTGAGAGTTTGTCTGAACTCATAAGGATACAATATGACTGATCAGCTCCTCTGCCAACCCTTCCCCTAAGTTGGTGCAACTGAGAGAGGCCGAATCGTTCAGCGCTTTCAATTATCATCACGGTTGCATTTGGTATATCAACACCAACCTCTATAACTGTTGTTGCTATAAGGATGTGAGCCACTCCATCCTTGAAAAGCTTCATAGACATCTCCTTATCCGCAGGAGTCATCTTTCCGTGAACAATGCTTATACAGTATTTTGGAGCAGGAAAAACTCTTGAAATTGTATCCCACCCATCTTCAAGATCTTTATAATCCATAGTTTCGGATTCTTTGATAAGAGGATATACAATGTAAATCTGTCTTTTTTCAGCTATCTGGTTCCTGATAAAACCATAGACCTTATTCCGTTCTGAATCAGTAAAGTGCATTGTTTTTACAGGAACCCTGCCAGGAGGCAGTTGGTCGATTAACGAAACATCAAGGTCTCCGTAGAGAGTCATTGCGAGCGTCCTTGGAATAGGAGTGGCTGTCATAACAAGAATGTGCGGCGGATTAAGGTTTTTCTGCCAAAGCCTGGCCCTCTGTGCAACACCGAACCGGTGCTGTTCATCGATAATCACCAGACCCAGGTTTGCAAACTGAACATTTTCTTCCAGCAGGGCATGAGTTCCTATTAAGATATTCAGAGACCGGTCGAGAAGTGATTCGGAAATCGATTTACGTGACGACTTTTTTGAGGAACCGGTCAGCAAACGTATATTTATATCAATTCCCTCAAGTAATTTACAGATAGTCCGATAATGCTGGTTAGCCAGAATTTCTGTAGGTGCCATTATGCAGGCCTGATACCCGTTGTCAACTGCGATTAGCATACTCATCAGAGCAACCAGAGTTTTCCCGCTCCCTACATCTCCCTGAAGTAAACGGTTCATCTGTTTTCCTGAACCAAGATCTTTTCTGATCTCTTTTATCACTCTTTTCTGTGCATCAGTTAAAGAAAAGGGCAAATTATTGTAATAGAAATTATTAAAATTATCACCTACACTTGAGAAAACGAATCCTTTTAGTTTCAGATTACGGTTTGTTTTAAATCTCAGGAGGTTAAGCTGAATATAAAACAACTCTTCAAATTTTAACCGGTGCCTTGCTTTTTCAAGTTCATCAGGATTAGCGGGAAAATGAATTTTATGGAGTGCCTCATGAAGTTCAATGAGTTTATATCGTGAAACAATATAGAGAGGTAATGTTTCAGGCAACCTGGTCTTTAACTGTTTCAACATGTTGCCTATCAGCTTACTGATAGTTTTTGATGAAACAAATTGATTTTTAAGTTTTTCAGTGGTGCTGTACTGTGCCTGAAGAGACGAATTCAGTCTTTCTGCCATCTTATCGGAGGCTTCAATTTCAGGGTGGATTATATTGATAATTCCATTAAATACGCCCGGTTTCCCAAATACAATGAATTCAACTCCCGGACTATAGTTTCCGGTGATCCATTTTCCACCCTTGAACCACACAAGCTTAATAATCCCTGTATCATCCTGGAAATCAGCAACCAGTCTTTTACCGGCGCCATGACCCTCCGTATAATATCCTTTAATCATACCTCTTATCTGAACAAACGGGAGATCGGGATCAAGTTCATTGATCTTATAAAACCTGGTTCTGTCGATATATTTGTAAGGGAAATAATAAAGAAGGTCCCTGAATGTAAAAACACTTAGCTCTTTATTTAGCAATTCAGCCCTTTTGGGGCCAACTCCCTGTAAGTATGTGATTTCCGTATCTAAAAATTCCTTGTTAACCATTATAAAAAAATTTGGTTATTCCAATTCCCCCTGTCCCGTCCGCCCGATGTGCGGACGGGACTTTCCCCCCTTAAGGGGGACTAATTCTCTCACATTAAGATAATTATTCTTAAAAATCGAGGATTAACCCCACTTTAGGTTGGAGGAGGAGCAAATTTATCTTTGCGACCTTTGTGGTTAATGGATTTCATTATCCGAAAATAGGTATTTTTGAAAACCTGTCCTAATTATAATGTCAGTACTGAAATGATTTATTCCCGGTCGATCAAATATCTTAATTATTTTCTTCTATCAGGTCACAAACGGGGCCATGGAATTCACAGTCCGTTCGTTTATGATCTTGTTTCCAGGGTTTTCAGGAACAAAATTGATATTGTTTCGTTTCTTGCTATTGAAAAAGTCAGAAAAAAACTGATTTCTGACAAGCGAAGCATTCTGGTCAGGGATTTAGGTTCCAGGGCAGATTCATTGAAAACAAACTTAAGAAGAGTGTCAGATATTACAAGATATTCCACAGTTCCCAGGAAATATGGAGAACTTTTGTCAAATCTGGCCGTCGAATTTGGCAGACCGCTGATAATTGAGTTAGGCACTTCTGTAGGCATAAGTACAATGTATATGGCTGCTTCATGTCCGGATGCTACGGTATGCACGATAGAGGGTTGTCCGGAAACAGCTGCAATAGCAAGGCAGCTTTTTAATGAGGCCGGACTAAATAATATCAGGATAATGGAAGGTCCTTTTGAGAAGTACCTGCCAGGTTTTAAAGACACTGGAGTTAAGCCTGGTTTGATTTTTATTGACGGAAATCACAGGAAAAACGCAGTAATTAAATACTTTAACCAGATAGCAGAGTTTTCTGACAATAATACAGTTATTGTAATTGACGATATCAATTATTCAAAAGAAATGTCAGAGGCCTGGAGCGTAATAAATCGTCATAAAAAGGTATCGGTGATTATAGATCTTTTCAGAATGGGCATCCTGTTTTTCAGGAAAGGAATTAATCATAATAACTATATAATCAGATATTAACAAAAAATCGGAGTATAAAATTTATTATTTGATATATTTAATCTAATTTCGGAAATTCAAATTTTAATTGTTATGGAGAAAGTTATTGAAATACATGATATTGTTAAGAATTATCAGGTTGGATCAGTGATTGTAAGGGCTTTACGATCAGTAAGTATTAATATTGAGAGGAATGAGTATGTTGCAATCATGGGACCATCCGGCTCAGGGAAATCTACTCTGATGAACCTGCTGGGATGCCTCGATACTCCATCGAGCGGCAGTTATATTCTTAATGGTACCGATGTAAGTAAAATGGAAGATGATTATCTGGCAGAAATCAGAAATAAAGAAATTGGATTTGTTTTTCAGACTTTCAATCTTCTTCCAAGGTATTCTGCTCTTGAAAATGTTACTTTACCTTTAATATATGCAGGCGTACCCAAGCTTGAAAGGGAAAAGGTGGCAATCGAAACCCTGGAACAGGTAGGTCTGGCAGACAGAATGACTCATAAACCCAACGAATTGTCCGGTGGACAACGTCAACGCGTTGCTATAGCCAGAGCTCTGGTTAACAAACCATCGATTATACTGGCTGATGAGCCGACAGGGAATCTCGACAGCAAGACTTCACTCGATATCATGGGTTTACTCGACGATATTCATAAGAAAGGAAATACAGTAATTGTCGTTACACACGAGGAGGATATTGCAAAACATGCAGCCCGCATTATAAGATTGTTTGATGGGGAAATTGCTCAGGATTTCAGGAATGAAAAGTATATAAAAGCATGATGTAGCTGATCTTAAAATATTTAGCTTCTTGTTATTACTTTTACCTTTTACTTTTGACCTTAATTATGAAGATCTATACCCTTACAG
>JBARBF010000067.1:0-3030 GCA_049792755.1 Bacteroidales bacterium | reverse complement strand
CGGGGAAGCCTTCTTCGAAATATCCCCTGATGTTTCCAAACCATTTATTATTGATGCAGGTAAAGCTAAAGTAAAAGTTGTCGGAACATCTTTTAATGTGATTACAAATAACAGGGAATCTGCAGTTGAGGTCTTTGTAAAAACCGGAAAAGTTCTGGTAGTCGATAATTCCGGATCACAATTTATTCAACTTGATCCCGGGTTTGTAGGAACTGTGAATTCAAAATCATCTGCCAAAACTCTCAATACAAATCCAAATTACCTTTCATGGAAAACCGGTTACCTCGATTACAGCGGTCAGAAGCTAAGTGTTGTATTTAGCGACCTTAAGAGAGTCTATAATATGGATATTGTTGCAGATGACCCTCTTATACTGGATAATCCATGGCGTTCCCCTATTGTTAATGCAAATGAGGAAACAATAATTAATTTAATTTGTCGTAGCTTTAACCTTGGTTATAGAAAAGATGGGAATGTATATCATCTTTCAAAAAAATAACTCATCTCTGAAAAATGTCATCTACCAATGGCAATATATTTATAAAATTTCTGGCCATTGCATTATTCAATCTTCTGATACTCCAGCGAAGTGCGGAATGCCAGAAAAGCATTCTTGATTCTATTTATACCTTCAGTGAAGGGACAGTCAAAACAGGCAATGCCTTGGATCTTATTTCACATCAAACAGGATATTACTTTACCTACGACAGCCGTCTGATTGATCAGGAAAAGAAGACTGTGATGACATTCAATAATACAAAGCTCAGTGTCATTTTGAATAGTATCCTTAAAAACGATTCCCTGGTTTTCTCAGTAATTGACAGATATATTATTATTTCACATGCCGAAAAACAAAACACTCCACCGGCAGATTCAACCGCATCTGAAAAAACTATATATATTACAGGAAAGATAGTTGATGATGAGACTTCAGAACCATTGCCTTTTGCAACAATCGCATTAAAGAATAAAGGAAAGGGAACCGTCACGAACAATAATGGTAATTTCGGAATGAAAATCTCCTCAGATCAGTCTGCTGACACTCTTTCTATTTCTTATCTGGGATATTCCATGCGAGAAATTCCAGTTAAAAAGGCCTTCGGGAACAACCTTACAATTTCGATGAAGAGAGAATTCGTCTCAATTCCCGAGATCATAATCAAAAATCAGAATCCACAGGAAATAATATCAAAGGCACTTAAGGCAATACCTCATAACTATGGAAATTCACCTTCATCCATGACAGGCTTCTACAGGGAAGGTGTTCTTAAAAAGGCAGAACTTCAGACTTATTCCGAAGCAATATTGCAGATTTATAAAAGTGCCTATTCAGGAACTTTCTTCGGCGATCAGATAAAGGTCTATAAAAGCAGAAAAATTGAAAATACCGACCGCCGTGACACCCTTGCTATCAGGCTCAAAGCAGGCCTGGGTACATGTCTTGAACTTGATGGAGCAAAAAACACCTTTGATTTCATCAGCAGAGAGAGCATGGCCGACTACAGTTACAGGATGACTGATATCGTTACCTTTGATGATGAAGACGCTTATGCAATTGAATTTGAGCAACACGAAAATGTTGATCTCCCGTTATTTAGAGGCACTATTTATATAAATACAGTTGATTTCGGCATCGTCAATGCGGAATTCGAAATCAATCCGAAGCTAATCCATAAAATGAAAGACTCTTTTATTACCAACCCATCTCATGGATTTAACACCTGGCCTGTTTCGGTGAAATATTCAGTGAGTTACCGGAAAATAAACAACAGGTATTATTTAAATCATGTAAGAGGTGATCTGATTTTCTCTTCAAGCAAGAAGAAGAAGCTGTTCAACACACAGTTTAAAGTTTTCTTTGAATTGGCTATTACGGAAACCAAATTGACGAATGTTACACGATTTGATCGGGAGGAACTTGCACCTATTTATTCAATTTTCTCTAAAACTATCCAAAACTACGATCCTCAATTCTGGGGAAACCAGGATTTTCTCCGTCCTGAAGATAACCTCCTCAGGGCTCTTAAAAATATGAACGTGAAATTGCAGGAATTCTCAAAATAATTATTTCGGATTTCGGATTGGAGATTTCGGATTATTTAATCTTGCTGTTTTGCCTGATGCTGTGAAAATTGCGGTTAGCTCGTCCGCCTCCTTAAGCAAATCCATGAGTTTCTCTTTTTTTAGAAGGTCAGAGTCTTCAATAAGTTCGAGCCAAAATAATGTTTCATCACATTCTTCTTCAACAATTGTAATTTTTGAGATGAAGTCTGCATTACTTCTGGCTCTGCATGCAGACCGATAATTTGAAGCCACAGATGTACCTGATCTAATTATTTGGTTTCCAATTGTATTTCCGGCTTTTGTATTTGGAAGCTCATCTACCAATTTGATTACCTTTAATGCAAATCTCTTGGTCCTTTTTTTCAGTTCTTCCTTATTCATTTCATACAAAATAATAACCTATTTATCCATTTTTATTAATCCGAAATCAAAAATCCGCAATCATAAATCAACCTTAGTATTTATTTATAAGATTATATAATTCCGTCAGATCAGGGGTCAGAATAATCTCAGTCCTTCGGTTCTTCTGCCGGGCATCTGCCGTATTGCGCTCATCTACAGGTAAATATTGACTTCTCCCTGAAGCAGTTAACCGTTTAGCGTCAATATTTGATCCTTCAAGCAGCACCCTGATAACAGTTGTAGCCCTTTTTACGCTTAAATCCCAGTTGTCCTTTAACTGGCTGTTGCCCGGGTTATAGGGAACGTTATCAGTATGACCTTCGATCATAACCTGAATATCCTGATTTTTTTCAAGTACACTGGCCAGTTTTTTTAAAGCATTTTTCCCATTGGCATCAATATCCCAGCTTGCTGATTTGAAGAGGAGCTTTTCATCAAGGGAAACATAAACCTTCCCATTCTTCATTGTCACCGTAAGTCCATTGTTTTCAAACCCGAGGAGAGCTTCAGAAACTTTGCTTTTCAGATCCTGTACAATCTTCTTCTGAGCATCAAGTATTTTTT
>JBARBF010000066.1:0-36438 GCA_049792755.1 Bacteroidales bacterium | reverse complement strand
CCGGTATTGACTCCTGCAGAGAAGTTCATGTCCAGTAAGATTACATCAAACTGCTCCTTGTTTAAATAACTGAGTATCTGATTGGGATTTGATAAGCCAGTAACATTGTCAAATTCAGGTTCAAGCAACTGAATCAGGGCTTTCAGAACCTGTTTATGATCGTCAACGATAAGTAATTTGGCATTCATATTGTGGTATTGTTAAGAAGTCCGAAGTCCGAAGTCCGAAGTATGAAGTCTGAAGTAAGGACTTCGATTTCCTGCTTCCGACTTCCGACTTCCATCTTCTGTAATGTCTATATTATGGACATTATATGTACCTATATTAGGCAAATATAAATATTATTATTTTGATATAATTGCTTAAATGATTAATTTTCAAAGAGTAAAAAATGCTGGTATGGAAATTGGGAACTTATGAGGGAGGAGTGAGGAAAACAGACTAGGAGACGAAATGAGATTGCTTCGCTTCGCTCGCAATGACTTACATTTAAGGTGCAGTTGACCCAGCACCTAGCACCTAGCACCAAGTAACTATGATCAAGAACTACTTCAAAATCGCGCTTCGGAATATCAGAAGATATTCAACGTATTCAATCTTGAATATAAGCGGCATGGCTATAGGAATGGCCTGTTCAATTCTGATTCTTTTATGGGTACAGGATGAATGGAGCTTTGACAGGTATCTCAAAGATGCCGATAATCTGTATCGTGTGCTTGAAAAAACAATAAGCATCGACGGTCACCTGTTTCAGGAAGCCAAACCACCTACTGCGCTGGCAACTGCTTTAAAAGAGCAATACCCTGAAATAATAAGGTCCTCAAAATACCTTACCTTCCCTGTTTCATTGCAAAAAGGCGATGAATATATTTCAGAAGTAGTCGCTTTTGCTGATCAGGACTTTTTCAAAATGTTTGATATCGAATTTAAAAGTGGTGATATAAACAGCGTTTTTAATGGCCCTCAGAATATAGTTCTGACAGAAGAGATGGCACATAAATACTTTGGTAACGATGATCCTATTGGTAAAACATTGAGGCCCTCAGGTTTCATATTCACGGTTGCGGGCGTTGTAAAGAGTTTACCTCATAATTGTCACCTGAAATTTGATTTTTTGGTTCCTTTTGAATATTTAAAAGGAATGGGTTTAAATATGAATGACTGGGGTGCTCATGGCAGTTGTTATTCCTATATAGAGCTTAAAGCAGGAACTGACAGTAAATTTGTCGACAATAAAATTAAAGATATTGTCCAGAGAAATTTGAAGGATCCGGTTTATAAACCGGAGGTCTTCCTTCAAAACGTAAAAAAGATTCATTTGTACTCTTCAGGTAAATATGCTTTCGATCTTCCCGGTATGGGTGATATAACATACGTAAGCATCCTGGGCGTCGTTGCTGTTTTTATACTCGTAATTGCGTGTATAAACTTTATGAGCCTGGCAACCGCGCAATCCACCAGAAGGGTAAAGGAAATCGGAATGCGAAAAATATCAGGTGCAAGTAAAACAAAAATAATCCTCCAGTTCTTAGGAGAAACATTTTTGATCGTATTGGCGGCTCATGTAATTGCCATGATCCTGGTCGAATTGTTTCTGCATGGCTTTAATAATCTTACAGGAAAACAATTGTTTGTTGATTACCAGAACGCGGGCTTATATTTTTGGCTGATAACAGTTGTATTGGTTTGCACTTTATTGGCCGGAAGTTATCCGGCACTGTATTTGTCTTCTTTAAAGCCTTTGAATATTATAAATGGTATAATAAATAAACCCGGTAAGGCAGGTTTCAGGAGAGTCATTGTTGTTCTCCAGTTTTCTTTGTCTTTCCTGCTTATCATATTCACTCTGATTGTAGGAAGTCAGCTTAAATTTTTGCAGCATGGCAATCTTGGCCTTAATATCAATAACATAGGTTATTTTAGATCCAATGGTATTCGTAACGAAACTTTAAAAGCAGAACTTGCCAACAATCCTGATATATTGAGTACAACAATAGAAGCTCCGGATGTTTTCGATGCTGATGGCACCGCACAAAGTTTTGACTGGGAAGGCAATAAGGCCAATGGTGAGTTTTATTTCAGCGCTCTATATACTGATGCGGATTTTGCAAAAACATTTCAACTTGAGTTAAAGGACGGACGTTTCTTTTCTCCCGATTTTCCAGGTGATAGTACTGCACTGGTGATCAATGAAACAGCGTCAAAGCTCATTGGCTTTAAGGAACCAGTTGGAAAGATATTAACTAGCGGTGGAACTAAATTCAGAATTATCGGAGTAGTAAAAGATTTTCATATTAAATCATTACACACTAAAATTGAACCACTTGCCATGCTGAAATTGAACGGAATGTATGGTAATTGCTATGTCAGAATGAAACCCGGTCATATTACCTCAACCGTTGATTTTATAAAGAAGATTTATAAATCACATAACCTTGATTCTCCATTGCAGTTTAAGTTTCTTGATGATGAGTATGATAATTTATACCGGACAGAACAGAGAATAGGCAAAATACTTGGTTACTCCTCCATTCTAGCTATTTTAATTTCATGTATGGGGCTTATTGGATTATCATTATTCATGATTGAAATCCGCACAAAAGAGATAGGGATAAGGAAAGTGAATGGAGCTAAAGCAATTAAGATATTCTTGTTGCTATCAAAAGAATATCTTGTATTGGTATTGATTTCAATACTGATTGCAAGCCCGATTGCCTGGTTTGGCATAAATAAATGGTTGCAGAGCTATGCATACCGGATTACTTTAAATCCAGGAATTTTTGCCGTGGTTGGCCTGATTGTTCTGTTTATCTCATTACTGACGGTAGGTTTTCAATCATATAAGGCCGCAAGAAAAAATCCTGTTGATGCACTGAGGTATGAGTAGGAAAAGGCACAGGGCACAGGGGGAAAAGGCTTGATGAATGAAAAGGAGAATAGGAGAAAAGGGGAAAGGGAGACAAAACATTGTAACTCCGTGTTAAAAAGGATTTGTTAAACAATAGATTAACACTGATCAGAACATCAAATTTGATAACCTTATTATTCAAAGAAGATGATGAATTTAATAGAATGTTGAAATAATAGAATAAAATAGCTTTCATGAGGGTATAGAAATCTGTCAGTAGTTATTAATAATTTGATTAAATGAAAAAGATCATCTTATTTCTGTTTTTAATCAACTTTTACTCTTTTACTTACTCTCAAATAATTAAAGGTACTATTCTCGACAAATCCAATAATTCCAAAATTAGTTTTGCATCAATTTACCTTAATGGAACTTATGTAGGCACATATTCAGATCAAAATGGATATTTTGATTTAGATATTACTAAGTATAATTCTATGCCATTAACAATAAGTGCATTAGGATACTATTCCATCACACTACCAGATTTTTCAAAAGATAGACCACTAGTTGTATATCTGACACCCAAAATATTTGAATTAAATGAAGTTGTTGTTAAATCTAAATCCCTTTCCAGGGAAAGAAAAGAGAAATTAATACTCTTTCGAAATGAATTTCTTGGCCCAACTGAGAATGGACAAAATTGTGAAATAATTAATGAAAAAGATATTTCATTTAATTATGATTCGGATAAGGATACCTTGAAAGCATTTGCTTCTAAACCACTACTGATTTACAATAGAAGATTAGGGTATAAAATCACTTATTATCTTGATAAATTCGAGTACTATAAAAACACGAAATCATTCTTTTATCAGGGAAGCATTATTTTCAATGAAGATTCAATAAGTGAAAAAACTCAAATACAATCCATTGACAGAAGAAGAAGATATGCTTATCTTGGATCGAGAATGCATTTTTTCAGAGAACTATGGACTAATAATTTAAGCAAATCAGGATTTAAGATTTTAAACTCATCGGATGAAGACTTAGACTATAAAAACCTGATAATTCAAAAAGACAGCCTTAGAAAGTTTCTTTCCTACCATGAAAAAATAGGCATTGGCTATTATAGCAGAACACCATCAAGCTATATAATATTTCATAAAAATGAAGTTTTCTTTGATAAGAATGGTTATTTTGATTCCTCAGGGGTTGCATGGGAAGGACAAATGGCAAAACTACGAATCGGAGATCTTCTCCCATATGAATACAATAATAATATAAAATGAATCTGATACTGGCTTATGAGGTCATAGCTCATTTGAATTTTGTATTCAGAAGATGTTCTTATTATCAATACTAATTTGTTTATACCAAAATTCTAATTATCCTTAAATTTTCCATTAAATGTCTAAAGCAATTTTCTTATTACTGCTGCCTACAATCTGTAATTCGATCCTGACGGGGAATATTACGAACGCACAACATTATTCAACCGAAGACTCGATAAAGATTATTGAGAAAGTTTATCTGCATGTTGATAGAGACATCTATTCCCCTGGCGATAATATCTGGTTTAAAGGATACCTGATTGATGCCACTGACAGGTTACTAACTAATCATAGCCATAACCTGCATGTCGAATTGATTTCACAAGACTTTAAAATTATTGACAGTCGTATTGTAAAGCTAGAAGATGGATTAGGCAACGGGGATCTCCAGTTACCCAAAATCATGAAATCAGGCCAATACAGCTTAAGGGCATATACTAATTATATGCGGAACTTTGGCGATCAGTTATTCTTTATTAAGCCCATTACAATTATTAACTCATCAACTTCAGATAAGGTCTTTTCTGATAGTATCATTCTTGTTAAAAAGAAATTCGAAGTAAGCTTTTTTCCAGAGGGTGGTTCCTTACTAGATAATGTTCCATCGGTTATTGGATTTAAATCAGTAAATGTTTCCGGAGCCAGTTGTGATGTCTCCGGGAAACTTTTTTCATCCACAGGAGAATTAATCACAACATTTAAAAGTGTCCATAAAGGAATGGGTAGATTTATTTTTACACCTGTTTTGGGTTTAGATTATTACGCGATTGTCAAAAACCTTGCCGGTGATGAGGTTAAAAGTCAAATCCCAAAATGTTTCCCAACCGGTTTAGTTTTAAATATAAATAGAAATCTGACTAATGAACTGGGAGTTACGGTACGAACAAATCAAAAGACTCTGTCTTTGACTTCTGACCATGATTTTTCTCTTACAGTTTCAGCACATAATATAGTTTATAAAGCAATTAATTTTAAAATAAAATCCCTCAATGATTCTCTTATTCTCGCAACTGATGATATACCGGATGGCATAATAGCATTAACTCTGTCAGATCCGGGGCATAAACCTCTTTGTGAAAGGCTGGTTTACATTCAAAATAATGAGGATTTAAAAATCAATCTTGAAACAAACAAAACTATATATAAGCAGCGTGATTCTGTGTCAGTGAAGATATCAATGTCTGATAATTATGCACTTGCTCCGGAAGCCTATGCCTCGTTATCGGCAACTGAAAGTACTTCTACATACACTAGTTCTCAGTTTCCTTCAACCATTTCTTCCTGGTTTCTTCTTGAATCAGATGTCCATGGTCCGGTTGAAGAACCCTCATATTATTTTGATATATCAAATCCTGACAGACTAAAAGATTTGGATCTTCTTTTACTTACTCAGGGATGGCGTGATTTTGAGTGGAAGTACAAAAATATGAGCTATCTTCCTGAGTACGGTTTCAATATTTCAGGAAGAGTAAGAAAAAAACTGGTTGATATCCCATTAATAAACTCCACTGTAACAGTTTGTTTATTCAATAATGGGAAACCGCTTATAAGTGCAGTTCCAACTGACTCTTCAGGAAGATTTATTCTTAGAGGAATTGATCTAACTGGTGATGCAAGATTGATTGCAACCTCAACAGGAGAGAAAGAACAATTGCAGGGATGGCTGCTCTTAGATTCCTCAAAATACGTCCCTGCAGGGATGAATGACTACACAGGTCAATCGAAATTATCGCTAGATAACAATTCAGTTGATGTGAGTCTTCTTCCTAAATCTGATCAACTTATAAAATCATATATTCAGTACACTGAAATTAAAACCTCGATTAATAAAAAATATAGATTAACAGATACAATTAATGTAGGAGAAGTTACAATAATTGCAAAACAAAAGGATATCCCCGGATCAGCTGCCGCAAGAACAAGGATTTATCTTTCTGGCGCACCTGATAAAGAGTTAATAATGACACCTGACTTAGAAAAATATGGCACCGTGGTGAAATTGCTTGGAGCAAGAAAAACTTTTATGGCAGGCATTTCCTTACCTATATTTGTGATTGATGGTATGAAAGTCCCCTTTGATGTTTTCAGGTCGTTCCCTACTAATATGATAGATAGAATTGATGTATTAAATACAACAGCCTCTATCTCAATCTTCGGTGCAAATACAGAATGGGTTCATCAACAACTAATACCAGCAGATGGTGTCATTTCGATTACTACCCGAAGAGATGGTCCCTTAAATTCGAATGCAAAGGTATATTATACGGCAAAAGCCAAATTTTCGGGATATAATGAACCACGCATTTTTTATTCCCCAAAGCATCATTCTACTTTAGAAGCAGACTTTAAACCTGATCTCAGAACTACACTGTACTGGGAACCAAACATCAAACTGGAAAACGGGAAAGATCTTATACTTAACTACTATAATGCAGACAATTCTTCTACTATCAAATTATTTGTTGAAGGTATAACTACTACAGGAATACCTGTGACAGGTTCGATAAAATATAAGGTTCAATAGGCAGGAGAATTATAATTAAAGTTCTTGATTATGAGAGATTTATTTTTTTTGGACATACAAGTTACTAGATAAAACAAAAACCAAACCTTGCTATACCTTGATTAAAAAAACAGCAACTGACTTAGACAGATTAGTTAATTGCCTTCGTAAGCCCGGAATGGACGTCAACCAAATAGCCAGAACGTAGTAAGGCCCAGGTTCCACTTAAATCGAATAGAGATGATACGACATTTAATCCTAATTGTTCTGCTATTCCCGATTATTCATCCTTTAATTTATTGCCAGCAGGCTGATTATATCAGAGGGAAAGTGATTGATTCCAACACATCTGAACCTGTACCATACGCGACAATACGTCTTAAAAATTCTCAGGTCGGTGTAATTTCAAATGCTGAAGGCGATTTCAGAATATTAAACAATCCGGGATTTCAATCCGACAGCCTGATCGTTTCCTGTATCGGATATCACAGGTTTTCATTGGCTTTCAGTGTTCTAAAAAAAACCGGAATGAACAACCTTAAGCTTGTACCCAACATCTATAGTTTGAATGAAATCAGGATTAATGCCAGAAAAAGAAAACTTCTCAGTCCGAATATTATAATAGCCAGAGCTCTCCAAAACATCAAAAAGAACTATCCGGTCGAGCCATTCAGTTATGTTTCCTATTATAGAGATTATCAGAAAGATAGCCTCAATTATCTTAACCTGAATGAGGCTATTATTCAGACTCTGGATAAAGGCTTTACCTGTGCATCTGATTCAAACAGGTACAGATTACTCGATTTCAAAAAGAATATGGATTTCTTAAGAAAGAATATAACTCCCTATTATGATCTTCCGGAAACGGATCATTCTGATGAATGGTTTAAAAGAATACCTTATGCAATAGTTGGTGATCAATACGGCAATGAGCTTTTTATATTGCTTGTTCACGATGCAATCAGAAATTTCGATAAGAGATCATTCTCATTTGTTGATACTCTGACCCAGGATTTTATCAGAAATCACTGGTTTTCAAATCCGGACGGAATTTATGATGGAAATACAATATTATATAAGTTCGACTTCATCGCCAAGCGTCAGATCACAGGTAAAATCATTCAGCTGAAAGGTTCAATATTCATCCAGCCCGATGATTATTCGATACACAAACTTGAGTATTCCGCCTCATTTTTAAATTCAGAAAAAAAGAACAAGGAGATTTTTAATATAGAGATTGAGTATGGGTATGAGCCGTCACTTAATTCCAGGATGTGTCTTAAATACATATCTTTCAATAATTCATTCATTATACCTGATTCTAGTGACAATAATTTCTTTAAAGTTGTGAAAACAGAATGGGAGCAAGCCGGTGGTCCTTATGCTGGACGTCAACCCGATATGACAATTTTATCTTTTTTCAACAGGAAGATCGATCCTGTTTCGGGAAGCAGAATTGAAAATTACGATATGACCATCGGCAAAAGAAAAGCGAAGATCAACAGGGTTCAGGTTGGCGGTGACACATTGTACATAACTGTAAGAGATGACAAATTTAAGAACAAGGAACTCGATTCCTGTCATTTAATTTATAAAAACATGCAGGACATTAATGGCAATATCCTTAACAAACGCAGAGATCTTGAATTTCGCCAGTTCAGGGAACTTTTTGTGCAGGAGTATAATAAGCCGCTGGAATTTCAGAATAATTGTTTTATACAGCCTGCGCCTCTTGAACAGAACTGTGTTTCCCACTCTGACATTTCAGGAAGATTCTGGATGAATACGCCATTAAAAGCTGAAGAAAAGCTGCAGGATTCTCAGAATCATTGAAAGCAATTTATCGTGACATGACGGATCTTGCCCACTTATCGGGTCCACGCCACCCGGACTGCTTCATTGTGACATGACAACTACTGCCCATCCTGCAGGAATTAAAAATTACGGCACCTAACAGAAAAAAATTCGTAAATTGACTTTGAATTGCTTAAACCCTTTACAACAATAACAGAGAGAATACGATGTTTGAAACCAAAAAAAAGAAAAAGCAAAGACTAATGCAATCCTTTGGGGAGATTAAAGATGACCCATTCCACTTTGACTCCATAGAAAAATATTTCAGAAACAAAGACCATGCAGGGGTTTTCCAAATTTTGTCTGATAAAACCTGTAATGATTTAGATTTTAATGAACTATTCAAGTTTTTAGACAGGACTACTTCAAAAATAGGACAACAATTTCTGTACGACACATTAAGAACTATTCCTTCAAACAGTGACAAATTCACTAATCAAGAGGAACTCATTCAAAAGATAACAAATGATTCAAAACTGAGATTATATATTCAACTTCAGTTGGACCAATTAACACGAGAAAGTTCTTATTTTATAACAACATTATTTCAGGATGAACATCTTAAGAAGCCTAAGTGGTTCTTTATAATTCCGCTTTTATCCTTTTCTAGTCTGATGTCAATACTGCTGATACCATTTACCCCGCAATTCTTCTTTGTCTTATTAGGAGTGATGATTATAAATTTGGGTATTCATTACTGGAATAAACAGAACCTGCATGAATATTTAGGGACAATTCCTCATCTTCTGATATTAACACGGGTAACTAAAAAGCTATTGAAGTGCAAAATACTAAAAGAAATAAATGAAGATGTCCCTGAATCAATATGTAGTATTGAAAAGATTAGGAGTCATATGTCATTTTTTAAGCTCGAAGTACAAGTTCAAACTGATATAGGAACTGCTTTTTTGACTTTTCTCGAGTTATTTAAGGCTTTATTTCTATTGGAACCTCTTCTTTTGTTTGGAGTTTTGAAGCAATTGGATACCAAAAGAAGAGAAATTGAAAATGTATTTTCTTTTGTCGGGTATGTAGACTCTCTCGTTTCTATATCATCCTTAAGGCATGGGCTTAAGTCTTATTGTTTACCTCAGATTGAGAATAATCATAAAACTATTGATGCTACAGAAATATATCATCCCCTGATTATAAACTGTGTACCAAACTCAATTCAGATTGATGGCAATTCAATTCTTTTAACCGGATCGAATATGTCCGGGAAGACATCCTTTATTCGAACAATTGGGCTCAACATAATAACTGGTCTAACGATTAACACGTGCTTTGCCAAACAATTTTGTTTTCCCAGGTTGAAAATATTTTCAGCGATCAGATTAAGTGATAATTTAATGAATGATAAAAGCTATTATTTTGAGGAAGTACTTACGATTAAAGAAATGATCGAAAAAAGTCAAACCAAAGAATCTAATTTGTTTTTACTTGATGAGATTTTCAAAGGGACAAATACCATTGAGCGTATATCGGCAGGAAGGGCGGTTTTATCATATCTGAATAATAAAAGCAATATTGTTTTTGTATCCACGCACGACATTGAATTAGCTGAACTGTTAAAGGATTCCTATAACCTCTACCACTTTAGTGAGCAGGTGGAAGATAAAACTGTTGATTTTGACTTTAAACTTAAGGAAGGAAGATTAAAAAATAGAAATGCAATCAAGATTCTTGAGATTAATGATTATCCTGAGCAGATAATAACTGAAGCAATGGAATTATCAAAAGAATTGGATAAAATCTATGTTTCAAGTAAACGTGGCTAAGACCTATATCAATCTCACAAATTCGGTATAAACTGTGACTATAAAAAACTGCTACAAACGCATATCTCGGTCGGTAATTAATTGCCTTCGTCATCTGGACATTTTCATCGTGACACCAAACGCTCGTCCATCTATCGGGACTTTGCAAAAACACATGCCAAACCTGACGCAGACGGCTCGGCACCGAGTGCAAAAGCCGGATACCTTGACCATATTTGGCCAGTTCGATTGCAATTAACATACATAACTTTACAACAAGCATTTAATTCTGGCTTTTAGTGGTCAATATGATCCTGCGGATTGTGTTCAAGGGCACTGGCTTTTCTACCTGACAAACGAAACAGATGAATAATTGAGGCTAAATAGCCTTTACCCCAATCCTTAGGGAATGGTATTGATTTATTGAAATCAATATAACAGAGTTATTTTGCTATTCCAGTGTCTGAAAACGCACCTGAGTGGATCGAATTATTCAATATCAGTGTGAAGATGAACGTTTTTTGATGTGATTTGTTTAAGGTAAGTATTTTGTTCTAAACAGGCAAACAATAATTGTTATGAAAAAATGGGTGATCTTAATTAACCAAATCTCAGGTTAATTTTTCTGTGTTCTATTGCAATTTGCATTAGGATAGTTTACGGTCATACCTTATTGATCTCCAAAAAAGTGTTATGGCTGGTTTCGTTTTAATACTCAAAATTAATTCTACAAATTAACGAAAGGAAAACAAATTATGTCAACTGAAAATGAAGTCCGCAATGCATCAAATCAGTTTTATGCAGCGCTAAATAAAATGGTAAATGGAAGTTCTCAATCTCTGTCAGATATTTGGTCTCACAATTCGGAAGTTACCACTATGCACCCGATTGGAGGACGGCAGGTAGGATGGAAGGACGTTTGGGCAACATGGGATCAAACCGCTCAGGTAGCATCAGAAGGTCAAGTCAAACTACAGGATCAGTTCATCCGGGTAGTCGGGGATATAGCTTATGAAATTGGCGTCGAGAACGCAGGTTTCAGGATTGCCGGGCAGAAGGTCACTGATCAGGTCCGTGTGACGAACATCTATCAGAAAGAAGGCGGAACGTGGAAGATTATCCATCATCATAGCGATCTCTCCCCCGCAATGGTTGAAGTTCTTCATAAGTTACAAATCACTTAAGGGCAAATAGAAATGAAACCTGATAATCGCTCAGGTTTATTGTTTCAAGAGTGTTTCTAATATTCAACCGGAGTGTGAAAAAATATCAGGCACCTCCGGTTTAATCCAGCTGGTCAAGATTTGCAACTCATAGAAGCGATCTGGTGCTATGAAAAGCAATGTCCCTGGGTTCTGTAAAATAATAATCCTAAGAACTTCTACTTACATATTCTGTAGATTCAGGATGCTGTTAGTGTTCAGTTTTGACTATTAACAGTTGAAGATAAATTTCTTTTCACCTGATCCCAAGATCGGATAATCTTTCGGTTAAATCATCCCTTTTCTTCAAAACCTGGCGTAAACCTGGCGTAAAAAAAACACTCACAATTTAGTACTGTAAGTGTCTGATTTACTTTTTGGTCCCAGCTTGAGATCGGACCATCAAACCTCCTGTAACCTGAAACGAAGTGTAAAATCCGTCCTTCTCTGACCACTTCAAAATCCGGTCAGATAGCACTTAACATGCATAACAAAACAACAGGTATTTAACTCAAGGTCTGTATGGTCAGATTATTCCGGTGAAGAGTGATAAAAAAAGCATGTTTTTTCAATCGGCTGACACCTGTGATATTGAAATGCCTATCATTCATCGATGCAACCTCTAATTTGTTAAAAAAGCTACGCTTTATCAGGGTTTTCCGGTTTTAAATAGCGGTCTTCCTTAATTCGTCTTTATTCAGTTTCCAGTAAAACAGGTACAGTATCGACGGTATGCAGAAGATAAGGAATATGGTAATGAAATGTGCGCTGTTTGTAGCTTCCTTATTGAATAAATTCAGAATATATACCAGAATATAGCTTATCAGAGATATGATTCCTCCAAGCCCTTCCTTCCATAGAGCCAGGATAAGGCCGGCAAGAGCAAAGCCCCAGATAATGAAAATTACCAAAATAAGGGGAGTGTATGAAGTCAGTGCAGATCCGGCTTGCCTCTGATGACCTTCAATAATTTCTCCGATGAAAAAAAATAGTGTGAAGGATACCATCAGAATGCCAGTGATTCTGGCTATCCATCTGAGCCAGTTGTAGGGATTTCTATTGTTCATAGTTAAAATTTTTGTTCGATAATAAAACCCGTCTATCAAATTTAGACTATTATTTTCAGAATTGATGCTGATAATTTCGTTATAACATCAGCTGCTTTTATTTTCTCTACGCCATTTGTTCCCATGGTTGCCGGAGCATTAAAAAATAAAGACGTTATCATTACTGACATTACAGGGGGTATAATAGGTTACATAGCAGGTAATTACCTTGGAATAGCATTAGCTTATTTTCTAAAAGGATTTTGACCACATTAATATATTTATCTTACAACTGACACAGATAACTTAATTACAAGCACTTTACTCCGGTCATATATGTTTAAGGAGCCGGTTTCCACAGTTAATGGACCTTTTTGTCAGTTACAATATTAAGTCAGGCAACTCTATCAACATACTTTAAAAGGAAGCTCCAGGTGGTCATTGAAATTAATGAGACTACGTGGAAACAGATTGGAAATATTATGTTACGATCCTGCAACAAAAACCTGGACTGTAGTGAATTAACAATTATAATGACATTCTTTTGAGCTGTTAGCTAAGATATTTTGGGGAGAGAAAATAAAGAAAGATGGTATCTGGAACACAATTACAGGAATGGATGATGATAATGGAGATTTATATGACTTTGGGGTCAATAAAAAGATCTAAAGGTAATTTAAAAAGAAGATAGATAGCGTTTTAAGTTATAAGATTCATTTTGAGTTTATAGTCTCTGATGTGACAGGTACAGATCACACTATGGGGGAGAATTCTAGGTTATGAATGACCTGTGATTCAAGTATTTTACTACTTTTGCTTATCTGATTTTATGACTTTATCTGTAACTAATTTTAATATAATTTGCATTTTTATTTAAAACTAACAACTCATATCAATGAAAACTTCAAGAAGAACATTCTTAAAATCCGGTGCAATGGTTGCTCTTGGTGCAGCGATTCTTCCACGATCAGCGTTTACTTCCAATGTCCAAAAGGCAGTAGTAGGATTACAGTTGTATTCCGTGCGCAATGATATGATAAATGATCCAAAAGGATCGTTGAAAAAACTAGCTGACATGGGTTATAAGGTGGTTGAACATGCCGGTTACGCCGATCGGAAATTTTACGGTTTTGAGCCTTCAGAATTTAAAAAAATATTGGAAGACCTGGGTCTGAAGATGTACAGCGGACACGTTGATTTCGGAATGCAGGCCTGGGATGCTTCAAAAAAGGATTTTACGGATAACTGGAAATATACAGTAGAAGATGCAGCTTATATGGGGCAGAAATTTGTAATCACTCCCGAACTGGCCGAAAATGCCCAGAAGGATTATGATACACTTTTAAAAGTGATCGATCTCTGGAATAAATGCGGGGAACTTTGCCAGAAATACGGAATGAAATTCGGCTACCACGATGATTTCGACAAAAATGCCATCCTGCATAATATGAAATTATACGATATCATCATGAAATATTCGGATCCGAAATTAACTATTCAACAATTTGATATTGCCAATTTGTACAATGCGGCAGGCACTAACCCGATGGATATTATAAAAGAATACCCTGGAAGATTTGTCTCCCTGCATGTTAAAGATGTATTGAAAGAAAAGAACCAGCTTAATATGCATGACAGTACAATTCTCGGGAAAGGCGTTCTCGATGTCAAAAACGTTTTGACACTTGCAATTGAAAATGGGGCATGGTTAATTATCATTGAACAGGAGTCGTATCAGAACGAAAGCCCAATGGATTGTGTTAATGAGGATCTTGGCGCAATGAAAAGGTGGGGATATTGATCCATCAGAACTCTGAATCATAAATCAAATATTAATTCAGTTTTTCCCATGGTTCTATTTCTCCATCTATTATCTATTATTCTGAAAAGAGGATGTGCATCAATTATTTTTATACGAGATAATATGTGAAATCGTTCGGGATCTCTGGTTTTCAGTTTCTTTAGCAAATGATTCATTTCAAATTTAATTTGTTCGTAAGTCACAGTCAGTTTGGTTGGTATAAAGTCCAGATTGACTTTATTCTTATTGAAATTAAAACCTCTCTCCTCTGAATTCTCATAAACCGTAGCAAAGTACTGGTTAATTCAACCAACTGTATTTCCGGATCTTTTAAATCGGTTCAGCTGCGAATGATTCTTATATCCATTTGTTTTACCTTCCAGAACTTGTTTTGCCAATAAAGATTCTCTCCAAAGAGCTACCAATCCCTTTCCACCAAGATATTCTGGATGTAAAGACCAGATTCTCATTTGTGTATCCTTTTTTGCTAAAGTTCCAATTGTTCCAGAGCACTTTCCAGGTTTGGATATTTAAAAACAAAACCCGAATTTTTAATTTTATCTGATGATATTCTGTTTCCGGTTAAAATCATTTCAGACATTTTACCAAGGATCACTTTAATAGCAATAGCCGGGATTTTTGGAAACCAAAGAGGTTTTTCCAGATTGTGGGCTATGGTTTCAATGAACTGCTTATTTGTTTTGTGCCCGGGGGCCACGGCATTAAATGCGCCTATCATTTGAGTATCTTCAATAGCTTTGATATAGATACTGCATAAATCGTCAATATGTATCCAGGGAAAGTATTGGTTTCCATCACCAATTGCAGAACCGATACCCAATTTAATCGGAAAAATGATTTTTGGTAAGACGCCTCCTTGTTTTGCAAGAACAACACCAGTTCGAATCTTAACCGTTCTTATGCCAATTTCTGTAAATCTATCTGCGACCTGTTCCCATTTTTTACAGGTCCGTCCAAGGAAGTCATCTGCAGGCGGTTCCGTTTCACTAATAATTTTATCATAAGTTATCGCTCCATAGTATCCTATTGCTGATGCAGTTATGAATGCCCTGAGTCTATTATTTCCCTTTTCTATATTATTGTAAATCAATTCCGCTGACTTAATCCTGCTGTTAAAAATCAGTTGCTTTCTTTTGGATGTCCATCTTCTTTCTCCAAGGTTTTCTCCTGCAAGATGTACAATATAGTCAGATGTATTTATTGCATCTTTGTCTATTTCATTTTTATCATAGTCCCATAAGTAAGTTTGTATTTTGTTCTCATTTCTCTTATTTCTGCTTAGAATAGCAATTTCATATCCCAGTTTCTGTAGTTTTCTGCCAAGATGGCTCCCTACAAGACCTGTACCTCCTGTTATTAATACTTTTGTCATCCTCTAAGAATTTTGTATATCATAAACTTGTTTTGTGAAATTTATCATATAAAATTCATATTTATAATAATTCCGGGAAATAAGGATCAGAATTTGTAATCAGTCCAAACTATTTTGGTGACGCAACTGTTTGGTACGGATATGCTCTTGTATGCATTTCAGCCGGCAGTTATATTCCGGTTATAGGCTCTGTCTTAATGATAGCTTTAATTATTAAAGTTTCGGGAGTGACACTTCTCGAAAAAACATTAAAAGTAACAAAGCCTGAATACAAAGATAATTGAAAAAACCAGCGCTTTCATCCCCGGGTCCCCAGTTTGAGGTAAATGTTTTTTTATTTGACTCGTGTTATTGTCTTTCTTAACTT
The DNA here is from genome assembly GCA_049792755.1 of Bacteroidales bacterium. Taxonomy (GTDB): domain Bacteria; phylum Bacteroidota; class Bacteroidia; order Bacteroidales; family VadinHA17; genus LD21. The sequence goes on along the minus strand of JBARBF010000066.1, from coordinate 20,333 downwards.
TAACACAATCTATGATAATCATGCCAGGTCTCATGCCAGGCTACGAATATGATATCTTCATAAGTTATCGTCATCAGGATGATAAAGACGACTAGTGGGTAAGTGAGGTTGTGAAGGCTCCCGCACATAATGTGATCCCAAATCATTCACATGGGAGTTAAACTGTAATTATTGAATATTTATAACTTAGACTTATTTCTATGATTTCTATCCCAGGGTATCAGATTAAGGAAATAATCTTTGAAAGCAGTAACTCTTTTGTATTTCGTGCTTTGAAAGAAGACTGTGAAATACCTGTTGTTATTAAGTTATTGAAAGGTGAATATCCTGAACCTGAGAGAATTGTTCGCTTCAGGCGGGAATATGAAACCTTAAAGGGAATAGATATTAAAGGCGTAATTAAAGTACATGGTTTTGAAAGTTTCAAGAACAGTTATGCCATTATAATGGAGGATTTTGGGGCTGACTCATTGATGCGAGTGCTTGAAAGGGAAAGACTTACTTTATATGAATTCCTGAAACTTACAATAAGTATAAATGAGATTCTAAGCCAGCTACATCAGTTAAATATTATTCATAAGAACATTAATCCTTCTAATATTCTATGGAACCAGAAAACAGACGAGATTAAGCTGATTGATTTTGGCATATCAGCGGTTCTGTCGCATGAAATAGCGTCTATACAAAACCCCAACGAATTTGAAGGGACTTTAAGTTATATGTCGCCTGAGCAAACAGGAAGAATGAATCGAACTATAGATTACAGGACTGATATGTACTCTCTTGGCGTCACGTTTTATGAAATGATGACCGGTCATTTGCCTTTCGAAAGTAATGACCCGATGGAAATGATTCATTGTCATATTGCAAAAACTCCGCAGCTTCCTCATCTTTTTGCATCTGCATACTTTTCTAAAGAACCAAAGGGACTTGAGATCCTCTCGAAGATCATTATGAAGCTTATGTCTAAAGGATCAGAAGATCGTTATCTCTCATACTATGGATCAAAACATGATCTTGAAAAATGTCTAAAATACCTAAAAAAGAATCAAACTCTTTCAGGACTGGATTTCAACCCGGGTGATAATGATTTTTCGGATAAATTCCGGATTCCGCAAAAATTGTACGGACGGGAAACAGAAATAACAACATTACTGGATGCATTCAGGAGAGTATGTAGCTGGCATCAGGATGGGAGAATTGCGAGTGAAATGATGATGGTAACGGGATACGCCGGTATTGGCAAGTCTGCGTTGGTGAATGAGATACATATACCGATTGTTGAAAAGAGAGGTTATTTTATTTCGGGCAAGTTTGACAGGTTCAAACGAAATATTCCATATTCAGCCTTAGCACAGGCCTTCCAGGACCTGATGCGACAAATCCTGATGGAGAGTGAATCGCAAATAAAGCAGTGGAAGTCCAGAATTCTTGAAGCAGTAAGTCCCAACGGTCAGGTTATAAATGATGTGATCCCTGAGGTAGAAAGAATTATTGGCAAACAAGCTCCAGTACCTGAACTTCCCCCCAGGGAAACGCAGAACAGGTTTAACATGTATTTCCAGAATTTTATCAGAGCTTTTGCTGATGAAAGACATCCTCTGACTATTTTTCTGGATGATCTGCAATGGGCCGATATCCCAACTCTTAAGCTTCTTGAAAGTTTGATGCTTGATTCAAAAACCAGATATTTGTTAATCATAGGAGCTTACAGGGATAATGAAGTAGATTCATCTCATCCTCTGGTAATAAGCCTCGATAAACTTAAAAATGAGAATGCTATAGTAAATCTTATAACCCTGCTTCCTCTTGAGTCCCAAGATGTTAATAAGCTTATTTCAGATTCGCTTAGGTGCAGTATTCCTGATGCTGAAGTTCTTGGAAAACTTTGTCTGGCAAAAACAGACGGCAATCCATTTTTCCTGATCCAGTTCCTGAATTCCCTTGCTGATAAGGGTTTGATAGAATTTGATAATGATACTTTAAAATGGGAATGGGACGCAAGTTTAATTGAAAAAGCTGATATAACAAGCAATGTTGTTGACTTAATGACCGCACGGATAATGAAACTTCCTGAAAGAACCAAAACATTATTAAAACTGGCTTCATGCATAGGTAACCGTTTCGATCTTGATACTCTGGCAATAATTAACGAAAAACCTCCTGTCGAAACGGCAAATGAGTTGAATGAAGCCCTCGAAAGCGGACTCATACAACCAATAGGTGAGGGATACAGACTTGCTGGTTTCCTGGATTTTCTCAAAGACAATAAAAACTCTGATAAGCTTGGGCATGAAATTCAGTATAAATTCCTTCACGATCGTGTTCACCAGGCAGCAAACTGCCTTATGGGCGATGAGAATAAAGGAGTTCATTTAAAGATAGGAAGATTGTTGCTTCAAAAGCTGTCAAAAGAAGAATATGAGGAAACTTTATTTGATATTGTCAACCATCTGAATTCAGGAGCCGAACTTATTATTGGTCGATCAGAAAAAAACCAGCTAGCAGAATTAAATCTGCAGGCAGGAAGGAAAGCTAAAGCCGCTACTGCCTATGAAATTGCGTTTCAATATTTCAATACTGGATTAAACCTGTTAGGAGATAATGCATGGGAAGATAATTATTTGCTTACCCTGGAAATGAACCTCGAAGCTGCGGAAGCTTCTTATCTGACCGGAAATTTTGAAAAAACCGATATACTGGCATTGGAAATAATAAATCATGCAAAAAACCTCCTTGATAAAATCAGGATCAATGAAATTGTAATACAGTCTTTCATGTCGAGGGACAGGCTCAAAGATAGCATTGGTATTGCTGTCGAAATACTAAAGCAACTAGGTGTACATATTTCTCCGAAACCAAACAAGATCAGCGTGTTATTAAATATATTCTATCTCAGGATAATTTTATTTTCAAAAACAATTGAGGACCTCAAGAATCTGCCTGTAATGACGGATACACATAAACTGGCAGCAATGAGGATCCTGATGAATGCTGCCAGTTCTGCGTATTATACTAATATCCTGCTATCAATCACCATTGCATTTAAAATGATTCATTTGTCTGTCAAATATGGAAATTCTCCTTATTCCTCATTTGCGTATGAATTATATGGTATTATACTGCAGAGTATTGTCGGGAAAATCATTGCAGGGTATGAATTTGGTGAATTTTCAATTGAAATAATGAACAAATTCAATGCAAAAGAATACAATGCAAGAATAAATTTCATATTCAATGTATTCATCAGGCATTGGAAAGATAAACTAAGTGATACAATCAAACCATTTAGAGCATCATTTCAGAGGGGTCTGGAAACCGGAGATTATGAATTTGGTTGCCTTTGCTCAGCTTATGCAGGGATTCATTCATTTCACAGCGGAATCAAACTTGAGATATCCGAAGATGAAATGAAAAAAAGTGTTGAGATCGGGACAAAACTGAAGCAGGAGGTGATCTTGATTGTTCTGAAGAGTAACAGGCAGGTTGCCCATAATTTTATGGGTAAATCACAACACAGGACTTTATTAATTGGAGAAAGTTTTGATGAAACACAAATGACTCCGTATCTGATCAAAAAAAATAACATGGCTGACCAGGGCACGTTATGTTCTTTGAAGGCTCTTCTTTTTGTATTCTTTGATGAAGGCAAAGATTCAATCAGGATTGCCCTGGAATCGGAAAAATACAAGGAGACTACCATTGGACTGGTGTATCGGATCTTTATTTATTTTTATACTTCTCTTATTTATCTTTCCAATTTGCCCGGAGCATCGGTAAGAAAACGCTTTTTGTACCTTCGGAGAGTCAGTTTAAATCAGAATCAATTAAAGAAATGGGCCAGATATGCACCCGACAACCTGTTACACAAATGGCACCTGGTCGAGGCTGAAAGATACAGGATCAGGGGTAATTGGTTACGAGCTATTGAGCATTATGAGAAGGCGATGCTCCTGGCCAGACAAAATGGGTACATACATGAAGAAGCCCTGGCAAATGAAATGGCAGCCAAATTTTACTTATCCAGGAAGAATAACAGGATTGCCAGAGCATATATGAAGGATGCTTGTTATTTATATACAATCTGGGGTGCTAAGGCGAAAATAGAACATCTGAATGAAACCTATCCTGAGCTTCTTTATGTATTACCTGAAGCAAGCGTTCCAGGCAATAAAATTGAATTTATTTTGTCTGATCTTGCCGGGACTCATCCTGAGAAGCTCGACCTGGCAACTGTGCAAAAGGCCTCACAGACTATATCCGGAGAAATCCATCTCGACAAACTCCTTGAAAAATTAATGAATATCGTTATTACCAATGCCGGTGCACAAAAAGGTTTTTTCCTGCTGAAAGACCAAGAAGAATTTTTTGTGGAAGGAGAAGTTGGCTCGGATAAAGAAGAAATTATTGTATTACAGCATGTTCCCTATACTGAAAGAAAAGACATTGCCCAGGTTATCATTAATTATGTTTTGCGGGTGAATAAAATGATAGTACTGGATGATGCTTTAGAAGATAGCGACTTTAAAACAGATGAGTATGTAAGAAGTACCAGACTCAGGTCTGTATTATGCTTGCCGCTTATCTTTAAAAATAAACTCAGCGGTATTCTTTACCTTGAAAATAACCTTGCACCCGGAACTTTTACATCCGAAAGGGTTGAAGTATTGAAAATACTCTCTGGTCAAATTGTAATTTCTATCGAAAATGCCGGGTTATACAGAAGCCTTGAAGAATATAACCGGACTCTGGAAGAAAAGGTTGAAAGGCGTACGGCAGAAATATCTCAGAAAAATGAGCAATTGAGTATTCAAAAAGAAGAACTGCGTATGACCCTGGAGAATCTTAAACATTCACAATTCCAGTTATTACAATCAGAGAAAATGGCTTCATTGGGACAGCTTGTTGCAGGTATTGCACATGAAATAAACAATCCAGTTAATTTCATAAGTGCCGGGGTGGAATCTTTAAACGACAATCTTGAGGAGATCAGTCTTGTTATGGATAGTTACGATAAAATCACTCCATTAAATGTGGAAACAAAGTTGAAAGAAATTAAAGAACTAAAAGAGAGAATTGAATATAAAGAGTCAAAAAGAGAGATTGAAAAACTTATAAGAAGTATTAAAAACGGAACAAAACGCACGACAGAAATAGTGAAAGGACTGCGGACTTTTTCTCGCCTGGATGAGGATACTCTGAATATGGCTGATATTCATGAAGGATTGGATTCAACGCTTATCCTTCTTCATAACAAATACAAGAACCGGATTGACATAGTTAAAAATTATGGAGAAATACCTCTTATTGAATGTTACCCAGGTCAGTTGAACCAGGTATTTATGAATATTCTTTCTAATGCTGTCGATGCAATTACTGATAAAGGGACAATTACAATATCTACTTCAATTACGAATGGTGTTGTACATATAAGCATTAAGGATACAGGAAGGGGGATCCCTGAAAATCTAAAAGAAAAGATCTTTGAACCTTTTTACACAACAAAGGAAGTTGGCAGGGGAACTGGGCTTGGATTGTCTATCAGCCATGGGATAATGGTAAAACATAAGGGAACTATAGATTTTAAAAGTGAACAAGGAAAAGGAAGCGAATTCATTATTTCATTACCAATGGTGCCTGGAAAGTAAAAATAAATGTAATTAATTCTATAGTAGTATGGTATAATTTAAATATGCAAAAATGGATTTTCAGAGAGAATATAGACTTCTGTTAATTCTTCCAAAAGACTTAACCCTGAACTACCAGCTTTTTTCTAAAAATGTCGGACTCATTACACGAATGGCAACGGGATCGGCCCCCTTAAGCCTGGCAACAATTGCTGCTTTAACTCCTGCAAATTTTAAAACAAGAATTATAGATGAGAATATTGAAGAAATAGATTTCGATGAGAAATATGATCTTATTGGTATTACGGGTAATACCTATCATATCAACCAGGCGAAAGAAATTGCAAAAACCTTTTCAAAGAGAAATATCCCGGTTGTATGTGGCGGATATTCAGTCTCAGTATGCCCGGAAAGATGGAGATCCTTTGCAGATGTTCTTATAATCGGGGAAGCTGAACGTATGTGGCCGAAATTTCTTAATGACTTTATTTCCGGATCCTATAAAAAAGAATATATTGAAAATGAGAGATTTGACCTGTCTGTCAGCCCGGTTCCAGATTATAGCGGGATATCAAGATCAAATCTCAGGAAGTATTCCTTTGGAGTTGTTCAGGCGAACCGTGGATGCCCCTTCAAATGTGACTTTTGTTCTGTTGCAGTTTATGCAGGCAATAAAATAAGATACAAACCTGTCGATAATATTATTCAAGAAATAGATCAGATTCAAAAGATCTGGAAATGCAGGTATATTTTTATTGTTGATGATAATTTTTGTGCTGATATTCAAAAAGCAAAGGAAGTATTGGCAGCACTTAAAGCATGGAACTCAAAACAACGAAGACAAGTTACTTTCACTACTCAAATATCTATTGATTGCGCTAAAGATGATGAGTTTCTGACCATGGCCGCAGAGGCCGGTTTAAATATGCTTTCGATTGGAATTGAGACTCCCAATATCGAAAGTCTCAAAGAAGCACGGAAATACCAAAATGTAGTGGCAAATATTAATGAATCGGTAAAGAAGATACATCAATACGGAATTACAATTATGGCTAACTCAATTGTGGGTTTTGACAATGATGACTTATCTATATTTAAGAAACAATTTGAATTCTTTTCTGAACTGGGAATTGCCAGTGTGAACATATATCAACTACTGGCATTCGATGGAACTCCTTTAAAGGAAAGAATGATTAAGGAAGGAAGATATATTTACCAGAATGAGACTTTATTTGGTAAAGGTCAATATTTTAACCTGCTTGATGCCTCCAATATTATCCCGAAGAACATGAGTGTCGGACAACTTAAAAATGGGGTAATTTGGCTTCTTAATGAACTTTATATAACAAGTAACTATGTTGAACGTTTTAAAACATTTTTTAAGAATTTTGAAAGCTCTGATAAGAAAAAAGAGATTGCAATTCCAAAAACTTTTCTGGATTTTGCGGTAATCGGCATGGTTATAAGACTGACTATATTCATTCTTTTCAGAGCAACTTCTTCTGAAAGGGATGCATTTGATAAAATGTTGAGGATTGCCTTCAAATCAACACATAAGCAGCGTTTTGGGATTCTATTATTTTATTATACGAGATTACTGAATTATCAGAATTTCTTATCTGTAATCACTAGGGAATGTAACTGAACGAACTGCAGTGAGAAATTAACTTAATCTACATAATTGAACTTTGCAATGTGCGAATAATGTACAGATACTTATATCATCTTGAACAGGGCTTTAATTATAGGTTAATAATTAAAAATTCACAAAATGACTGACCAGAAAACATTAGCTCCGATCCTATATGTAGATGATGAAATAGATAATCTCACGGTTTTTAATTCTGCCTTCAGGCGACATTTCAAAATTCACCTTGCATCTTCAGCCATAGAAGGTCTTGAGATCATGAAAAAAAATGAGATTCAACTGGTAATCAGCGATCAGCGGATGCCTGAAATGACCGGAACGGAATTTCTCGAAATGATTATACCTGATTACCCCGATTGTATCCGTGTAATTTTGACCGGCTTCAGTGATATAAATGCTGTAATTCAGGCAATAAACAACGGGAGGGTTTATCGATATGTCACAAAGCCATGGGATAAGGAGGAAATGAAAATAATGATCGATAATGCTCTTGAAACATATTATTTGAAACAGCAGAACAAAAAGCTGATAGAAGACCTGCTGGAAGCCAATAAAACACTTGAACAAAAAGTAATCGATCGAACTCTAAAAATTGAATTACAGAACAAAGAGATAAGAACAAGTATTAAGTATGCCGGCAGGATTCAAAACGCTCTCATGCCTCCGAAAGAGTATTTGGACAATCTGCTTCCCTCTTACTTTATTTTTAACAGACCTTGTGAAATAGTCAGCGGCGATTTCTTCTGGCTTGGAAGTATGGGTGATGAGGTTCTTATAGCTGTAGCTGATGGAACCGGACATGGAGTTCCGGGGGCTTTTATGAGTATTCTCGGAATAGCCTCTTTAAATGAGATAATAAACAAATCAACCGATTTCAGTGCTAATGAAATACTTAATCAGTTGAGGAAACAAGTGATAAAGGCTCTTCACCAGACCGGTGATAGAAATGAATCGAAAGACGGGATGGATATTGCAATTTGCATTATTGATTTCAACAAAGGAAAATTACAGTTTTCCGGTGCCTCCAGACCCCTTTATCTAATTAGGGACAATGAACTGATGGAATTTCAGGGAGATAAGATGCCAATTGGGATTTATTTTGAAGAAGAGCTTCCTTTTACTAATATAGAAATCCGGATTAAGAAAAATGATCTGTTATATTTATTTACTGACGGGTTTATTGATCAATCGGGGGGATTAAATAAAAAAACATTCAAATCACAGAATTTCAAGAAACTTCTTCTTGATTATCATACTTTGCCTCTGGTAGAACAAAGGATTATGCTGGAAAAAGCATTTGAGGAATGGAAAGACAATAATGAGCAAATTGATGATATCCTGGTTTTCGGAATTAAAATTTAAAGAAATCAACTTATTAAAAAAATATGAGAAATCATCCATTCATAGATATTCACGTTCATTCTGACCTTAAAACTTTCCTTTCAGCCAACGAGGAAAGATGCAGGCTTGATTGCTGGCAAAAAGAACCACTGACGCCACTTATCAGACTAATCGACAAAATACTGCTTGGCAGTATTCTGGAATCACAAAGCAGCCTATCACAATTAAATCATTCAGCTGGAACTATAGCCATTGTTGGAAGGTACGCATTTGAAAAGGCAATGCTTAAGGGAAATTTAGTCAGAATTCTAGGAATTCGCATAAATCTGCTGCGCATCGCAAAGATACTGAACTTAAGGGGTCAGACAGGCATCTTAAACTATGAATTGTTGAAACGCATTTCGTCATGGCGATATCACTATTATGATTTGTTTAAGGAAGAAGAACCTCATCTGCTGTTATCAGAAAGAATTTCCCCGGGATATAAGCTGCTAAAGAGAATCAGTGATTATGATTCGGAAAAACTGAATGTCATTCTGACCATTGAAGGAGGACATAACTTGTTTAATAAAACATTTGGATTCACTTATAAAAGAGATGCACTCTCCAATCTCCGGGATCTGAAATTCAGCAATGAACATTACCTCTTTATGGGTTTGGCTCATCTTTCACGTAATCGCCTTGCTACCCATGCCTATGGCATGAAACTGCTGCATGACAGAAGATTTAAACCAGTTGGTTGCGGAATACGAAAGCTTGGAAGAAAGGTAATAAAGCTGGCTCTCAGTAAACCTAACCGTATCCTGATAGATATCAAACATTTAAGCCTTGAATCAAGGAAGCAGTACTATGATATTTTAAAAACAGAATATGGTCAGGAAAACATACCAATAATAGCATCACACACAGGAGTAACCGGAGTATCCTTCAACCATATGCCAGTAGTTAAATGCAAAAGAAGATGGAGATGGAAAAAAGTTCGATATTCTAAACCTGACGGGCTTATGGATACAAAGTTCAATCCATGGTCAATAAATCTATATGATGAAGAAATACAAATAATTATAGATTCCAAGGGATTGATAGGACTCAGTCTGGATGAAAGAATTCTGGGCACCAATCAGAAAAGGAAGGCACAACTTAACGAGTATTTCAGCAGCAGAGAATTCAGTTGTCCTACGCACAGATGTACTCTCGAACAGGAGATGGAGCTGGAACCGGAAACAGATTTTTCTCCAATCGGACAACGCATTAATAGTATTAAAGGATCCTTAATAACTATATTACGAGAAATTGACAATAATCCGAAACTATTTCAGGATATTGAAAATATGTTAATTAATCATCCTCAACTATTACAGGATTTTGTAAACCTGTTCGATAAGATAGGTGAAGAATACGATCATTTGCAGGAAGAAATAGGACATATATCGGATAATGGCATCAAACATTTATGCAATAATATCCTGCATATTGTAAAAGTAGCAGGTATTAAAGCATTGAAACATATTTCAATAGGATCTGATTTTGATGGATTTGTCGACTCCATTAAAGAATGCAAAAACTCAACAGAATATCATAAACTTGCAGCTGGCTTAAAAAAATGGCTGCCCTTAATGGCTTCAACCGATTCAACATTGCCGGATCTGAACAACATTGATCAGATCGTGGATAATATAATGTTCAGAAATGCATATAAATTTCTGAAGATCAACTTCACATGAGATAAACTAGTGGGTTTTCTGGAAGGCTCTTTACGCAAACCCGGGAATTGCACTGAAACGTACGTTTAATATTTGCGGAATGTGCCAGATACGAAGGAATGGGCAAAAGTGGAACAATCTTTCATTCATATCTTAACGCATATACCGGATTCTGAATCGCAGTTTTAATAACCTGATAAATAATTGCCAGGGAAGCAAAACCTGCTGCCATTATTCCAGCGAAAAGGAGGGCAGCAACTGGAAAATTTATCCGATAGGCAAAATTCAGAAGCCATTTTTGCATTATAAAGTATGCTAACGGTAACGCTATTACATTCCCCAGGAAGACCCATTTAATTATATCATTCAGCAGTATCATTGTGATTCCCGAAACTGATTCACCAAATACTTTCCTGATTCCGATTTCCTTTGTGCGTTTGGCGATTGTGGCAGAAGCAAGTGCAACCAGACCCATTAATGCTATAAAAATGGAAAGAATTGTGGCAAAAAAGATCATGCTGTTTATTCTTGAGTCTGATTTATATTGCGCATTGAAGTGATCATCCACAAATTCATAATCTAAAATATAATGGTGATCGACTTTTTGTAATGTCCGGGTAATAAAATTAAGTCCTTCAGCAATATACCCCGGTTTTAATCTTATAAATATAATTCCCCAATTTGGTTTATTCAATGTGATGAAAAGAGGTTCGATTTTGTCGTGCAACGATGCGAAATGGTAATCTTTCACGACACCGATTACATTTCCTGTGTCTTCATTTAAAACCAACCGCTGACCAATTGCGTTAGCTGGTAAGTTTAATTCCTTCTTCGCAGTTTCATTAATAATGAATGCGTGATTATCAGTAGACATGTCAATATCAAAATCACGTCCTTCAACCAGTTTAATATTAAAAGTTTTAATAAAGTCATATGTGGTGCGGTTTTGCCTGACGAGTATCTCCTTTGTATCTCCATTAGCACATCTCTTAGCATATTGACCACTCATTTGCCCGATAGAGATACCCTGTGCCAGTGAGACATTTACTATACCCGGATTTTGAAGTAATGATTGTTTAATTGCTTCATAACTCTTATAAATTCCTCCGTTTTGATCTGTAATTCCTACTACTTGTTCCATTTGAAACCCCATATCACTATTACGAATGAATTTCATTTGCTTATAAAACACCAACAAATCTGAAATTAAGAATATTACAATTGAAAACTGGAGAAATACCAGGAATTTTGAAAGCGTACTTATCTTCTTTCCCTCCTGTGAACCACCTTTGAGGTTCCTTGTTACGGGAAATTTCGACAAATGGAATGAGGGATAATAACCGGCGACTAGACCAATAATTAAACAAAGAGTTACTATCGCCAGGACAAGTTCAATTGTAGTTGAAAAGGAGAGAGTTATCAACTTTCCGGTAAGATTATTAAACACCGGTCGTGTCAGCGCTGTCAGAATAACAGCAATTATAACGGAAAGAACAATTATCAGGAATGCTTCACTCATGAACTGATAACGGATATTTCTACCTGATGCGCCAGACATCTTTCTGATACCGATCTCTTTTGCCCTGTCTTCAGATTGAATAATAGCCAGGTTGATGAAATTCACAATTGCTATAAGAAGAATGAATACTATCAGAACACCGGCAATATAAATATTGTTGATATTTCCATGTGGCACATCATCACTGATATTATTTGAGTGAAGCCATATATCTGTAAGAGCCTGTGTATGTCCTATGCATTTATAGTCACTGTTTTTCCAGAATTCTTTTGTAAGTTCATCATATTTGTCACAGACCTTTTTTAAAGCTGTTTCTTTTATGACATTTTGCTTAAGTTCAACATAAGTAAGAAATTCAAGTCCACTATTCTTTACCAGACTTTCTACTTCAGGTATACCGGTTATTAAATCAAAATGAAGATGAGAATTTCCCGGAAGATCTTCGAAAACACCTGTTATGGTATATGTTTTATATTTAGTTGTGACTATCTTCCCCGCAACATCAACTGTTCCAAAGACTTTTAATGCAAGAGACCGGCTGATAAACAGATTCCCTTTGGTTGATAAGTCCTGATGTGGATTTCCACTTAGAAGTTTGAATGAGAAAACATCGAAGAAGGTAGAATCTGTATATATTATGTGATTGTCATTAAATCGCTTGTCATTGAATTCGAAAGCAATTCTGTCATTGTAGTAAATACGAACACAGGCTTCAACATCAGGTACAACGCCATTTACAGCCAGCGGTAATTGTCCCTGACAAATTGAATATAATTTTGTACTCTCACCCGGAGAACTGAGTTCTGACAGAATTCTGAAGATTCGGTCATGATTTTTATGAAAACGATCATAGCTCAATTCGTTAATTACAAATAGAGACATATGTATAGCCAGCATGATACTAATTGATAATCCGATTATGTTTATTGTAGCTGATACCTTGTTCTTAAATAAGTTCCGGAAAGCAGCCTGAATATTTCTTCTTAACATAGATATGGTACTATAAGCAGAGAATTAATTTAATCGTCCGTTCAGCGGTTTTTTATTTTTTAAAAAGTCAAATTAAATTTTAACTATTAAAACTTATTATAAACTAAGAAAATTATAAAATAATAATTTTTGTTAGTTAATTGATCAGAAATTTAGTAAAAAGATTAACTTTATTTACTCTCAAAACTTGACCTTCCTACCAATGGGATTCCAGGTTCAACAATGCCTTCAACATCTACTTTTATAATTGCTTTACTATCAGCATTAAAAAATGAAATTGTTGCATTACCATCTTTATCCGTTACAACATTAGGATCCCAATAAATAGTGGTCCTTAGATCAGGTTTATTATATTCAGACTGGGGAATATCATATTTGGGTGTATAAAAGGTACGTGCCTGATAATACCCATCAATTCGTCGGGTTATAAAATTCATGACAGGTGGTATTGGACCATTAATTCCTCGTTTCGTCAGTACACTAATTACTCCAAAGCTTCCCCTGAATCCGTAAAAAGCTAATGCCCCGCTCTCTTTTATATATTCTATTTTATCTACTGCTTCTATTGGTATATTGCATATAGTTGATAAATCAACTTCTTTATCATCTAGTAAAAACAGAGGTGACTCCCCTTTCGCCACTTTTTGTCCATGAAAAATAAATTCATATCCCTGATGAGAATCACCAGTAATATACAATCCTTCCGTACGACCCTGAAGAACTTGAATAGGGTCGTGAGAACCGGACATCTTATCCGTAACAGTAAACGAATAATCTGGTACTCCGTACGAACGAAAATGTCCATCCTCATTTTCTTTTACGGGTCTTCTTGCATTGACAATAACTTCACCTATAGCAATCGTGTCGTTTAAGTGATATTTTTTTAGGATATTATATTTAATAGCAGCTTCCTTCGTGTAGTCGGAGATCTCCCTACTCTCAGCGGGTTCATTATAACTTGAAACCTCATTAACTTCAGTTTTAAGTTTATATACCGATTTATAATTGACTGACGCCGTATTATTATATACAGTATCTAATGATATCAATCCTATTCCCAAGTTTTTTTTATCAGTTGCTCTCACCGAAATGACTTGGGGACCTGTGAAGTCCAACCCTTCTAAATAGTATTTCCCTTTACTGTCCGTTTGAGTAAATTTATATGATGGATTATCATTCTGCAGCAATGCCATTGATATTTTGGCACCTGCAATTGGTTTATTTCCCCATTTACGTCTGAGTGTTCCTGATAAAGTTATCCCTTTCTCTATTGGATAATCAAACTTAATTGCAGTATCAGGAATATAGTTCCAGACAAAGTTGCGCCAACCCTGGGTAAGCAACAGGTTATCAAGTGCATTGTAACGATCCTTATTGAGTGTATCAAAATAATAAGAAGGCTGCTCAATATGGCCCCTGATTTCAGATTCAAGTAACAGATAAGATCTTATATCCTGTTTCTTTTCAAAACCTTTTACCTGATTGCCATCAACCACAGAAACTGAAAGGTTGGCAGAAACCGGATTATTTGAAGTGTCTTTTACTGATATTTGCAGGGTTACTTTTTGCCTTGGTGAATATTCTTTCTTATCAGGAACGACATTGATCTGATATTTTTCCTTTGAATAGATATAAAATGCCCGTTCGGCATATAGTTTGCCTGTTGTATCCATCAAAGTCACCAGAGCAATTCCTTCAGGAAACTCCTTCCTGGATAAAACAACTGAATTATCAGTTCCAATTATCTTTACGTTTGCCGTTGTGCACAACGAATTATGAGATTTCCCTAAAATTACCATTTTATGGATAGGGAAATGGTCGAGGGTTGCATGGTTTGTTCTGATATCTACCTGGAAAAAATCCTTATTAACATTAGATACATTTAAAGAATATCCTGTCTTTAGCGCAGCTGGCAGTTCTACTTTGAAAGAAATTTTGTTCCCGGCAGAACCTATGGCAAAATACTTTAATCCTGGCTTTGAAATAAAGACAAAACTCCCCATCCCAAAATGTGTGCTGGTGAAGTTCGCCGCAGTATCACCTTGAGATGAAACCACAAACCCATTTATATTAGATTCATAACCGGAAGAATTTAATGCCTTAAAACCCAGCAATGTATTGACATTTTCAACTAACGACCCCCCTTCTGGAAAAAATTGTAAATCAACCTTTTCATTACTTTCATCCTGATTAGGTTGATTTAAAAAAGTTACCCCAATTTGATTTTCAATAACAATTACCTTTTTAAAAAAGAAAGTTTCGCCAAAATTTTGCATCCAACTGGTGTAAGCCCTGATTTGATAATTCCCGGACACTAAAGAATCTTTTAGATGCATATCGCCGGCACCTGTACCCTTATCTATCCTTAATATTATTTGTTTAATTATTTTCGAATCAGGTGAAACTAGCTCTAAATAAAGATTTTTACTGTTATCGGACAATTTATTTGTTAAAGCATTCACCAGATATGCTTTAATCCAGATATCTTCTCCTGATGAGTAATAAGGCCTGTCAAGATGTAAATAAACTTTTTCAAAAGAGATATCTTTATTTTTCTTATTTCTTTCTGGTACCGGTGTTTTATTTTCAGATTGCGGGTTGATGTCATATTCAGATGGCAGCATATCTCCAACACGCTGGTCCATCATTTCACCTTCCCAGCTTATGTACATGCCTGCCTGATCGAAATTTCCATCTTTATCAAAGTAAACTTTTCCTTTTTTCAGAAAAACAATTTTACTTGATCTTGTGTTATAAAATATGCTCAGGCTTTCAATGTACTTAAGAAATTTTCTGTGACTATTAAGCGAATCTGTGTGGCTATCTTCAACAATATCTTTATAACTGAGATATTTGTTAGCGGAATTTTTGACACTAAATCCAGCTGATTCTAAGTCATCTGCCCAAAGCGCCCTGAAAAAGTGCATTCTCGACCCGAAATAGGCTTCTTTTCTTCTTCTCTCATATACCTCGTTGTGTGGTTTTTTAGTAGCTAAATCTTCGTTAAAGATCAGATTCCCGACAAAAATAACAGACCTGTCTTTTTTAATATACTCAAATCTATCCAGGAAATAAGTGATTTTGTATCCCAGCGCCCTGTTGGTAATAAGGATTGGTTTTGAAGCATATGCTTTCAGGGTATCCTGATCAGATTTATAGTTAAATGTTATATCATTTTCATTTGTAATTTCACAATTCCGTGCGTTGGTTGTTGTCCCAAGAAAAACATCTTTAAACTTATTTAAACATGCTTTTCTTTTCCCGGCCAGTGATTTAGAAGAAATGATAACTTCCTTCAACTCGAATACTTTGGGTGTCAGATAAATTATTAACGGTTTAACCTTTGAATAATCCGTAAGGGTGATAGAGTAATATCCTACAGAGCTTATAGTTAATGGCATTGAATTATTTCTTGAGATGTCCATCTCAAAATTTCCATTCAAATCTGAGAGAGTGCCAACAGATGTTCCGCTAAAATAGATTGTAGCTAAAACTGGGTTATTGTTTTTTCTTTCTAACACAATTCCTTTAATAACCTGACTATAAGCAACTATATTTAAATTAAAGAACAGTAATATGAAGATTAATTTAATCATTGATAAAATATATAACCAGAATTTCCTTAGTGTTTATTAAGGGAAAATATTATTTAAAAGTAATAATTAATCTTCATTAAATTTCAGATCTTATATTTGAATGTCAGGTCATTTCGAAACTTTCTCAGGAACCAATTAAGTTCAAAGTCTATAACTTTAAGCTTGCAAATATTACCGCTGACCGGCTATTTAATTAGGTGCTATCTGCATCGCGGTGCCGCGTTTTTTGCCAGTCCCGATAGCTTCGGGATGGTATGGATGCCGCAAGATTTAATAAGTTGGTTAAATTTTTCTATTATAGACTTTGGTGGTAAATAGAGAAATTATCCGGGCTGCCGACCGAGTCCCGCGAAGCCTTTGTCATGATATAACGAATTTATCTCAAGTAAACAGGCGAAGCGGGAAGCCAACCGAGGATCCCGCAAAGCGGGAACCGAGCTCATAGAATCCCGCGAAAGCGGGATGAGATAATTAATTAAACCGTCCGAGTTATGTTTAGGCTTTTTTTATTTCTTATCTGGCGTCTTGCAACCTTTTTATTAGTCAAGGCCCTTTTTTGTCCAGTCAGTTTATAGTCATGAATTAAAAGTCCCGGGGAAAGATTCAATCGTCCGGTAAGATTGCGAATCATTTCTACCGTTAATTTGCGCTTACGATTCATTATCTCAGAGACTCTGTTTTTCCCGCCAATTGTATCAGCAAGGTCAACTTGTTTTAAATTCAATTCTTCCATTCTGATTTTAATGGCTTCAATAGGATCTGGTGCTTCGATTGGATAATGCTTCTTTTCATACTCGTCAATCATTAGTCCAAGAATGTCAGCCTCATCACTTTCTATTGTCCCACTCTGAGCATCAAAAATAACCTCAAGTCTTTTCAGTGCTATCTGGTAATCTTCTTCTGTTTTTATAAGTTTTATATTCATAGCCATTATTTTTAGATCGTATTCGCATCGATTTTATCATAATCCGTATGAGATCCAATGAATCGAATAAAAATCCATTGTTTCTCAAAGTTGAACTTTGCCACCAATCGATAAGCATTTCTTTTTATATTAAAAACTATCCTGCTCTCTTTAAGAATACTTGCATTAGCATAAGTCTTCTTGACATCATTTGGAGTATTCCATTCCGAATTCATTGCTGTGTCATACCACGTTTTTAGGTACTGCTCAGAGTCAGGGTGTTTTACCCAAAATTGTCTTAAAGTACTTTTTGCAAATATCCTCTCCATTCGTTTCATAGTCTGGGCACAAAGATATAGATAATTCCCATATTGGGAACTATGTTATCAGATTTTTTTAGTGCAGTCTAAAATGAAGAATCATATTACCTCTCCGAGTTAGGTGCTGATTTTATTTTTTTAAACTATTTTTAAATCTGTTAAGGTCCGTGGAGTATTTTTCAAATGAAGCTTTCTGATTTTGTTCTTTTACTCTTGAAATGGCAATCTCTTTATATTTAATTGCTTCATTTATTTCACCTAATTCGAATAGAATATCTGAATAGATATTATTTAAGTATTCAGCCTCAGGAGAGACCGTAATCAATCGGTTGGCCCATTTTTTAGATGTCATAAGGGCAGTGGTGTCATTGAAGATTCTGTAGTTCTCAAGAACGTAGTCTGCACCTTCATAGATATCGTAAATTGCATAATCTCTGTATCTTAAATCTGTGACACTTATCAAAGTGTCCCATAGAGCTCTATTTGTTTTATCATTATTACAGTCTACAACAGCATAGGATTCAATATTTCGTGACATTGTTTCCCTGACAAGTACTGAATCCGTATTCCAAATCTTTCTCATTCTGAAACTATCCTTTCGATATTTGCCAATATAAGAAGTGAATAAGGAAATGATTTTGTCACTTACATTTTTAGCTCCAAATTTCTCCTCATAAGTCTTTCTGTTAGTTATAAAATAGTCATAGAAATCACAATCTAAATCAGTCATACGGCGGTTAAACAGAGTCCATGATTCTATTGATAATCTGTTTTCTGGCGGAATAAGGGCATAATAAATATTCATTAGTGAATCCTTTTTTTGATAATTCGGATTCGCCATTAGAAAAGAATAAATGTCGGTTGAAGTCCGGGTCGGATTATCTAGTTTTTTTGATAGTTTGGATATATTCAATTTTAGCGCATTCTGTCCTATATTGATAAAAGTCGGGGAATCAGTAAATCCTACTACTTTGAAAATTAATTCTCCTTTTGAATTAAGGTACAAAAAGGTTGGATAGGCTTCAACATTATAAATCTTTTTAATTTTTATTCCCTCAGCTTTTTCCATATCAAATTTGACATTGACGAAGTTCTTATTGTAAAAAATCCCTACACTCTCATCAGGATAAATCTGTCTATCCATGTTTTTGCATGGGGCGCACCAATAGGTAAAGCAGTCGACGAATATCATCTTGTTCTCAGTCTTGGATTTTTTAAGAATAGTAGAAAGCAAAATATCATTTATAAACTTTATACCTTTTGTCTGGGCGTATGTGTTTAATCCGAATGTTAGTATTAAAACCAAGGGTAGTGATCTCATTTTTTCTTATTGTTTACCAAAGGTAGAGATTATGGATTTGTGTGTTTAGCCGGCCTTCCCTTACTATGTTACTATGGCAATCCGTACAGGTAACAAAATGAATATCGTTTTTACTTGTTTGTTCTTTGTAGGTGGTATTCATCTTCTCTACATCCAGCTTGCAATTGGAAATGGCAGGATGGCAGTTTTTACACGAAGCTGTTGCTGAGTTGGAATGTGAATCGTGACATGCCAGGCAGCTTATCCCTTCATGAACCCCCCTGGGAGTACGATCGTCATCAGTACCTGACATATTGAATGCGTTGGGTGAATGACACTGTAAGCATAATCTCTGATTTGGATCCTGTGAAATTCCAACTGACACTGACTGGTAACTTATTTTTGGAGAAGCAAGCAATGAAACAGGAAAATACATATTATCACGTCTGTAATAAAATGAAGATAGTGTTTCCTTTATCCTTGAATAATGTATGGAAGCAGGTGTTTCGAGGTTCTGTCTTTTTCCGGGATTGCCCGCCTGATGAACCTGATGGCAGGCAAAACATGGAATTGCAGAACGATCTGAGAGCTTTGCATCTTTTAATCTCCAGGGGCCTGTAGTATCAAGTGGTTCAACAATATCTTTAACGGTGCCTTTGTCATAAAACATTCCATGACAACGGAGACAGTCATCATAAATGGCTTCTGTTTTATTATGAACAGAATTTAAAAAAACCTCCGAATAGTTCATTGCGTGCCCTCCTGAATTCCATTTTGCATACTCTGTTTGATGACAGCTTTTGCACCTCTCCATCATCTTCAGCCGCTGATCCTCAGAAATTCTTACATCTTCAGGTTTTATTTTACTGTTATGATGAAAAAGCATGCCTCCTTTTTCTTTCAGACTATGTATTCCTTCACTAAGGGCGGTACCATGGCACTCCCTGCATGCAATATTCCTGTGTGTCGACCCGGCCCAAAGGTCAACCGAATGATAAATCTCATGACAGCTTGCGCATGTTTTTGTCGGCGAAGCTGCATTCCAGCGAGAGTAAAAAGCAAGAAATGCGATTATTGAAAGGAGAAGAACTGAACTGATAACTGATATCTTTTTCATTTGCCTGGTATTCTTTAAAATTCAAAAACCAAAAGATAAATTAGTTCGACTTCATATTTGTTCCCTTCCACTTCTCTTTTATATGGCCTCCTACCCAATAACCAAGAGTGAGTATGGTAAGCGCAGGGTTATAACCACCGTTGTTAACATGAAGGCTTCCGTCTGCAATAAAGATATTGTCAATTTCATGCATCTGTCCATACCTGTTGGTAACGGAGGTTTTTGGATCATTCCCCATACGACAGGTCCCGCTCTGATGCTGGCTGGG
>JBARBF010000065.1:0-97971 GCA_049792755.1 Bacteroidales bacterium | reverse complement strand
ATTCTTGCAGAATCTGCGTTTTATTCTCAGGCACTCATCCAGCTTAGAAATGAATATTGCAAAAAAAGAAAATGTCTCGATTGTCGTATTGGCAATAAAATAATCAGCCTGGGGAAAAGGCTCAAGGATCGTGAAGAGCTGATACTTGAACCATAAATAAGTTAAAAGTCGAAAGTCTTTGAAGTCGAAAGTTTAAAATGAATAGTATGAAAATAGATAAATTTGAAGATATTCTGGCCTGGCAAAAGGCAAAACTTATGGCGCTAAAAATCTATACTTTATTGAGAAATATTAAAGATATTGCTTTCAGGGATCAGATCTGCAGGGCTTCAGTGTCAATAATGAATAATATTGCAGAAGGTTTTGAAAGAAAATCAGATAAAGAGTTTATCCATTTCTTATTTATCGCTAAAGGATCCTGTGGAGAAGTGCGATCGATGCTATATCTCGCGAAAGATTTAAGCTATATTGAGAATACAGAATATCAATATCTCTTGAATACGTCCATTGAAGTTTCAAAAATGTTATCAGGTTTAATTAAAACTCTAAACTAGATTTTTTATGTGACTTTACAAACTTTATACACTTTACAGACTTTATCAACTTTCCAGACCTGCCTTTTGACGAACGGTCAGATTTCTTTGACAAATATCTGAATGATAGCTTAATTCAACGCAACTTTTCCCGTTATATTCCCGTCTTATTTATGATGCTGAAACAGTAGTTATTTGCAGTTATTCGTTCCTGTAGGGATAAATATTTTAAGAACTTTTTAAAAAAAAAGTAAATTGTTTGATTATTTACATAAAAAAGCCTTATTTTTGCGTTCCAAAATTGGAGACTCAATCTATATATGGATTAATAATATTTTAATTAGAGATATGTATTTAACAACAGAAAAAAAGCAGGAGTTTTTCAAAACCTTTGGAACATCTGAAGTCGATACCGGTACAGCAGAAGGCCAGATAGCGCTGTTCTCATACAGGATCAATCATCTTACGGAACATCTTAAGAAAAACAAAAAGGATTTCAGTACCCAGCAGGCGCTTATCAAACTTGTAGGGAAAAGAAGAAGGCTTTTAGACTACCTTAAAATTAAAGATATCGGGCGGTATCGCGAAATCATAAAAGCGTTGAAATTACGTAAGTAGAGAAAAAGGCAATTCAAAATTGCCTTTTTTCATACTATTTAGATTAATTTGTAATTTCAATTATCATAAATTATTTGTACAATGTTCAAAGTAAAAGAGAAAATTATTGATCTCGGCGACGGGAGGTTAATAACCCTTGAAACTGGCAGAATGGCCAGACAGGCCAATGGATCTGTTTTGTTGAAAATGGGAAAGACAATGTTGCTGGCTACCGTAGTGTCGGCACAGGAGGCAAAAGAAGATACAGATTTTATGCCTCTATCGGTTGAATATAAAGAAAAATATGCATCATCGGGTCGGTTTCCCGGTGGATTCATGAAACGAGAAGCAAGAGCTTCTGATTATGAAATCCTTATTTCAAGGCTGGTTGACAGGGCATTAAGGCCCTTGTTTCCTGATGATTTTCATGCTGAAACTTTTGTCACTATCAGCCTTATATCAGCTGATATGGATATAATTCCCGATGCACTTGCTGGTTTGGCTGCATCCGCGGCACTGGCGGTTTCTGATGTACCATTCAATGGTCCTATGTCGGAGGTGAGGATCGCTAGAATAGATAGGAAGTTTGTTGTCAATCCCACTGCGACCCAGCTCAGGGAAGCTGACATTGACCTGATGGTCGGTGCCACATATGATAATATCCTTATGGTGGAAGGCGAAATGAAAGAAGTTTCAGAAGAAGAAATGCTGGAAGCTCTTAAAATTGCACACGATGCTATTAAAGTTCATTGCAAGGCACAATTGGAATTTGCCCGGGAGTTAGGTACAACAGTAAAAAGGGAATATTGTCACGAGATAAATGATGAGGATCTCAGAAAAAAGGTCTGGGATGAGACTTACAGGAAATGTTACGAGGCAGCTAAATCATGCACAGCTGATAAGCATAAACGAATTGATACATTTGAAGCTATTGTAACAGAATTTCTGGGACAGTACGGTGAAGAGAATCCTGTCGATGAGCCACTTGTAAAGAAATACTATCACGACGTACTTAAAGAGGCATCCAGAAGGCTGGTCCTCGATGATAATATTCGTCTCGACGGAAGAAAACCCGATGAGATCAGGCAGATAGTTTGTGAGATAGATACGCTTCCTGCAACTCATGGTTCAGCATTGTTTACAAGAGGTGAAACCCAATCGCTGACTACGGTCACGTTAGGTACAAAATTAGATGAAAAGATTATTGATGATGTATTAAATAAAGGTACTGAAAAATTCACCCTCCACTATAATTTTCCGCCATTTGCAACAGGGGAAGCCAAAGCGGCCCGCGGATTGAGCAGAAGAGAAATCGGTCATGGAAACCTTGCACACCGGGCACTTAAGAATATGATGCCGTCAGACGATGAAAATCCATATGCTATCAGGGTTGTATCAGATATACTTGAGTCAAATGGTTCTTCATCTATGGCCACAGTTTGTGCCGGGACACTGGCACTTATGGATGCTGGTATTAAGTTGAGGAAGCCGGTTTCAGGAATTGCAATGGGGTTGATTACTGATAAAGAGACGCACAAATATGCAGTTCTTTCCGATATACTTGGCGATGAAGATCATCTTGGTGATATGGATTTTAAGGTGACCGGGACACGTGATGGTATAACTGCCACACAGATGGACATTAAAGTTGAAGGTCTCTCTTTTGAAATACTTACAAAAGCCCTCAATCAGGCCAAAGCGGGAAGATTACATATCCTGGATATTATGAGTCAGACAATTGCTGAACCGCGTCCCGAGCTTAAACCACATGCTCCAAGAATTGAAATGCTTACCATTCCTAAGGAACTTATCGGTGCACTGATTGGTCCGGGAGGCAAAGTAATTCAGGAGATACAGCGTGTTACAGGCGCCACAATAATAGTTGAAGAGATTGATGGTCATGGAGACGTCAATATCTTCGGAGAAAATGCTGAAGTTATTACGGCAGCTCTCGACTGGGTCAAAAAAATTGTCACAGTTCCTGAAGTAGGACAGGTCTATAAAGGGAAAGTTAAAACAATAGTGCAATTTGGGGCATTTGTTGAAATCCTGCCAAATAAGGATGGCCTTGTTCACATCTCAGAACTCGAATGGAGAAAAGTCAATAAAGTAGAAGATGTACTGAAAGAAGGACAGGAGATTGAGGTTAAAATTATTGACATCGATCCTAAGACCGGAAAAATAAAATTATCGAGGAAAGAACTCCTTCCTCGTCCTCCACGTCATGATAATGAAAAAAAACCCTCTGAAGAAAAACAGAATTAAGTAATATGAATCCCGCAATTGCGGGATTTTTTATTGCCGTTTCGCTGCCAATTTATAATTTTGATTAATTGAAATATCAATAATTTTCGGGAATGAAGATTAAATACAATTATGTTGTAATAGAAGGTAATATCGGTGCAGGGAAAACCACCCTGGCCGGCAGAATAGCAGAACAGTTCAATGCACATCTTATCCTTGAACGCTTTACCGATAATCCTTTCCTTCCGAAATTCTATAGTGACCCCGAAAAATATTCTTTTCCTCTCGAGCTCTCCTTTCTGGCCAGCAGGTATAAGCAGCTTAAAGAGGAACTGGTCCCTCAGGATCTCTTCAAGTCTTTTTCCGTTGCTGATTATTACTTTACGAAATCCCTGGTATTTGCTTCTTCAACTCTCACAGGAGACGAATACAATCTGTACAGGCAGATTTTCCATATTATCTATGGTTCTCTTCCAAAACCAGATATATATGTCTACCTTCATCTTAACCCTGAAAGACTGCTCGGGAATATTGAAAGAAGAGGACGCAGTTATGAGAAATCAATAACCAAAGATTATCTCCAGAAAATCCAGGACAGTTATTTTACCTTTTTCAGGCAAAACCCCGAGAACAAATATCTTGTTCTGGATGTTAATGAAATCGATTTTGTTTCAAATGAAAATCATTATTCAAAAATAATTGACACTATTTTCTTTGATGATTATCCTGCAGGATTGAATAAGGTGATTTTGTAATTGTTTTTAATGAATTCAGATATGGAAAATAATGAGGAAAATTGAGTGTCTATAATTATCAAATATGTGAATGGTGTAACATATTACAAAAATTATGTAACATATTTAATTTTATAATTGATCACCTTTGTTGCGACTTTATCAGTAATATACATAGAAAGTGATAAGCTATATAGTACAGATAATTTCAGGAAATAACAGTAAATTTTTATAAAAGGCGTTTAAAAACATAAAAATAAGTTAAGTATCAAGATGAATGGCTAAATTATGGGTTTTATGTATAAAATGTCTCAGAATAGTCTGTATATCTACAAATTATAATAATATCCAGAATCATTACTTAAAGCCGTATTATTTTGTTTAATTTGCTTAAATTGTGACTATTTTATTGTAAATTTGCGCTTAGGTTAATCTTTTAAGTTAATTCTTAATTAAAAACAGTCAAACAAGGTATCATAAACAAATAACACTTTTAAACTATGAAAAATTTCAGAAGCTATTTTATCCTTATCCTGGCCGCAATTGTTATGACAAGCTGCAGCGGTTTGAATAAGATGAAGAAAAACTCCAACTTAGTAAAGTATGAGGTTACCCCGAAAGTTCTTGAAACACACGCTGGTGTAGTTAATGTTACAATTAAAGGTACATTCCCTGCCAAGTACTTTGATAAGAAGACAACTATTACTGCTACTCCTGTACTCACTTATAACGGCGGCGAAACTGCTTTTGATAAAGTTCAGGTTCTTCAGGGAGAAAGTGTTCAGGCTAATAATAAGGTAATTACTGCATCTGCCGGAGGAGATTTTACCTATACAAATACGATTCCCTACAAGGATGCTATGAAAATGTCGGAACTGGTATTAAGAATTAAAGCAGTCAGAGGCAAAAAAAGTCTTGATTTCGATCAGGTTAAACTTGCTGATGGCGTAATTGCCACCTCAACTTTGGTTGATAAAGATGCCAGGACAATTAAAATGAAGGACAATTATGTTCAGGTTAATCCTGAGAGTAAATTAGCAGATATTCATTATCAGATAAATCAGGCTGATATCAATAGTAAAGAACTTAAAGCAGAAGACATTGCTCTGCTTAAAGAATATATAAAATCTGTAAGTGCTGATTCAACCCGTAAACTAAAATCTACCGAAGTAAGTTCATATGCCTCACCTGATGGAAGTATGAAAATTAATACTCCATTATCAGAAAAAAGAGGAAAAACAGCTGACAAATTCATTAAAAAAGAATTTGAAAAAGTCGAAGCTGCAAAAGCAAATGGTTTCTATAATGAAAAAACGACTCCTGAAGACTGGGACGGATTTAAATCAGAGGTAGAAAAATCAACAATTCAGGATAAAGACCTTATCCTCAGAGTTCTATCAATGTATGCTGATCCGGATGTCCGTGAGAAAGAGATAAAAAATATGAGTGCTGCATTTGAAAAACTTAAAACAGATGTTCTTCCGAAACTCAGAAGATCAAAACTGGCTGTAAATGCTGATATCATTGGTCGTAATGATGATCAGATTCTTTCTCAGATGAGAAAAGATCCCGGTGTATTAAGTGTTGAGGAAATGCTTCGTGCCGGCGCACTTAGTACCGATGCTAAGGAACAGCTTAAGTTTTATCAGGCAACCGAAGATAAATTCCCTAAAGAGATCCGTGCAATTAATAACACAGGCTGCACATATATGGCTTTAGGCAAACCTGATGAAGCAATTGCAGAATTTGAAAAGGCAAAAGCTATTCAGAATAATGATGTAATAAAAAACAACCTGGGTTTTGGCTCGCTCGTAAAAGGCGATGTTGCTAAAGCAGAAGAGTATTTCAATTCAATGACCGCAGCAACTCCTGAATCAAAATATGGTCTTGGCATTATTGCAATAACAAAAGGTGAATATGACAAAGCAGTTAATGACTTTGGCGCTGAGCCCTGCTTTAATCTTGCACTTGCTCTGTATCTGAAAGGTGATGTTGCCAAAGCAAAATCAACTCTTGATAGCATGAAGGAACTCTGCAAATGTGGGAAACCAGCATATCTTAAAGCTGTTATCGGAGCTAAGCTCGAAGACAGGGCTTATATGCTCAGCAACCTTCGTGAAGCTATCGGAGATAAAATTGAATGGAAAGCTTATGCAAAAACCGACCTTGAGTTTGCAAAGTACTTCAATGATGAGACTTTCAAGACTAATGTCGAATAAGAATTATCTATAATCCTGAAAGGCTGCTACTTAAACGGGCAGCCTTTTTTTTTATTCAATTCCCACAGCACAATACCCACGCTGATTGCAATATTGAACGAGTGTTTTGTACCGAACTGCGGTATCTCAACACAAAGATCACAATTATTCACTATTTTCTGATCAACTCCATTTACTTCATGACCAAAAATAAGGGCATATCTCTGGTCATTCTCAATAAGTAAATCCTGTAAAGCAATTGATCCCTCAGCTTGTTCGACTGCAATAAGTTTGTATCCATTGTCTTTAAGGTCATTTATTGCATCTGAAGTTTTTGGAAAATATTTCCATGCAACTGATTCCGTAGCTCCCAGCGCAGTTTTATGTATCTCTCTGTGAGGCGGTGTTGATGTGATTCCGCACAAGTATATTGCCTCAATAAGAAATGCATCTGCAGTTCTGAAAATTGATCCTACATTGCTTTGACTCCTTACATTATCGAGGACTACAATAAACGGGGATTTTTCAGATTTTTGGAACTGTTCCAGGGTCTTCCTTCCAAGTTCCCGGTTGAGAAGCTTGCGCATTCTTTTTTATGCGAAAATAACTAATTAATCTCTTAATTGTTGTTATTTTGTGACCATAGAATTCCGGGAATAAAAGTCAGTATTAAACTTAACTTTCGTAAAATGAATGTCCATGAATTTCAGGGTAAGTCTTTACTGAAAGCTTACAATGTTGATATTCAGGAAGGCTTTGTTGCAGAAACTCCTGAACAGGCAGTTACCATCGCTGAACAATTACATGAAAAACTGGGTTCCGAGTTTTTCGTGGTAAAAGCACAGATTCATGCCGGAGGCAGAGGCAAAGGGGGAGGTGTTAAACTTGCAAAATCTATTGGAGATGTTGGTAAGCTCGCAGGTCAGATACTGGGAATGCAGCTAGTCACACCACAGACTGGACCCGGTGGGAAAAAGGTTAATAAAGTGCTTGTGGCACAAGACGTTTATTATCACGGGGAATCTGAAACAGAAGAATTTTATATCAGTCTTCTTTTAAACAGAGATACGGGAAGATATATTGTTGTATACTCTCCTGAAGGTGGTATGTCAATTGAAGAAGTTGCAGAAAAATCGCCTGATAGGATCTTTACAGAGGAAATTGACCCCGGTATGGGGATCCAGTCTTTCCAGACTCGCAATATCGCTTTTAAGCTGGGATTGTCGGGGACTGCTTTTAAAAATATGCAGAAATTTCTTTCCGGAATTTATGAAACCTTTATTGGTTGTGATGCACAACTTCTTGAAATAAACCCTGTTTTAAAAACCAGCGATAACAGAGTATTAGCAGTCGACTGCAAACTTGTTCTTGATGATAATGCACTGTTCCGTCATTCAGAACTTCTGGCGATGAGAGACTTAAATGAAGAGGATCCGGTTGATGTTGAGGCAGGAAGACATAATCTGAATTTCGTGAAGCTCGATGGTAATGTGGGTTGTATGGTAAACGGGGCAGGACTGGCAATGGCAACTATGGATATTATCAAGCTATCAGGAGGATCGCCTGCAAATTTTCTGGATGTTGGAGGCAGTGCCAGTCCTAAGACTGTAGAAGCTGGCTTCCGTATTATTCTTAAAGATCCTGCTGTAAAAGCAATATTGATTAATATTTTCGGAGGGATTGTGAGATGCGACAGGGTCGCAAATGGTGTTGTTGAGGCATATAAATCAATTGGGAAAATAAATGTTCCCGTAATCGTAAGATTACAGGGAACAAATGCAGAAGAAGCAAAACAAATTATTGATAATTCAGGGCTTAAGGTGTTTTCAGCTATCTCTTTCCGGGAAGCAGCTGAACTGGTTACGAAAATATTAAACAAGAAAAATTAGAAGAAAGAGTCCTGCTAATGAAATTCAGTAGATCGCCTCTTGTTTTTTTACTCATATTTTTATCAATCGTTTTTATTATCATAATTTCTGTCTTTTTCTTTTTTAAGAGAGATAGAAGAAAGCCTCTGTCAGCTTACTTCAGTACAAGGTGTTTAGATTACAAACAAAAGGATTTCAGCAGAAAGCTGAATGACAGAATTGTCGATTATTCTGCTGCTGCAAAACTAAAAGGAATAAGTGTCTGCAGGGATGACAGCGAACTTAAGAAAAGGATTTCAGAAGGAAAATTGGTAAAGGTAAAAAGTGGAAACAGCTATTTAGTTGAAAAAATGACATTCAGTTATCCTTGTATTACAAACGATAGCAAGACACTCCTTGATGAGATTGCAGGAAGGTTCAGGGAAAAGACTTCCCGGAAGGGAATATACGGGGTCAGATTCTATATAACTTCAATGACCAGGAAAGCTGATAACGTTAAGAGACTCAGACGATACAACGGGAATGCATCCTTAGACAGCCCACATCTTTATGGAAACGCTTTCGATATAAGTTATAAAAGATTCGTTGCCCGGAAATGGGTTTTGACAAACTGTGATAAGAAATTTTTAAAAGAGGCTCTTGCCGAGGTCATATTTCAACTTAGAGCGGAAAATAAGTGCTGGGCTACTTACGAGAAAGTGCAGAATTGTTATCACGTTGTTGCCCGTTAGGCATGTAATCACTATTTCTTATGCGATTCATCGCAGTAAGGCTTATTTCCTGATTTTCCGCATCTGCAAAGCTTCACCTCAACTGGAAATTCTTCTTTATCCCTCTGCAGATCTTTCAGCAAAAAATTCCCTGTGATTTTCAATGGACCGAAATCTATAACTTCGATTGTTGCCTGAGATTTATTTTCTTTTTTTTCTTCCATAGCTGATATCTTAACCTACGAATCCAGCTTTCCTGTGCTGTCCGTCGCAGAATGGCATATGGTCGCTTACTCCACACCGGCAGATCGATATCATGCTATCATGAACTTCTTTTTTACTGCCGTTATATAACAAGGTAAAATTGCCCTTAAGCACTATTGGTCCGTCAACCATAATTTTTACTGAAACAGGTTGTTCTTTTGAATCCGGATCATCAGAATTCATAAGTTCAGGTCTTCTGAACTTAATATGATTAAGCTGATCACTATCTACCGAGTTATTTCTTTCTTCATCATTCCATTTCCAGGCAAGAGCTTCGGTCGGACATAAATTTACAACTTCGATTATTTTTTCAGTCGTGGATC
Source organism: Bacteroidales bacterium (assembly GCA_049792755.1). GTDB lineage: Bacteria > Bacteroidota > Bacteroidia > Bacteroidales > VadinHA17 > LD21. Next base: position 88,500 of record JBARBF010000065.1, on the reverse strand, counting down.
CGTTCATATCAACCCATGGCCTCCTGCTCGGATCGAAAACTTCAAGAAGTTCCCTGTAACAGTAGGAAGCGTGAATGCAGGCAGATGGTTTCCAAAAAACAGTTATATCATTGTTTTTATATCTTCTGCCTCCTGAAAATTGACTTTCATTTCTTTCCATTACCAATAGGTTTCTATTTTTTTATTATAAATCTTGATTCTGACAAGTTAATTGTTTTACTCCCCGAAATCCAGAATCTAAAACTCATAATCAGCGCAAAGGAAAATATTTTGTATAAGGCCGCAATTTAGCATTTTTTATATAAATTCAGGTTGAAGTGACACTATGAATATTTATATTTGTGCTATATCATGTTTTAAATGAGCAAAATTCATTTATTTAGCCGCAGGATAAAAATGGGGTATAATACAAAAAATTTGTCAGGCAACAAATTATGATAATCAGCGATTGTGTTTGTGGGTTGGGAGTGATTTTATCACAGCCATTAAGTCATTTGATCCTGACTCTTTTGGCCCTGCTTGTATTAATTTGCGGAATAATTATTTTTTTCTCTGCTCAACTTAAAAAAGTTAATCGTGAACTACTTGAAAGAAACAAGCAGATCTTAGATATTAATGCCGATCTGAAAAAATCAAACGAAGAACTGGCAATTCAGAAAGAACTGATAACAAAAAAACACTTTGAGTCTGATAAGTTTTATGAGATGCTGGTTCAGTCTGCCAATGATAGTATCTCTTTTTACGATCGTAACTGGAATTTAAGATACACAAATTCCGCATTTTATTCGATGATAGGATATGACAGGGATTCTTATAATTCTTTAAATCCACCAGATCTTATTCATCCCGATGATCAGGATTATCAGATAAGAAGGGAGCAATCGCTCGTGAATAATGGCTTCTTCGAAACGGAATTAAGGCTCAGACATAAAGCAGGGCATTATATTAACCTGTCGACCAGATCGGTCACAGTCAGAAATGATGACGGAGAAGTTCTTGGTGCCCTTACAATTTCGCGTGATATCACAAGGTTAAAACAGGTTCATGAAGAGCTTATTAAGGCAAATATCGGTGCTGAAGCAAGTAACAGGCTAAAGTCTAACTTTCTTGCAAATATATCACATGAAATACGTACACCTCTGAACAGTGTTGTAGGATTTTCAAATCTGCTTCTATCGAATAATTTGTCCAACGAGGTTAAAGAGGAGTACATTGAACATATTAACCGCAACAGTGAAAAGCTGCTTCAGATAATTGGAGATATCATCGATCTTTCCAGGCTGGAAAGTTCTCAGATTGAAATTACTTATGAAGAAGCTTCCCTTAGCACAATTGTCAATGAAATAATTGAAGAAGCACGTCAGATTATCAAACGAAATGAAAAGCCTATTATACTAAATGTTAAAAATTATTTTAAAGAAGTAGGTGATCTTATATTTACAGACAGGATTTGGCTTAAAAGGGTATTAAATCACCTCATGGATAATGCAATTAAATTTACTCTTGAAGGATCAGTTGAATTCTCGTACATGTTGGAAAGTCAGGATATTGTTTTTAAAATCAGAGATACTGGCATCGGAATAAACAAGGAAAACCTGGGACGGATATTTGAAGAATTCCGTCAGGAATTTGATGGTCATCATCGTCCTTTTGAGGGACTTGGAATAGGACTTACCCTCGCTAAAGAGGTGATTGAAAGAATGGGAGGAAAAATCGTTGTCGAGTCCGAAAAAGGTGTCGGTTCTGAATTCAGTTTTTCAATTCCTTACAGACCTGCCGGCAGTACAAAGATTAAAGTGACCTCAGTTAGCAGTGAACATATTCTGAAACCAATTAACTGGAGCTCAAAAAAATGTCTCCTGGTCGACGACAATAAAGATGTCCTGATTTACCTGAACCGTATCCTGACGGACACTGGAGTTACTATTGTAACTGCCAGATCGGGGTTCGAAGCTATAGAAATAATTAAAACAACTCCTGATATTGATGTAATTCTTCTCGATATGCAGATGCCCGAGATGAATGGTATCGAAGCAACCAGAGAGATCAGAAAAATCCGCAAAGACATCCCTATAATAGCTCAAACCGCATTTATCTTTGAAGATGATAAAGATATTATCCTGGAAGCCGGATGCGATGCCTGTCTTATCAAACCTATCAGAAGGGAACATCTGTTAACGGTAATGTCAAGTTTTGTAAAATCGAACTGAATCAGATTCTCGTTTCATCAAATAATGCAAAATTTTCTTTTTTTAGTCTTCTCTGTGGTTCTCTGTGAATTCCTCTGTGGTTCTCTGTGAAACAAAAAAATAAGAACTGACACAAAGTAACACAGAGAAAGATTAGTAACAGGTTCATGAAAGTATCTAGATATGGACCATAATTTTTATCTTAATTTGTACCAAGTTATATGAAATGACAATTAACCGCTTCGCTGATATTATATTGCCTCTGGCAGTAAGGGGAAGATTTACCTACACGATCCCGGAATATATTGAGGAAGAGGTAAAGCCCGGAGTTATGGTCAGTGTTCAGTTTGGTGGACGGAAGCTCTATACGGGAATTGTTTGCAGGGTTTATGATAGAACACCGGAGATTCAAAACATGAAACCTGTTATTAAAGTCCTCCAGGGAACCTCTCTGATAAATGAGATGCAGTTAAAATTGTGGTTATGGATGTCAGAATATTATTTATGTAGTGAAGGGGAGGTGATGAAGGCAGCTATACCAAGCGAATTGAGTCTCAATAATTTTAAACCCCGGCTTGAAGCGTTTATCAGATTTACCAGAAAATTCTCTGATGATGAGTTGAATGAGATTCTGAATAAACTTAAAAAAGCGCCAAGGCAACAGGAAATTCTTTCAGCATTTATCAGACTCACAGGTTATGAATCGGGTAAAGAAATTTTACCCTTAAGTAAATCATTCCTTTTATCCGAATCACATACTTCTGCAGGCATATTGGATGAACTGATAGACAAAGGCATATTAAACCAGGAATCTCAAGCGGTATCCAGAATTCCTGAAGCTGACAGTTTTAAGGAACCGGTTAAGCAGCTGAGTGAGGCTCAGTCAGTGGCCTTTAAATCAATTAAATCCCAATTCCTGGAAAAAGAAATTGTATTGCTGCATGGAGTTACTTCCAGCGGAAAGACAGAAATATATATTCACCTGATAGAAGAACAGCTTAGACAGGGAAAGCAGGTTCTTTATATGCTTCCCGAAATAGCTCTGACAACTCAGATCATCCTCAGACTAAAAAAACATTTCGGAGCTGTTACAGGAGTATACCATTCAAGGTTCAGCGATCACGAAAAGGCAGAAATATGGAAACGGGTTGCAGAAAGTGATCCATTGAATAGTTACATGTTGATTCTCGGTGTGAGATCTTCACTTTTTCTTCCCTTCTCAAACCTAGGATTGATAATTATTGATGAAGAGCACGATGGTTCATACAAACAGCACGATCCGGCTCCGCGATATCATGCCCGAGATTCAGCAATTATGCTGGCAGCCATACACAATGCAAAAACAATCCTGGGCACGGCTTCACCTTCAGTGGAAAGTTATTACAACACTTTAAACGGAAAATACGGACTTACGGTATTAAAGGAAAGATTCGGACTCATAAAGCTGCCTTCTATAGTTCTTGCCAACACACGGGAAGCCTACAGAAAAAAACTGATGGTTTCCCATTTTACTCCTGAATTACTACAGGCAATGGATGAGGCACTCGGCAAGGATGAACAGATAATTCTCTTCCAGAACAGGCGTGGATTTTCTCCCTATATAGAATGCTCTGAATGCGGATGGATTCCCAAATGCATTCAATGCGCTGTGAACCTGACATATCATAAAGGAATCGGGAAGCTGGTTTGCCATTACTGCGGATATACAACCAATATGCCATCAAAATGTGACAATTGCCATTCTGCAGCTATGGTGACAAAGGGATTCGGGACCGAAAAAATTGAAGATGAGATAAAAATCATATTTCCGGCTGCCAGAGTTGCAAGAATGGATCAGGATACTACAAGGAATAAAAACTCATTCAATAAACTAATTAGGGCATTTGAAGAGCGACGGATCGATATTCTTATTGGAACGCAAATGATCTCTAAAGGTCTTGATTTTGAGAATCTTACCGTAGTAGGGATATTAAATGCCGACAACCTTTTAAATTATCCTGATTTCAGGGCACATGAGAGAAGTTTCCAGCTGATGGAACAGGTCAGCGGAAGAGCTGGCAGAAGGCAGAAGCAGGGCAAAGTAGTGATTCAGACATCTGACCCTGCAAATAAAATAATAAGACTGGTTCTTCGACATGATTATGCAAGCATGTTCAGGATGCAGTCGGAGGAAAGAATGACTTTCAATTATCCTCCTTTTTGTCGTATGGTAAAAATAAGCGTTAAGCACAAAGACCGGATACAGTTAAACTATTACTCTGATATTCTCGGGCATGACCTCAAAGAAATATTTGGTAAAAGAGTATTGGGACCTGAATCACCGGTCATTTCACAGGTTCAGTTGTGGTATATCAAAACAATACTCATAAAAATTGAAAGACAAAAATCTCCCGCGAAGGCCAAACAGCTTATTATTGAAGCAATAGACAGGCTCGAAAAAGAAAAGGGAGCCTCGGCACTTAAGATTGCGATTGATGTGGACCCATATTGACCATTACCGAGATGGATCGTTCCAATAAAGTCATTTTAACCACAAAGCACACAAAGCCCCCCTTCGCTAAAACTTCGGTGGGTAAAAAGGCACAAAGTACTCAAATTTATAATTCTGTAATTCAGTTCTTTGTGACCTTTGTGAAAATCCTTTGAGAACTTTGTGGTTAATGATTTTAAAAGATGCTATTTTTGAATTATAATATATCTGAGAATGAAAATCGAAGTGTCAAACGGTGAGATAATTGATAAACTAACCATCTTGCAGATTAAGCTCGAACGGATTAAAGATGAAGCCAAACAATTAAATCTGCAAAAGGAATTCAACGAACTTTCTAAGATTACATCAGGTTTCATCAGTACTTCTGATTTTTTGTATAAGTCATTATATGAAGTTAACTGTGAATTATGGGATATCGAAGACCATATACGCGACCTTGAAAGAAAAAAGGACTTTGGAGATGATTTTATCGCCACTGCCAGGGCAGTCTATATTAAAAACGATAAGCGTTCGGAAATAAAAAGAGAAATCAATATCAAAACTTCTTCAGGGCTTATCGAGGAAAAATCCTACGAAAAATACTGAAATGCGCCTCCTTGTAATAAGAACTTCAGCTATGGGAGATGTGGCTCTTACTACCCCTGTTTTAAAAGGGATGAGGGAACAATATCCGGAAGTTGATCTTTTGTTTCTAACCCGGTCTGCCTTTAAACCTTTTTTCTCTTCAATAAACGGACTCAATCTTTTTCTTCCTGATTTAAAGAACAGGCACAGAGGTTTTCCTGGATTAATCAGGCTTTTTTATGATATTATAAGACAATCTGAAATTGATTATGTAATTGATCTGCATGATGTTTTACGCTCAAAGATTCTGAGACTTTTATTCCGACTTCATGGTGTCCGGTCAGCTGTTGTGGATAAAGGGAGAAGCGAGAGGAGGTCATTAATCACAGGAAAGAATAAAACCAGATTGAAACACTCGGTGGAAAGGTATTGTGATGTCTTTGATAAAGCAGGTTTCCCTCTGATTCCTTCTAAAGATAGATGGATTGTTCCCTACCCGGACGTAAAATTAAAAGCGGAATTTATAAATGAAATGAAGTATGGATTGAATATCGGAGTGGCACCATATGCTAAGCATAGACTGAAAATGTGGCCTGTAACCAACATGGTCCGGCTAACGGCTTTAATATCAGAAAAACATAAGTGCAGATTCTGGTTATTTGGAGGTATTGAAGACTCTGAAAACTTAACAGCATTGCAGTTTGAGATTCCAGGGTCTGCCAACCTTGCAGGCAAGCTTAGTCTTAATGAGGAACTGGTTTTTATGAGCAGGCTCGACTTTATGATTTCAATGGACTCTTCCAATATGCATATGGCAGCCCTGGTAGGGACTAAAGTCATCTCAATATGGGGTGGTACAGATCCGTTAGCTGGTTTTTCAGCATGGATGCAGCCTGATGACTTTTCTATTCGTATCCCTGTTGAAGATCTTACCTGCCGTCCTTGCACAATTTATGGAAAAGGAAAAACCAGAAATGATTTTGCTTGTATGAAGTTGTTAACGCCTGAATTGGTGTATGGCAGGATTGAAAAGCTTGTACTTACTGATAGACGATAATTATTCTTAACCTGAATTCCGGGGATGTTGAAGAAGGACTTTTTCAACACCCCCGGGAGTTTTATTAAGTACATATTCATAGATTTATAATAAATTATTTTCAATATGAACTTCGAAGATCAATCAGAAAGCAGTTTTGGACGATTTACTACCCGAACAATGATGAGAAGACTTATTACCGGATTAATAGTTGTCGGAGTGATCTTTGTCGTTGTAATTATTAAGCAAGCTGGCAAAGACCCTGAAAAAGATCCTGTTGACCTTGTAAATCCGCTTATGGGTACAGATTCGGAATATAAATTGTCGAATGGTAATACCTATCCTGCTATAGCCCTGCCATGGGGCATGAATTTCTGGACACCTCAGACACGTAATATGGGGAATGGCTGGAGCTATACCTATAGCGATAATAAGATTATGGGAATAAAACAGACCCATCAGCCAAGTCCATGGATAAATGATTATGCAGCTTTTTCTTTAATGGCAATGACAGGCAAAATTCGAATCAGGGAAAATAAAAGGGCTTCATGGTTTTCACACAAGGCTGAAGTGGCAAAACCTTACTATTATAGTGTATATCTGGCTGACTATGATGTTACTGCTGAGGTAACTCCCACTGAAAGGGCAGCTATGTTCCGTTTTACTTTTCCCAAAAATGATTCCTCATATATTCTTATTGATGGTTTTAATAAAGGATCAATGGTGAAAATTATTCCTTCGGAACGGAAGGTTATAGGCTATTGCCGGAACAATCACGGAGGAGTGCCTGCAAATTTTCATAACTATTTTGTTGTAGTCTTTGATCATGATTTCTCATCAGCTTTTACGTGGCATGGAGATTCAATAAATCTGAATGATCCTGAGGAAGAAAGCGATCACGCAGGAGCAATTCTCGGATTTAAGACTAAAAATGGAGAGAAAATCAATGTCCGGGTAGCTTCTTCTTTCATAAGTCAGGAACAGGCTTTGTTGAATCTGACCCGCAAAACAGGGGTGAAAGATTTTGAGACATTAAAAAAAGAGGGGAAGGATGCATGGAATAAACAACTTGGACGAGTAGATATTGAAGGCGGTACGCCCGATCAGCAGCGAACATTCTATTCATGCTTGTACAGGATGTTATTATTTCCGCGGCAGTTTTTCGAGATAAATGAGAAGAATGAGATTGTACATTATAGTCCCTATAACGGAAAAGTTCTTCCGGGATATATGTACACCGATAACGGATTCTGGGATACGTTCAGAGCTGTTTTTCCTTTTTTTACACTTATGTATCCTGATGTTGACAGCAGGATTATGGAGGCTCTGGTTAATGCTTACAAGGAGAGTGGATGGCTTCCGGAGTGGGCAAGTCCTGGCCATCGCGATTGCATGATTGGATCCAATTCAGCATCACTGATCGCCGATGCATATGTTAAAGGCATAAGAGGCTATGACATTGAAGCACTTTACCAGGCTGTTATAAAAAATACAAAGGGTTCCGGACCTGTATCATCAGTCGGGCGGCTGGGAGCGGATTATTATAATAGTCTCGGATATGTGCCCTATAATGTTGGTATTAATGAGAATGCTGCCCGCACACTTGAGTATGCATATGCCGATTTTTGTATCTGGCAGATTGCCAAGAAAACAGGAAAACCGAAGGAAGAGATTGATCTGTATGCAAAAAGAGCAATGAATTATAAAAACGTTTTTGATAATGGCAGAAAACTTATGAGAGGACGTAACCTCGATGGTACTTTCCAGTCGCCATTCAGTCCTTTTAAGTGGGGTGATGCATTTACCGAAGGAAACAGCTGGCATTATACATGGAGTGTTTTTCAGGATGTTGATGGATTGATTAATTTAATGGGCGGGAAGGAAAATTTTATAGCAAAACTTGATTCTGTTTTTACAGTACCGCCTCTTTTTGACTCTTCTTATTACGGAGAGGTGATTCATGAAATTCGCGAGATGCAGATTACCAATATGGGAAATTATGCCCATGGTAATGAGCCGATTCAACATATGATCTACCTGTATAATTATGCGGGTCAGCCATGGAAGACACAGTACCATGTCAGGGAAGTCATGGATAAACTTTATAATTATACACCAGACGGGTATTGTGGTGATGAGGATACAGGCCAGACGTCAGCCTGGTACGTTTTTTCGGCACTTGGTATTTATCCTGTCACTCCCGCGACCGATGAATATGTTTTTGGCTCCCCATTATTCAGAAAGGCAACACTTAACTTTGAAAACGGGAAGAAACTGGTAATTGATGCCATCGGCAACTCAAAGGAAAATATTTATATTGGAGATATCAGATTAAATACAAAGGAGCTTAAAAGAAATTACATCAGGCATTCCGAATTAAAGGCAGGAGGGAGATTACAGTTTAAAATGCAAAGTGTTCCTGATAAAACCAGGAATACATCTGAAGCAGCATATCCGTACTCCATGAGTACAAAAAATAACTGATGATCTTACAATCTTAACCTGATTTTTAACCTGGCCAGCAGGGCTGTCAGTCCTACCATTAACAGGGCCCAAATAATTGATCCGGCGATAACTATCAGAGGTTCATGTGATTGCTTATAAACCAGCAACGGAATACCTGAACTCCAGATCAGGTAATAAAGAATATCGGGTGCAAGATAAGTAGTAAGTGAATTCTCTCCGGCTGGTTGTAAAAATGATGCCCATTTTATTTTTTTCCTTACATCTATTATCGAATATAATACTATGAATATAAGGAAACTGATCCCGTTGCAAATCATTGCCCAGCTTGGTGTAGCCTGAATTTTTGAGATGATAAACCATTTTCTCAGGATAAAACCTGAGATAAGATAAACCAATCCCAGACCAATAAAGACCAGGATGAGCTTTTTAATTTCTTTTACTGGTATTCTCTTTATTATCAGCCCGCCAATCAAACCTGAGAGAACGATAAAGGGTACATTCCCATCGATTATGATTCCGAAAATTGGTTTAACAGGATTTAGAAATCCGAGTAATTTCCAGTCCGAAAGCATATTCATGATAAGGAAAAAAAACGCTAATAAAAAGGTTTTAAGAATAGAATCGCGGCACAGGACATAAGCAAAAGATGACACAAGATATCCCCAACCGATCAGTCCCAGTATACCCCACCAGCTCGTTATCAGCGACCCGTTATTTTCAGCCTGACCTGACCTGAATTTAAGAACCAGGAAAGCCAGGATTGCCAGGCCGGTAAATTTCAGTCCGGTGACTGTGAAAAATTTATTTTCCTTATCGGGATAATCGTTCCAGAAGAGGAATACACCAAGGTACATTAATATTGCCCATAAATTTTTCGATATACCAGTAAGTTCAGGATTAACCCTCTCGCTGTTTAGCATCAGGACACCAATAATAATCAGGCTTAAGGATCTGGTGAGAATATGACGGCTAATTTCATAAGTCGACTGACCCGATGAGAATCTCTTTGAAAAGGCAAAAGGAATAGCCATTCCCACTATAAAAAGGAATCCCGGGAATACCCAGTCGGCGAGTCCCATTCCATCAAATTCAGCGGCACGGTGACCCAGCCATGCCGGAGCTACATTCATATTCAGGTCGTTGACGAACAGCATCAACACCAGGGTTAGTCCCCTCATAATATCGATAGATGAGATTCGGTTGTAGTTGGTCATTGAGAGATAATTATTTATTACGTAAAGGTAAAAAAAAGCCTTTCATTTTAGTGTCAGGTTTTTTTCATCATATAAAAAACTTAAATTTGAAAACCTCTGGTTGAATACCTGGTAGTATTGATCAATATTAATAATTAAATCAATCTATAAGCATGAAAAAATTGACCATTATAGCATTGCTGCTTTTTTACTGCTGCTGCTTTTTGTTCTCTCAGTCAGATGAGAAGCTGAGATCTGATATCCGTAATACCGGATATGTACACAGTCCTTTACCTCTTGATTATAGCAAGTCGCTTGAAACGGTCGGACTCACTAAAAAAGTGTTAGTTTCCGATATGCTTTGCGATATGGAAGATATTAAAAATTGGTCACATAAAGGAATTGGTGATATGTATCAGACTTCGGAAAGGAGTATTTCGGGAAGCCATAGTCTGAAATTAGTTGCTCCTACTGTTGTCAATGAATTTCTGGGCTGGGGAATAGGGAGAGGGACTTCCCTGGCAAGCTTTGAAGTAGGTGGCAGGAACTGGGAAAAATATAATCGGATCCATTTTTATATCTATCCCGATTGTGAAGGTGCCCGCAGTGTATATTTGAATCTTTATGTGGAGAATGACGGTAAGACCAAGGTACCTGATCAGTACGGACGTGAAGGATTTCATGAAATAAACCTGGTCAACGGGAAGTGGAATGAATGTTATGTTGAGATGTCGGAGCTGGCACGTGACAAAATCACTAAAATATCTTTTGCCATAGAAGTTTTTGGAAAAGAGCAGACAATGGGCGATTCTTTGAAGTTTAATATCGATGCTGTAGAGTTGCAGACTATTGAAAATCCTGAAGTTGTCAGCGGATGGAAGCCTGCTGAGAACAGGATCATTTATTCGACAACGGGATACCGGACTGATAGTGAAAAATCAGCAATAGTACGGGTTAATAATAATGATGGAAAGTTCCAGCTAGTTGATTATACAACCTCTCAGGTGGCTTATGAAGGAAAAATCAATGAAGTAAAAACGCACCTAGGTGATTTTGAAACTATTGATTTTACAGATTTCAAAAAGGATGGGCAATATATGCTCAGGGTTGGAAATGTTACCACATTGCCATTCTATATTAACAGTAACTTATGGGACAACTCTGCCTGGCGTGTTCTGAATTTCATGTTTTGTGAACGCTGCGGTTACCCTGTACCCGGAAAACATGGCGATTGCCATACTGATATTAATTGTGAATATAATGGACATATTTTCCCCGTTAATGGAGGCTGGCACGATGCCGCTGATATGTCGCAGCAATCAGTACAAACGGGCGAGATTGCGTTTTCAATGTTGGAAATGGCAAACAGGGCTAAGGAGAAGAACAATACGGATTTGTATCTTAGACTAATGGAAGAGGCCAAATGGGGTCTTGATTTTATCCTTAAAACCCGACTTGGTGATGGTTACCGGGTACAAACATGGGGTACAAATTTATGGACCGATGGTTTCATCGGTACAGTTGATGATTCAGGACGGCGTCAGGCTAAAGTAAACAACAGCGGTTTTGAGAACTTCCTGTTTTCAGGTATTGAAGCGTATGCTTCGATGACAATAGGGGATGATGCAATGCTAAAAGAAAATCTTTGCAAAGTAGCAAAAGAAGATTTTGGCTTTGCCCTCGATCGTTTCGAAAAACTGGGATATAATGAAAGAATACCGGGTGGGCATGCCTATATGGCTTCACAAAGCCAGTACATGGCTACAGTTTCATGGGCGGCCAGTATGCTTTTCAGGTTGACTGGCGAAAAATTATATGCTGATAGAGCAGCTGATTTTATTAAGTATACCATCCAGTGTCAGCGTTTGGAGCCATTGAGTGATAAAAACAAGATCAGAGGTTTCTTCTACCGCGATCTGGATAAGAAATCCATAGTTCATTTCAATCATCAATCGCGCGACCAGGTTTATATGCAGGCATTGACAGAGCTATGCAGGACACAGCCTGACCATCCGGATTATAAAACATGGGAGAATTCCATCAGGCTATATGGAGATTATCTGAAAACTATTATGCAATATGTACAACCATATGGAATGATCCCGAGTGGCGTTTACAACAAAAACGAAATACGGGATTCAGTAAATTTTTATATAACACAGGTATGGATAAGGCAGGATGTATCCAAAGACTTTAAAGAGCAGCTTGAGAACGGAGTCAGACTTGATGATGATCATTATCTCCGGGTTTTCCCGGTCTGGTTCTCCTTTAAAGGTAATACTGCCGTTATCCTGTCAACCGGAAAAGCAGCTGCATTGTGTGGTAAATTCCTGAATGACAATAAGCTTATTAATATAGCGGAACAACAATTATTCTGGATTGTCGGGAAAAATCCTTTCGGACAATCATATATCTGGGGAGAAGGTAGTAATTATCCGCAACTGTATAATGCTTTACCCGGAGAAATGGTTGGTGAGATACCGGTAGGTATGCAATCCAGGGCCAATGAAGATACTCCATACTGGCCCCAGTTCAATACTGCAACCTATAAAGAGGTATGGGGATCATCTGCTGCCAGGTGGTTCTCACTGATATCTGAGTTTTAACACAACCGGCATGGATTAAACGATGCTTACAGAAGTTTATCTTGTATATTACGCTTACTCAAAATCAATATACGCGTACTTAAAACACATTGTAATTGATTTGTATTGATTTACAAAATCTTTACCAATACTTCCATATAAATCGGGGTTTAAAATATTTTTTTCAAGGGCAATATAAGTATTCTTTAAAACAAAACTTTTTGATCCGCAATCCAACTTAATTTCGGGCATCAATTTTGCCTTTTCAGTAAGAGTGCCCCCTACACTTGAATATGAAAAAACAGTATCTTTCAATGATTTGAAATTCATTGAATCCATATCGTACATATTTTTATAAAAACTTGTATTTGAATTCCCTGTATCGAAGAAAAACGGAAGTTTCTTGTTTTTATAAGCAACATCTATAATATAATCGTCGCCTTTAATAAACAAGTTGGGAATATTGGTTTTGGCAATTGTATTTTTTTCAATATAAATAAGAGAATCGGTAAAGCGAATGGATTCGAGGCGCATAATAATAGGAAAACCAATAACCCCATTGATTTTGTATTTACCATTGGCAAAGGTCAACAGGCTATCGGGAAAAACAATGAATTCTGCATTTTTAAATTCAATATTTTCAATAAATCCACGATCGGCAATAGCTATTTTAGAAGCATTACGTGTACCTGTTGCTCCCATTACGTAAACAACTGCTTTAGGTAGTATCCTGAGATCTAACTTTTTAGCAGTTGATTCACTTACTACATTTACATTGGCACCTGTGTCGAAAATCATATCAACAATAGAGTCGTTTTTACTCTTCACGCGAAGCAAATTATAGCCTGCCAAATCTTTTATGACTTTAATTTTAGCATCTGTATTCTTAATAACCGTAGTAGCCAATTCATTCTCTAAAAACCCATATGCGACATTATCATCTTTCAATTCGACAAAATCGCCCGAATTAATAAACCGTTTATAATTTTCAATTAAATTCTTACTTAATTCTTTCAATTTTTTATAATTAAGTAGCTTCAGGTTATTGTAATATTCAATTTGAACCAGATTATAATTTACGGTGTCGCTGAATTTGCTAAATTGTTCGCGAAATTTTTGAATCAAAGCGTTCGATTTCTCAGGTTGATTTAAGACCGACTTCATAATAAGATCATAATAAATCAAGGCTTTATCATTATAAGTATTTCTGTTGGCAGACAGTTCGGTGTATAGTTCGCAGAATTTTTTACTATCTGCCAAATCATTCAATTTTTTAATTGGCTGAAATACTTTTGTACATGCCATTTCAGTGCATAAAACCATGAATACGAGACAAATTTTAATTAATTTTTCCATAGTTTAAATTTATTAATTTATGATATTATGAGTATCGGCATTCAATAATAAATTATTTTAAGTGATTAAATTTCAATCATATAATCTCATGAACTCACACCAACCCCTCTCTGCTCTGCAAAGAGGGGCTAAGAAGGATATCTCCCCCTTCTTTTGCCTGCAAGAGAATCCCGCTTGCGGGATCGACGAAGTCAACGGGGGCAGTGGGATGAGTACATACAAGGTAAAAGCATTTCTCAGATAAATATTATTCATTCCTGATAGTCATTGAAGATATTATAAAAGTCTTTCTAATTAAAATTTTTCTGAAAGGTATTAAAAGAGAGTGAATAAGAAATATCAAACTCTTCTCTTTACATCATTTTCAGTACAAAACCAATATTAAAAAAGGATATCTGCATTATAAGACTATTTGGCTGGACGACAAATTCGAAATGCCAGATAAAATGGTAGCTACGTTAATTCGATTTCTTGAACAGAACAATGGAACATTATCAAAAAGAGCCCAGGGGAAAGAATTTAAAGACTTAAGATCCGGCGAGATTAAGGAAATAGAGGAATAATATCACAACTATTTCAAGGGAGTATAGCAACCAATATAAATCAGTGTCTAATACCCCTGATATTTCAACCTGAATGCAATTGTCAGAAAAATAATCTGATAACTTGCGAAAAGATTAAATCCAATATGCGAAAATATATTAATCTCTTTCATTAGCATGTGAATAAGTAGGTGCTAGGCGCAATTTGCTCGACCACATAATGTACTTTTGAATGAGTAGCAAAGTGGAACTGCTACTTTTATCCGGACAGTAAGTTAGCCTAAAATTCTTTGCTTAATGGAATATGAAATGAGATAGTTTGATCGAGAGTTTTTAAAGATGGTTTTATTTATGGCTGCATTGAATATATACACAATCTGCATTCTAATTAAATAATCAGCAAACTGCAAAAAGACTCTTTGGTGCTATTTAATAAATTTAAAATATTAAAAACTTAGGATATCATAGGTTTATATTAATTCTTTCTGACTGATCCCTGTATTGTATTTATACTGTCCAGGGATTTGAATTCGATTATATAGGGGTTATTATCGGCAATGATCTGTGTGTGGATAAGACTTCCGGAAAGTTATCTGCAGATATTACTGCCACCAAAGATCCAATGCTGAAAAGAAGCATAGACAATTTCGAAAAGCACGTTAAAAACATTTACAGGACACTTCTTACCAGGGATATGAAAGGGTGTTATGTATATTTCACTGACAAGCACACAGAAGAGTATTTCAGGGAAAGGATGGAGAATTGATAATTTAATTACTCAGGGAGATAAAATTATCCAGAACTGATTTTTCTTTTCTGGCTTTTAATCGAATTCAGTATACAATATGGTCTATTCCTGGTGGCACCACATCCTCAAAACGCAGACCCTTGTAGATCAATGATTTGCAGGGGTCTTTAAATTTCATGTTGACGGGATTGTGGCTGGATTTTATAACGCACACGATGTCAGTGCATTACAAATTTAAATTCGGAGTAAAACCGCCAACAATTGTCTCAACTGAGCTTTTAGTATGATTAGAATTTAAAGATCGTACATTCTAGTGCTTACTGAAAACAAATACCTTTTTTATATGTTTAATTTAGAAGATTATAACTAAAGGATAATAAGCAATTAACTGTTATCAAAAAATTAACAAGTAAATATTTAAAAATATGAAAGCACTTATAACTATAAGAAATTTGTTTATTATTTCATCACTCGTAATTATTAGTTCATCTTTTCATAAAGAAGAATTAAAAAAACATAATATCCCTTCAACATCAGTTAATGAGACTAAAGTCAACGTAACCATTACCGATCTGGGTTCTTTTGGATCCTCCTTACAACTTATTCAAACTGTCACTAATAAACCCGGATGTTAGTATGTCAATGATTTACAGGGGCTTAAATTTTATGTCGATGGATTGGTTGATGGATTTTTCAACGCACACATAGTCAAATAAATACGAAATAAAAATCAATTACTTGGTTTAAAAGATAATAATTTCAATGAATCATTTGCCAAAAAACTCTCTTTGCAAAACTGGAGCGGTAATTTTGCTGCTTGGACCATCACCTCGGGAAACACAAACAGCAACTTTACTTTCGAGTGCTTCGAAGATTTCAGCTACATCTTTATGAGTGAAGCCTGGACAAAGCAGTACCGACTCAATTTTTTCAATTTCATAAAGATCTTTACAAACTTTAATCGCTTCGTTCTGGTTTTTTACAACATAAGTAAAAAGTTTGTATTTACCTGTTTTTATCAGATTATGATGTTTTTCAGGATCTGCATCAGGTGCATGTGCAATAAATACTGTTTTAAAAGCCATTGTTACCTCCTTTTTCTCTAATAATTAAGTATAGGTTGATGGAATTGTTGATGGATTTCGAAAATGAAAAACGTCAAAACAATTATCAATAATCCCCTTTGCCCTCAATACAATGTCTGACTCCACCTCTTGGATTCTTCGTATCACCAATATATCGAGGAATTACATGACAATGAAATTGAAAAATGGACTGTCCTGCAGCTTCACCGCAATTCATGCCAATATTGTATCCGTCAGGCTTAAAATCCTTCTCTATGATTTTTTTGCATTTATGAATCATAATATTTAGTTCTTCAACTTCCAATTTATTTAGTTCAAAGTAATTTTTCTTACTACTATTTGAGATAATAAGTAGATGACCAGGAGAGACTGGGAATGAATCTTGCATAATAAAAAAGTATTTTCCTTTTAATAACATGTTCTCCTTTGGTATTTCAAAAAAGTCTTTCATCTTATTTAATGCATAAATTCAAAACCATTATTTGATGCAATGGTAATTAATGGTTGTAATCTGTCTCTGAATTTTTCTTTGGTAAAATATTCAGATAAGCCGTTTGTTTCTTCAAGATCTGAAAAAATTGTGAGGTAATCTTCCAACAATTTATTCTTAGGATTCTTTTCTTTGACAATCTTGATAGCCGATTCTTGCAATAAGAAAAATGGATTGAAGTATTTATCAAGAGGAGGGAGCTTATCGCTCTTAGAGCTATTAAATGATTTATCAGCAGGTATTAAGTTCCAGATTAAGTCATGTGATACAAAAGCATAAGGAATAAAGTGCTCTACTGCATATTTCCCAATAGTTAATTTTTTGCCAGTATATATGCAATCAACAGAACCAAGTTCTTCAACTACAATATCCCAAAAATTCTTTCTCTGATTGTTTAGGCTATTTCTTAATGCTGGTTTAATTAGCTTGTTAGGAATATCAGGGACATTGGGATTCTTTGATTGTAAGAAAATCGCAAGATTCCAATAACAAAAATCTTTAAGTACTTTGACGTTCTGGCTAAGGTATTTAAGCCACTCTTCATTTATCTCAATCAATTCATCATTCAAAGAGTATAGACACTGGTTTTTAAATCCTTGAGAGTCTAAATAGATATCATTTCTATTCATTTGTGGAAACCACGGACTTAAAAACCAATGTGGAACTTGATTATTGAAATATTTGAGTTGATTTAGTGAATTCTTGTTATTTGTATTGATAAGTTGATTAAGAATTTTATCTCTTTTATCATCAATTGTAAGTGGCTCACAGCTTTTAACGACCTCAATTGCTCTTTGAAGTCTATCTTGCTTACCAAATGAAATATGAAAATAATTAACAGTATACCAGGCGTTTGAGATCATTCTAGCAAATAAATCTCTTTTTTGAATTGATGTATTGCCACCTTCAATAGAATGTAGGATAGACAAAAACCAATAATACTTATATGTAGCAGAAGTATTATTGAAACAAGCTGCCAATAGGTTTACAGGTAAGCCATTAGAGGATGGTAGGTTCATTTATACTATATTGTTAAGATTAACAATCTAATATTCAAATATTCATATAAAAATATGAAAATTATTCCAATCTTTCATTTCTATACTGCCTTGTAAGATTTAATAGCAAATTATGTATATTTACTAATTCCATATACAAATAAGGTGTTTGCTAGTCGATCTAAGTGAAAAACTTGGACATCTGATGATTGACTTTTGTTCATTCAAACATTCTTTTGAAGTCAATGAGGATTCTGATATTTTCAAAGTACGATCTGAAGAGGAAGTCTATTCTGCTCTCGATAGGTTTGTTGACCAAATTTGGTACAATCGACATCAAGTATTAAAAGAAAAAGTAGCTAAGAATAAAGAAATAGTCGCTCCTGAAATATGGGAACGTGCTTTAGCTGCTGCAAAAAAAATGGAGAAGAAATATGGCGAAGAAAATCTATGGCATGAAAGTGATTTCGAATGGGGTATGTTGAATGGTAAGGTACCAGCATTAAGATGGTTGTTGGGTGAGCAATGGGACATGTTAGATACTTAAGTTAAATAACAACTCATTTTAAACTGATTTTGAGGACGCTTATAATAATAATCTGGAGTTTCACCAATAGATTGTATTTCAACTAATATTTGCAATGAAAAGCCTTGAATTGCGTATTCCTGTGATTTCGGACACTCAGTCCTGACTTAAGCGGACACTCAGTCCTGATGAAAACGGACACTTTTTTTATCATTCATTTTCGTCCATTTAATTCTCCTAATTTAATCATTTTTGTATTTCTTTCTCATAGTGTCGCCATCAAGGTCTATTCTGTGTGAACTGTGAACCAGCCTGTCGAGGATTGCGTCCGCTATGGTAGGTTCTCCAATAATGTCATACCATTTATTTACAGGTAATTGTGAAGTAATCAATGTTGATCTTTTACCATGCCGGTCTTCAAGTATTTCAAGAAGTATTAATCGATGAAGACTGTCAAGCGGTTTTAGTCCAAAATCATCTATTATGAGTAAATCCTGTGTTTCAATCTTGCTTATTTCTTTAATATAACTTCCATCGGCCTTTGCGATCTTCAGCTCATCAAAGAGTTTTCCACAGTTTCGATATAGAACTTTATAACCTTGCTGACATGCCTGATGACCTAATGCAGAGGAGAGATAACTTTTTCCAAGACCAGTGGACCCGGTAATGAGCAGATTCTGTTTCTTTGCTATCCAGTCGCCGGAAGATAGTCTTAACATAATGGTTTTATCCAGATTTCTTTTTTCAATGTAATCGATCTGTTCCATACTTGCCTGGTACCGGAACCGGGCTTGGGTTATCAATCTATAAAGCTTTCTATTGTATCTTTCATCCCATTCAGCCTGCACAAGATGGGATATTACTTCATCTATTGTAAAGTTATTATTCATGCCTGTCTCCATCATTTCCCGATAAACCCTGGAAAAACCATGCAGGCGCATCTCTTCAAGTTTTTGCATCGTTGCTGTTTGATTCATAATCGTTTGTTTGTTAAAATGATTTATTTATATATATCTCTGCCCCTGATGTTTTCATGTAAGGGAAGTTTTAAGTTCATATCAATATATTCATCTATTTTATGGACATTGTTTTTTAGTGCATTGTCAATGAAGCGGAAGGATATGGTGTTATATTCCAATGCTCTTTTACACACTTTTTCCATCTCTTCCGCTTTGTACTTCTTTCCAAGATTTAATACGCCAAGGCAGGACTTAAAGGCCTGTTGAGGGTGTTCTTTGCTTTCTATCAATAGACCAATAAATGTTTCGACAGATCCGCCGATATTCGATGCCCATTTGGTAAATCGCTCTGTATTCCATCCTTCCACAAATTGATGGGATGCAGGCATATGCTCTGGAATAGTGGTATATCCATATTTAAGTCGGTTCCTTTTATGTATTGCAATGCGGACATTTTCATGGTAGATCTCTACCATTCTGCATGTGTAAACTGTTTTTACCTTCTTACCGGTAAATTGATAAGGGACG
Organism: Bacteroidales bacterium; assembly: GCA_049792755.1. Lineage (GTDB taxonomy): Bacteria > Bacteroidota > Bacteroidia > Bacteroidales > VadinHA17 > LD21. Next base: position 68,744 of record JBARBF010000065.1, on the reverse strand, counting down.
CTGTAATAATGCTTATCTTCTTTCAGGTATATATGATGATGGAACTCAACTCTTGATATCTGATATTGTCTTATTTCATATCGCTCTGCAGGTAGTGGCTGCAGGTCATTCTTTTCTATTTCATTAAATAACTCTCGCCGGCTCATTTCAAGGCGCTGGAAGGATGCATTATTGACCATCTCTAACCGTTCTCTGATTGACTCATTAAGTTCATGCAGGGAAAAGAATGTTTGATTTCGTAGTGGAGCAAATATCCGTTGGTACACGATTCGTACCGCGTTTCCTACCAGTGGTTTGTCTTTAGGCTTGCCGGGCCGCGTCGGCAATACCACGGTTCGGTAATGCCTGGCAAGGTCATCATAAGTCGCATTTAATAGTGGTTCATAATTGCATGCTTTGGTAACAGCCGATTTAAGATTGTCAGGACATATGCCCTTTGTTGTACCACCATAATATTGCCAGGCATTCTCATTGGCCCATATCCAGTCTTCCAGTTGCTGGCTTTTTACTGCTTCCACGTAAATCAACTGGCTGGCACCGAGTACTGTCAGGAAGATCTCAGCATCATGGATCTCCCCTGTAGTCGGATCAACATAGTGCATTTTCTTTCCTGTAAAATCAGTGTAGATCAAATCTCCGGCCTTATGCTCTATGTGCATACCTGCCTTCAATTTGCTCTCCCACATTCGATAATGATGACAGAATCTGGAATAACTAAAACCTTCAGGATTACCTTCTTTGTACTCTTCCCAGAGCAGATAAAGAGTCACACCAACCCGGGCAAGCTCCTTTTCGTAGCTGGGGAACTCACCGCAAAGGCTATTATACAGTGGATTACTCGCTTTATTACTCCTCTCAAAAACCTCAAGTACTTCCGTGTCTCCCATCTGAATAATTTCCGGATAGGAAAGCCCGCTTCTCTTAAACTCGGCCAGGTACTCCCCAACACTGGTTTTGCTGATTCCTAAAGCTTCAGCTATCTTTCTTATACTCAGCTTTAAATCAAAGCTTAATCGAAGTATTTCTCTTATTTTTTCCACGTCTGTTCGTTTTCTTGGCATTTAATTTCCTCCTGTTGATTTGTTGGTAGTTGTCGAATCAACAGAAGTAAAAAAAAAATCGTGGAAAATGAATGATCACCAATAAGTGTCCGTTTTCAGCAAGAATCACTGTCCGTTTTGGATAGCCCGCCGCTGTCTGTTTCTCGCGTGCATGACTGTCCGTTTTGCTCAGGAATCCCTGTCCGCTTTCAGCAGGAATTGGTGTCCGTTTTCAGCAAGAACTGCTGTCCGTTTTCAGCAAGAATATGCAGGTTGGTCGGCTATTCGAAAGCAAGATTCATGAGGCTATGAACGAAGACGCAAACGATTTCAATAGAAATCAACCTAAAGGTGGGTTTTTATCAATGAGTATGAGTGTTAAGGGTCATATTCCTAAGAAAGTCATCCTACCAATACCATCCAAAAATATTTTTGAGCAAAAAATTAAATGTGAAAAATGCCAATCAAGATATTCTGTTATCGGTAGTGCATTCTTTTGTCCTTCTTGTGGATATAATTCTGTGGAACAAACATTCACGAATACTCTTAATAAGATAGTAACTTCAATTAAAAGTTTACTAACAATCCGAATTGCACTTGAGGAAATAAGTAAAGATCAATCAGAAATTACTTGTCAAACAATCATTGAAAAAGGACTTTTGGATTGCGTTGTAGCATTTCAAAGGTTCTGTGATGTAATGTATTTAAAACACAAATACGCAAAGGCAAAAGTCCCCTTCAACGCTTTTCAAAAACTTGATGTAGGGGGGAATTTATGGAAAGAAGTTTTTAATGAATCTTATGAAAATTGGTTGACTGAATCTGAATATGCGAGATTGAATATATTGTTTCAAAGAAGACATCTTCTTCAACATACCGAAGGAATCATTGATTAAACATATTTAGAAAAATCATTGGACAATAAATACAATATTGGGCAGAGAATTATTGTAAAAGAAAAAGATGTACTGGAATTTGTCGGCTATATTAAACTGTTGACAGATAAAATTAGAATTAAAATAGAATCCGAACAATAAAATTCATGTAAGCAAAAAAAAGAAACTTTCTGGGATAATACATATTAAATAAATTGACTTCTTATCTTCGCAACCTTTAATTAGACGATCATCTGACAAAAAATACTTTACATGTATGTATCCAATATGGTGCATTTCCTTGATGAAAAAGGAAATATACCGAAACAGATGCCGAAGGAAGCCTGTCCTGAGTGCGAATATGAGGGTGTAATTAGTGAATGGCAGAAGACCAAATGGGACAACAGGGTATTTCACTAATAAAAGCTATTATCTACCAATTTATCTACCACAAAGAAAAAGACCGTTGTAATTTATTGATTTACAACGGTCTTACTGTTTTAAAAGTCGGGGTGAGAAGCTAAGTATTTTTTAATTGCCTGAAATTCAACATAATATAATTTAATCGATTTATTCCAGGTTTCAAATTTTTGTCCACTTTGATCTTTATTACGAAACCCTAATCCAGGATAAAATGGACATGTTTTGACGACATGTCCAATATTATTAAAATATTGGACATGTATTATTGTTTTTAATGAAAATAGTACATAAATTTGCAGCATGTCCATAATTGAGCGAATATTGAACAACAATGACTAACCTAAAATTCGACAGGAATAGCCCATTCAACGATCTTCCTCTTCTTCCACCTTCATCGAAAATAGATGATGACAGTGATATTTTAAAAAAGCTGGTATCTGCTTCAAGAGCCTTAGCCTCAGTAAATATCAATGTTATGAGACTCCCAAATCCGTATATGCTAGTAAATACAATAGCATTACAGGAAGCTAAAACATCAACTGAAATAGAAAATATTTTCACAACTGAAGACGAATTGTATAAAGCAGTTTCGGATAACAAAAGTGAAGAAAAAGCAGATTTGGCTGCAAAAGAAGTTCTAAGGTACAGGGAGGCACTCTGGGCAGGATACCATGCCATGCGGGAAATAAAAATTTTAAATCAGGAGTCAGTTCTGTCGATCTTCCGTCAAATCAAGAGTACAACAGCGGGGATTCGCCCTCCACAAGCTAATGTTGTAATCAAAAGAGGACAAAGTGAGTTACGACCAGGAGAAATAATCTATACGCCTCCAAGAGGTAGAGATATAGTTGAGCGACTAATGGATAATCTTTTAAGTTATCTTAATGACAATAATAAATATCCCACAGATCCATTGATAAAAATGTGTATTGCCCATTATCAATTCGAAGCGATTCACCCTTTTCAGGATGGTAATGGGAGAACTGGTAGAATTATCAACCTGATATACCTTGTACAAACTGGACTATTAAATCAACCAGTACTATACCTCTCAAAGTATATAATTGTTAATAAATCAGACTACTATTATAATTTAGGAGCTGTAACACAACTTGGTTCATGGAAAAAGTGGATTCTGTTTATGCTGGACGCTGTTGAAAATACGTCTGCCCTGACCAACAATCTTATTAATGACATCATTCAACAGATGGATTCAACGTTGACTTATGGTAAATCAAAAATCAGATGGTATACAAAAGAGGTAAATGAGGCCATCTTCAGTCAACCTTATACTAAGCCTAAGATAATTGGAAATGTCTTAGGCAGATCATCCCGGACAACTCTATCAAAACGTATGGATGAACTGGTTGCTGCAAAGATTTTAACTTCAAAAAAGGATGGATCTGAAGTTTACTACCTGAATGATGACCTGATAAGAATCTTAGCCGGGTAATTCAGAAATGTCATTTTGTTCTTGTTTAAGACATTAATCTCATTTGATAAGGCAACATTTTTTATACTTTTTCCCGCTTCCACAGGGACAAGGATCGTTTCTTCCGATTTTTACCTCTACTCTAACTGGTTCTTGCCCGGAACCGGATACCTTATCTTTATTGGTATATCCGTACCATGTCGTTGTAATTTGATTGTAACGATCAAAAATATTTAGAAGATCCCTCTTAAAATATGTTTCTGCTGGCTTGAACATATCCTGTTCAACTTCATTAAAATTACCACATATACTCTTACTTACATACTCAAGGTCAAATAATCTCTTAATTTCGGTCAGCAGCTCAGGAGATCTCAATTCAAGGGCATCACAAATAGCTAAACCAATGAAATCACTATCAATGATTTCATCATTTAAAGATACATCCGAAAGATGACTGAATACATTCCTGAACCATTCAATTACTTCTTCCCTTTTATCAGGTTGATGAAGACCTATTTGTGTGACACAGCAGGAGACTTCACCCCGGGCATATGTACCAATATTCGGAGAAAGTACAAAATCGTTAAGAGCCTCAAGCTGTTGATCAGATATATAGAAAAGAGGTTCCCAAAGATTTCCTGTCAGATGGTCTCCATACCAAAATTCAAGAAAATCCTCCTCCTGACTGAATACTTCCAGTATTGATGGAAGAGACTCCTGAGCATGAAGCTCACCAAGAAGATAGAATGCATGGAGGGCAAAACTTAGCTTCTCCTCATCAAATTTGTCTTCATCACATATTTTTTTAAAATATTCATACCGGCAAATAGAATCATGCAGTATATTTCTCAAGTCTGAAACAAGTGATTTATGAGGTAATGAAAGAATTTGTTTCAGTTTTTCTTCACCTATTCTCAATCCATTTTCATAAAGCCAGTTAATTTCTTTATGAATAAATTCAGGAGGAGCATCAGTTTGTACCTTTTTATTATGATTTTGTACCTTAACTACAATTTTGTTTTTTTCTTCTTCCCTCATTCTTTTAGCTCCTATCTCGAAGCGTGCTTTCATTATAAAGGGTAACACTGACTTCGTATCTGGATGATCCGGGGCAAGTCTTTCAAGTATTTCATATCGAGACTCGGCTGCTTCTATATTCCCGATAGCTGAAAAATACATAATTGCTAATCTGTAAAAACCCGTTACCTCAGATATGTGAAAGCATTTTCTTTCAGGATACAGATCTTTTATTTCCACAAGTTTCCCAAGTACTTCCGGAATTTTATCATATTCTTTTTTAAGGTAATACTCAGCTGCGAGATTAATTTTCCCGAACAGATAATCGGGATGTTCCCGGATTAGCCAATGATTAACCTCCACCGCTTTTTTATCATCTCCGGTATTTGAATAAGCAACCATCAGGTAATTTTTCAAATGTGGAACATGCGGGTATTTTTCAATTAAACCAAGCAAACGTATAATAATCTTTTCTCCTCCCTTTGCCGCTCCATAATGCAATGATTCAAACTGCTTATGAAGCTCTGGTGTAATACCGAAGTCAACATCCATAAAATTTTTATCGGTGGTTATTTCGTAGCTAAATATTTTATATCTGTCACTCATATATTATAGCAGGTATTTCGACTAGCATTTGATCTTAGACTTGAAGCAAAGATGGTTAGGACAAATATATTTAAAATGGATTATACTGTTTTTATTGCAACTGGAAATTATGTAAATATTTAATTGAATTGTATAGAGCGGATCACATGAATATATGCAATATCTGTTTTGTCGGTTTAAAATGGTAAAACGAGTAAATATTTTGTACTACTTTTTGTACTACTTTTTGTACTACTTATGAAAATGGCCTCGTAAATATTTGATTTACAAGGCCATTTGATTTAATGAGTCGGGGTGAGAAGACTCCGATACTCTCTTTTCTCATGTCAACCAACCTCTCAATAAATCATCATTAGAGCTTATTTTATGGGCATTTCAGAATTATTTAATAAATTAGCTTAAAAAACATCTCAAACACCTTATTTCACAAACTGTTCCCGAAAGTTCATAATTCGTTCATAATTTGACTATTTTTACAAATCCACCTATATCGCTAATTATGAAAACTTATAAAAGATCAAAACTCAAGGTATATAATAATAATGGATACAAGTACATTTATGTCTACTATAAGGAAGACAATTATGTATTAAGAATCAACACCAAGTACGAGTTTGCTAAGAACAAAATGACATCTGAGAACTTTTACAACACAAAGATGAAGGACCATGAGAAGTTGAATGGGCATATGCAGGAAATACAGTGGGTTGTTGATGAATACATTAATTTAGTCAGTGGCCACAGGCCAATAAATCAGCAAGAATGCATGCGTTATGTTAAAAAAAATAAATACAATGCTACGAAAGTTCCGGTGGAAACCATAAGCAAGATGACTGGATTATTAGAGTATTATGATCAATTCTTTGAGACAAAAAAAACTAGTCCCTTTTTAAAACATATTTCATTAAAGAACTACAAATCATTCCAGAACTTCTTAACTGATTTTCAGAAATATGAAAAGCAGACCTACTTTTTACTCAATGTCAATAAGAAATTCATTAATCTGATGATAAGCTTCAGCCAGATTGACCTACGGAACTTTAAAGGTTATGTTAGCAAAGGTCACTTGCAACAGAATACTCTTAAGAAACGACTTGATGTATTTAAAGAGTTTTTAATTTGGCTGGGAGATGAGAATATAGCAACTTTTAATGTCCATAACCTCTTCCCAAAAATAGAAAAGACCAACAAGGAAGTTGTTTATATTACAAAAGATGAGATTCAAAAATTAATTGAGACACGACATAAAATAGAAGGTGATTATAATAAACTTGCTTTTGATTCTTTCATATTTAACTGTGAGTGTGGCTTACGATATGAAGATTTGAGCCATTTATCAAAATCTGATTTTACCAAGATCCCTGATGGCTATGTATTAACAAAAGAGCTACATAAACATACAGAGAGGTTTGCAAGTGAAAGTCAAATACCCATTGTTCACCCACTTTTATTAGAAATTATTGAGAATTACAACTTCCATTTTGAGTTGAAAATGAATTCCTTTTACAACCGGACGTTGCGCAACCTTTTTAAAAAGCATGATTTATTTACAGAACCGCTAACGAATAAAAGAAAATATATTAAAGGAATTGTTGAGGTAGATGATGTGCTGAAGAATGATGTTATAACATGCCACAGCTGCAGGCGAAGTATGATCACAAACGCTTTCCTGGAAGGTTATAATGATGCTCAAGTTATGCAAATGAGCGGTCATCGTAATTTGAGAACCTTACAGAAGTACACAAATTTTGCTAATGATGAATTGCTAAAGAAGAACCTGGATCAGAAACTTCGGAAATTGAAAAAAGTCAGAGTTAAAAGTAAAAATTGATTCTCATCCCGACTGATTAAATCAAATATTTACAAGGTCATTTTCATTGGTAGTATAAAAACCATCAACTTCTTATCTGTTTTGTAAATTTTTATCTGATTACTTTTCTAGGGTGACAACGCTTCATATTTGTCTTTTATCTGGTTGGGATATAATATTTTCTTAAATTTGCAACAAATTAAACTAGATACGACACAACACAATATACTACATATCGCACAGCACAATAAACTATATATTGCGCAACACAATAAACTAGATATAGATTAGGATCTCAAGGAGTATTATTAATAAAGTGGAGGATTAAAAATGCCAACACCAGCAGAGAAGCTAGCAGAATCACTTGAAGAATTAAGAAAGATTCAGAGTGAGGATGGGATTACTGCAATTCAAGCCAGCAGTCTTTCCCGGACTCATCGTGAAAGACTGCTTGAGAATGGATTCATTCAAGAAGTTATTAAAGGATGGTATATTCCCTGTCGTCCAGGCACTAAACCTGGAGATACAACTTCTTGGTATACTAATTTCTGGAAATTCTGTTCAGATTATCTAAATAACAGATTTTCTGGCAGATGGTGTTTATCCCCAGAACAATCTATATCCATACATTCAGGAAATTGGACAGTCCCAAAACAGCTCCTGGTAAGGTCTCCAAAAGCAAATAATAATCTGACAAATCTACTTCATGGAACTTCAATATTGGAAATAACATTAAAGATTCCTCAAAAAAATGATATAAATGTTAAAAATGGTGTCAATATTTATTCATTGACAATGGCACTAATTTCATGCTCAGAGAGCTTCTATGTACAATTTCCGAGTGATATCCGAGCTGCTTTATTATTGATTAAAGATTCATCAGAAATCCTAAATCCACTTCTAGATGGTGGACATTCTTTAATTGCCGGAAGACTGACTGGAGCTTTTAGAAATATTAAAAGATCAAAAATTGCAGACGATATAATCAATACTATGAAGTCTGCTGGATACGATGTACGTGAAAAGGATCCATTTGATGATAAACTTCCGATAATTTTGTCCGAAAGAGATAAATCTGCTGTTGCACTCCGTATAAAACTTATGTGGCAACAGATGAGGAATATTGTAATTGAGAACTTCCCTGAAGCTCCAGGTTCAGCAAAGGATATTTCAGAATATTTAAAAAAAGTTGAGGATATCTATAAGCTTGATGCATATAATTCGTTATCAATCGAAGGATACGATGTTTCAGTTGAACTAATAGAAAAAGTAAGAAGTGGGAATTGGGATCCAATTGGTTCAAAAGAGGATATTGAACATAAAAATGCCCTCGCTGCTAGAGGATACTGGCAAGCTTTTCAGAAAGTAAAAGAAAGTATACAGAAGATTCTTACAGGCCAAAACCCAGGAGCAATAATCTATAGTGACCATGGTTCATGGTTTCGGGAATTGTTTGCACCAAGCGTTACTGCAGGGATTTTAAAACCTTCTGATCTTGCAGGGTATAGAAATAATGATGTTTTTATAAGTCAGTCACGTCATGTTCCACCAGATCCAGATTCAGTCCGTGATGCAATGCCAACGCTATTTGAACTACTTGAGGAAGAAACTGAACCTTCTGTAAAGGCTGTGCTTGGACATTTCTTTTTTGTATATATTCATCCATACTCGGACGGAAATGGCAGGATTGCAAGGTTTTTAATGAATACATTGCTTGCATCCGGAGGTTATCCATGGACGGTAATTCCTGTAGATAAAAGAGAGAATTACATGGCTGCCCTTGAAAAGGCTAGTGTAGATCAAGATATTAGTGTTTTTGCTGCTTTTATTGCCAATCTTACTAAAGAACAAATGAAGAAAGAGTCTTCCTTTAATATCAGGAATTCTTAATTCTCACTTCGACTGAATAAATCCTTCATTTGGATTATAAGTTTCATCAGGACGAAGCAAGGCAGTTGTATCCCCAAGGAACTCAGGATTCCTCCTCTAACTGGCTCAGTGAAAATGAAATTCTTTCCCTTTTTTCAAGATTTTCAATCCATTGACTTACTTATATATTAAGCTGTTCCAGTATATAGTTAAAAGTAATATTTTGCGGTAGGTACCGATATTCGACCTTTTATGCAAAAAATCTATTTTGATATTTTTATTTTCCTTATAAGATTGAGTGGTTTCATTTTTATTTCACATTAAATGTCAGATCCTACTTGTTCCAGTTCTACCGGCTAAGGGTGGTCAATATGCCCGTTTTTTCCAGCAACTCCATAAGTTGATTTGGTTTGTGGTTTTTTATTTTGGTGAAATTAATGTTAAATAATGTTAAAACTTATCCCTTTGCTTGCCGACTAACATATTTATACGTGTAGTCGAACAGCTGACTATGAAGAATAAATAGAACATTAAATACTCAAGAAATGAAAGTTTTTAAGGCAGAATTTGAAAGTGGTAACTGGTGTTACATTTTCGCAGAAACAGAACATTTGGCATGGCGTTACTTCGATAAAGTAATGTATGAATCCTATAATATTATATCATTTAAGGAAGTGGGCAAAACCATTGCTGGAATCGTTTACGTTTATTCCGGTGTAACCAAAAACAAAAAATTGGAAGACAGTAATGGCACTTTACGCATGTGCAGTCAGGAGAGAACCAGTCGATGGTATGAAATAATTTGGTACAGATTTATTAAGCATTCTTGGTGGCAATTAATCCACTCGATAAAATACTTTGAACATAAGAGGGAGAAAGAAATATCGGAATTGTTCAAAGAAAATAACACCAAATAAATCAATATAATCATGACAAAGACAATCATTCAGGTTGATGCTGAAATAACTTCAATCATAAGAGACAATCATTGCTTCGCAGATCGAGTAAAAGCACTTGAAGCTGCTGGTTACGCAGACATTGTATACGTTTATGTGAAAAATAAAAGTGTTAATCATAAAGGTGGTATCGGAAGTCTGTTTTATTTGCCAAAGAAGAAAATGTACCGAATTCAGATAGACAATACAGAACTCAAGAAAAGTTATCCTGCAGCTTGGTGTGTAAACATACCAGAATCTGAAGCAGTAAAAGAATCTGAAGAATTACCTTTTTAATACGTTGGGAGTGAAACTCGCCCTATGTCTGCCAGTAACAATTTATCAAGGTTATCTATAATATGGTAAAATACCATCATTATCTTCTTTGTTAAACTACCATTAGTAACAATAATTCATCATCAGTTAGTGATTATGGATCTTTTAAAAAAGGCTAAGATGATTTATAAAGAAACTAATTTTCCTCTAAACAAAATTGGTCAAATCATGTACTGAAGAAAAAACACCTCCATCAAATTGATTGATGAAGGTGTAAAATGGTTGTAAAGAGAGCGAGTAAAATCATTGAAATTTTACTTTTTCTCATCTTGTTGGTTCATAAAAAGTTCATAAAATGCCTCTAACTAATTGTGAATCAACAAATACAGGTCGGGGTGAGAAGACTCGAACTTCCGGCCCCCACGTCCCGAACGTGGTACGCTACCAACTGCGCCACACCCCGCTTTGCACTCCGAAGCCTTGGCGAAGGAGTGATTTGACCTCCGAAGCTTTAGCAAAGGAGGTCTATTATTCTAATCTCAAATTCAATTAACAACTTCCGGCCCCTACGTCCTGAATCCCGAGTACTCGGGACTACCAACTGCGCCACACCCCGAAAAAAAATTATCCTAAGTTCCCGAAGTAGCACCCCGCCAAGGCGGGGCCACACCCCGATATTATTAAATTCCCAATCAGCAGTCGCAATGAAGGAGTACAAAAATAATCAATCTCTTATCATTACAAAAAGAATTTTAAATTACTCCGATAGATCAGGATATTTTAAGTAGACATTTTCTATAATATAAAACACCTCTATAGAAGAATATCATGAAATTCTTTCAAAAGGTCTCAATGAGATCACGTTATCCTGATGGAAGAACTAATTGATATTTTGTGACTTTCTCTGAACTTTATTCATAAAATAAATGTTCTAGAATTAAGAAAAGCAAAGAAATGAAAACACAACCAATACCGAAAGGATATAATACACTGACTCCCTATATAACAGTCAGAGATGCTGAAAAAGCTATTGAGTTTTACAAAAATGCTTTCGATGCAACAGAAGCTGGCAGGATCACAATGGCCGACGGAACCATTGGTCATTGTGAACTGAAGATAGGTGATTCGAAAATCATGCTTGCTGAAGAAAATAAACAGTGGGGAAATATCAGCCCGTTGACATTGGGAGGGACTTCTGTCTATCTCAGTCTGTATGTCGATGATGTTGATGCAGTCTATGCAAGAGCGCTTAAGGAAGGAGCAAAGGTTTTGGGGAATATGGAGCCAAAAGATCAATTTCATGGTGATCGTTCCGGAAGTCTCACAGATCCTTTTGGACACAGATGGACTATTATGACCCGTATTGAAGATGTTTCGTTTTCGGAAATGCAAAAACGGGCAGACGCTCTGTTCAAATGAGGATTCTTAGTCAAGTTAGGCATCTCTCGTTTCGATTCACGCTTCACACCTTTCTCCCCCTGTCTACAAAACCTTGAGCCGCTCTTGCCATTCGCCCTGAACCCTGTGCTTTGTGGCATGCGTCGTGAGCCCTGCGTCTATTTAATTTTATACTTTTGTCTTTTATCTTATCAGTCATGTTTAGAAAGTATCTGTTTTTCTTTATGGTTATATTTTATTGCAACGCAGAGGCGCAATCAAATTATATAATACATCCGGATTGCATTACTGCCAGCGATAGACCATTAGTAATTTTTTTTACAGGTGATTCAGGCAGGAGCTCTTTTGATGAAAAATTAACCGACAGTTTATGTACAAATAATATCCCTTTAATGTGTATTAATTCATATAAATTTTTCCGTAAGCGCAAGACTCCACAGCAAACCCTCGATAGTATCTTGCCTCAAATTGATTATAATTTAAAAAAATATAACCGCCGTAAATTTATTTTTGCCGGTTATTCATTCGGATCTGAAGTGGTGCCCTTCCTTTACAATTTAATGAGCAACGGATGGAAAGACAAAGTGGAATTTATAGTATTGCTTTCTCCGTCTTACAACTCCGATTTCAAGATTCATTTTTTAGACCGGGTGGGTTTTACTCTTAAGCGTTGGCCGTATGATGTGCTGCATGAAATAATGAAAATTGATGAAAAAAAAGTAATAGTGTTTTGGGGGAAAGATGAAAAAAAGTTTGAGAAAAAAGAATTTACAAAACACAACATTACAGTACATCATTTAAAAGGCGGTCACAGACATATTGATGTAACACCGGTTATTGAAGAAATAAATGAACGGATAAAAGAGCAAACCGTCTAATGATATGAGCCTGAGAAAAATGTAGCAAAGTCGTAACGACATAAAGATGTAACGGATGGATTTTTCTGACAGCATGACTGCAAGACATTTTATTCCTTTTATCTTTTTACTTTTGTCTTTAAAATGAGAACCATTTTTAAAAAGATTTTCAGCCTGTTATTCTTCCTTCAGGCATTCACGTCTCAATCATTCCTGTTTTCACAGGTGTCTGCTAGAGATACGGTTATTGAAACTGTCCAATGCCGTGATGCGACCGGACAGAGTTATGCTCTTTACCGGCCGGCACAATATGATAATAAAAAGAGCTGGCCGGTCATACTTATTTTTGATCCTTCGTCAAGGGGAAGAACAGGTGTCAGTACCTTCATTGAGGCAGGCAGAAAATATGGATTCATTCTTGCCTGTTCAAACAATTCACGCAATGGTCCGCTGGGAGACAACTTCAATGCGGCGGATGCAATGCTTCAGGATATTGAAGAACGATTCACTGTAGATCAGAAACGGATCTATGCTGCAGGTTTTTCAGGCGGATCACGTTTTGCAATGGCTTTTGCTGTTAAAGAAAAGAAGATCTTCGGTGTTATCGGTTGTGGGGCAGGTCTGCCTAATGACAGGAATTATTTTCCCTCAGGAAATACTGACTTCTTATATTATGGACTGGCAGGCACACGCGATATGAATTATCTCGAGATGAACGAATTGGGTGACTTCTTCAACAACCAGACCAGGGTGATATCATATCTCAGGACATTCTCCGGGGGACATCAATGGCCCGGTTCAGACAAGATCACTGAAGCTGTGGAATGGTTAGTCCTACAGACAATGAACAGAAAATTAATACCGGCCGATCAGACATTCCTTTCATATATTGAAGACAAAACACAAATCCTTATCAATTCGCAGTTATCTGCAGGAAACCAGACTGATGCAATAATGTACATGAAGTTTGCCGCAAGAGACTTCCGTGGAACTTCTTTTGCCTCCCGTATAACAAAGCTTTTGACCGATTCGGAAAAATCATCTGAATATCAAAAGGCAACCCGCAAATGGAATGAAATGGCTGCAACTGAACAGGAGAGTAAAGAAAAATATCTGAACTACCTTAGTGTGATCGTTAATTCAGGTTCATTACCCGACAGTGCATCAACATGGTGGAAAAATGAAACCAGAACACTTCTGAGGCTTCGTGATAAAGGAAATACTGAAAACAGCCAGATGGCATCAAGAGTCCTGAATTTTATTTCTATCCTCTGCTCTGAACAGGGGACATCATATTACAGGAACAGACTTTATGCACAGGCAGCTTTCCTATTCGAGATCTGCACATTGTCGGATAGTGAAAACCAGAATAATTATTATAATCTTGCCAGGTCCCTGGCCGGATCGGGTAATTCAAAAAAGTCGGTTGATGCACTTTCAGCAGCTGTAAACCATGGTTTTAATTCACGAAAAACGGTCGAGTCCGATCCGATATTTGGGATGATCCGGAATGATGCCCGTTATAAAGCGCTGATAATTAAAATGAAATAAAGGATGTCATTCTTACTTTTTTTGTCATTGCCTGATACCAGCACTCACCAATCTGAATCCTGAACATATAACCGGGAACATGATTTGCGAAAGAATCATTATAAACACCAGGTGTTTAACGAATCTGAGAAAGTTTTAAAACATTTCATGACAGCTTCTTGTTATATATTATTGAAATTGACTGGCACCAACCATAAATTGACATTTACATTATTTAATTATGTTACCGCATCCCGGATTGGAGCGACTTAATAAAATATTGCTTTTCGCAATATTAATGAGTATTGTCTTATATTTTGGAAGAGGATTTTTTATACTGATATCCTTCGCAGGCTTATTGGCAATGCTAATGACACCAGTATCAAATAAACTGGAAAACCGTGGCATCTCAAGAGTCTTTTCTTCTGTTATATCCGTATTGATCATAGTGGTTATCATTTCAGGAGTCATCATACTCCTTTCTGCTCAGATTGGTAATATAGGAAAGGAACTTCCGCTCATTTTATTACGCTACGAAGAATTAAAATTAGATATACATACCTGGATTAATGATAGTCTTGGGGTTAGTTCCCAACAGCTAAGAGTACATGCTTCGGATGTTTTTAATAATGCAGGTAGTTTTCTTACAAATATGGTAAAAGGCACTTTTGCTTTTATTGGGAGCCTGTTTCTGGTTTTGGTATTTATTTTTCTTTTTTTAATGCAAAGGAATAAGTATGAAAATTTTGTGGTGATGCTTTATAAGGAAGATAAAAGGGATAAGGCAAAAGAAATGATTGACAAAATCAGCAGAGTGGCTCAACAATACATGACAGGAAGGCTGGTAGCTGCCTGCATCATGGGAGTACTTTTTCTAATTGGTTTTTTTATTATTGGTCTGAAAAACAGTACCATTCTTGCATTGATAGTTGCCATTATGACCATTATTCCCTATGTAGGGGCTTTAATCGGAGGATTGGTCCCTTTCTTTATATCAATTATAGATGGATCTATTAACCAGTCGATCTGGGTTGTCATCATAATTTTACTTGTTAATATAATAGATCATTATTTTATTGAACCTTATGTTGTAGGAGGAAGTGTTAACATTAGTCCTTTCTTCACCATATTTGTCCTGATCCTTGGTGGTTTAATCTGGGGTATTCCCGGTATTATTTTATTTCTGCCTTTATCGGGAATACTTAAAATCATTTTTGAAAACGTTCAGGGTTTACAGCCTTATGCATCTCTTATAGGAGACCAGAGAGAATCATCTGCACATAGAAATACATGGGCGCAGATAAAAGGAATCTTCTCCCGGCGAAAGAAAGAGAACTGAGGACAAGTTGTATTTCCATGCTTGCCGGCAAGCGTTATCCGTTAAAATACAAAACCCCGCAGATCATTGATCTTGCAGGGTTTACGAATTAATTATCGGAAAATAATTGTTCCCTGAATCTTTTATTACTTTATTTAGTTATCTCTACAACAGCATATTTGGATATTTTCCAGAACTGAACCGGATCTGTTATCTCTATGGATTCAATTTTCTTGTCTTTATCCCGTATAAACTGATATGAATTCGCGGGATGTTCAGATATAAGTTTGGCACTTTTTGAATTTACAGGAATCGATTTTGTAACAGTGATATCGATTTGCAGAAATGAGCTATCGGGAAAACTTCCGGCTAAAGCTTTCGTTTTACCTAATCCGATGAATCCCCCTTCCTTGGTTAACAGACCCTTAGCTTTCAGCTGTTTAAATGTTCCACAGGCAATAAATGCCTTATTCATCTCATAAGTCTGAGTTTTGATTTTCTCATCCTTCTGAACAATAGTATTTTGCAAATCGGAGTTCTTGGTATTTAGCTGGTCAATCTCGAAGTTTTTGCTAAGCAGTGTAGTCTTCAAATCCGAAATTTCAGTTTCACTTTGTTTAACCGATGCTTCCAATTCAGAAATTGTATTTTGCAAAGCCTTTATTGTTCCGCCTGACTTACTCAATTGAGCATTTAAAGAGGCAATTTTGTGTTTGTTTTGTTCAAGGAGTGTATTAATGTATTTAATATCTTCCACAACTTGTTGTCTCTTATCTTTGGATAATTCCGCATTCGACGAATTAAATGAGATTATATGCTCTTTTTCCTTTATGATGGCGATATTTTTTTCAATATCACCAAAAGTGGTAACCCATTCTCCTATCGATGAATCACGTGAAGCGATTTTATCAGTAAAAGAATTCTTCTGTGTTTCCATCTGACTTAGCAGTAGTTTATGATCATGATTATAAATCGAATAAGAAATTATCACGGCAATCAGTAGTAGTAAAAAACCAATGACCGAAGTCGTTACAACCGCTTTCCTTATTCCTTCTTTTCTGGTCCTGTCTTCATTTTCTCTGATAAGGGCCTCTTTTTTCCTGGCTTCTGCATTGTCATTTACAGGCTTAGGATCAATGTTTTCATCAATTTTCATGTTATTTCCTCCTTAAGTTGTTTTAATGATAAAATTTATGTTTAAAAATGATTTATATTTCAATCCTACCACTATTATCTAACCTTTTAAGATTCTTTAAACGTGGAGTCTGCGACAAGCAAAACAAAACCTGTATTCAATAATTTATAAAATGAGTATAGGAAATGATTAATAAAAGCTGAGTATATTTTTCTACTTTGCATGTACTCAACCCCACGGCCCAACTTCTCTTGCAGGCAAAAGAAGGGGGAGAGAATCTTTTTAGCCCCTCTTTGCGAAGCAGAGAGGGGTTGGGGTGAGTTCATGAGGATAAATAACTGATCTTCAAACATTTTATATTATTTTATTACTCATTACCAAGAGTCATAATTTATAATTATAATTAGTAAGAATATCCATTGTAATAGAATGACCTTTAGTCCACAATATTCAAAGTATTATACCAATAAATCATGCATATTTTGAAGTTGCGGAAGGTTTCATTTTCTTTGTTTTACGGTTATATTAATAAATCTAAAAGTAAGCCCATATTTAAGTTCTACCATTACACAATTATTAAAAAAAGTTGCATGATTCACATAGTTTTAGTTGCCTTGTAATGAATGCTTATGAAATGAAATCTGTCAGGTTACATATGATATAGAATTGTAACTTCTTTCAAAATGTTTCTGATATATGTGAAAATTGCAATAACAACCTGAATTTATCATCTTTTTAAGATCCATTTCCGAAAGCCTCACCATGTAAAATACAATATCCGGCAGATCATTGATCTTGAGTAGTTTGTAATTAAGAATAGTGATGGAAGATTACTTTAAACGGTTTGTTTAAATAAAGACCTCAAAAGCATCAATGGAGGAATCGGAGGAATGAATCCTGCAAACTGCATATAATTATTTCTTGTTTTCTTCAAGCACCACTGCCTCATAGATGTAAATGTCAGCATTTTTCCATCCATCCCATCCAAGACCGGCTTTGTCACGTGAAGTATAACCCAGAAATTGCTCAAGTGTCCAATGATTTCCAGTAGCAACTTGTGGAAGCATTGTGCCTGATCTGAAATCCTTCTTTATATATATTCCATGTTTGCCCAGAACAATTTCGGAAATATTATTGATCTTTTTCAATGGTCCAAGAACTGAAATTTCTATTTTTATCTTATTGAATTCTTCCTTTGAGAGCGGAGTAAATCGTGTGTCATTAAATGCTGATTCTATTGCCATCTGGTTCACAACTTCATAAAGCGGGTCAGTCGAAGTGAACTGACCTATGCATCCACGAAGATTGCCGTTGATATTCAGGGTAACAAAAGCACCCATGTTTTTCTTAAGATTCGGTGAGATAACGGATGGATCAATGGTCAGCCTTTTATTTTCAAAGAGCATCTTATGAATACTATTCCTTGCTATAGAGAAAAGCTGGTTAATCTCTTCTTTTGTAAATGACACTTCTGAAGCCATTCCCTGCTCGCTGACTTTTTTTTGATCCTTACCAGTAAAGACAAAAGCATTGCAGGAGACCACCTGATCTTTATCATTTGAATAGAAATCCCATGCTGTATCAGGCTCCCTGACATCAGACTTGTTCAGGGAATAAGCTTTCATTGTGATAAGAATTGTTATGGTTATAAAAACTAACCTGCACATAATTTTTGCATAATTTCTGATAAAGTTATATTAAAATTATAATAGATTGTTTTTCGCAGCCGTTAAAAACATTTAAATAACTTAAGTACAAAATATAAGAAAAGACGTAAAAGTCGGAAATCCTGACCATTTTAAGTGGTCTGAATGCATTTGACATAAACAACGGAACATCCAATAATTAATTCAGGATTTTAATGATTATTTCATTCCAGCCAATTATGGTCAGCAAAATCCTTCAATGATTTCTTCAACATAAAAATTAAAAATCCTTTAATTATTGATCTACAGGGATCAGCAATTTAAGATGTGGAGCCACCAGGAATTGAATCACTCTTTATCACACTCCTGACCAATTAATAATTTATTGTAGTATTTTTACCGGATGAACGGTGAAACAGGAAAATGGATCATTCTTTCCGGTATATGTGTTGTCATTCTGGGCATTATAATCTATTTTTTTCATGATAAACTAAACTGGATCGGTCATTTACCAGGGGATATACGAATTGAAAAGTACAATTTCAGGTTTTATTTTCCGGTAACCACTATGATCCTATTCAGTGCTTTCATTTCTCTGTTTATTTACTTAATTAAGAAGCTTTTTCTTTAAGACTCCGGGGAAGTCATACATTTGATGGACCTTTTTTTATTTGCCTCTCGCCAGTATTTTTATATTGTATCCTTCATTTAATCTTTACTTTTTTAAAATACTTGAATGTCAGGGTTTTTAATTAAATTTGGTTTTGTTTAGGTTAAACCATGAAAACCAGCTTATGAAAAATGAACTGAAACGACGCGATTTTGTCACCAAATGTTTCAAAGCAGGAGTAACCGGATATGCATTCTTTTATGGCAAGTCTCTCTGGGCACAGAATCCTGCAAAACAATTGCAAAAGTCTGACCTGAAGGGCCTTACCTATTGCGGTTTTAAATGTACCACGGAATGTACTCTATACAAAGCCACTATTGAGAATAATCCTGAACTCAGGAAGAAAGCTTATGAAGAATTTAAATGGAAGGAGAAATTTAATCTTGGTTATGATCCTGAAAAAGTATTTTGCTTTGGATGTAAACCAAAGGATAAACCTCTCAGTATTAACGTAAATTCCTGTACAGTCCGCAAATGTACGGTAGAGAAAGGATATGATTGTTGTATTGAATGTAACGGATTGACTGCATGCGATAAGGAATTATGGAAATCCTTCCCTAAATTTAAAGAAAAGGTTATTGAGATCCAAAAGAACTACAGGAATATATAGATGAAGGGGAGAATGGGAGCGCAAACGTCACAGGGACATAGCGACGAAAAGAAGATGAGACCTGGAAAACTTTGGAGCTGAAGAATATACTCTGAGTGATTCAATGATGAAGAAAAGAAAAGTGCAAAAACAAAAGAACCCTGACTATAAAAGATGAAAATTAAAAAGATAGACAGATTTAGTGAAAGAGTATACCAGGCTGTTTTAAGGTTAATACCACAGCTTTCTTCAGATGCTGATTTGTCAGATAAGCAATACTTTAAAAGCATTTTATCATCTGAGAACAGTCATTTTTTCATAGCTGAACTGGATAATAAGCGAATTGCCGGAATGCTTACAATAGGCTCTTACAGGATACCAACAGGGATAAAAGTCTGGATTGAAGATGTAGTTGTTGATGAAACCCAAAGGGGCAAAGGAATTGGCAAGGAGTTGATGCTTCATGCAATAAAATATTCCGGATCGTTGGGTGCAAAGACTGTCGGACTCACTTCAAGGCCCTCGAGAGCTTCTGCCAACAGGTTGTATCAAAAGATGGGATTTGTGCGGTATGAAACCAATGTCTATAAGTACAATATACAATAATCTTACATCAGATAAAAACTACTTCCTTGTAAAGGAGGTTGGCATTTAGTCAAAACACTTTCTTCTATCGATAAGTTACCAGTAAGCGGGACATAAATCCCATCTGTCTTTCGGATGAAATTTGTTTTCTTTCTTATTACACCCAAATAACAGGTTGAAACCAAACCGAAGGCTGAACATACGGGCATTGTAAGGCCAGAAAAGTGGAGAATTAATATCTTTGGTAAATCTTAAAGGAATATTATCCGTTATCAGGTACAACTGTCCCACATGGTTCCCGACAGCAATACCTGCACCTACCTGGTTGAATTTATTGTTCATCAGAGTGTAGCTCAATGAAGCTGCAACTGAAGGGAATGGTGTGTAATTCAATGAAAATGACAACGATGGCATTATATTAAGATTGTACATTTCAATTCGGGTCATTGCTCCGGCTCTCAGATCAGGCAATATCAGGCGGGAAATTCCTCCAAAGATTTTGACAGGAGTTAAAGTGAAATATGACTTACCTGCGACGGCTGATGCCATGAAGATTGAATCCCTTAATGCCTTGATAAGATCAAACTCTCCGGGATTTGCCTGAAACTGAGCAAGATCGCTGCTGTTGTAGAGATAATCCCCTGTTTTACTGAAAACGTTTGTATTCTTCTTCCACCGGATAAATCCGAGGTCAGTAATACTGCCTGATATCTCGGTATTTTCATCGATGTCATAAACAAATCCGGCATCAACAGCAGTACCACGGTTTCCATTAAAAATAAAATCACCGGCAATATTATTAAGTGAATTATCGAAATTAAGATTGTTCACCAGGCCATTTGGCGAATATTGGACTTTAACAGGGAAAGAAGAATTTAAAATGTAATTCATCAGGACTTCAAGACTCGCAGGATTGTTAGCAGTGTTAAGAATAAGAGCAGAACGCGTTAAGATCATATTTGCCATCCCCTGGAGGTATTTCAATCGCAGACCCACTTTAAAACCGTCTCTTATCTCTTTTGCAGCGCTTACTCCAATCGAATTCCAGAGAGTAACTTCTGTTCCAAGCTGATTCAGCATTACAGGAGTCCCTTTGCTGCTAAGTTGCTGTGAGTTCACATCTCTTAATAATATAGCATCATGAGGATAAGATAGAAGGAGATCTGTATGATTGGAAATTCCGAAGGTGTAATACCAATTTTTGTAGCCAAAACCAAATCCCAGGAGATCAACATCTGTTTCTGTCTGGAAATAATTAATCGCTTTTAATTTACTGTCAAGATTTGACAGATTCAAAAAGTAAACATTTGACTGAGAGCCTGTTCCTGTATGCAGAACATCATGGAAACCAAATGCTGTATTGCGTATATTCACTTTAACTGAGGAAATAACCGGAAGTTCTACATAAATCCTGCAGAGTTTCATTATTGCAGGATTTAACTGGTTTGCCTGGGGAATATCGGGCATCAGGTACAGAGTGTTATCCTGGCCGGTTGTGTTTCTGACAGTAAGCGTCAGAAGTGATGCAGTAAATATTAGATAAGCAAAGAATCTACGATACTCACATAGCAGGAAAACCGGCGGATAAACTCTAACTGATGAATTAACCACAAATAACTTTTTAGTTGTTTATATAAAACAGTTCACTATGAGAAATAGTTTTGTTTAAGAAATTATCCGATTCAAGTGGAGTTTTTAAAATAAAACAGGAGAGTCAGATCTCAATGATCATTTATACTGCAATTTTACTGATTATATTAAATTGTCACTACATTCATCACAAAAATTTATAAAATGAAGATGCTTCTGATTCTATCAACAGTCCTCATTACACTTGCACTGGTTTTTTATTCAACCGGAATATGGTCAGAACGATATTCAAGGTACCTTAAGGCATGGCATGTTGGAGCATTCTGGACAGGTTTCTTATTTGATGTTTCGGGCACATGGGCCATGAGCAGACTTTCAGAAAATCCTTATAACCTGCTCGATTTACATGCTCTGACAGGCCAGTTAGCTCTCTGGCTAATGCTTATTCATGCAATCTGGGCAACTTATGTAATCAGAAAAGGAAGTGAATACGCACGAAAACGATTCCACAGGTACAGCTTAATTGTATGGCTGATCTGGCTTATACCATATTCCGGGGGAATTATTATGGGGATGAGACATCAGGGGATTTAATTTGCCACATACAGTTTACTGAACACAATCGGGATTTATCTGTTCTATCACTTATAAACAATTTCTATCTTTACCTGTGGATTTGATAAACGATAAATTTACTTTTTATGGATAAACGCGTTGAAGAAGAGAAAAAAAAAGATAAAAAGTATATTATTCTTTTTGACGGTACCTGCAAATTGTGCAATAATGTTGTCAAATTTATTACAAAAAACGACAGCGGAAGAATATTCTGTTTCATCCCTCTTGAATCGGAAAAGGCATCAGAATATTTAAACCGCTATAACAAAAAAAATGTAAATAAAGGATCTGTATTGTTAATTCAGGATGAAAGGATCTATACCAAATCCAATGCAGTACTGCATATTTTGAAATGCCTCGATGGCTTATGGCCTCTATTCTATGTATTTATTATTGTACCGGGCTTCATAAGAGATCCGGTATATGATATAATTGCAAAATACAGATACAGATGGTTTGGTCCTGCTTCAGGCAGTATGGATTACAGATCATGTTAAAGCAAACAACTGTCACAACTTGTCCTCCTTAGGCAGGAGAGTTATATATAGTCCCTATAGCTATCAGGAGCACAGAGCTTTACGGAGATTTCTGCAGGATTGCCTCAAGCCTCGTACTATGCGCCTGACGCCTCACGCCTGATAACTGATCAAACCTCATCTCCCTGTTTCAGATAATATCCAACTACATTTAATGTTTCATTCTTTCGGTAATATTCAGGTTCAGTTAGTTTTGTCTGCTCTAACCGTTTGACCTTTATCATTGAACTTCCATCCTTCGGCTTCATAACCTGCACACCCTTTGTTGTTCTGCTTTCAACAGAATTGATCTGAGCTGTGTTAAATAAAACAACTTTCTTAATGCTGCTAACTGTAACTATATCAATATCATGTTCAATCAGTTCAATAAAAATCAACCTTGATTCACTGTTAAAAGCATTCTTTAGCTTTTTCCTGTTATAATCAGTCTGATAACTGCTCATAGAAATTTTCCCGATTTTCCCGTTTTCAAATGCCACAATTAAAAAGCCTGAATAGTTCTTTTCACCAGTCAGATAAATTGGTTTTTCCCCGTGCTCAAATTCAATTTTTTGTAATGCCTCAAATTTATCTCTGATCGCTGTCTTCTTGACTTTATAAACATTATTGAAAGATGTGAATACCAGGATTTCTTTTGAATCCAAATCATCTGATACCTTAATTGGTTTAGAATCAACTTTCCCAGATTCATTTTTATCCGGAATCTCTTTTTCAGTCAATTCAGATCGGTTTCTTATATTTTCCTCATTAATCATTTTTTCCAGGTTATTATCAATACCAGAAATTCATTTTCATTAATCAATTTTAGAACAGAGCCAAATTTATAAATGTTAATTGAAGAAATAAGCACTTAACAATTTTATATTTAATGACTATCAGGAATGAATAATATTTATCTAAGAAATGCTTTTACCTTGTATGTACTCATCCCCCTGCCCCCGTTGACTTCGTCGATCCCGCAAGCGGGATTCTCTTGCAGGCAAAAGAAGGGGGAGATATCCTTCTTAGCCCCTCTTTGCAGAGCAGAGAGGGGTTGGGGTGAGTTCATGAGATTATATGATTGAAATTTAATCACTTAAAATAGTTTATTATTGAATGCCGATACTCATATTGTATTTAATGACTATCAGGAAATGTTTACAAGCTGAAAAAATTCAATAACCACAAAGAACGGAAAGGATGCAAATGGCATTCATAACTTTAATTGGTCATTACTTGCATTTCTCTCACAGCGTTACAGAATTTGTCAGAATCTCAATAAATTTTCTCAAAAAGAGAATAAAATTCTATTATAAGTTCTGTTTTCTATTTATTTTATTTCTCGAAATATCAGAAAATAAGGCGATTAAATATTAGGGTTAATTTGATTCCCTGGTTATTTTATTTTTGGCACACGCTTTGTTGAGCAATTCGGGATTAGAATGATTCAGGTTTTAGTCTATTGATATTTAACAGAATAACATTTTATAAATACAGCGCATGAGAACTGAAAGTGAGGAATATTGGAAAGATAAAAAGGAAAAACTTTTAAAGAAATATAAAAATCTTACCGAAGAAGATTTGAAGTTCAACGAAGGAAAGGAAAAGGAGATGATTGAAACTGTGGGTTCCAAGCTTGGAAAAACCATGAAGGAATTGCTAAGTATTATTATAACACTCTGATTATTCCTTTAGAATTGCTTATCAGAAGTGTATCAAACTGGTTATTAAATGATGTTTTTACGATGAAAAAACCCGGTTTTTTAGCCGGGCTTTTTTGTAAATAAGATTCTACCGATAATTAATCGTGGTTAAAATACCTTGAACCATATTTTAACCTGCGGAAGGCTGCAAATCTTTTTTGGCTTCTTTTCGCCTCGAATCGCTGATATCAGAGATATCTGCTTTTCCACCATTAAATTTTCCGGACATGCTATCAAGAAGTGAATTGAATTTTTCCTTAACGGAATCCAGATAATCGTCTCCTTTCTTAATTATTTTACTCCGGCTGTCAGAACCTTTATCAGGGGCAAATAAGACCCCGATCAATGCACCGGCTGCAATACCGGCCAGTGCGCCTAAAACTACTTTTCCCGAGATCATAATTTTAATTTTTTAATTAATTGTTAGTAATGTAAACATTCCTCAATTTTTGTGTTATGTATTAGACTAACAATCAGACTCATTTTTTGTTGAATAAGTTTGGTTTTAATGCATACTTTTTAGCAGAATAGTTAATGTTTTTCTGTATGCCGGATTTCAGAATGACTTATTCAAACGGAAGGAAGATATAAAGTCAATAAGTGTTCATAATCAGATCCAGTCATAAGGTGTTTCCTGATAAACATAGTAATTCAGCCAGTTTACAAAAAAAAGGTTGGCATTTGCGCGCCATTTCACAAGGGGTTCAGCTTCCGGATTATTATCAGGATAGTAGTTTTCAGGAATATTTATAGCAAGGCCTTTTGACAGATCACGTTCATATTCATCTTTAAGTGTATTTGCGTTATATTCAAAATGACCTGTAACAAATATCTGACGGCTGTTTTTCGAGATAACCACGTGAACACCAGCTTTTTCTGACCATGCTGCCAGTGTTAAATCCGGATGTGGCTGAATATCCGTTATCCTGTTTTCCGTATAGCGCGAATGAGGCGTCAGGAATATATCATCAAAACCACGGAATAATGGTATTTTATTATCAGTGATCAGGTGTTCAAATACTCCGAATAGTTTTTCCTTTAGTGGATATTTTTGAATCCCGAAGTGATGATATAAACCTGCCTGTGCACCCCAACATATATGCAAGGTGTTGGTTACATTTGTTTTACTCCATTCCATCACCTCTGAAATTTCATTCCAGTAGTCAACTTGCTCAAATTCCAGATTCTCTACAGGTGCACCTGTAATTATCAGGCCATCATACCGGTTTTGTCTGATCTGATCAAATGTTTTATAAAAAATATTCAAATGCTCTTTAGATGTGTTTTTTGAATCGTGTTTATCCATATAGAAAAAGTCAAGTTCTATCTGTAGAGGAGTATTTGACAGGACCCTTATAAAGTCGGTTTCAGTTACTATTTTGAGCGGCATCAAATTACAAAAGGCGATTCGCAGAGGTCGTATATCCTGATGCGATGCGCGTTGTTCATCCATAATAAAGATGTTCTCATTCTTAAGGATGATAATTGCAGGCAGATCATTCGGGATGTTTATTGGCATTGTATTCCAGTCCTTTTTAGTGTGCTAAATTATACTTTTCAAATGTGAATAAGCCAAAATTTCTTTACATAAGACAAATAAAAAGCCAGTTTCGTTCAATTCCGGGAAACTGATACATGAAATTTCATCGCGTAAATAATATAATTCCTCTTATTTTGTTTAATCAAAATATATCATAGACTGGTCAAAACAGCAAAAGACTGAAACAGGAAAAATTTTAACTGTGATTACTGGTATATTAGTCTGATTATTAATGATTTCATTTTAATAATGATTTTTGATATTTCCATTTTTAATAGAATTAATTAAATGGAATAGTTTGATTTTTACGAATTCGGGCTTTTTATACATGAACGGTCAAAAATCTTCGGTAATCATATCTTTTAAAGTGAAAATCAAATAGTCTGGACCTTCCATTTATCAAAACACGACCTTGACGCCTTGACCGGAATCAACTTATTTTATAATTTTATTTTAAGATTATGATAATGATTTATGAAAAGCAAGACTATTATAAAAGATAAGAAAGATACAGATAACCAGCAAGTTAGTGAGTTTTCTGGAAATTCAGCTGCGTTTATAAAAAAAACCACTACCAACCCGGTTTACGTAGAACTTGTTGAGGAAGGCAAGGAAGATTTCTATAATTACCTTGAGTGGTTAGGTCTGGCAAAAAAACCTGATTTGTTAATCCTTACCTCTTCACACCATTTTTATTTTGAAGTCGATGATCTTAAAAATGTTAAAGTAGTTGTAAATCTGAATAAGTTAAACAATATTAAAAGTATCAGGGAATTTCTTCAGGCAATATATAATGTACTGCCTCATAAATGCTATTTTATAGGTAATTTCACTGATAGTAAAAAGCAAAATGGTTATCTGACTTCCAGGAAATCTCTTCATCAAATCGAGATGAAGGAATATATTTCTGAGTCAGATGAAGGTCCATGGAGTTCATTTTTAAACATGTTATATGGCATAATTGATTCAAAGACAAACAGATATATGTCAGATAAATCAGTTAAATTACTGCTCGATGAAGCACGCTTGAAAATCCTTGATATGACAGAATTTAACGGATATACTTATTTTTGCACTCAAAAAGTCAATTCGTCTGTAGAATAATTATTACTTTCGCTGCATTGTGTACAGTTTTAACAAATGACGCAAAATCCCTGAAATAAAGCATTCTGATTTATGGATGTTTTTACTAATTATTATAAGCTTCATAAAAATCCTGGCGTGAAGCGTCAGAATCTTATGAAATATTTATTGTGGTCCTTTGATGTTTTAGCAATTCTGCTGACATTCCAGTCCTCTTATCTGGTCAACTATTCTGAAACCGGCAAATTCTTTTTTACAGATAAAAACATTTTAATACTATTTCTGGGAATATTACCCTTATGGCTTGTGATAATGTACCTTGTCAGAAGTACCGGGATCCCCACAAAACGGTTTAAGGTTCTGTCTTTGTTGTACTTGCAATCATCGATTGCGATTTTTTATCTTCTGGCACTTTTTTATTTTTTCTTCAGGTTGTATCCTGTTCAGCGACTGTTTTTGGCTGAACTTCCGGTATTTGGATTTCTTTTTCTGTTTTTTGGAAGGATATTGATTTATAATATTCTTCAAAGGTTTGGTGAAAAGGGTCATAATCATGTAATTGTTATTATAATAGCTGACGATTCCTCATTGGCTTTTATTGAAAATTTATTATCAAATAAAGCTTTGGGATACAAGGCTGTAGTAATATTTACAGAATCAGTTTCGATTAAAGCTAAATTTGAAAACAGTTCGATTATTCTGCCTGAAAAATTTTCCGGAATAATCGGAGATTTGATAGAAGTGGATTTTGTGGATGAAGTACTCTACTTAAAAGAGTATCCCGATGCCGATAACGTACGGGAAATAATTACAATATGTGAAGATCAGGGAGTTACATTCAGGCTGAAGTCTAATTTTCCAAAACCGAGTCTTTCAAGTGCAGTAAAAACTGAAATTGCGGATGGTAAATTCCTGAGTTTTGTCAATATGCCCAATAATTCATATGCTCTGGCGATAAAGAAAACGCTGGATATAAATATTGCTCTACTGATGATAGTTGTATTATCACCTGTTTTAATTGTTTTAAGTATTCTTATAAAGCTGACATCGCGGGGTCCGGTTATAAGTAAAATATCAAAAATTGGATGGAGAGGTCGTCAGATCAAGGTATTCAGATTCAGGACGATGTATTTAAATGCTGAGAGGAAAAGTTTTTACCTTGATTCTAAAATGAAAACAAATAGTTTGGGATCAGAATTAGAGGAGGATGCCCGTATTACAAAAATAGGACGATTTCTTATTAAATCGGGATTTGATCAACTCCCGGAGTTATTCAACGTTTTAGAGGGAGAGCTGTCAATAATTGGTCCCCGTCATCCTCTGCAGAGTGAGAGTATAAAATCGTTGAACAGAAAGTACTCCTGATGGCTCTCAATGCCGATATTTTGCTTATTGCCGGCAAATGGATAACTGGTGTGCTGAGAATGAGCTGTCTGACATAATCAGTTTACCACCTCCGCATTTATATTTCCTACTGTTAAGCTAATTCAAAAATCACCTGTACTTTTAAAATATTTTTACTCCTCGTTCGTCTTTGGAATTAAAAGACCACTCTTATGAGTCCTAAAGAGTCAGAAAAAATTGAAGCTGTTTATAAAGACGAGCGGAAACGTCTGCTCGGTTATATAATAAACAGAATTCCCGACCGGATCGAGGCTGAAGATATTCTGCAGGATGTCTTTTATCAGCTTACTGTAGGCTTCAATGATATCAGGAGGATCGAAAGCCTGACAGCATGGCTCTACAGAGTGGCAGATAATCGTATCACCGACCTCTTCCGCAAGAAGAAACCAGTGAATATCAGCTTTAGCGAACATGCAAAAATTGACGAAGATGATCCACTAAAGCTTGAAGAGATTCTTCCTTCACTCGGATCTACACCTGAAGATGATGAGATAAAGGATATGATCTGGGTAGCTATTGAAGAGACTCTTTCTGCTCTGCCCCGGGAACAGAGAAGTGTATTCGTGCAAAACGAGTTCGAAGAGATGAGCTTTAAGGAGATATCTGAAAAAACAGGTGTGGGGATCAATACTCTCATTTCACGGAAAAGATATGCTGTCATTGCACTGAGGGAAAAATTGAATGAATTGTATAAGCTATTAAAAAACAATTAGTATGAAAACTTTAAGATTTTTTAAATTTTTAGGAATTGGTATCCTTGCATTAGGTTTCATCACTCTGACAATATTTGTCACTATGAGCCTATGGAACTCACTTATTCCGGTGTTGTTTCACGGACCTGTTCTGAGTTTCTGGCAGACAGTGGGACTTTTTATTCTGTCGAAAATTCTTCTGACAGGTGTTGCTCCGGGAGGTCATGATCGTGGAAGATCCAACTGGTGGAGGAAAAGATATCAGGAAAAATACAGACACAGATGCAGGGAAGAAGAACAAAAAGTAGACCCTGAACAGGCATAAAAAAAGAACCGGCTTAGTCCGGTTTTTTTATTACCCTGTTTTCAATCAGTCTGAATGAATTTGTTCAGCCCCGACAGCTCTGATGTTAGCATGATTCAGTTTTAACATCCAAAAATTTCAGGAATATTAATAATGCATTATTTAATTTCTATCTTTAAAAATCCTAAATTAATATCAATCTTAAATCCTTTCAATATGTTTAAAGCTGGAAATATTGTAAAAAAAAGAATGGGATTAAAAGTATTTGTTATCTCGGTAATGATTCTGTTCATTACATTGATTGCCAGTTCTCAGGTCGGGGACATCAGGTGGTCGATCGATGGAAATTCTTACTATCGTATTGAGAAAAACGAACTTGTTCAGTATACACTTCCTGATAATAAACCCGTAGTGATATTATCAAAACTGCAACTTACACCCTCGGGAAATAAAGATCCTCTTCAATTCAGTTTTTACTCTTTTTCGGAAGACCAGCAGAAAGTATTGTTGTTTACAAATACAAAAAGAGTGTGGAGGCTTAATTCAAAAGGCGACTACTGGATGCTTGACAGAAAAACAGGTTCACTTAGTCAGTTGGGCAAAACCCTTCCCGCATCCTCATTAATGTTTGCCAAGTTTTCTCCCGATGGGAATTCTGTTGCTTATGTAAGCGGAAACAATCTTTATGTTGAAGACCCTGGCACATCAAAAATTAAGCCCCTGACAAGTGATGGTTCTGTAACACTTATTAATGGTACTTTTGACTGGGTTTATGAAGAAGAATTTGCATGTCGCGATGGATTCCGGTGGAGCCCCGATAGCAAAAAAATTGCCTTCTGGCAGATTGATGCAAGCAGTATCAGAAAATTTTTCCTGATTAATAACACTGATTCCATTTACTCCAGGGTTATTCCAATAGAGTATCCTAAAGTAGGGGAAAAACCTTCATTATGCAGGGTCGGAGTTGTTAATATTGAAGATAACAAAACCACGTGGATGAAAATCCCGGGCGACCCTTCCCAAAACTACCTTGTAAGAGTGGAGTTTGTACCTTCTACCGATAATCTTCTTATTCAGCAGCTCAATCGTAAACAGAACCTGAGCAGACTTTATATTGCAGAAAGTGCTACAGGTAATTCGAGGGTTATCGGTGAAGAAACGGATAAAGCCTGGGTTGATATTTATCAGCCGGGAAACCCGTATACTATCGATTTTACAAATAAATTTATCTGGCTGAATGATTCAAAAAGCATTCTCTGGGATTCTGAAAAGGACGGCTGGAGACATTTATACCAGGTATCTCTGGAAGGAAAACCGGAAAAACTTGTGACTAAGGGCAATTACGATTTTACCGATATAATTTATGTCGACCAGAAAAAAGGTTTTGTATATTTTATGGCTTCACCTTACAATGCAACGCAGAACTATCTGTACAGGACCAGACTTAACGGATCCGGTACTGCCGAACTGGTAAGTCCGGGATCATTAAAAGGAACTCATAGTTATTCCTTTTCGCCCAACGGTAAATATGCTGCTCATTCATTTTCAAACAGTTTTACACGACCTGCACGAGAGTTTATAATTGTAGCCAATCAGAAACCGGTAAATGAAAAAGAAGGTATTGTTGCGCGGCTCGATTCGCTTAAGGTTAAGCCTGTTACTGAGTTCTTCAAAATTAAGACCATCGATAGTGTCGAAATGGACGGTTGGATGGTTAAACCTGTAAATTTCGATCCATCTAAAAAATACCCTGTTGTGTTTTACGTGTACACGGAACCTGCGGAAGCTACTGTAGTTGATGCTTATGGCAGAGGCCGTAACTTTCTCTACCTTGGAGATATGGCAAAAGATGGTTACATCTATATTTCGCTTGATAACCGTGGCACACCGGCACCAAAAGGAGCTGAATGGAGAAAATCAATTTATAAAAAAATCGGACAGATCAATATTCACGATCAGGCTATGGCCGCTAAAGAAGTACTGAAATGGGATTTTATCGATCCTGATAGAGTAGCGGTATGGGGATGGAGCGGCGGAGGTTCTGCCACTCTGAACCTCATGTTCCAGTACCCTGATATCTACAAAACCGGAATAGCAATTGCTGCTGTAGCAAATGAGCTCACATATGATAATATTTACCAGGAACGTTATATGGGACTGCCACAGGAAAACAGGGAGGATTTTAT
The DNA here is from genome assembly GCA_049792755.1 of Bacteroidales bacterium. Classification (GTDB taxonomy): domain Bacteria; phylum Bacteroidota; class Bacteroidia; order Bacteroidales; family VadinHA17; genus LD21. The sequence goes on along the minus strand of JBARBF010000065.1, from coordinate 37,101 downwards.
AAAGGGATCGCCAATCACCTATGCAAAGAACCTGAAAGGGAATCTGTTGTATATACATGGAACAGGAGATGATAATGTTCATTATCAGAATGCCGAAATGCTTCTCAATGAGTTGATTAAGTACAACAAACAATTCCAGTTTATGGCTTATCCTAACCGGACGCATGGTATTTCCGAAGGAGAAGGAACATTTATTCACCTTGCAACTCTCTATACCAGTTATTTAAAAAAGAATTGTCCTCCTGGCGGTAAGTAAGATTATGGCTCGAGCGATTACCTCTGAACTTCTCTGTGCAACTCCGTTTAAGTTCTTAATTATTATTTAAACAGAGGCATACAGAGGGTTCACAGAGAGCCACGGAGAAGATTCAGTATTAATATAAAATTCTGACCCGGATTGTATGTGGTATATTCTTCAGATCTTTAAGAACTGAATCGTCAAGTTCGCTATCTGTTTCAAGGATGACATAGCCCAGATCAGCATCGGTCTGCAGATACTCGGCTGAAATATTAATTCCCCTTGAAGAAAAATAATGGTTTATCTCTCCCAGAACACCTGGAACATTCTTATGAATATGTAAGAAACGTTGTTTTGACGAGTTGGCGTGAAGTGCAATCTCCACGAAATTTACAGCACCGATAGTTGAACCTGTATCACTGTATCTTACGAGCTTTTCAGCTACTTCCAGCCCTATATTTGCCAATGCTTCCAGGGTACTTCCGGCAATGTGAGGTGTAAGAATTACATTGTTAAAACCCTGCAGATCATTTTCGAAAGGTTTATCATTCGATGAGGGTTCTTTCGGGAATACATCAGCCGCAGCCCCGGCAAGGTGATTTGATTTGAGACCTTCAGCAACTGCCTTGTAATCAACAATATCACCCCGGGATGCATTAATAAGACATGATCCTTTTTTCATTTGAGCAATCTGATCAGTTGAGATCATGTTCCTTGTTATCTCTGTCAAAGGAACGTGAACAGTAACGGTATCGGATACTTTTAAAAGGTCATTCAAACCTGGTACAGGCTTGGAATTGCCAAGACTAAGTTTCTTTTCAATATCATAATAGATAATATTCATACCGAGACTTTCGGCAAGGATTGAAACCTGAGAACCTATATGTCCATAACCTATAATTCCAAGTGTTTTACCTCTGATTTCCACCGAATTATTAAACGATTTCATCCATATTTTCTTATGAGCCAGAGCGTTTTTTTCAGGAATGCCCCGCATTAACATGATACATTCTGCAATTACCAGTTCCGCTACTGACCGCGTATTTGAAAAAGGGGCATTAAATACTGGTATTCCAAGCATTTTGGCATCCTGAATATCCACCTGATTTGTACCTATACTGAAACATCCAACGGCAAAAAGTTTGGGAGTATTGATTAGCAGGTCTTTACGAAGTTCAGTGCGACTTCTGATTCCGATTATATGGGTAGTTTTTAATTTTCTTTCCAGTTCTTCTCCTGACAAGGCACTATTCAGGCATTCAACATTAGTATAGCCATTTTCACGAAAGAAAAGGTCCGCATTTTCGTGTATCCCCTCTAATAAAAGGACTTTGATCTTACTCTTATCAAGTGAAAAATTTCTCATCAACAGACTATTAAGGATTAAAATAAAAATCTAAATTAAATGATAGATTAATTCGTGAAAAGTAAATAAAAGAGTCCGTTTGTGCAAATAATTTAAAGCGCTTTAATAGTATTAATGATAATTCAACTCTTGCATTACTAATTTGTAAATCTGGATCGTAATTTTTATTCCGTTATTTCTTTGCATTTTTGTTGTGAAAATGATTTTTATGAAATCTTGGTTTTCCGGTGAAGCTTTTGCGGTGATACGAGTTAAAAACTTTCGTTTTTATCTGTCTTATCGCATTTTTATGACAATGGCAAGCCTTATGCAGTCGGTTATTGTCGGCTGGCAAATTTATGCATTATCTCACAATGTTCTGTGGCTTGGTTTTATTGGTCTCGCTGAAGTAATTCCTCAGGTGAGCATATCACTGTTTGCCGGACATTTTATTGATCTGTGGAACCGGCGAAAGATTATTAATTATACTACTCTTTTACTTATATTGGGAGCAGTGATTTTATTGATTTACAGTGCCAATGCAAGTTATTTCACTGAAAAATTCGGCATCATCCCGATTTTTGTTACTATCTTTTTGACCGGATTAGCACGTGGAATATTAGGTCCTGCACAGGTTGCACTCTTAGGCCAGCTTGTTCCGAGGAATTTATATGCAAATGCTGCCACTTGGAACAGCGCTAACTGGCAGGTGGCGGCAGTGATGGGTCCCGCGATAGGCGGACTGGTATACGGTTTTTGGGGGATAATACCAGCCTATTCACTGGTATTAAGCTTATATACACTCTCGTTCTTTATGATAATGCTGATTAAAACCGGCAGGCATGAAGTTATTGAAACCGCAGAAGGTGTTTTTACCAGGATACGGAGCGGCATAAGTTTTGTTTTTAAAACTCCCGAATTACTTGGAGCCTTTACTCTTGATATGTTTGCTGTTCTGTTTGGCGGAGCAGTTGCAATGCTTCCGGTGTTTGCTTCTGATATTTTACATATAGGACCTCAGGGTCTGGGATTGCTCAGAGCCTGCCCGGCAATCGGAGCCACACTTATGGCCTTCGTTCTTATGTTTCGTCCGCCTATGCGGGAAACAGGTAAAATACTTTTTATATGTGTTCTTGGATTCGGTTTTTGCATGATTGGCTTCGGACTCTCAAAGAGTTTAATTCTGTCAGGTCTGCTGTTAATTCTCAGCGGAGCTTTTGATAATGTCAGTGTGGTGATCAGAGGAACTATTCTGCAGCTTTTTACGCCCGATGAGATGCGGGGTCGTGTAGCATCAGTAAACAGTATTTTTATCGGATCATCGAATGAGCTCGGTGCATTTGAATCGGGGGTCACTGCTAAAATAATGGGTTTGGTTCCTTCGGTAGTATTCGGTGGCATTATGACACTTGCAGTGGTTTTCACTACAATTAAGGTAAATAAACCTCTGAGGAAATTATCGCTTAAGAACAAGATGTAACTGTAGCCCGGCACGCTTCTCTACGCACGCGGTCAAGTTATAATCATCTCATCGCAGTTATCGTATTTAACTTCCAAAGTTACTAAACTATATACGAAAATACTTCAGGAATATCAGACTAAAGATTCAAAGCAAATGACCACAGGGACTAAAACAGGCTCATTGGTATATTATCGTGTTTGTGCAGATAATTGCAGTTTTTATTTTAATTTTAAATCATAACTTTATTATTATGGATAGAGCTATTGGATTTTTTGCTCCGGTTTTTATCTCCGGAGTAATATTTATTCTTAATGTTTTGTTGCCTGGCAGATGGGTAACCGGATATGTAAATAAGGTAAATTCCGGAGAAAAAATGAGATACCATCTGAATGGTGTCCTTGTATTCATCACCATGGTTTTATCCTGGTTTTTATTGGGATATTTTAACATAATCCCATTTGATTGGCTGTACAATCACAGGTGGGATGGTCTGGCCGGCGCATTTTTAACCGGCGTCATCTTTTCTCTGGCAATGGTAATTAAATATCCCCCTGTAAGAAAATCTTTTCTTTCGGATCTGTTTTTTGGAAGGATAGAAAACCTTCAGTTCCGGGGTGGTACAGCAGATGCAAAAATGTGGCTTTATCTGACCGGAGCGACTATGCTGGAACTTAACGCATTGAGTTTTACGGCTCACCATTTGATTTTATATGGCGATCATGCTTCAACCGGAATACTTCTTTCAGCAGGATTGCTTACTTACTTCATTGTTGATTATTTCATCTTTGAGGAAGTTCATCTTTATACATATGATTTATTTGCGGAACGTGTAGGATTCAAATTAGGCTGGGGATGCCTGGTCTTTTATCCATACTTTTATGCTGTCTTTTTATGGTCCACTGTAGATTTGCCTGATCCTTATACTCCTGCCTGGTTATTATGTATATATGTTTTTATTTTCTTATCCGGGTGGATTTTATCACGAGGCGCCAACTTGCAGAAGTATTTTTTTAAAAAGAATCCCGACAGGGCATTTCTCCGGATTGTACCTGAAACTATTACGGATGGCAATAATTTTTTGCTGGTGAATGGATTCTGGGGCCTCAGCAGGCATATTAATTATTCGGGTGAAATATTAATGGCTTCAGGTATAATACTTTGCACAGGGTATCCTGCTCTGATCTGGCCATGGTTATATCCTTTATACTATGTTTTTCTTTTGACTGCGCGTCAGAGAGACGACGATAAACGATGTGCAGTCAAATACGGTGAACTTTGGGATACTTATATAAAAAAAGTTCCATACAGGATCATTCCATTCATCTATTGAGATGGGAGGGGCTGACATCATAACCTGTACATTTTCCTGGTAGTATCACCCATAATGTTGACAGCCATTTTCCTGGGCAGTATATTTTGCATAATAAATGACGCCAGCCTGTTTCCTCTGCCGGTGATAAACGAGGGTTGTTTACCCAGCTTTTTAAAGCATTCATCTGCTACTTCTTCCGGGTCCAGCACCCTTGGAGTAAAAAAACCTGTCTTTTCGGGTTTGGTATTCTTATAGCCTGGTGTTGCTGTGGCGCCTGCGCAACAGGCTATAACATCAACGCCGCTGTCTTTCCATTCATACCATAGACTTTCTGCCAGGATTCTGTTAAAAGCTTTTGTAGCGGCGTAAACCGATAGAAAACCGCTGCCCTGAAAACCGGCCAGTGAAGTCATTAAAACAATTGCCCCTTTTCCTTCTGTAACCATTTTTTCTCCGTAAAACCTTACCATATTAAGTGGTGTAATCATATTTACCTGAACAGCCCGGGAATCATTCTCCGGTGAATTATTAATGAAAGGACCAATGTATGACAGAGCGGCATTATATACCAGAAAATTGATTTCCCGCCCGTCCAGGGTTTCCTCTATCAGGTGAGAGGCATTTATGGATGAAAGATCGCAGGAAATGCAGGTCACATTTATTTTGAACTTATTCTTCAATAAATCAGCTGATTGTTGCAGAGGTACAGGACGTCGGGCTATAAGCACCAGATCCATTCTTTCTGCTGCCAGGCGGGTTGCAAATGCAGCTCCTATTCCTTCCGAAGCGCCGGCTATCATGGCCGTGTAACCATATTTATTTTTCAGGTTCATTCCATCAATAAAGATATAAGATAATAGTATAAAGACGAAAGCGAATAGAAATCAAAATGCAGAATTGAATCCTGTGTAAGACCTGGTTGTAAAAAATTAAATAACTTTATATTTTCAGAGTTGTAGGGAGAACCTGAAGAAGACAGGCTTCCCGATAGTATAATTTTAATAATATGTTTATTATGGAATACTATGCTGCACAAAAAGTAAAGGATGCCTGGGGGAGAAAGTCATGCGATCATCCACATCTGGAAAAGGAATATTATGTCGGTGCCTTTCTGGTAAACTGGGTATGTGTCCAATGCGGTAAAGAATTCACAATTGCCGAAAAACTCGGAATGGATCAAATACGAAAGCCGGGATTTAATAATCTTATCTGATTTTATAGTGATTCCAATTTCAGTATTCTTTTCCTTATTATTTTCGTCTTGTTGATGCGCTCCTGAGAGTAGATCCTGTATTCAGAATCTTTGAACTCATACAGGCGAGGTTGCCAATCTTTCATGCTCAGCGAAATTAAGCATAATGTGGTCATCTTCTTATTTTAGTTGAAAATACGAAATATTGAAGTTGTCTGATTTAATCGCCATGGATGCGATGTAACCAGGGAAAGTATTTAACTCTGCAGTTCTCCAGAGCTTTGATTCCCGTGGATGGTTGAAAATGACCAGGCGGTCATAACACCCGGACGAATTCACTTCAGTGCAAAAGGAATTTAAGGGGTAATAAATTCCCTTACCTTTAGCTTTAATAAACGCCTCTTTCCTTGTCCAGATTTTAAGGAAAGCAACTGTTTTTTCTATATTACCATGCAGATATTTTAATTCAGGAAGCGAAAAGTTTTCACCTGCAATTTTCTCTGAGTCATGTATTTCTTGTATTCTTTCAATGTCAACACCAATTTCTTTTTGTCTGCAGAGGCCCACTATCATCAGATCGTCCGAGAAAGACATATTAAATTTAATCTCTTTGAATACCGCCGAACGAATAAAAGGTTTTTTATATGAATTATACCCGAAAATTAGTTCCCCGGGTTGACAACCGCAATATTTGCTTAGAATCTGACGCAGAATCTGACGCCGGAGTATAAAATGTTCACGATCTTGAGTAAACTTAAATTTATTGGCCCTCTCAAGTTCATCTCCTGACAATGTTTGGGTAATCTCATTTGAATAAAATGACACTGTCTTTAAATTTGCCTCCCAGATATGAACCTGGTGATTTTCAAGAACAAAGTTCATGGATTTCTTATTTTTGAAGCTGGCAAGGCGACCCATGCCAATGTGTATTTTCTGGCAGTGTTTCACCTTTCATAATAAGAGAAAGTCCCTGTAAAAGAGAGTGATCGTGCATTTTTGTATCATACAAAATTACTGATAAGGGTCCGATTGTACAGGTTTTTCCGATATTAACATCCGACATTTTCATTACACGGTCTTCAAACAGATGGGTTTGGATTGTGCAACCGTAGTTCAAAGCCGATTCGTTGCCGATAGTTACAAGGTCAAATTCAGTTATTTCGGTTGTTTCCATGAATACTTTTTTCCCGATTTTGCAACCCATAATCCTGAAATAAACAGGAGCAAAGGGAGTCCCGAGGAAAATAAATTCAAAAAACGGATAAACAAGATTCTCCGATATCGAGTTAATAAACTCATTCCGCCATACGAATGTACTCCAGAGTGGTTTCGCATCGGTTTTGTACTTACCAATTAGTGCAGTTTTAAAGAACCATCCGAAAAAGATCGTTGAAATGCTCAGGAGGAAAAGTGCAATCGGGGCTTCGAAAATAAACCTCAGATAGTTGCCCGGCTTGAACAGGATATAGGAATAATTGTAAAATATAAAGATTAAAATTGATGCGATTGCAAATGGCATTGTTATCTTGAAAAATTCTATAATTCCTCTCATCAGATATAAAAAAAATGTAGGTTTGAAGGTATATTTTTCAGGAAACTCCGGACTTTTCTGGCGATTAGGCAGGAACATAGGTGGTGAACCAAGCCAGGAGGCTTGTTTCATTTTTGCCTCTTCCGGCAACGATGGCGTTATCGACAGAACTCCAATCAGACATCCATCTTCAACTTTACTTCCCGGCGGGAGCACTGAACTGTTACCCAGAAATGATCTGATACCAACTGTTGTTGTTCGAAATAACATATTTCCGTTAACCACTACCGGAGGGCCGACATTAACAGAATCGGCCAGAAAACTTTCGTGACCGATATTAAGTAAATCGGTCGATATATAATTTACTGTCGAAATTTCGGCCCGCTTACCGATTTTTGCTCCGGCAAGTCTTAACCATGGAGGCAGGTATAATGTTGCATATAATGATTTTACCATCAGTATACTCATGGCGATGAGAGAATCAACAAACCATTTTCGGATATATAAAATACTGTTGACCGGAATGTCTCCGGGTTTTAATTTTCCCAGAACAATCCATTTCAAAGCAGCAGTACAAAGACAAAATGTTATAATAAAGAGAGCGGACAACGGGACTATAGTAATTATAGTCATCCAGATGCCTTCCTGTATATTTGAAAAATAAATTACCAGTGAATAAGGGATTAACAATATCCAGGGCAATAAGATTAGAAAAATCAATGCTATGGCATGAACAACAGTCAAGCCAATTTTTTTTGCAACTCTAATGTGATGGGGAGACTTCTTTTTAGCTTCTGCCAGTATTCCGTATTCATTTTCAGATGGTTTCGCTGGTGAACCGCGCCAAGTCTGACCTGCAGGGATTATGCCATTATCTGGTAGCATAGACAGCTCTAGAAGTGCAGAATTATCTTCCATGCATGAGTTTATGTTCAAAAGGCTGCGAGCTCCTAAAAAGCAATTATTTCCGACTGATATCTTTCCAAGTTTTAACATCCCGTCTTCAACTATGTAGCCCATAAGGTAAGCTTCCTTCGAAATGCTTGAGTTGTCTCCCACTGAAACCAGATCAAATACTCTTATTCTGTCAGAACCTAAATATACATCTTTCCCGATTTTCATTCCCATTAACCTGCAGTACAATGCTATAAACGGAGTTCCTGTCAGGATACTAACCTGTGATATATCTACACATTTTTTCACAAACCAGAACCTGAAATAATACAATCCCCATAATGGATAGACTCCTTCCCTGAATTTCCCGATGACTATCCATTTAATTATAACAGAGAGCAGTAATATAAACGGATAACTCAGTACAATGACAGCGAGGCACTGGAGTACGAAACTGCTCTGACTTATAAGAGGGAAATAATGTTTAATTAAAAATGGTGTTATTATGAGTAATGTTGCGATTCCGTAAAAAAAGAAAAACGATAAAATCTGCAGGGCTGCAATCAGATAATAAGTAAGCAAATTGACTTTACTCTTCCTGCTTCTTTCAGTTTCTTTAAAGACGTTGTTCCTGTTTGCTGCATCAATATAGGCAGCTAATTTCCTGACGGTCGGATAATCGTATATATCGCGCACCGATAGCATATTCATCTGAGATTCTTTACGCAGCTCTGAGATCATTTGTGATGCAAACAGTGAGTGTCCGCCCAGGTCGAAAAAATTATCCTCAACACTAACCTTGTTTGGGGCAAACAACTTTTTCCATAAATGCAATATTTTCAGTTCATTAGGTGTACAATCCACTGGGTTGACCATATGTTGGTCATTATTTATAAATTTAGGTTCCGGCAACTTAGTCCTGTCAACCTTGCCACTTGACATTAATGGGAATTCTGTAACAATTTCGAATATATTTGGAATCATAAAAGGAGCCAGCCTGGATCTCAACTGATTTTTGGCAATTTCCTGATCAAAAATACCGGGGTTAGTTGGAATGATATAAGCTACCAGCAATTGAATTCCATTGAACCCATTTTTGACTGTTACGGCTGCACTTTGAACACCTGTGCAACGCATTAGTTGTGATTCGATTTCAGTTAATTCGATGCGAAAGCCTCTCAATTTGATTTGTGAATCAATTCGTCCCAGGAATTCAATTTCACCGCATTCGTTGAACCGGCATAAATCACCTGTCCTATACAGACGTTTCGGAAAATAAGGGTTTGTTTTAAATCGGGGAACAATAAAATTTTTGTCTGTCAACTCCGGCAGGTTTATATAACCATCGGATAACCCCATTCCGCCAATACACAATTCTCCTGGCACTGAAATCGGCACCCTTTGCATATTTGAGTCGAGAATATAGGCGGAATAGTTTGGTATAGGTTTACCGATAGTTACATCACGCATGGGGCTGCATTCACTATAGGTCGCAATAACAGTTGTTTCTGTAGGCCCATAGGTGTTAATCATTCTTCTGCCGGGGGTTGCCCATCGTTTAACCAGTTCTGAAGGGCAAACTTCTCCTCCCAAAATTAAAAGACGAAGCAATGGTATATCTTCCGTAAGCATCGACAATAGAGTTGGAACAGTAGAAAGAACCGTGACTTTATTTTCGTTAAGTATTTTTGATAATCCCGGACCCGATTGCATTATATCTTCAGTGCCTATAAAAACAGAAGCGCCGGAATAAAACGCCATCCATATTTCCTCTACGGATGCATCAAAAGCGATTGAAAACCCCTGAAATACTTTATCTTCTGGTTTTATTCCAAATATTTTTCCTTCCGACCTTACCAGATTACAGGCTGCACGATGCGAGATTTTCACTCCCTTTGGTACACCTGTTGTACCTGAAGTATAAATAGCGTAAGCAGTATCACCTGACCCTGAATCGATTTCGTTTTCTGAAATATTAATTGATGACTGAATATTAAGTTTATCAAGATCCTTATCTAAAAGTATTTCGATGCAGTTCAGTCCTTTCAGTGAATATATACAGCCGGAGTTAGTAATAAGTGCTTTGGCGTTGCAATTGTTAAGGATATAATGCACCCTTTCTGCCGGATATTTCGGATCAATCGGTATATAAGCAGCTCCGGCTTTCAGTATCCCGAGAATTGCAATATACATATCGGGTGTGCGGGATAGAAAGATTCCGGCAATATCATTGGCTCCTACCCCCATAGACTTCAAATATCGTGCGAGCCTGTTAGCTTTTCTGTTTAATCCGGCATATGTTATTGTTTCGTTATTAAACTGAACTGCAATCCTTTCAGGATATTTTTTAACCGTATCTTCAAATAACCTGTGAAGATATCCATCCTCAGCTAAAAAAGAATCATAATCTCCCTCGTAGCAGAATGGTAAGCCATTTTCATTCTTTTTTGCAGAAATTTCAACCGGTTGATGATTTTTGCTGATATATTGTTTTTCATCGATTTTGTACATAATAGCTTTGCTGTCCTGAATTGGTTTCTTCTGACATTTTCTATCTAACAGACAAAAGCTGAATGGATATTATTCCGGAATAATAATTGATCTTCAGATAGCAGATAAATATTATTTATAAAGACATCGGTATTGATCGTCTATACAGGATACAGAGCATTAATATGAAATAGTTTATAGACTGTACAGGTCTTTAATTCTTATCGGAAGCTTTACTCTAATATATGCTTCTCGAAAAAATCCCAGATAACTTTGTCTGCATTTATGTCTCTGCTTGTTTTACCAATAATCCATTCTCCAAGATACTGATCACCGCCAGGCCAGGTATGTCCACCGCCTTCAATGATATAAAGAATAACCTCGGCATTGTTTTTCCCATTAATATAGACTTCTTTTCTGGTCCGGGTGCCATTTTCAGGGTCACTGCACGGTTCATAACTGATAAAAGGTTTTTTTGAACAACCATCTTTATTTACCCAAAACATTACTGACTCTTCCGTGGATAATACTTTTCCAAGTTTTTTCTGTCCAAATGGCCCTGTAACATCGCCTCCTGTAAAGGGAACCAGAGGGTCATTCACACCGTTAATTGCCAGGACTGAAACCGGGCGGGAGGGAGAGCATGACATAAGTAAGTTCCGAGATATATTTCCTGCAACCGGAGCAATTGCAGCTATTTTGCCAGATAACTCACAGCCAAGACGATATGTCATAATAGCTCCATTAGATATTCCTGTCGCATAAACACGTTTCCGGTCAATGCGCATTTCATTTATAAGGTGGTCAATCAGAGCTGATATAAAACCGACATCATCAATGTTTTCTTTATATGCACTATCTCCTGTCTCATCGCTGTTTCTGCCATCGTTCCAATGCTTTTCAATTCCATCAGGATAGACCACCACAAAACCCTTCGTATCTGAAATCTTATCAAAACCGCCCATGGTTAATTTCACCATATTCCTGCCTGTTCCTCCACCTCCATGCAAAACAATTAAGAGAGGCACCGATTTATTGAAATCATAACCGGGAGGAATATGAATTAACCATGTCCGTTTAAGTCCTCCAAAGATTATAGAATCAGAATGATTTGTTGCATAGATATTGCTATTTGATAAATTCGTAAACAATAACAATGAAAAAAGGACACTGTGGATGATTTGTTTCTTCTTAATCATAGTCACCGGGAATTTAATAACAAATATAGGGATAATAGCGCAACGACTAAAAGAATTAGAGGTTCAAAGGTTTATTATCAGGTCAGGAGATGATGAACTTTATACAAAAGAAAAAAGTAAAAGACAGAAGTTAAATCGAACAAAATAATTACAATATCACGGATTGCCGATTTTTCAGGGTTAGCAATTTAAATAAGATTTTAATAATTTTATCAGAAATTTTTTTAACAATGGGTGGAATATTCAAAATAATCATGAAAAGCATATTGTTTTTCTTGTTTCTAAGCTCAGCGCCGGTAAAAGCCCAGCTGCTTAATGATACAACAGCTTTAAAGTTGGTTAAGGAAGATGTATATTATATTTATAATCAACAGTTTGATAGTGCCCGCGAAGTCTATACAAAAATTATCAACTTATATCCCGGACATCCGATTGTTTATCTTCTGAGAGGACTCACGACATATATGGAGAATTTCCCTTTTCTTCATACTTCGCCTTTCCATGATTCATTTGAAGAAGATATGCGTCAATGTATCAGACTATCGGAGGCGAATACAGATCCCGGTTATGAGGCAGAATACCTGCTGGCTGATTTGTGTGCTAGGGGGATGCTATTGACATTCTATGATGATAATGATCTGATTATGGAGGTAATTCCTCTTACAATCAGTACATATAAACATTTGAGGCGTGCATTTGATTTCGTTTCAGTCTCCGCAGATTTATACTATTTTACCGGAATTTATAAATATTACCGGGAGGCTTATCCAAGGATTTATCCGGTGTATAAATCCCTGGCTCTTCTGTTTCCTCATGGAGATATGGAAACCGGATTAAAAGAACTGCAAAAAGCCGCGATTAATTCTGTGGTATTAAAGGCTGAATCGTGTTCTCTCCTTACATTAATATATTTGAATTATGAGAATAAGCTTCCTGAAAGTACTTTTTACAGTAAGACACTTCACGAGATGTATCCCGGGAATTATTTGTTTCTTTCTACATATATAAGAAATCTGCTACTACTTAAGAAATATGACGAGGCTGAAAAGCTGATAACGTCTTCAACGGAAGACGAAGGAAATAAATTTTATCATGCACAGTTCATAATTTTAAAAGGGATCCTGCAGGAAAAAAGGTATCATGATTATAAACTGGCTCAGTTATATTATAATAACGGGATCAGTGACATTTCTTTATTTGGAAAGTACGGGAACGAATATGCAGCTTATGCTTATTTCGGACTGAGCCGGATAAGTGATGATAACGGCGAAAAACATACCCATAAAATATATCGGAAAGAAGCTATGAAACTGGCTGATTTTAAAAAGATTAATTTTGATAAATAAAAGGAGCAACAGCAAAGTGCACTGAGAACAGAGCACAGGGTAAAGTGCTCAGGGGAAGAAATGTCATACGTGAGTATCCGGAACACTGATAGCTCGATCCCGTAAACATTTAAAAGTGTAAGGCATACCCGAGATCAATCAGCAGATTGCCATTATGACTGTTCCCATTCTGGCTCTCTTTTTGAATAACAGTCAATCCATAAGCGCCGCGCACATCGAGAAAAACCTCACTGGAATTAAACATTTGTGCAAATCCGGCACCACCTGTCAGTCCAAAATTAACGGTATTTATACTGCTTGTAATACCAGTGTTAGCATTAAATGGTACTGGAAAAGGTTGCCCGGTTTGTGGATCAACAGAAACCGCTTGTGTGCCTGCAGCATCAGCATAAACAATACTGGATCCGCTTGTTTTCTGTTCAGCATTCAGCAGATATCCTACATAAGGACCAAAATCCACATAGATCATTTGAGATTTATTAACCGGAATAATATATTTCACCATCACCGGAATCTCGGCATAATTCAAAATACTCTGATTATTAAAATTTGCGTAAAAGTATGTTCCGGCAGGAACCAGGGGATTAATTGATGATGCGTCAAGAGCCTGAAGACCGTTGCGTTTGCCCCCTTCGCTTGAATATAAGAGATCAGCTGTAAGAGCGAAATGCGGACTTAAAACCAGTGAGGCAGTCAATCCGAAAGCCGACCCTGAACGTGATGTATAATCACGGCTCAATTCATTTCCATTGCCGCCACTTAATCGAGGTATATTTAACCCTCCAAGGATTCCGATGCTAAAGTTGGATTCACGCTTTAGCCTTGAAGATTGAGAAAACAACAATGACGTAAGGCAGAACAAAACAAACATGGTTAAGGATAGTTTTTTCATCTGTTTATTTTTAATTTAGGTTACGGTAAAAATATATTTAGTTAAAGAGCAGAAAACCAAAATTATTAAATGTTTTTTATAATAATCAATTTCTTGGGTTTTCTCACATTCTTAAATGTCCGATATATCGATAATAATTTTAGTCTTTTATATTCAAAACAATTTTATATTGCTTATTGTATTGTTATACAATTTAAGCATAATTTTATACTATTATACCAAACATAGTGTTTTTTTGTCTGTCTATTCGAATATTTTTGGAAAGGAGGATCAGATGAATAAGAAAAAAGTAATAAAATCATCGGTAAACGATTCAGAATTTAAGGATAATACTTTATTGCAGCCTCTTAAACCGATTATACTGATGAAACCTGAAATTGATAATGGGGAATCAGTAATGAAAGCACTAAAAAAGCGAAAAACTATAAGAGAAATAAGCGATAAGAAGCTTCCTGTCCAGGTTCTTTCCAACCTGATCTGGGCAGCATGCGGGGTAAACCGCAATAAAGGTCCGTTTGGTATTCCGGGAAGAACTGCTGCAACAGCCAGCAACTCCCAGGAGATTGATCTCTATGTTTCTTTCCAGGAAGGTATCTATCTGTACGATGCCGTTAAACACTGGCTGTTACCTGTTATTTCAGGCGATCACCGGAAGCTTGCAATCGGCAGGGGACAGGCAAGTTTCGGAGACAAGGCACCTGTTCGTTTCATCTATGTTGCCGATATAAATAAGCTGGCGAATACATCGGGTTACCAGGAACCCGGATTGCAGAATCCTGAAGTTCAAAAGTCATATTATTTTGTCGATACCGGAATTATCGCAGCCAATGTTTATTTATTTGCTGCTTCCCGGGGTCTGGCGTCATGGTTTCATAACTGCAATAAACCGGCTCTTACGGAAAAACTAAATTTGCGTGCTGATCAACGAGTGCTATTTGGTCAGACTATCGGATATCCTGTCAGGAAGAAAAGATAAAAGACAAAAGCAAAAAGATAAAAGGCAAAAGACAGAATGCAAAACAACCGCAAGACAATTTGTTATTCCCCTCCAATCCTGTAGAGGTACTTTTGTGTTCGCAATATCACTGAATTTCTTAGTATTGCAGGTGTTGCCCAGATCCCTGAATCCATCTGATTCTGAGAGACTACATCATACTTACGGTCTGCTTTGATAACAAGTACTTCACCTTTTACTGAAAAAAACCAGATGTTGCCATTTACAAATAAAGGGGAAGCATCGTAATTTGTTGTGACATGCTTTGACCAGATCTCTTTCCCTGTGGCAGCATCTATACACATCATCATGTTCCTGGTATTGACAGTGTAAATTAACCCGTCCTTTATAACCGGAGTCAGGCACTGGTTTCGTGAAAGTTCCTCATGTTTTTTCCAGATGACATTAGTTGCGGTTATATCGCCGTTCCCATCAGGATTTACAGCTACCAGCTCGGTAGTTTTTTTACCGAAGTCTTCTTTGAATCCGGTGTACCAATACACGATTCCTTTTTCGGCAAACGGCATGGCGATTGTTGATTCGGCACCGTCAACAACTCTCCATATTTCCTTACCGTTGTTTGGATCGTACGCAATGCAGACAGCTGAGCCGTTGGAGATAAGCATATCACGCCCTTTGACATTTATTATCAGAGGGGTTATATAGGCTTTTCTCCCGATTTCCGGCAATGGTTCATAAGGTTCTGCAGGTCTTTCGGTTTTCCAAATAATTTTTCCGTCAGATTTATCGAGAGCCACGATGTATCTTACATCAACACCTTCGAAGTGAAGAATAAGCAGGTTTTTATAAATTATTGCCGATGATGCCGGTCCCTGGACGTGCCTGCATTTCAGATCGGTGCGTCTCCAGACTATTGAACCGTTTGCAGTATTTATACATGCAGTGCCATTGCTGCCATAATGAACATATACAAATCCTTTTTCGATACATGCTGTGGGCGAGGCATAGGTATTTATGGAATGCTTCCCTTCAACCTTTTCAGGCGTAAATACCTTTATGTCATAAATAATTTTCCCGGTCTGAAAATCGGTACAGACTGCATAAAGCTCTTTACCGTCGGGTTTTGCTGCCGTTAACCATATCTGGTTTCCATAAACAACCGGTGAAGAATAACCTTCATCGTGGATTTTAGTTTTCCATTTTATGCTGATGGAATCCAGTTTTAACGGGACATTATCAGTTACAGCTATACCGTTAAGATTGCTTCCCCTGAAGTGAGTCCAATTATTATCCTGAGAGCCGGCCTGAATTGATAAAGAAAAAAAAGAAAAAAGAAAGCTGCAAAAATGTACCGTTAGTTTAGAATTCATAAAAAGTTGTTTGACTATTTAAAAGACCTTACATCAAATAAAAAGAATTTTAATCAGATTACAAAGAAAAAGCTTTTTTGCTATTGCAAATTTCAGGTGCGGATTGCGGTTTCCTGTTTACGTTACCTGGTCAGAAGTGTCCGGTAGATGTCATAATGCATACGGATTTTGAATATTAATTACTTTAATTATTTTTGCGGTGATTTCCATACTTACTTAAATTAAGATATATTTTATGGACGAAGTTAAGAAAGAAAAATGGCTCACATATATGGCTATTACAACCATATTAATTGCAGTGGCAGCAACATTGTCAACATTTAAGGGAGGCGGATACAGTACAAAAAGCCTGCTTAATCAGACATTGGCAAGTGATCAGTGGGCATTTTACCAGGCTAAAAGCATTAAAAGCTACATTTACGACTTTCGACGGGAAAATCTTGAGATACAGGTGGCATCGCTGGAAAAGCAGAAAGGCAATGACACCCTGATAAAGAAATACAACGGGATGATTGATGATTATAAACAAAAAGTGAAAACCTATGAGACTGAAAAGGAGGCCTTAAGTAAAGATGCAATCAATTTCCAGAATATCCGGGATGAATCCAAGCTGCACTCCGGAAAATATGGTATAGCTGTTATCTTTCTCCAGATATCTATTTTGCTTTCTTCCATAGCAACCCTGTCAAAAAAGAGGTTTGTTTGGATCTGCAGTCTGATTTTGGGAGTTATTGGTATTTTCTATTTTATAGATGGATTTTTGCTGTTCTATTAAAATTAAATTATTAGCCAACACACAGTAACCTAGATAATTTTAAGTTCAAATTAATGTTTCTGGAATTCTCATTGGCCCTATGTGTTTCCTCTGTGGATCAATGTGGAACTAATCATTTACAAGACTCCCTGATATCACTTACCGGCTAAGTCTGAACACCAGAACATCATGTCCTGCAATCTGAGTTTTGACTGCATCTCCAGTTGTTCCGGCTTTCTTTCCGCTCCAGACGTTAAAGAGGTTGAATTTCTCCTTGCTGAAATCAATTTTAAAATCAAAATCAGGGTCACTGATCTTGTTTTCATACCAGTTGAATTCAAAAGATACGGGTTCTTTTTTACGGTTGAGGAAACAAACGGCCCACTCTTTGTTCTTCAGAGGTTTAACCCATACTTCAGTACTGTCAATATCTTTATATTTAAATGCCTGTATTCCGAGAGGATCCTGGTTAATTGCAATCATTTCTTTATTTGTGAGGATCCCTATTGTTGAAGGATCGGCTGAGCGTACATCATTTCCCATTATAAGGGCAGATGCCAGCATAGACCACAGAGTAAAATGGGTACGGTTCTCGCTAACTGTCATACCGTTTCCAACTTCCATCATATCAAAGTCATTCCAGCCATTGGGACCTGCATATTTCCGGATATCTTTCCTCATTGTCACAACCTTCATTACGCCCCAGTCTTTATAACTGCCGTGGTCAACAACACAGTCAAAACAAGGAGCAATATCACCGCTGATCCGCCAGAGCTGTCCTATGTTTTTAGCCCATAACCAGGGCTGATTGTCTCCCCATTCGCAGATGCCAAAGACAACAGGCCTTCCCGCAGTGAAAAGAGCGTCTCTCATTGTGGCATAAGCTTTTTCTGCAGTTAGTCCTGCAGTGTTACACCAGTCATATTTGAGATAATCAATTCCCCATGAAGCAAAAAGTTTTGCGTCCTGCAATTCGTAACCTTTGCTTCCCGGATAATCGCCACATGTTCTTGTTCCTGCACAGCTGTAGATACCGATTTTCAATCCCTTTGAATGAATGTAATCAGCAAGAGCTTTTATACCACCTGGAAATTTTGCCGGATCAGGTACCAGGTTGCCTTCTTTATTCCTTTGTTTCATCGACCAGCAGTCGTCGATTATTATGTATTTATAACCGGCATCTTTGTAACCGTCTTTTACAAATGCATCGGCAATAGCCCTGATAAGATTTTCATTAATGTTCGTATTGAAAGTATTCCAGCTGTTCCATCCCATCGGAGGGGTTGGTGCCAGGTTCGGAAATTTCTGCGCGGAGACCATCACCGGAAGAAAAAGAAGCAATATGATCCATGTTTTTTTCATTTTAATAAAATTTAGTTTTCTAAGATAATAAATATTGAAGAAAGTTAAAAGTCAAAAGTCAAAACAACCACGCGATCGTTGACCACAATACCGGAATACCGTAATACCTTATGACCTCAAAATCAGTCTTCCTGGCAAGAATTACATCCAAATTGAACAGAAAAGTAAAAAGTCAGGCAAATAGCGACATCCGAAACATGTAACTTATTTATATAATTGTGTAACACGATAAGGTATTTCGACATGTAACTTTGCTTTTTAACTAATAATCAAAAAATTACATCATGAAAAAGCATCTGTTACTTGGTTTTCTAATACTTTTTGTATTAAGTGCTTCAGCATTTGCAGGTATAAATAATCCGAAAAAGGATTATGAAAAACCAGCGGTTTTGAACACCAGAGAAAATAAATTATCCAACGAGGAATTAAGCCGCATAACAAGGCGGGCTGAGACAGATAATCTGTCTGAAAAGAATTTGGTAAATAAGGGGAGTGATAATTCGAACAAAGATCTGAGGGCAGCGCCGCAGGTTATTGTTGAGACCAGGCACAGAGGATATGGGATATGGTATGGTGGCGGTGGCCTTCTTTTGGTTATTATTCTTGTAATTATTTTAGTTTAATAAATAAGAGAAATCCTGTTATTATCCATTCACAAATTATGAAATTATAATCGTCTGTAATCTTTAACAGGCGATTATTTTTTTATAAGTATCGGCATTCAATAAGAAACTATTTTAAGTGATTAAATATCAATCATATAATCTCATGAACTCACCCCAACACCTCTCTGCTCCGCCTACCCTTTATACACATCTTTTAAATTAGAGTTTGCAAATAGCATTATCCACGAAGTGGATAAATATGAATAACCCCCGGTGCCGGGGGTTATTCGTATTTAGCTCTTTCAGAGCTATTTAAAACATAAGTCAACGTCGGGAAAAAGATGTGTATAAAGGGTAGCTGCTCCGCAAAGAGGGGCTAAGAATCGGTACCCCTTCCTTTGCCTGAAAGAGAATCCCGCTTACGGGATCGATGAAGTTAATGGCCAGTGGAGATGAGTACATGCATAGCAAAAGCATTTCTCAGATAAATATTATTCATTCCTGATAGTCATTTTTTTTTATATACTTCAGTACTGCAATACTCCTGATATGAATTCTTCCAGTTCTAACCGAAAAGGTATCTTTACAGAAAATGACTCTCTTCCTGTAACCTTTTACTTCCTAAAAGGTTTACAGTATAAATTGAAGGATATAAAAAATCTCAAAGTTTGGACACTCTATCGGATAATGCTTTGATGCTTAAAGTAAAAAATGGTGACATTGATAAAATGGGCCTGCTTTATGAACGATACTATCGTCAGTTGTACAGATTTATTTTTAACATGACCCGACAGAAAGAATTGAGTGAGGATATGGTGCAGAACATATTTTTGAGAATGTTGAAATATCCCGATGGTTTTATAGGCTTTGGTGAATTTAAAATGTGGATGTATCATATTGCCCGAAATACCGTTTACGATCACTTCAGGAAAGTTAAAAGGACTCCTTCTCATTCAGATGTGAGGGACTATGAAGAAAGAATTGAGGGGGAACTGCATACCGATGCACCTATAGAGAAAGAGGAGGAATTAAAGGCACTTGAAACGGCAATGGAAAAATTAAGTGATGAAAACCGGGAACTGTTGATCTTCTGTCGCTTCGAGGAATTGAAGTACAATGAAATAGCTAAGATATTGAATACCACAGAAGGCGCTATAAAAGTCAGAGTTCATCGTGCCTTGAACCAGTTGAAAAGCAACTATATGAGAATTGTGAATTAAAAAAAGCCAACATGGAATGCAAAGACTACAGAGAACAATTTGCCTCTCTACTGACCGGCTCACTTGATCAGACTAAAAAACGTGAGATAGAAAACCATCTGGAAAGTTGTCAGGATTGCCGGGTAGAATTTGAGGCATTTGAGAAGATTTGGAATCTTATGGGTGAAATGCCGCAACCGGAACCCTCTGAAGCTTTGAGGGAGGGTTTTAATACCGTTTTGTCTGATTACAGGGAAGAATTGAAGGAAAGGAAAAATCCGACAGGCGAATGGATGAATAAGCTAAGTGAGTTCTGGGTGCTGCAGACACAGCCACGTTTAGCATTCAGCCTTTTATTGGTTGCACTGGGACTCATCGGCGGATACTTGCTTCACCAGCCGGGACAGTCGGCAACTTCTTACAACAGGCAAATTGATTCTCTTTCATCCCAGGTCTCGGATCTGAAGCAGGTAATGCTCCTTTCTCTTCTGCAGGACCCTTCAGCATCGCAACGCATACGCGCTGTTTCATACACCGACGAAATCAGTAACGTCGATAATAAGGTTATTGATGCTCTGTTTACTACATTGAATGAGGATCCGAATGTTAATGTCAGGCTTTCAACTCTTGAAGCCCTTGTTAAATTATCTCGTGAACCAAGAGTACGTGAAGGCCTGGTCAGAAGCATAAATCTTCAGGAATCGCCCATAATGCAATCAGCCATGGCAGATGTGATGGTAAAATTGCAGGAGAAAAGGTCAGTTCAGTACCTGCAAAGGCTGTTGAATAAGAAAGGTCTGAATCAGATGGTTAAACTCAATATCGAAAAAAGCATTCAAAAGTTGATTTGAAAACCAATTAATCAATATATAAAATGAAAAAAGCAATAGTTGCCCTTTTAATGGGAGTGGGAATAGTATGCTCTGTTAGGGAGGCAGGTGCCAGGGAATTCAGGGAGCATATAAGCAAAGAGTTCACACTTTCAGATGATGCCGGAAAAAGTACACTTTTCATTTATAATATTTCAGGATTTATTAAGGTGGAAGGTTACTCGGGGAATAAGGTAATACTTGAAATGGATAAAACTATCACGGCAGATGACGATAAAACTCTTGAAACAGGCAAAAAAGAATTCAAGCTTGCTTTTGATGAGAGACCCGATACATTAATGGCTTATATTGCAGAACCTTACGATTCACGCCCTCACAGGAACTGGCATTATAATGATGATCGTACTGATATCGAATATCAATATAATGTCGATTTCACAGTGAAAGTGCCATTTGGCATGAACCTCCATATATCTACAGTGAATGACGGGATTATCACGGTAAATAATGTCAGCGGTACCCTGCATGTAAATAATGTGAATGAAGAAATATCAATTAAAAATGTAACAGGAACAACATATGCGCATACAGTAAACGGAGATGTATCTGTAAGTTATCAGGCTAATCCTCCTGAGGAATGTTCATATTATACTATAAACGGGAATATAAATATAAGCTATCAGCCGGATCTTTCAGCTGATCTGCAGTTTAAAAGCATGCATGGAGATTTCTTTACTGATTTTCCTGAAGCAGAGCTTCTGCCGGCCTCGGTAACAAAAGTTAAGGAAAAGAAAGGTAACGCAATAGTTTACAAACTAAACACAACTACCTCGGTCCGTTTTGGAAAAGGCGGCAGGACATTCAAATTCGAAACACTGAACGGTAACGTTTATATTAAAAAACAATCTTAAATTATAAAATTATGAAAAAAATGAAAATTGCAGGGCTGATATTACTCAGCCTGATTATCGGAACTAAGTCATACGGACAATCCGGATCAACGGAACAGTTAACTGTACCACTGAGCAGTCCCGGGAAACCGTACTCCTTAAAAGTGCATCTTGTTTCAGGGGCTATCAAAGTAGCTGGTTATGAAGGGAAAGATATCATAATAAATGTGATTCCCAGGGAGGGCAACGACGAAGAAGGATCTAAAGCAGTTGAAAACGGGATGAAACGTATATCAACTCATGGCAGCTATGAAGTTACTGCCAAGGAGGCGGATAATAATGTAACAGTTAATACAGGGAACCCTAACAAAGCAATTGATCTGGATCTTAAGATCCCACAGGATGTAAAGCTTCAGATAGGAACGGTAAATGATGGTGAAGTAACTGTCGAAAATGTGAGAGGAGAACTTGAGGTTAACAATGTCAATGATAAGATAACTCTTACGAATATTTCAGGTTCTGTGGTTGCCAACACCGTGAACGGTGATGTTAATGTGACTTTCAAAACAATTGACCCCAAGGCGCCAATGTCTTTCTCAACTTTGAACGGCGACGTCAATGTCACTCTTCCGGCAGATACAAAGGCAAATCTGAAATTAAAATCCGACAACGGTGATGTATTCAGCGATTTTGATATTGACATCGATAAGACTCCGGCTAAAATAGATAAAACGACTGAACCCGGTTTGTATAAGATAAAGAAAGATGACTGGGTCTCCGGAAAGATTAATGGCGGAGGACCTGAAATGATGATGAAAAACATGCAGGGGAATATATATGTGAAAAAAGCAGCTAAATAGGGTTTTATTTGACCAATGCCGTTTGAAAATTCATGACTTTTTCTACCAAACGGCATTGTTTTTATTATATCATAATATAGGGTTAACAGATGTTACTCAGTTACAATTAAGTCAAAACAAAGAACAATCATATAATTGCAATAATAAGATCTGATGAGAACCAAACTTGTTTTTCTGATTATCATCCTGATAATCTGCCGGTTTCAAGCATTAGCTTATATTCCGGCAGATTCAGTTATTCATGTTTCAAAGGTTTATAAGACCATAGATTCCATTGAATTAAAGGTTGATGTATTCTATAAAGCGACTTCTCTTCATGAAGGAAACAATTCAGCCATTGCTTTTTTCCATGGAGGAGGCTGGGTAGGTGGAAATCGCAGCGACTTTTTTGCTACCAGTGAAAGATATGCCTCAAAAGGAATGATTGCTTTTTCATTCCAGTACAGATTTGCTGATCATAAAAAGTTAACTCCTTTTGTTTGTCTCACGGATACAAAATCTGCAATCAGGTGGATTAGGAAAAACGCAAAAGACTATAATATTGATGCAGATAAGATTATTGCATCGGGACAATCTGCAGGTGGCCATTTAGCTATCTGTACTTCAATGATTGATAATTATGATGAATCAAATGAGGACTCTACTATTTCATCAAAACCAAACGCAATCGTTTTGTTTTCTCCTTGTTATAATGTTACGGGAGATGACTGGTTCAGAAGCTTACTTAATTATCGCACATCTGAAATATTGAATATTGATCCGTTTCACAATATTAAAAAAGGACTACCCCCTATGCTGGCATTTCATGGTTCTGAAGATGATATAGTACCTTATTGGACAGCAGAACAGTTTTTATATAAAACAAAAAAAGCCGGAAATCAAATGGACCTGATAAGATTTGAAGGGAAAGGGCACTTCTACGATGAAACATGTGTAAAACATGCGAGAATGTATAATGATAGTATCTTCAAATATGTTGATGAATTTCTGATAAAGTACAAACTAATGAAATGAATAATGGATTAGGAATATTTAATATTAGAGAAAATGAAAACCAGACACTATCTGATTATAATACTATTATACAGTTTTTCCAGTGTTATTTATTCACAAATAATTAGCAAAGACTCACTTATTCAAGACATAAGACAATTATCGGATATAATTGAAACATCTCATCCTGATCCATATATTAAAGGTGGTGGGAAAATTGCTTTCCATAAAAGGCTTCACACGCTTATCCTATCTGTTCCTGAGAAAGGAATGACAAAGAACGGATTTCAGAAGTTATTATTCCCGTTTGTAGCAGCTGTTGGTGACGGACATACCAGTATTCAGATATCTTATAAAACACAAGATAATCAGCCAGGTGGCATCCCCTTGTTGTTTAAAATAATTGAGAAGAACCTCTATGTGGCTGGTGTCATAGATCCGAAAGATGAGTATTTAATTGGTTCAATTCTCTTATCGGTTGAAAATATTTCATATAAAGACATTTACTATCGTATGACAAATTTACGAGGTGTTGATAATGAGTATGGGGGGTTAAGATTTTTGGCAGATAAAAACTTTTTATGGTACAAAGAACAATTACATGACTTATTACCGGAGTGGAAGAAAATAGATAGCATAAATGTCAGATTAAAACTGCCATCCGGAAAAGAAAAGGAACTAACGCTTAACACTAATCTTCAGTTGATCAATCCAATTATATCAACTAAAACAAAAATTAATTTGCCATCGACTGAAAAATGCGAATTTAATTATGGTTTTCTGGAAAACAATCCGAAAATAGCTGTTTTAAAAATTGATGGTATGGGTGGTTTTTGTGAGAATTATGAATTGGTTGGACTTGAAAATGAGTTTCAACTTTATGGGGCTAAATATTATTATAAGCGATTTAACGGGAAGGAGGCTCCTGAAAATAAAACAGAAATTGTAAAAGGGATACCTTCAGCCACCGAAAAATTTAAAGCATTGGTAATTGAAATGAAGAAATTAAGGACAGAGGTCTTGATAATTGACCTGAGGGGAGATGGGGGTGGAAATTCCACTTTAGGGCAATTTTTAGTATATTACCTGTACGGGAAAGACGCTCTGATAAAGAATCTATCCGGTAAGTCAGGTTATGAAATCAGAAAGTATTCTAATATGTATTTTGAACAAAATCAAGATGAAACATTAAATAAATTGAATAAAAAATCAAGAGCGAATCTGCTGGCAGATGATTATTGGTTTGAAGAATTGGACGAAGAAGAAGTCAATAAGGATTCACTGGATATTTATAATGAATTTGATGAGTTTTACAAAAAAATACCCACTTTCTATGAGGAATATAAATCTAATGTTTATTCAAAATATTATTGTCCTCCCAAAGTAATTGTGCTTTGCTCCCCTCAAACATATAGCTCAGGGTTTACAATGATGAAAATGCTTAATGAAATGGGGGCCACATTAATTGGTACACCTTCAAGTCAGGCAGGGAACAATGCCGGCTGGATATTAAATTATAAGTTAAATAATACCGGGTTATATGGATGGGTTGCATGCAAATATTATGCATCATTTTCTGAAAAAATAATAAACGGAGTTTATATGCCAGATTATTTATTCACTTATGATAAGCTATCAGAGTATAATTTTGACCCGAATGCAGAAATAAAATATGCGCTCGAATTATTTGGGAGATAGTGTCCTAACCTGAGACATTCTGAAGAACAGGATTTCTCAGTATAACACCTACTATTATTTTTCAGTAACTTTAAATGCCTGTTTTGAAGATAGAACTATCAGTAGTTCTGCCTGATGGTAATGATGTTTAAATAAATCAATTTCATGCACGAACGAACTCAGTTATCACTCAAATTGATCTTAAGCCATGTAATTTTGTTACCGGCTTTAATATTATTCTCACTCTTTGTAAACAGTGATTTATTTCTTTTGACCTCAATAACAGAAACTGTATTGATAATTCTCATCCTTTCTGGTTATTGGGAATTTTTAGGATTGCGATTCAAGAGAATTTATTTTGTCATTTCAGAGGTTTTAATCTTAATGATTTTTTCATGGAAACTGTTTTCTGTGAATAAAACCGGAAACAACCATTACCTGATTTTCTTTCTGGCAATAATACAAATCTGGATATTATTTCTGCTGATAAAAATTATTATTGTGATCTTCAGATCAGAAAAAGGAGCAGTCCAAATTGAGTTCCCCTTCAAGCAAGGTTCATATCTTATTACAGACGGAGGTAATTCAAGGATCAGCAGGTTGATGAATTATCATTTTTATTCTCCGGTACATAAAAAGAAAAAAACAAATCTTTCAATGTTATTTGCAACAGATATTGCCAAAATCGGCAACTCGGGAAAATTATTTTTACCACCCCGAAACGAAGATTATCCGATTTTTGAAGAAAATGTATTTAGCCCGGTTGATGGAGTAGTATATAAAGTTGAGAACGGGATAGACGACAATATACCTTTTTGCGGCAATTATCCCTATAATACAGGAAATACTATCATCATCCGGAAGGATAATAATTATTTGCTCCTGGGACATTTAAAAAAAGACAGCATTCTTGTTCATACCGGTGATAATATAAATGCAGATCAGGTCGTTGCAAAAGCCGGGAATTCGGGATATTCAGAGAGACCTCATTTGCATATGCAGTTAATCCATAGTACAACAGAAAACTATTGGATGGGGAAAGGCATCAGTATTCAGTTTAAAAAGAAAAACCTGTATAAAAACAGAGTAATTGATGTTTAGCTCCATTGTTGTCTCCGACAATTTAAGTTCACACCGTTCAACAACAGCCAATAGTGTAAAAGTGATGATAATCGATGGGGACTTTTTAAAACTGAGATAAGAAGCTGAAATCCATATATGAATAATTTATGATAAGGTCGAAGCTGCAGAAAATGTATTTTATCCCTATGCACATGATGATCGCAACGCATATTTTCATATTTTTATTTGCCGCGGATTAAAATATGATTCAGGAGCTTTAAAACAAGATTTCAAAGACAGGATTTTTAAATAAGTCGTATTAATAAAATACATTGATTTTATTATGACTATCGGCAATCATAAATAAGTAATTGCAAAACCGATTGAAAATCAATGTGTTTTTATACATATGCATGATGCTCATTTTATTTTAAATCAACAATGACATTATATTCCGTCAATTAAAATGGAAATATTACTAAAACCGGTAGCGACCGTAAGAAACTCCCGAAAGACTCCAACGGATGATTTCTGGGGAGAAATGATTTCGGAAATAGAGCTATGTGATCACATTCCCGATGAGGCATTTGAAGGCATCTCAGGCTTTTCACATCTTGAGATCATCTACTTCTTTGATAAGGTTAAAAAGAATGAAATAGTTTTCTCAGGGAGGCCGCGAGGAAATCCCGATTATCCTTTGACAGGAATTTTCGGACAACGAAAAAAGGATCGTCCGAATACTCTTGGTCTTTCCACGGTCGAATTACTCGAGCATAAAGGTAGGACAATAAAAGTTAAATATCTTGATGCCATCGACGGAACGCCTGTCCTGGATATTAAACCGGTATTTAAAGAATATCATTTAAAAGGAAATATCCGGCAGCCCGGCTGGGTAAGTGACCTGATGAAAAATTACTGGGGTAAGTAATATTAACAATGGGTATTGTTGTTTGTATGATAAACAATCTCAATCAGGAACTATAGCCTTTTGCAGGAGGTTACCAAAAGAAGGTGGCGAAGGAGTAAAATGGGAAGATGTCTCAGAGTATTATTTTTAGTTCTCTTCCGTAGAGACCAGAATGCCATTTGCAAAATAGTTTTTGTTATTCTTAAGCCGGCTTATGTTATATGTTTTAACTTCTCGTGTATTCTCAGAAATTGAATTAATCTGAACTTCTATCAAAGTATTTTCATGATATTCAAGGCAGGTATCTCCAATCTTAAGCTGTTTGGCCTTAAGACCATATTTTTGTGAAGTCTCCGGAGGTTTATAAGAACACCACCCTTTCCCTTTCACATAAAAAGGATGATCACAGGTTGAAGAAAGTTTCTTATTATCGCTGAATTTGATTTCAATAATATCTTTGTGAGTGACTGAATCGATTTTCACGACAAGATCTTTTTCAATTTTCATCGAGTTTGTATTCACAGATAATATAGTATCACCGGTTTTAATCTTTTCTATTGGCTGTGTGGAAGTATTGTTTTTTGTTACCAGGGTTCCTTTGGTTACACAAAAGTAAATCACACATTGATCGAATATAGTCTTAACCTCTCCGGTATAAAGATTCAGCAGGCCAGTGATACATTTGTTTTCATTCCAGTTCAAAATCCCGTTAGCCCTGAGGTATGGCTGACCTGATGGAGCCGGATCGAGATGTGGAGGGTCATAATAAAGATCGCCGGTGCACAGTGTATCGACTCCTGATCCCCTGGCTACTGCATTCATTGCCTCTGTAAATGAATGATACCTTAGTACATTAATTGAAGAAATTACATTCATACCCGAGGAGAAAGCCATTAAACTGAACGCAGTATTAATCTGTTCTTTAGTCAGGAGAGTATCCCTTGGCAGAGGAAGAGAAGGATAAAGTCCGGAAGTGGAAGACGAGAGCCAGATAATGAATTGATCACCCATAAGTATTTCTGCCCATTCAATTTTAACTTTGTAATATATTCTAAATGATATTCCGTCATTCCATCTGTCAATACTTGTACTACAAGGTGTTATGTGATTGTCAAAATAATCCGGCGACATCTGATTCCTTGATAGCAACAAGTCCTTCCAGATTGCGAAATAATTCTGACAGGTATCGCTTTGGCATAATGTGCCTGAGCACGCTACAGTATCTGAAGGTGCCAGATAGCCTGCACAATCGCATTTTAATAACATCTTTTGTTTGTCTTCTCTTTTAGTACAGAAAGTACTGACAAGTATGGCCATAATAAGTAAGCAAAATGGAATTGTTCTATTCATAACCTATAATTCAGGAAAGTCGCATAGTCATTATTATTCATTAATCTGAAAATCCTTTGTCTTAAATCTTTCAATAGTTACCGATTCATTTACATGCTTCTCGGCGCTGTTTGTTTTTAAGAGATAGCCAATATATATGATTCTCTCTGCAGGGACTTTGAAGACAATTGTTGTATCGGCAAAAAGACCAGATACATCACTGTTGTAATCTGCTACTGAATTGCCTGATAGGGAGTCAGGAATCAAATCCAGACCGAAATATTCTATATTATTTGTGCCAGTCAGGTTGATTCTGAGATTCAGGTAAGCAGGAGGACTTAAAAATGATTCAACTGACAGATTTTTCTGATTATTGTTGGTTATATAAACATGTTCATCCAGATAATTTTCAAAACTTATGTCAAATGAGTAAGAACCGGTTATAACCTGAAATACTTTTGATGAAATATCTTTTTTGAAATAACCATTATTGTCAGTGGAAACCGATCCCAGATCAAATTTTCTAAAGGGGCATCCCGTTCCGCAAAAGCCGCAATTTTCCTTGTAGGTTATGTTTATTTCAGCAGATGCAAGTGGTTCCCTTGTTAGCCTGTCAAAAATATAGCCACTAACGGTAATACAATTACCTCCGGCACAGTTGCCTGTATCAAAATTGTCTTTCTGACAGCTCGGACCAAGAATTAAAAAAATTAGCAGAAGGAATTTTAAAATATTCATCAGAAGAGGAGTTCCTATTGTTTTTTAGTAAAAATCAGTGTTATTTTATTAACAGCAAAAACTATTCCAATTATGATTTGTCCGACTTGTAAGATTTATATCAGACAGTTATGTTTACTCAAATAATCGGGTTTTTAAATAAATCATAACATACCAATATCCTCAGTCGTGTTCCTGCAACAAACTGTACCAAATACTCTGTTTCACAGGAGAGTATAACTTTTGGTGTTGACATCATTCCCTGAGTTAAGGTTTCAGCAAAATATAAAAATGTTGGTATATATTCCGGTTATTCCTTTGGTTTACTAAATTATGAAATGTGGCTAAAGGGGAAGGAAGATGTGAGAGTTATTCCGGGCTGGTATGCTTTGGAATAACATATCAGATTAACCAGATCATAAATTTTCGATTTTCCATATCCTTTTTTTACTCTATTCTGATTAAGTTTGTATACTAAATTTAATCAATATGAAAACATTTATTAAAAGAGTACTGTTGACAATAGTTATTCTATTAATTTTTCTTCAGTTCAGCAGGGCCAATATTTCACTTCCGGAAATATTTTCAGACAATATGGTTCTTCAGCAGAAATCTGATGTAATCTTTTGGGGATGGTCAAAGACCGGCGAAAAAGTTGTTATAAAAGCCGATTGGATGGAAAGTGAAGTAAGTACACAAGGCAGCACCCAGGGAACATGGAAGATAACTTTGAAGACACCGGCAGCCGGAGGGCCGTATACTATTCATATTAAAGGTCAGAATGAGCTGATATTGAAAGATGTGTTAGTAGGAGAGGTCTGGCTATGTTCAGGCCAGTCTAATATGGAAATGTCTGCCCAGTGGGGGATTAATAATGGAGACGAAGAAATAAAAAACGCAAATTATCCGGAGATCAGGCTTTTTACTGTCAGTACAGCCACCGCACAATATCCTCAGGATCATCTGGCAGGTAAATGGTCGGCATGCACTCCCGATGAAATGAAAACATTCAGCGCAATAGGTTATTTTTTTGCACGAAAACTGAATAAAGAACTCGGAGTACCGGTCGGGGTCATCAATTCAAGCTGGGGAGGAACACCTGCAGAAGCCTGGATGCCTGAAGACATAATACAGAAAGACGATTTTCTTCGAGGTGCTGCAGCTAAACAAAAAACTGTACCGTGGGGACCGGTGGAACCTGCCAGGATTTATAATGCCATGATTAATCCCCTGATTCCTTTCCGTATTGCAGGGGTATTATGGTACCAGGGTGAAGCGAATACGATTAACGCCTATGCCTACAATAAATTACTTTCGGGTTTGATCAAAAGCTGGAGAAGCAATTGGGGCTATGATTTTCCCTTTTACTATGCTCAAATAGCACCATACAAATACGGGAATCCATTTGAGGGAGTTGAGGTAAGGGATGCGCAGAGGAGAGTTCTGGAGGTGCCAAATACCGGAATGGCTGTACTGAGTGATCTCTGCGATACTCTTAACATCCATTCAAAGAATAAACAGGATGCAGCGTTACGACTGGCCAATATTGCATTGAACAGATATTACAGGAAGATAATAAATGAAGATTCGGGACCTTTGTATAAAGAGATGACAATTGATAAAAACAAAGCTATCATATCATTTGACCATAGTGATGGATTACATACGTCAGGAGATAAGCTGACTTATTTTGAAATTGCCGGAGAGGATAAAATATTCTATCCTGCTGAAGCAAAAATTAAAGATCAGAAGGTAATTGTCACCTCCAAGAAGGTTAAGTTACCTGAAGCTGTTCGTTTTGCATGGAGTAACACAGCCGTTCCAAACCTTTTTAATGGTGCAAATTTACCTGCATCGTGCTTTACTACCCAATAAAATCTATAACAGCGAAAAATATCAACTAAAATTTCTCTGTGTATCTCTGTTCTTCTCTCTGTGTCTCTCCCGCCTGAGCGGGACAAGTTGTGTAAGTTCTTGTTTTTTAGTTACACAGAGTGGCACAGAGGAATCACAGAGGGCCACAGAGATTATAAAAATTACTTATCCTTATAATCAAATGCTTTTATCGGATATTTTGGTATTGGTGGCGTGACAACAGGTTGTTCTTTATTGAGTTTTAAAAGGTATTGGACTGCAGCATCAAGCTGGGCATCTTTCCCTTTAAAGCTTTCGAAAGGCAGATTATCAACCTTAATATCGGGCTCCACTCCCCATCCTTCTATAAGCCACTCGCCATCAGGTGAATAAACACCAGTCTCAGCGGCTGTAGCAATTCCGTTGTCAACGAGTCTGTTTCCGGAAGAGAGCCATATTTCACCTCCCCACGTTCTTGTACCAATTAGCTTACCGAGACCGAGACGTCTGAAACCTTCAGAAAAAGCTTCGCCATCTGACGCAGTGTGTTCGTCCATCAACACAACAATATGACCGGTAAAGGCATATTGCATGTTAGGAGTAGATTTACCCACTCTAGGAGCCCAATAGAACCAGGCCTTACGCATCAGCTTTTCAAGAATCCAGCTGTCTATATTGCCTCCCC
This sequence comes from Bacteroidales bacterium, assembly GCA_049792755.1. Taxonomy (GTDB): domain Bacteria; phylum Bacteroidota; class Bacteroidia; order Bacteroidales; family VadinHA17; genus LD21. The sequence continues at coordinate 5,151 of JBARBF010000065.1, read as the reverse complement.
GGTTATGTCTGACATCAACAATAAGACCCTCTTTTCCAATGGCAGGATAAAAGTTTTTCACAAAATCGTCATAATCGCCCCCTCCCATAGCTCTAAGGTGAAGGTAGCCGATTTTGTTTTCCGAGGTGTTATCCACTTCAAGGCGTCGGGTGTATTCCCACTCGCTGTATCGCAGGCTGGAAAAGGCTCCTGCATTTACAGGTTTTACCACCTCTTCATAAATCTCTCCTTTTGCATTTTTAAGTTTAAGTCTGACCTGTACATCAGCTTTATTTTGCAGGAGTTCGTTGATATCAGATAATCCGGCAGTACTCACACCATTGACAGTTAAAATAATGTCTCCCTCCTTAATCTTAAGGTCAGGTTTCGCCAGAGGGGACAAATCTGCCGGATAATCAGGATCGGACCCGTAGATATGGTCTATTACAAATCCTTCATGATTTTTGTCGCGGGAAAATGCAGCACCCAGATAACCGTTGGATATATTGTCTCCCGGCTGCCGTTTATCACCTCCATAAACAAACATATGAAGGGCCGACAGTTCCGAGATCATTTTCGCAAGAATGTCATCAAGTTCATAGCGATCTGTAACACGGTCAACCAGCGGGTAGTATTGATTGTAAATACCCTGCCAGTCAACGCCATGCATGTTTTTATCATAAAAATAGTCGCGTTCCATGCGCCAGGCATCTTTAAACATTTGTTTCCAGTCTTCAACAGGGTCGATGGTGAAAGCCCATTTGGTCAGGTCAACACTATTTTTTTTGGCATCAGGTTTCGTTCCGTCAGCATTGAGAACAACAATGCCATTTTTATCCCTTATCTGAATTTTCTTTCCATCTCCCGATAACCTGAATTCGTTTATCGAGGAGGCAATATTTGCTACTTCATTATTTTTTTTATTGGTTATTTTAAGTGCATTGAGATTGACGGAATTGTCATCTGAATTATATTCCGACCAATAAAGCCAGTCATTATTGAGTTCGAAATCAACTACATTGGCTGCTTTCATCGGGACGACATAAAGTTTTAAGCCGGCATCAGTAAGATCAAATTTCTCTTCAATTTTTGTTTTTGAGTTATCCGGTTTCTTTTTATCCTTTTCTTTTAGTGTTTTTGAGGTATCGGATTTTACCGGATTAAGTTCCGTAGGTTCACGAAATGGGAATAGAGCAGTTTTGTTCAGGGCGATTGCATATATTTTTGCGGTTTTATTGTAGTATGGTTCCGGTTGTCTGCTTCCCCAGGGGCTTCTTACAGATGTGGTTAATGTGCGTTCCGATATGAAATAAAGCCAGTTGCCATCTCTGCTGAACCGCGGAGTAAAGTCTTCCTGCCTGCCGGTGGTAATCTGGAATGATTTTGCCTCCTTTACATCATATATTTTTATATAACCGGTCTGGTTGACAGTCCTGTCGGTAAAGGCTATCCAACGGCTGTCAGGCGACCATGCGAAAGGCGCTGAATATCCAAAATCGTTCTGAGCAATTAAGTTTGATGTCCCGGAGATTTTTGAAAAGAGCATCAGCCTGTTATCCTTTTCATTATAAATAATATAGTTACCATCCGGAGAGGGTAAAAAGTTTTCAATAAAATTTTTCGATCCGCTGGTTATCTGTGTTGGGGTTTTAAAACCGTAGTTGTCAGATTTCCATATCTCAAACTCGCCGGATTCATCAGACAGCATCATTAATTCGTTTTCAGGATTAATATAAGTTGCATTTTTGTAGCGTATCCCATATTTACGGGTAACCTCCGACCATCTGTCAGTTTCCAGCGGGATTGAAAAGATCCGTCCCCTTGAAGTAAGAACAACCTGGTCGCCTTTATATGAAAGATCCACAGAAGTGATCCTGGATTTAGGATCATTGATCCACTGCATACGCTTCTGATCGAAATCGGAGTTAAGCGTTATATCAAGTTTATTTGATTTATCGGCGGTAATATCATAGAGCAATATATCGGCGCCCTGCTGACAAACGATCTTTCCGTCATAAATATCAGCATCTGCAAGGTCCCACCTGGTAAATCGGGTATGTTGTTTAAGATCTCCTCCGTCGCTATTCATCGACCATATATTCATTGTACCGTCACGGTCGGTAAGGAAGTAAATTCTTCCATTAAAATACATGGGATCCTTGCTTGTACCCGGGTAATCAGATGTAACCGGCTGAGCTTCATTTTTGCCATCGAATTTCCATAATGTCTGAGCTGTGCCTCCTTTATATCGCTTTGTATGGCTTCCCTGATCCCTGAGACGAGTAAAAAAAAGCTCTCCGCCGGGAGTATATGTTCCCTGGTCAGCCTGTAAGAGAGGGATAAGTTCACTGGTCATATTTACAGGGTCGATCTTAACAAGCTGAGCATTTGGGACAGTAGAATAACAAGTGGTTGAGTATATTATCTTTCCATCGCCAGTCCATTGATAAACAACAGGACTTCCTTCCTCATATGTGAGCCGTTTTGGTCTGCCGCCATCAACCGGCATTACATAAACCTCTGAAGGACCCTCATACTGACCGACGAATGCAACCCACTGACCATCGGTAGAAATTCTGGCATGCGATTCCACGCCATGATTTGTTGTGAGTCTTTTCGCTTCATTATTAGCAATATTATATCTCCAGAGATCTCCCTCAGCAGTAAAAATGACAATATTTCCATGAATAGCAGGGTACCGGTAATAACCCTTCTGCTGACACCAAATGGTTTATCCTGCAATAAAAAACAGGCATATTATTAAAAGTGTTTTGAACGTTTTCATAAGATTGGATTTATTTCAGGATATAATTCAAGAGCCAAGAAGTTGCCTGACCTTGGCCGAGATCTCTTTTCCGTCAGCCTTTCCGGCCAGTTCTTTGGTTGCAGCACCCATGACTTTACCCATATCGGCCGGGGATTTAGCTCCTGTACGCGCAATAATACCCTTAATAACATTCAATAGCTCTTCTTCATTCATTTTTGCCGGCAGATATTTTTCAAGAACTTCTGCTTCGGCTATCTCCTTCTCATAAAGATCGGGCCTGTTCTGCTCCTTATAGATCACAGCTGATTCCCTTCTTTGTTTAACAAGCTTCTGAATGATCTTCAATTCCTCTTCATTCGTCAGGACGGTATCCCCGCTTTTCTCTGTTCTGGCAAGCGTAAATGCAGTTTTAGCAGCTCTGATAGCTTCGAGGACAACTTTATCCTTTGCCTTCATGGCGGTTATAAGATCACTGGCAATTTTCTCGGTAAGTGACATAATGAAAGTTTTAAATTATTCGATAATTGTTTAAAATCATATTATAAAGATACAAGATTCATTTTTCGGTTGAATTATAATTTTCAATATATTAACTTGGTTGATTATAAAAAAGGAGGAGGAGCACTTATGAAAAAATTCAATCAGATGAACCGCAGGCAGTTCTTTGCAACAAGCCTTGCTGCTTCGGCAGGAATAGCAACAGGTATCCATGCTTTATCGCCAGGAGATCAGAAGAAAAAATCTGATATAAAGGTCGGATTGTACAGTATAACATATCTTGGAGTATGGTACCGTGGAAATTCATTACCGCTTGAAGAGATGATTAAACGGGCAAAAGAATATGGTTATGCCGGGATTGAAATAGATGGAAAACGACCTCACGGCAATCCTCTCGACTGGCCAACCCGGAAATGCAAAGAACTGCGAAAAGTAGCTGACGGATCGGGTATTGACATATACGGAGTTGCAGGAAATAATGACCTCAGCAGCCCGATTGTTGAACACAGGGAGTGCCAGATCGTGTATGTCATAAACCTGATCAGGATGACATCGGATCTCGGTGCAAAGACATTAAGACTGTTCATGGGCTGGCCAGGTGTTACTTTGCATCCTCAACTCGCAAATTATGATATAGCGAAGGATATCTGGAATTACACACATGCAAAATTCAGTGAGGAAGATACGTGGTCGTGGGTGAGGGCAGGATTGACAGAATGTTCAAAGTATGCTGCTGATGCGGGTGTAATACTGGCTTTGCAGAACCATAAACCTGTAGTTACAGATTATACCGATGTACTTCGCATGGTAAAAGAGGTAAATTCCCCGAATCTGAAAGTTTCACTTGATGTGCCGATAATGGACGACAAGAGCCCTGAAAATATTCATAAAGCTGCACAGGCTGTTGGAAAGCTTCAGGTATTATCCCATTTCGGCGGTGAATATGAAAAAGGGAGCGACGGAAAAGTTATTGGTCCTGATTATTACCGTCCTTTCGTTAATGCAATGAAAGAGATCGGATATTCGGGATATATGAGCTATGAATTGTGCCATCCTCTTCCGGTAGTTAACGGGCAGACAGTCGGAATTGAATATGCGGATAAAAATGCAAAACTGGCAGCAGAATTTATGAAAGGAATCATTTCTGAAGGTTGACCATATACACGTCATAATCATTATTAAAACATAAAACATGAAAATTTCAAAGAACTATCAGTTATTATTTTTTTTTAGCGGAATTATATTATCCTCACTGAGTTTATCGGGGCAATTATCTGTAATAAAAACAGAAAACGGTCTTCTCACCGGGTATAAAAATGGGGAAATAAGTATTTTCAAGGGAATCCCTTTTGCACAGCCGCCAGTGGGTGAATTGCGCTGGAAAGCTCCACAGCCAGTAAAGAACTGGACCGGAGTTCTGAAATGCGAAAAATTTTCTGCCAGCCCTATGCAGAATAAACCGGTACCATTCATGATGTGGACAGAAGAGTTTATAACTCCGCCTGAAAATCTTAGTGAGGATTGCCTTTATCTGAATATCTGGACGCCGGCTAAATCGGCAAAGGAAAAATTGTCTGTGCTTGTATGGATCTACGGAGGCGGATTTTCTTCCGGTTCTGCAGCATGTGCAGTTTATAATGGCGAGGAGATATCAAAGAAAGGGATCATCTTCGTCAGTATCAACTACAGGGTTGGAGCGCTTGGCTTTCTTGCCCATCCTGAACTAAGCAGTGAATCGGAGAATAAGGTATCGGGTAATTATGGTCTTCTTGACCAGATTGCTGCACTAAGATGGATACAAAAGAATATCGAAGCATTTGGAGGAGATCCTCAAAAAGTTACAATTGCCGGTCAGTCAGCAGGATCGATGAGTGTTTGTGCTCTGGTGTCATCGCCTCTTGCAAGGG